>NZ_FUXJ01000003.1:0-26195 GCF_900167045.1 Legionella maceachernii | reverse complement strand
TCGTTCTTTTGTCGGTAAACCTCTCCCCGTCTTGCTAAAGCAAACACATAATTCGGGTCTTGAGCTAACGCGGCATTTAAATCCATTAAGGCGTTATCGAATTCGTTCTTTTGTCGGTAAACCTCTCCCCGTCTTGCTAAAGCAAACACATAATTCGGGTCTTGAGCTAACGCGGCATTTAAATCCATTAAGGCGTTATCGAATTCGTTTTTTCGCCGGTAAACTTCTCCTCGTATTGCTAAAGCAAACACATCATTCGGCTTTTGAGCTAACGCGGCATTTAAATCCCTTAAGGCATTATCGAATTGGTTCATTTGTCGATAAATCTCTCCCCGTATTGCTAAAGCAAACCCATCATTCGGCTTTTGAGCTAACGCGGCATTTAAATCCGTTAAGGCATTATCCAATTGGTTCGTTTGTCGATAAACCTCTCCCCGTCTTCCTAAAGCAAACACATCATTCGGCCTTTGAGCTAACAGGGCATTTAAATCCGTTAAAGCGTTATTGAAATTGTTCGTTTGTCGATAAACCTCTACTCGTCTTACTAAAGCAAATAAATAATTCGGGTCTTGAGCTAACGCGGCATTTAAATCCATTAAGGCGTTATCGAACTCGTTCTTTTGTCGGTAAACTTCTCCTCGTCTTGCTAAAGCAAACACATGATTCGGCTGCTGAGCTAATGCGGCATTTAAATCCGTTAAGGCGTTATCGAATTGGTTCTTTTGGCGGTAAACATCTCCCCGTCTTGTTAAAACAAATACAATATTCGGCTGTTGAGCTAACGCGGCACTTAAATCCGTTAAGGCGTTATCGAATTGGTTCTTTTGGCGATAAATATCTCCTCGTCTTGCTAAAGCAAACACATTATTCGGCTGTTGAGCTAACGCGGCACTTAAATCCGTTAAGGCGTTATCTAATTGATTCTTTTGGCGATAAACATCTCCTCGTCTTGCTAAGGCAAACACATTATTCGGCTGTTGAGCTAACGCAGCATTTAAATCCGTTAAGGCGTTATCTAATTGGTTCTTTTGGCGATAAACATCTCCTCGTCTTGCTAAAGCAAACACATTATTCGGCTGTTGAGCTAACGCGGCACTTAAATCCGTTAAGGCGTTATCTAATTGATTCTTTTGGCGATAAACATCTCCTCGTCTTGCTAAGGCAAACACATTATTCGGCTGTTGAGCTAACGCAGCATTTAAATCCGTTAAGGCGTTATCTAATTGGTTCTTTTGGCGATAAACATCTCCTCGTCTTGCTAAAGCAAACACATTATTCGGGTCTTGAGCTAACGCGTCACTTAAATCCGTTAAGGCGTTATCGAATTGGCCCATTAGGCAATAGACTTCGGAGCGTTTTATTTTCGCATTAGAAGCATTGGGCAAATTAGACAAAAAATAATTCAATATCACCAAAACATCATCAAATTGCTTATTTTTCATTAAATTGTTAATCTGAGTTTCTAATTGCCCACTAAATTCAGAAGTTGCTTTCGCTTTTTTTAGCGGCCGCGTATTTTCATTAAGACGACTTTTGTTTGGCATTAATAACTCCGATATAATGATATAAGCATCGACTATTCATTCAATGAAGCGCTATCCATGTCTATTTTTAGATTGCTAGCAGAATGAACAAATAATAAAACGAGCAGGTTACACGCGGTAATACAGTAAGATTTGTCATTCCGTTTGAATATAAGAGGCTCCATAAATCCTTCCCGCGTTTTTTTCTCTAAAGCGGGTATCCCCGCAGCAGCTAAGCAAGCGAAGAGGCACTGCCTGAAACGATCGTCTTTATTTTGATTATTGAGTTGATTGATAATAGGGTTAATGAGAGTGGCGAGTGCCTCCTCCATAACCGACAGCAACCTTCCTAGACAATTCCCTCTATCGGTACAGGCTGCGCTTAACATAAGAGAACCCTCTATTTTTGTTTACGATTAAATAGATTAGGCTTTAGAGATAAGGCATAGCTTGATAAATGGGTCATCGCCTTGAAAAAAGCCTAACGCTTCTATCATGGCGATGCACCCGTTTCATAATGGAAACTTGAATTAGTATCAGTTCTCCTCAGTAATCCCTCAGGGAGAAGACACATCGCAGTGTTTAAAAATAATAAATTACCTACCAGCAAGCAACTATTTTATCATATCAACTAAATTGTAGTCAATGCAACAGGGGGCTACGTCATAACGGATAAAAGAAAAAGACCTTTTTGTAATATATTTATTTTAAAACAATGGATTATGCCTCGCTAGAAAACAATATGAGCGCAGCTATTGCGAAAATCATCCCAAATGTTTGTCTTAAAGTAATACCCTGCTTTAGAAAGACGATGCATAAAATTAATGTAATCAATGGATACATTGAAGTAATTAGCACAACGGGCATGGCTGGACCTTTTCGTAGGGCCACAATAAAAAAAATGCATGCAATGCCATTAGCTAATCCATTTAACAAGCCATACATACTGCCTTTGGCCGAGAGTTCTGGCTTAAAATCCAATAAAGCCAAAGCTAATACACCCGAAATTAATACCCCCAGACTCGAATAAAAGGTAATAGATAAAGGATTGATAAAGCTGGATGCTCTTGCCCCCCAATATCCCCAAGCACCATACAAAAATAGGGCAATGATTGAGGGATAATACCAAGCACTAATAGTCATTTTTAAATTCCAATTGAAATTCGGGGAGTGGTTTAACTTCACGAGTAAAAAGTTCACAGAGCATAACCGCGAGATGAGAAAAATAAAACCATTTTTGGTTAAAAATGCGAATGAACAAAACGTTAGAAATAAGGTTAATTGTTATCCCTAGGTCCCGCGACCTGTCCGAGGAGCCAGGAGCACTATGCTAAAACACTGAGATGCCGAGATAAGCGCAAGATGTGATTAAGAGCGAGCGGAAAGAGGGTAAGAAGAGGCATCAGAAGAGTGAAGGAAATTCAATCAGTGCTCTGATTCGCTTTTTGAGTTGACATCACTTGCTTAAAGATCTGTTTTGCTATTTTTTTCAAAGGAACATGATTAGTATTCACCAAAATAATAATACTGATTTGATCATCGATATGACGAACGATCCAGCTACTATACCCTCGAATTGCTCCATTCTTGAAAACAACGAACTTGTCATGATCATAGGTGACTTGCCAACCTAAAGCCCATGCCCAATCATTTTTTCCAGCAGGTTGCCCATTTTTTAAGAAAGTTGGACTCCACATTTGTTTGTAAGATGAAGAAGATAAGAGCTCTCCAGCACTTAGGGCAGCATCTAATTTAGCCATATCATTGATTGAAGAAACAATACCACCTGAGCCCCACATTTGTTGCCAGGGCTTTTTATTAGGGTTTGGATTGATTACTCCATTATTTAACTGATACCCGGTGGCCAGACCTGATGGAAATAAAGTGGAAGGAAACCCTGTCTGATTCATGTTCAGAAGTTGAAAAATAGTGTTCTGAAAAAAATCACTTAAGGATTGATTGCTCACATTTTCTATTGCACGATCAAGGACAATGTAGCCAAAATTATTGTATTTTACACTCGTACCAGGTGGAAATTGCATGGGTGTTTGTGCCATCTTTTGCCAAATTTGATTCCAAGGCAAGTACGGTCCTTGATGCTGCGGAATGCCACTTGTATGGGAAAGTAGCTGACGAATAGTAACCCCCTGCCAGGTTTGCGGGGCATTTGGAATATAGCGCAGCACAGAGTCATCCAGATTTATCTTTCCTTGCTGAACTAACATCATTACCCCTAACGCGGTAATTACTTTAGAAACTGAGCCAATAGCAAATAACGTATCTGTTCCTACTGCTTGCTGCGATTGAATATCTGCAAAACCATATCCCTTCAATAGAATAGGCTTTCCATTTTGGAGCACGGCGAGTGCAAGCCCAGGAATACTATAAAGCTTCCTATTTGCCGCTACAATTTGATCAATTTGCTGCTCTAACCCAGATTGTAAAGTCGAAGGAGTCGGAGCGGAGCCATTAGCTGAGTGTAAAAAGAGAAGAAGCATTAATTGAATTAAAAAACATCGAACTCCTTTTTTTATCATGATAAATAGTACCTATTTTGAGTAAACAGTGAGAAGCGAACTAGAAAAAATGTCCAGAGTTTGGTGATGAATTATCCGCCAGTCTCCCACTAAAATTCTTCCCGCATTTTCGATATTTTCTCAATACTTTGCTTAAAGGCCTGGCGTAACGCATCTAAATTCTCGCGATTCATTTCGGTGAATTGGCTGCCAGTTATGCCCTCTTCAAGGACCATATTGACCAGATTTTCTATTCCATTAATCGCTTTTTTTATCTCGTACTTTAAAAGTATTAATTGCTCTTTGCGCTCTTCCTTTAACCCTAGTCCATCTGTTTCTATCCCTTCAAGTTTGACGGTAATTTCGGTTAGAAAGCCCTTTAATTTCTGATCTAACCGTAAGATGTTATCATGCAAATCTTTATCTACCGCATTTATAAATGTGGACGTTTTTTCTGATTGTCCTTCACCCATTATTACTACTCCGAGACGATGATTTAGTGTTCATTATCAGGTTTATTATAATCCTAGCGCTTAATGAACTATTTCGCCAGCCAGCTAAAGAATGGTATGATCACATTTTTTGAGCACAAAGCAAAAATTATGTTATTGCATTATCTGTTTATTATGGGCATTTGTGTGGAAGCCATCACAGGTGCTATTGCAGCTGGGCGCAAAAAAATGGATTTTTTTGGAGTTGTGCTCATTGCCTCCATCGCTGCATTGGGTGGCGGAACTGTGCGTGATATGCTTTTAAATACTTATCCACTTACTTGGGTCGCTCATCCTGAATACCTTTTATACACCTCTGCTTGTGCTTTTCTAACCATCTTTATTGCACATTCACTGGTAAAAATCATGAAAGTTTTTTTAGTCCTTGATGCGCTAGGGTTATCTACTTTTGTGATCATTGGCACACAAAAAAGTCTCAGTAATGGTTTGTCTCCCAGTGTAGCCATCCTTAGTGGCATGATCACAGGAATCTGTGGTGGAATGCTTCGCGATATCCTTTGCAATGATATTCCTTTAGTGCTTCGTAAAGAATTATACGCAGTGATTGCGCTTGCAGGGGCGTTGTTATTTATCGTTTTAGATTATTTTCACCTTTCAAACGACATTAACATAATGATTACTTTGCTAGCCATTTTCTCAACTCGATTATTAGCAATCTTCTTTCATGTTGAAATTCCCAAATTTGATTATTCCGCTAGTCTACGTAAACACATAAGAAAATAAATAAGTGAGATTTGAGCATTGTGGTTTGCTATACACACCAAGCAATTGAGGGATCTCCCAATCTTAACAGTCATCATCTAGGAGATCCCTTATTGGATTCGGGACAACAGACACTTTCTAATCGATAGCGAAGAAACGCCTTAGATTTCGGAAATTTCGTGAATAACCACTTCCTCTACAGGAACATCTGCATGTCCTTTCCGTTGGCCAGTTTTAACTTTGGCGATAGCATCGACAACGTCCATCCCTTCAACGACTTCTCCAAATACACAGTAGCCATAGCCTTGTGCGTGTTCACCACTGAAGTTAAGAAACGCATTATCAGCAACATTGATAAAAAATTGAGCTGTTGCGGAGTGGGGATCCATTGTTCTAGCCATTGCTATCGTACCACGTTTATTGGGCTTAGCTTGCTTAGCTTCGTTCTTTACTGGGGTATCCGTCGTTTTTTGTACCATGTCGGCAGTCAATCCACCACCTTGAATCATAAACCCATCAATCACACGATGAAAAATGGTATCATTATAGAAGCCCTTACGAACATAATTTAGAAAATTTTCCACCGTTTTGGGGGCACTTCCCTCATGTAGTTCTAAACGAATCTCACCTTTTGAAGTGTTAATTAAAATCATTAAAGCTCTCCTCTGTCTCTTTTTTAAATACTTAGGAATTAAGAATTAGGTCGCGCATTCTAGCACAGACTTCATTCATTACATGGACATTATGGATACTCGCTAATACAGTAAACAGATTTGCCCTTTGTTTACTTAAATGATGCAAAAATGCGCGAGAATGATGTTGGCAAGTATAGCATGTGCATGTGGACATAATAGGCGACAAGTCATTGGCAAAGCACGCTTTTTTTATTTGGAGGCGAGCATTTTCATAAGAACTGGCAAATCTTAACCAATTCCCTTCTTTAACCACCTCTCCACAATATAAAGATCCATGTCGGGCATTTCTCGTCGGCGCGACACAATCAAACATATCGATTCCTTCAGCCACCACATCCAATAAATCTTGAGGTGACATCCCTACTCCCATGGTATAGCGTGGTTTATTTTCTGGTAGGTACTCATTAATCCAGCGAATAATATCGATTGTGGTTTTCATATTAAAGCCTATTGTTTCACCACCAATTGCAATACCATCAGGATTCATTGAAGAAATGAAGTCCGCACTTTCTCGACGTAAGTCTTCGTAAATACCTCCTTGTACAATCCCGAACAAAGCTTGAGCTGCTCCGTAATGCGAAGTCGGATGTTGCTGATGATAGTCTATCGATTGCTTAAGCCAACGATGGGTGCGCTTCATGATATGCTGCACTTCATCTCGTGAACACTGATCCGGAGTACATTGATCAAAAGCCATAATAATGTCCGCACCAATGATTTTCTGCGTTTCCAGCGACATCTCCGGCGTCATATGAATGAGACGAGTGGTTCCCGGTAAGCGAAAATGTGCTCCTTTTTCATCAATGGTACAAATTTCCTTATTCTTCGAGAGACTAAAAACTTGGAAACCGCCACTGTCTGTTAACATTGGCCCCTGCCACCCCATAAATGGATGCATACCCCCGGCTTTTTCAATCACTGACATGCCTGGAGCACAGAGCATATGATAAGTATTGCCTCCAAGGATAATTTGGCTGCCCGCGGCAAGTAACTCACGAGGGGTCATATTATTTACGCCTGCACGAGTCCCTACTGGCATAAATACCGGTGTTAAAAAATCACCATGTGGTGTACTGATACGCGTCACACGTGCTTTTGTAAAAGTATGATGCTTAATGAGCTCGGAGCTAAACTTATTCATAAGAAGTTGCTTCAATCACAATAATGGCTGGCGATAATAACTAAGTGGCTGCTTATTTACCAGGGGATAGAGCAGATTTCTCTTAAGGCTGCGCTAACCACCCAATGACCACCCACTTTCAGTTGTTATTTTGCTACACTCTGATGACAAACCATACAACCATAACCGGAATTAAACATGATTGCTTTATCAGGATCAGAGAATTCTTTCTGAAAATTAGCCACATTTTCTTTGGCATTGATAATGCGTTTTTCTAGCATTTCCCGATAAGGCCACTGTGCGTAATTTTTATCAAGTTTGGCATTGTTATAAATTACGATCGCCGTTTGCCAGTCACCTGATTTCACTAACATATCACCCATATTCATAAAAAATCCCTCGAAACCGAAAGGCGCAATCCAAGAATTAAAGCAAGCTCGTTTCTGGCCTTTGCTATTCTCTGGGATACTATAGATTGGTTTTTTTCGATCTATCTCGCTTCCTTGGCACAGATCAAGCGTATCCCATTGCCAAGACAGTGCTTCCTGAAATTGTTCTGAATCGGGAGGTAAGGTTGTCATTGGATAACCCGCAGTAAAATAATTAAACTCAGGCCAATGATGTATTGCTTTTTTTAATAGAAAATAAGCCCTCGTTTCTTCGCGCTTATCATGAAAAATTTTCCCTTCAATTAATTGAGTATCTCCTGCAAACCCCTGATATATAGGATTTTTTGGATCAAGCTGCAAAGCATCGGTAATGTATTTGCGCGATAATATAATTTCGTTAACTATTGTTGGCGATTCCTTTTTATTGCGTTGGCGTTCAGTAATTTTCCATAAATGGAGAAGCCCAAGATGAGCAGCAAGTTGTGGATCATTTGGATTTTGTAAATAAGCAGCCATCAACAGATAATCAACTTTCGGGATATCTTGATAATTTCCCTCATGCAACGTTTTCCAAAAATCATTTTGTGCTTTAATCGCAAGTTCACTTGTAGAAGCGATTGCCTGTTTTTTGGGAGTGGATAGTACGGCGACATGCTCGCAGGCTGTTAACCAGCAAACAATAATACTTAGGCCCATTGTGTAAGATAACCGCATAGCATCCTTCCAGCGGAGAAGAAGTCCTGAAATTTTATAACATGTGCAATTCTCTTATTGCAAGCAGATCAATGCCTCACAAAAAACAATCGCTTTTTTCAGCGCAAGCTGTGGGTAATTTGCCTACGTAAAATCCAGAAAAGAGGGATCGCTACTATTACTATGAATAAAAAATAGAGCGCTGACCAGGCAGGCATTGATAATCCTAACCATTGCCAAGAAACTTCTGCACAATCACCGGTGCCCCAAAGAAGAGTCCGTAGCACATCACGCCATGGAAAATAGCGAATTACTATCTCTAGATCGGGCATACAACTTGGCGCTTGTCCTGCAGGGAGCGATTGCAACCAAAGTTGGCGTCCCGCAAAAAATAGCCCACTGCCAGCAATGAGTATTTGTAAGCCAGCGATGATTTTACCTCTCTTTAAACGGTGAGTATTTACTCCGATAAAACAAATCATAAATAGCAATAATACACAAAAACGCTGCATTAAACATAAAGGACAAGGAGACAATCCTTTGACATATTGAAAATAAAAAGAACTAGCTAGAACAAATAAACTTAAAAAAGCAAGAAAGCCTTGTAATCGCTTATAAGTAAATTTAGTCATGATTGAGGCAACATATATTGAATTGCATTTTTAATCTCTTCATCATTGCACTGCATACAGGTACCTTTCATAGGCATCGCATTTAATCCTTTCATCGCGGAAGCAACAAGCTCATCCAATGTTTTTTTATCAAGACGTGATTGCCAATCTGCGCTATCACGAAATTTTGGTGCGCCGGCCACCCCATCGCGATGGCAAGTTGAACAATATTGCTCATAAACAGTCTGACCAGACGTTTCTGTGACCTTTGCCTTTGCTTCATCTTGAGCTGTTCCAGACGAAGCCAAAGTACTTTGCGACGCTAAGTGAATCTGACCAATAGGCCTAATTCTGTCCTCAATTTGTTGCCTGTCGGCAGCACTTAAAGCGTAACTATTTAATGATAAAGCCACTAAGGCAAAAAAACTAAACCACATATTTAAATCCTCGACATCGAACTCGAAATGATACTGACAAGTCAATTTTATTTCCAGATTTTCAGCAAAAATAGACCCATTTTTTGAAAAAGAAACTGGTTTCATCAAGAACAATAAATCGGTTAAATTCAATGAGCTCCCAATTTTCTCGAGAATATTTACCTTATATTCACCCCTGAGTTGATCTGCTATAGTTTTCAAGTTTGAGTCATTCTTTGGCTAACCCTACTCAAGTTAAAGGAAACACATCCATGGAATCAATGATAGCGGTTACTCGAAAACTAGGTATCCGATCTCCCATTTTTTTAGCGCCTATGGCAGGTTTCACCACACCCAACCTCGTTGCTGCCGTTTCAAATTCCGGTGGATTAGGCTCTCTTGGCGCAGCGTATATGTCGGCCGATGAAATAAGAGCAGCTATCCGTAACATTCGCGAATTAACCGATCGCCCATTTGCCATTAATCTTTTTATTCCCCATCATCAAACTGCTTCTGCAGAACAAATTGCCCATAGTTGCGATCGAATAGCGCAAGCATGTGCTGAACTCCATTATAAAATTCACCCCACATCGCCCCCTTATGCACCGCATTTCGACGAGCAAATGCGCGTCATTGTTGAAGAAAAAGTACCCGTATTCAGCTTCATTTTTGGTTTGCCTGATAAAACCTGGATAAACCAGTTAAAGAACAACAAAACACTCCTTATTGGCACAGCAACGCATGTCGAAGAAGCAATTTTACTTGAAAAATCAGGGGTCGATATGATTGTTGCCCAAGGCTATGAGGCCGGTGGACATCGTGGTACTTTTATTGGCGGCGCAGAAAAAGGATTAATTGGTCTTTTAAGTTTACTCCCCCAGCTTACTAAGTCTGTAAAAATTCCTATCATTGCCGCCGGTGGCATTATGGAAGCGAAAGCCATTGCAGCAATGCATCTTCTAGGCGCCGCTGGCGTACAAATGGGAACAGCTTTTTTAACGTGTACCGAATCAGTAATTCATCCTTATTATAAGAAAGCCCTATTAGAAACAAAAAAAGATAATACGGTGTTGACGAGAGCATTTTCAGGAAGGTTAGCTCGTGGTATAAGGAACAAATTTATTGAACACATGTCTGCGCATGAGGAAGATATTCTTCCATTTCCAATACAAAATGCGATGACTCGTGCAATGCGACTTGAGGCCGCTGAAAAAAATAATATGGATTTTATGTCAATGTGGGCAGGACAAGGCGCTCATTTATGCAGGGACCTTTCTGCCGCAGAATTACTAAGAGAATTAGTAGAGGGGTTTGATAAAATAGTGAAGATTTCATGATAAAATTCCATCGATTATTTGCCTGAGGAGGAGCTTGTGGACTTTAGCAAAATTGAAGAGCGTTTAATTGCTATTGAAGCTCGTCTTTCTTTTATCGAGAGTAAATTAGAATTAGCTCCTCAAAAAAAGCTCAATGAAAATCAACCCTATAAGCAAGTTGAATCCACAACCAAGCCGATCCAACCCGTTAGAGCAGGCAACTGGCTCGGTATAGTTGCAGTCATCTGTTTCGTGTTAGCTGCTGGCTTTATACTTAAGCTTTCTATTCAATCCGGATGGTTAACTCCGCAAAAGCAATTGGTTTTTGCAACTTTATTTGGTCTTGCGCTAATTTCAGCAGGAATTCGCTTATTTGAATTTGATCTTGTTTATGCAAGCATGCTGCCTGCAGCAGGTGCCATCATTTTGTACATTACCGTTTTAGGAGCCTATGGCTTTTATCATCTTATTACCTTTCAAACTGCTATTGTGATGACCAGCCTTATTTCTGGGTTTTGTATTTGGCTCTATATAAAAATTAATCATGATCTTTATGCCATCATTGCAGCATTAGGTGCTTTTCTTTGTCCACTTCTTTTAGAGTTCGATGCGAATGCCATTTTTGCACTTTATTACTACATTATTTGCTCTCTCACCTTTGCCACTCTTTCGATTTGGGTTCAGTCACGGACCTTAACCGTAATTTCTTCTTATTTAGCGATTTCAGTGACTTCTTACATTGGTTTCCAGCTCAATCAGGATATTTTAATTGCGATTGTCTTAGCCCTGTATTATCTGATTTTTGCGACAGGCACGTATTTTCATACGCAGCTAACCAAGAAACAGTTAACCGAAAAAGAAGCCTGGAGCTTTTTCCCAGTTCTGCTTATTTTCTACGCCATGGAGTATTATTTCCTTAACCGCATCCAGCCAGCGCTAGCGCCCTGGATTTCACTCGGTTTTGCAGCCCTTGCTATTATTCTTTATTTATCAGCAAAAACCTGGTTCCCTGGACGTTTACACAGCAGCCGGCTACTCATTCTAACTTTTTCGACCATTGTTGCTTTTCATTCTATTTACCTTGAGCTCCTACCCACCTTAATACGACCTTGGTTATTTGTAATTATTGTTTTAGGATTTAGTCTTTATAAAAAAATAGAGCATCCCAAATTTACTCGTGCCTTCCTTGTCCCTTTGCTCGCTTTATTGATTATTTTAGGCATTGAATACATTAATATATTGAATCATCTAGCAGGCCCATTTAACTTATCCTGGCTTCTAGTGGGCATAGCGGCTTTTGCAAGCGTTTGGTTAGTATTAAGACTCCATCATGATGATTTTATGATAAAAGATGAGTACACCTATTATTTTGTTTTAGGCTCAGCCCATCTCCTTGGTGTAGCTTGGCTCTATCAACTCACTAATATCTATGGATCTTTAGCGGTATCAGCTTCATGGCTCTCTTATGCCTTATGCGTAATCGGTTTTGCCTTCCTACACAAAGATAAGATCATGGCTAAATCAACTCTAATGATTTTAACTTTTGCCGCAGTGAAAGCATTGTTTTATGACGCCTCATCGACACCAACAATTGTACGGATCTTAAGCTTAATGCTCACAGGTATTGTTCTCTATGGTTCAGGATTTCTGATCAGAAAAATGGCTGGGTGGAAAAGCTAATATATTAAAAGAAGTAGTTCTAGTTTGAGCCTTGTTATAAATGACTCAATGTCGTTACACTGTTCACTTTGTATACTTAAATGAATAAGGTAATTCATGGCAACTCATGAAGATCATAATACCCTTGATGAAGGGCAAAACTCATCCTCTGCTCAAAGAATCGGCAAATTTCCACCTTTTGTGGATGAGGCCATTGAGCAGTATTTTACTGTACGTGTTAACCAATCTTGGCATGGCAAGCATATTCTAAAAGGAAAAATCCCTGCCGCAGATGCACTTATTTTCTCCAGCAATGACTATTTACATATTAGTCAACATCCTAAACTTATCGAAGCACAGATTGCGGCCTTACGTAAGTACGGTAATGGGCAAATGCAATCACCCGTTTTTTTGAGAGAGGATACTCTTCTTTCGGCATGTGAACAGCAATTCGCGCAGTTTCTTGGCTATCCTGCTGCCCTACTCGCTCAATCTGGTTGGTGTGCTAACATTGGTTTAATTCAGGCGCTTGCCTCACGAAATTTACCTATTTATCTGGATTTTTATGCACACATGTCTTTTTGGGAAGGGGTAAAAGCAGCCAATGCAAAACCCATCCCTTTTCGCCATAATTCTGTGCATTCTTTGCGTAAACGCTTAGAGCGTTATGGTTCAGGGATTATTGCGGTGGACTCTATTTATAGCTCGACAGGAACGATTAGCCCTCTACTGGACTATGTCCAATTAGCTAAAGAATTTAACTGCCTCCTTATCGTGGACGAGTCGCATTCCTTGGGCACTCACGGCGCTAAAGGTTGTGGTTTAGTCGCAGAACTTGGCTTATCCGATCAAGTGGATATTGTCACAGCAAGTTTAGCTAAGGCCTTTTCTGGTCGAGGAGGACTGATCGCGGCAAGCAATGAGCTCATCGAACTCGTTCGCTATACTTCTTTACCAATTATTTTCAGTTCAGCGCTAGTCCCTCATGACTTAGAGGGCTTTTGCGCTTCCCTTTCTATTATCGCTAATGAAGAATGGCGACGCCGTAAACTGCATGATAACGCCTTGTTTTTACGTAATCATTTATTAAAACTCGGCTTTTATTTAGGAGGAAGCAATTCCCAGATTATTCCCCTTATTACGGGCAGCGAAGCGAATACAATTTGGCTACGCAATGCCCTTGAAAAAGAGGATATTTATGGCGCTGTTTTTTGTGCCCCAGCAACCCCTAAGAATAACGCGCTCATTCGATTATCTATTTCAGCAAATCATAGTCAAGAAAACCTAATTAA
Source organism: Legionella maceachernii (assembly GCF_900167045.1). GTDB lineage: Bacteria > Pseudomonadota > Gammaproteobacteria > Legionellales > Legionellaceae > Tatlockia > Tatlockia maceachernii. The sequence continues at coordinate 12,751 of NZ_FUXJ01000003.1, read as the reverse complement.
AGTCATTGATTGTCTAGCCAAATTAGATAGGAAAAAGCATCCGTTGCCGCTTTTTGCGGGATATTTAGAAGACCAGTAGTTACATCCCTCCTCTAATCCCGCGGACAAGCCGCGAGGCGTTGGAATAAGGAGGGCGTGCGCAGGCTAAACCAAAAGCAACTCTTCTGCATCCAACTCTTCTAAATGGCGATGATAAGAGAGTATCTTATCTTGCTGAACATTAAATAATGCTGGACCCTGCACATAGGCATAAAAATAGGTTTCATCAGAGTCAAATCGTTGAGCGGGTACTAGGCATGTTGACCAATCATTACGCTCAAGTGGTTGTGTTCTTACTTGCCAAAAACAAGGGATCTTTTCTCCACCAGCAAGCTGATCTAACACTTCTTCGTTCGCTCCATTATCCAAAGCTAAATCATAATGCAAACGTAAATCCGCTTCATTTTTGACGATAAGAAAACTTGGATTTGCATCGTCATCAAGTAATAAAAAACTGCCCGAGTTATCAGCAAGATAATACTCAAAAACACGCTTTTCATGACGCATCTGATGAAAAAATTCTGCAAATTTTTTATCGCGTAAGCAACTTGGTGATGCCACGGATAGCATTCTTACAATCATATCCGACATTGCTTGAAAATATTGCAATTGCAAATCATAAATGCTTTTAGTGATCAACTCTGCAACATTGGGATCACTTTTTTGAATATAACGGTGAATGAGCCCTTCATTAAACGCTTCGATTGCAAGTTTTTCATCCGCTTGGCCAGTTAGTAGGATTTTTTTAATTTTGGTATTTTCAATACGACGACAAAACTCCAAACCATTCATACCTGGCATGGCATAATCTACTACAACAACTGAGATTTCTGAAAAACGTCGAGAATTATATATCTCGGCATGAATCGCAGCCAAATTGAGATTAATTGTATGATTGGTTAACGGACAATTTTTGGCTTCAGTATACTCACTTAGACAGCGTTGACTTAGTAGATCTAATTCACAGCGCTTTTTATGAATGCAATCGAGGGCATCAAAAGGAGAATCGAATACTCGATAGGCCAAACCCTCATCGAGTTGCAAAACAAAATTTAATAGAAAATCACGGCTATCATCAATAAACAAGGCCGTACTTGGAAAATAGCAAATAGGTATTGAAAAATATTGCATAGCTCCTCCTGAGCGAAGCGCTCCCATCGCCCTAATTAATGTTAAAACCGATAACAGTTCTCTAGGACTGATCTACTCTGCAATCTTCCAACAACGCTTTTATGAAAATTCTTTGCGAAGAATTATTTTAATACGTCCATTTGAAGACTGACAAACTGTCAATAAAAATAACATGATTGTTTCATTTTTCCAAATAAAACTTAATGATAATCCTATTGTATGCTGTTCAAAAATAACATTAATTTATCACTCTTTTTTATTCAAATCGCCGGAAATAAGAGCAAAAACTGCGTATAACATCCTTCTTTAGCATCACATCGAATATCTCCGCCAAATCGATTCATAACGAGCTTACAAAAGGATAACCCAATGCCTGTACCCATAAAGGTAGTGGTATAGAAATGATTAAATAATTTTGATACCTGTTGTGAAGACATCCCGATGGCGGAATCTTTAAAATAAAGTGTATTAAATTTATCCCTTTTTTCAGTCCAAATAGTAATTTCGCCTTTTTGTGCGGTTGCAATAACATACAATGCATTTTTCAAAAGATTAAAAAGGACGTGCTGCATCAGTAATTTTGATCCTGCAAACAGAAAATCCCCCTGCCAAGACACAAGAGCACGCTCCTCCCCAGACTTAAAGGGATATCTCGCTATTGCCTCAGCTAAACAATCAGCCATAGAGCAAGGTTCTAAAACACAATTTTGTAAAAAATTTTCACGCCCCGCTTTGATTAGCAACATATCAATGATTGTATTGGCGTAATCAATTTCACAGATAATCCTATCGCTTACTTCTTCCAACTGCTGTATGCGCATTTCCCTTAAGGTACCACCGAGTAAACCGTGCTCTTTTGCAAGATGATAGGCCTCAAATAATTGCGGTGAATACCGTGACATTGCTTTAGCCCCACTTTTAATACCTAATAATGGGGTTCTTAATTCATGCGCTATCATACCAGCCGCTGCAGCCATTCCTTCGAGTCGCTGTTGCTGGAGCATGGCTGTTTTGTAATTCACTGTTGAACCAGCAATGATGACAAATAACATCACAATCGCCGTCTCTATATGCTCTTCACCAAAATACAATTCCGGTGAAAAGAGATAGTAGCAAATCAAAGCAAGTCCCCAGCCTAGAAGGAGTAAGACTGTCAAGCTTACTAAATCAACAAGCAGAACTAATAAAAAAACGGCACAAAGCAAAGACATTGCCGAAATAACGCTCGCATTGTTCATTAGAAAGGAATAAGCGAAAAAAAAGGATAAGGTATAAAGAATAGCCAAAAACCAATACCACGGCAGATAGCGTTTCGTCGAATTAGGCCAATATGAGGTGAACATTAAGCCTAAACCAAGCAGGCTCCCTATAATACGCAGCCCAAATGTTTCATAAGACTGCGGAAACCACTCTGTCCATATTAAATAAAATAAAGGAAATCCTAAAAAAGCAATTGCCCCCACTGCGACTAATTGATGTCCAGCATTCGACAAGCTTCTTTGCATAGAAAGATCAAGGTAATTCACCATTTTTTTTAAATTTTGCATTTTTAATCAATTTCTATCCCTAGAAGAAGCATTAGAGTTGTATACCTATCCAATAAAGTCAAGCCATTAATACACAGTGAGGACAATTTCTTACCTCCCTGCGATCACATTGCTTTACGTGTACACTGGGGTTAGCGTATAAAGTAACAGGTATTACGTTGGCCCATTAATCGGTGTATTATGCTGGCCAATATCGGCCTCAAGAGTAACGCATGGCTATTAAAATTTTACGTATAGCAACCCGAAAAAGCCCCCTTGCTCTATGGCAAGCGAATCATGTTGGTGAAAAAATTCATCAATATTGGCCTGCGGTGCAAATAGAATTAGTTCCTATGGTTACTTCTGGAGACAAATTCCTGAGGGATAAGTTACAGAACGCAGGCGGCAAGGGACTTTTTGTGAAGGAATTGGAGGAAGCACTCTTAGATCATCGCGCAGACATCGCCGTCCACTCCATGAAAGATGTTCCCGCCACATTTCCTGAGGGCTTAGCTCTTACAACTATTTGTGCCAGACACAACCCACTGGATGCACTGGTTGCTATAGATCATCTAAAACTCGACGAGCTTCCCAAGAAAAGTATCGTTGGCACGACAAGTCTTCGACGCCAATCTCAACTTTTAGCGTTACGGCCTGATTTAGAAATCAAGCCATTGCGAGGTAATATCAACACTCGTTTAGAAAAATTACACGCCGGCGAATATGACGCCATTGTTCTTGCTGTCGCAGGGCTTGAGCGCATGGGTTTAGACAATTGCATTAGTGAAATTCTGCATGAAGATTTCATGTTGCCTGCTTGTGGACAAGGTGCTTTAGGAATTGAATGCCGCAGCGATGATCGCGAAATTCAAAAATTATTAGCCCCTTTAAATGATTCCTTTTCCGCTTTATGCGTGAACACCGAGCGGCGAGTGAATGCCTTACTTGGAGGAAATTGCCATGTCCCGCTCGCTGTGTACTGCACTGTTGATTCCAGGGACCAATTGCTCTTGCGGGCCAAAGTACTCACACCCGATGGCAAAACCGTTATTAGTGATCGACGAGAAGAGCATAAATCGCAAGCCATGGTACTCGCAGAAAACTGTGCTAACGCTTTATTGGCTAAAGGAGCAAACACTTTGTTAACGCTTTCATCATGAACTCACTCGAAGGTTTACGCGTATTAAATACGCGCCCTCTCACCCAGGGTAAAAGCTTAAGTCAAGCAATCAATGCGGCCGGAGGCATCGCGATTGAATGTCCAGCCCTGTCCATCGAGCCAACTGATAAAAATTGGTTATCCTCTTTACCCGATTTACATCAAGTTGATAAAGCCATTTTTATTAGCGCTAATGCAGTGGAATTTTGTTTCACTACCCTAACACAAACCCAACGCTTATGGCCTAACACGATTCAAGTCATTGCTGTTGGCCAAGCCACTGCAATGACTTTAAAACAGCACCAAATTCAAGTTGACTTTATTCCCCAAATCGCCGACAGCGAGCATTTACTGGAATTGGAGGCTTTGCAACGCATTCAAGATGAAACCATTTTGCTGTTTAAAGGCGAAGAGGGCAGGCCTCTTATTGCAGATACCTTGATTTCTCGGGGAGCAAACGTATTTCCTTTGAGTGTGTATAAACGAGTCAGACCGAAAGCTAACTCAGAGCAACTTCATTCTTTGTGGCGCAATAAAGCAGTGGATATTATACTGTTTACAAGTCAACAAGCGATGAACAACCTCTTTCTCTTGTTCGGCGAAGATAAACACGCTTGGCTTCGCAGTATACCCTGTATTGTGATTAGCGAACGCTTAGCAAAAGAAGCTACCTTATTAGGGATGCAAAGCATTGTAATAAGTAGCCCTGAAACACTATTAAATAAACTGCACGAATTCAACCAAGGATTAATTCATGGCCAATAGCAATGAAGCGCAGAATAAATCAACTCCCAAAATGGCTGACAAGCTCCCTCAGCCAAGTAAAGCTACCAATAAAAATGCTAACTCAGCGATTACTTCTACTAATAAAGGATCATTCCTAGCGATAATTGTTGCGATCATTGCGCTTATTGGAGCCATTTATGCCATTTACACGAATAAGCAATCCAATGAACTCAATGAACTTCAAAGCCAAAAGGTCAATCAGCTTTTCAATCAACTAAAACAACAGCAATCTGATGCTCAAAATGACCTGGAAGCAATCAAATCAGCTGCCAATCAGCTACAAGTCAATCTGCAAAATCAATTACAAACAATGAATACTGATCTCCAATCTGCTTTGCAGCAACGCCTTTATCAAAAGCAAGATTGGCTCTTGTTAAAAGCGCGCTACTACCTGGAGCTAGCTCAAATAAATGCGCACTGGAGTAGTGATCAAGAGACCACTATTGCGCTACTTCAACAAGCAGATGCTTTGTTGCGTAACATACCCGAACAGCAATTATTTGCAGTCCGACAAGCCATTGCTCAAGAAATCATGCAGCTTCAAACGCTTCCCAAGATAGACATTGCAGGACTCTTAAGCCAGCTTGACGCCGCTGAAAATGCAGTTGCAAATTTGCCTATTAAAAAGCCACTTAATAGCACGCAACCTAAAAAAAGCAATGAGAGCAACGCTTCCCCTTGGCGACAAAAATTACATGAAAGCATGAACGTGTTAGAAAAATTAGTGGTGATACGTCGCAATGACGAAGACATTCAACCTCTGCTTTCTCCTCTACACCAAACCTTATTACGCGACAGTATTCGTTTTAACTTACAAGAAGCGCAATGGGCTCTTTTACAAAATAATTCTAAAATATTTCAATTATCGCTCGCTCAAGCGTTGAAGGAGATCAATCGTGCCTTTGATGAAAATGCAGTGGCTACCCAAGCTTTGATCAAGCAATTGCAAAACTTACAGCAGGAAAAGCTAGAGACGATTACACCAACCCTTAACCAATCTCTTTCTCTGCTTAATCAACTCATTGAGTCCAAAAATACACAGAACACCGAAATCCCTGCTACTACGGAAGGAGCTAAGACGCAATGATTCGTTTATTATTCTTTTTTATTGTATTGCTTATTTCGGTGTATCTCGGGATTCAATTGAGTCATGATCCAGGCTATTTACTCATCTCTATTAATCATTGGAGCATTGAAACCACACTTTGGGTTGCTTTTTTTGCTTTAGTTATCTTATTTCTCTTATTTCATGGTATTTTTTTATTTCTAGGAAAAATTAGTCGAAGCCCTGCCACTTTCCGGAATTGGCAAACAAAACGTCGCATCCAGAATGCACAAGCAAAAACGCAGCAAGGTTTAATTGAGTTCAGCGAAGGATACTGGTTGCAAGCGAAAAACCATTTAATCAAAGCATTACCCGATACCGATAGCCCCTTGCTCAACTACCTCACTGCAGCAAGAGCAGCTCAGGAAATGGGGGACAGCCAGTTGCGAGATCACTATCTGCGTGAAGCACAACAATCAATGCCTGATGCCAAAATAGCAGTTGAGCTCACACAAGCTCAACTGCAGCTGGCTAATCAACAATGGGAGCAGGCTTTAGCTACATTACGGCATTTACAGGACTTAGCGCCGCGTCATCCCTATGTTTTAAAATTACTGATGCGCCTTTACATCGAAGTGAAAGATTGGTCGCAACTCATCGAGCTTTTGCCTGAATTAAAAAAACATCAAGTGGTTTCCGGCGCTGCCTTTGAGCGATTACAGCGCCAAACCTATCTACAGGCCATCGCCGATTTAGCCAAATACTCTCAGCGAGAGGGCTTAACGAAGTTAATTGAACATTTGCCGAAAAATCTTGCTCATGATCCAGAACTAATGGCTGAATATTGCCGTTTCCTACTCCTTCATAATGAAGATCAAAAAGCAGAATCCATTTTGCGCCATTGTTTGCGTCGACAATACAGCGAAAATTTAACAACTTTGTATGGACAAGTGAAAGGCGATGATAAGCAATTGGCCTTCGCTGAGTCTCTGCTTAAAAAACAACCCCACTCCGCTGAATTATACCTTTGCCTAGGCCGTTTAAGCTTACGGAATCACCTCTGGGGTAAAGCAAAAACTTATTTTGAAAAAAGCATTAGCCTAGCAGCCACTCCTGGAGCTTATGAGGAATTAGGAAAGTTGCTCGAGCGCTTAAGTGATCAAACAGGGGCTTGTATTGCCTATCGTCAGGGATTAGCGCTCGCAATTCATCAAAATGATCACTAATGACCACACTATGAATCTTCACGAACCATTGATTAGTCAATTAAAACCTTATAAAGAAATATTCCTTGATGATAAAAATAAGCTTAAATTTTTTATTAACAAACACAGTACTCAAGAAGGAACCTGGGGCTGTCTGGAATTGATTGAAGGAGAGATAGCGTTTGTCTTTTTGAATGGCAATCTCAATGAGTTGTCGCGTTATACGCTAAATCAAGACACATCTTCATTCTGGATCCCTCCAGCATCCTGGCATAAAATAATCCCAATGAGTTCAACTTTTAAATTAACACTTCGTTTTTATTGCCAACCCCATCGTTATTTTGAAAAAAAATATGGGCTTGCACCAATTCATCATGACTTATGGCACATTTACCAAACTTACTTTGAGCATCAGAATAAATTGTCCATCCTGGATGTGGGCTGTGGTATGGGACGGAATCCTTTGTTCTTTGCTCTTAGTGAACATCAAGTGACAGGCATCGATATCAATACCTCCTCCATTCAGAATATTCGGGATATTGCGCAACAAGAACAATTGATTAATATGGAGACTTTGGTTCACGATCTAAATCAACCCCTTCCCTTACTCAATAAGCCATTTCAGTTTATCTACTCAACCGTAGTGCTTCAGTTTTTAAATAAACAGAGAGTTCCCTTCTTGCTCAATGAGTTGCAAGAACTCACCACCCCAAAAGGAATACATTTTCTGGTTTTTCCCATCAAAACAGAACCGTTTTCATATCCCAAGTCCTTTACTTATTTAGCAGAAAAAAATGAACTTTATCATTTCTACCAAGATAGCGGCTGGTCGGTGCTCGAATATAGAGAAAAACCAGGATTACTTCATAAATTGGATGAAAGTGGTAAGCCTATGCAAGGGATGTTTGGCCTACTGTTGGCCCAAAAAACGCCCTAAATAAAAAACGTTGAAATTAAAGACCAAACAACACAAATGGCTGCCATCAAGAATAAATCATAACCCCATTAATACACCGAGCGTAAGGTACTAAGACAATCGTTTTAATTTAACTAAGTATAGGAGTACAAGCATCCTCACAGAAAGTTAAATTCCGTTCAACTTGGATAGTGGCATGATGGATATTATGTTTTTCGCGCAAAAGTTTAACCAAGGTCTGTCGCGCTTCATCGCTTAATGGGGTGTCTGGCATATAAAGATGCGCGGAAAGGGCATTTTCTTGTGTGCTAATTGCCCAAATATGGAGATCGTGGACTTCTTTAACTCCAGGTTCTGCCTGCAATGATTCGCGAACCTCGTTCCAGGATATACCTCGTGGAACCCCATCAATAATAAGACGAAAGCTATCCGCAAAAAGACTCCAAGTACCTTTAATAATTAAAAAAGCAATGAGTAATCCCACCACAGGGTCTATCCATAACCAATGAGTCCAGTAAAGCAATGCTGCTGACACAACCACACCGACAGAAATGAGCGCATCATACAGTAAGTGAAGAAAAGCGGCACGAATATTTAAATCATCCGCACCGCGTAAAAATAAAGCGGCCGTGGCTCCGTTTATCACAATACCTACGGCAGCCACAACCATCACTGAAACAGCCTGGACTTCAGAAGGCGAAAATAATTTATACACGGCTTCGCTGGCAATAATGCCACAAGTAAAAACCAATAAAATACCATTTGCTAAAGCAGCTAAAATGGATGTTTTCTTCATACCGTAAGTTGTGCGATGGGTAGGAATTCGCTTTAATAAACCATTGGCAATCCAGGCAAGAATTAAACTTAAAACATCACCTAAATTGTGAATTGCATCTGCTAATAAACTCGTTGAATTAGCAACATACGAATAAATAATCTGAAAAATGACAAATAAACCATTTGCTATAATCGCGATCAAAAATGCCCGATTAAATTGCGCTGGACCATGGTGATGGCTGTGGGAATGGGTGTGGCAATGGCCTTCTTCATCCTCATATTCGTGGAAAATCATAGCTTATGCCCCCTTAATTATCTTAGGCTTCCGATTCTTCTTGCTCATTGCCATAATAATTAACCCCAATTTTAATACGTTCACGTTCATTTTTCTTCCGCCAAGTATTGGTGTCTCTTAGAGAATAAACGCAACCGCAATATTCTTGTTTGTAAAAATTTTCACGCTTGGCAATTTCATACATTCTTGCCGCACCACCATTTTTACGCCAATTGTAAGTCCAATAGGTCATATTGGGATACCGATTAGCAGCACGTATTCCAGCTTCATTAATTTGATTCATATCCTTCCACCGTGAAATACCTAAAGAACTGCTTATTACTGAAAAGCCATGTTCATATCCATAAAGCGCTGTACGTTCAAAACGCATATCAAAGCACGCAGTGCAGCGTTTTCCCCGCTCGGGTTCCCATTCCAAACCTTTCACACGGACAAACCAGTTATCTTTGTCATAATCAGCATCAATAAAAGGAATATTATGCTTTTCTGCAAACGCAATATTTTCGTTTTTCCTGATTTCGTATTCTTGTACAGGATGTATATTTGGATTATAGAAAAAAATAGAAAAATTAATTTTCGAATAAAGAAGCGCCTCCATTACTTCACCGGAGCAAGGCGCACAACAAGAATGCAATAATAGTTTGTCAGCTCCATTGGGTAAAATAAGTTGCTCGCGTTCAATCATGGTCTCTATCCACTAAATTAATAAAATGTTGACGATAATAAGCCAGTTCGGCAATCGAATCTTTAATGTCATCCAAAGCTAAATGCTTTGATTCTTTAACAACCCCATTGAGTAATTTTGGTTTCCAGCGCTTCACTAATTCCTTCAACGTACTGACATCCAAATTACGATAGTGAAAAAAAGAAGCTAGTTCAGGCATGTATTTATATAAAAATCGTCTATCTTGGCAAATGCTGTTTCCACACATGGGCGATTTTCCTTTATCCACATAATTTTTGAGGAAATTAATAGTATGAGCCTCAGCTTGAGCTTCTGTGACTGTCGATGCCAAAACACGCTTTACTAATCCAGATTGATTATGCTGCTTGGTGTTCCACTCATCCATTTCTGCAAGTAACGCTTCATTTTGATGAATCGCTAGCACCGGCCCTTCAGCCAAAATAGTTAACTGTGCATCAGTCACTATTGTTGCAATTTCAATGATATGATCTTTTTCTGGATCAAGACCTGTCATTTCCAAATCAATCCAGATTAAATTGTTATTGTCTTTCATACTTTTTCCAAGAATTCGAAATAAGATGAGCACAAGCCACGCGTCGTTGATGCAGTGCGTCTTTAATTGCTTCACCATGGAAGCCTTGCTCGATTAAATGCTGTGCGGTTACTTTAGCACATTCTGTAAGCACATAACGCCAAAATGAACCTTGCTGATAGTCAATTTTAGTGTTTCCGCAGCCTCGCGCATCCGATTCGCAAGCCAGCAAAAGTTTTTCAAAGCGTTCTGGACGACGAAACGCATCAGTTTGCTCAAGAATTTTTACTATTGTTTTGGGCTGTAACTCAAATAAGCGGTGAATATTTAAGTGAAGCTTTGCCACCAAGACTGCGAATTTACGATAATCCGCAGGAATACGCAAACGCTCACACAACGACTGGATTACTTCTACACCACGTTCTTCGTGTTTATAATGTTTAGGCCACTCTTCCATAGGGGTTTTTGCTTTACCTAAATCATGCAATAACGCTGCGAATCGCACAGTCGGATCGCTGGATAATTGAACTGCAGCCTGAAGGCTCATTAACGAATGCACGCCGCTATCCACTTCCGGGTGATATTTTTTAGGGTTAGGCACACCAAATAAAACATCAATTTCAGGTAAAATGGCCTTAAGTGCACCACATGCTCTCAAAACTTGAATAAACATTTCAGGATGGTTTTCTTCTAAACTTCGTTGCCATTCCTGCCAAACCCGCTCAGCAACCAAATAAGCTAACTCACCACGCTTAACCATAGCGTACATCAATGCACGTGTCTCATCAGCCAGCTTAAAACCTAGATGGTGATAACGCGCAGCAAATCGCGCCACACGGAGCACACGAACAGGATCTTCCACAAAAGCATCAGAGACATGGCGCAAAATTTTTGACTTTAAATCCGCTTGTCCATGATAGGGATCTACCAGCTGTCCCTGTTCATCTTGGGCCATTGCATTGATGGTTAAATCTCGACGCAATAAGTCCTCTTCTAAGGTCACCTGTTGATTATAATCGCAGTCAAACCCATAATAACCGTGACCTGATTTTCGCTCAGTTCTAGCTAAAGCATACTCTTCTCGAGTGCTGGGATGCAAGAATACAGGGAAATCACGTCCGACTTGCTGGTAGCCTTGTTGCCGCATTTGCTCTGGCGTCGCGCCCACAACAACCCAATCACGCTCCTTTATTGGATACCCCAATAATTGATCGCGAACAGCTCCTCCTACTAAATAAACTTTCATTTACTCTTATTTGCCTTTTAAACATAAAAAATCGAATTGACTAATTTTACAATTTTATCAACTAATTTCAGTTCATATCATTTATAATGCTGTCAATTATAGACTATGTTTAAACCATGAGTAAAAGACGAATTAGCAAACAACAATCGGCACGTATTCAAAAAATACAGGCAAGATACCGCCAGAAAAATGAATCAAGTGACACTTTTCCTGGTGAAGAAGGTTTAGTTCTTACACGCTTTAGTCGTCATGCGATTATTGAGGATCGTCAGGGAAACTGCATCCATTGCTCTATCCGTCCTAACCTCGATTCCTTAGTTGCAGGCGATCAGGTTATCTGGCAAACAGAAAGCAAAGGTGGGGTTGTTGTTAGTCGGTTTCCGCGTGTATCGGTCTTAAGTCGTCCCGACAAACGAGGCGAATTCAAACCCATCGCTGCAAACATCACGCAAGTGCTGGTTGTTGTAGCTCCAAAGCCAGAACTCACATGGCCGTTACTTGATAGCTATCTTGTGATGACCGAGCATCTGGAGTTAAACCTATGTATCGTCTTAAATAAAGTAGATATTCCTTGTGCTAGTTTGCAAGAGGAACTCTTAAAGCTTTATAAACCACTTGGTTATCCTATTTTATTTACTTCAAGTCACAATAATTCTGGGTATGATTTACTCAGACAGACCCTAAACCATCACACTTCTGTGTTTGTTGGTCAATCAGGTGTGGGAAAATCATCTCTGATTTCAAAAATCCTCCCTGAAATGAATATTCAAACCGCAGAAATATCCACAGGCTCAGAATTAGGATGTCATACCACAAGTAACTCGCGCCTTTATCACTTACCCTTTGGTGGAAATCTTATTGATTCTCCAGGTGTACGGGAATTTGGCCTGTGGCATATGGCTATTCCTGAAATCGCGCAAGGATACCGTGAATTCAGACCTCTCATCTCACAGTGTAAGTTTCGCAATTGCAATCATCGAGATAGTCCAGGGTGCGCAATTATTGCTGCTTTAGATGAGGGTACACTAGCCCAACGTCGCTATGATAATTTCCTTAAAATCATCGCTCAATTCGCTTAGGTTAGGTCTTAGCCCAACCAATTTTGAACATCATCGTATTAGTGTCTTGGCTCAATCTACACCAATAAAAAAAGCGACGCAAAGGCCGCTTCTAAAATAAAACCCTGGCGATGACCTACTTTCACATGGGGAAGCCCCACACTATCATTGGCGCAGGTCTGTTTCACTTCTGAGTTCGAGATGGATTCAGGTGGTTCCAAACCGCTATGGTCGCCAGGAAAACTGGTTTACCGATTGGCCTATTCGCCAATCAGCTTGGTAAAGGGGTTAGAGGTTAACACAAACGCTTAGGCATTAATGCCTTTAATTAAAGTATTGCCTTATCACTTA
>NZ_FUXJ01000006.1 GCF_900167045.1 Legionella maceachernii | reverse complement strand
GAACAATAAAACGTTGAGCATGGTCTAACTTATACTGAATGTATTCAAAAATATCGGCTTCTCTATCACAAACAGAAATCACGTCAGACATTTTAGAACCTAATCGGTTCTCTAACTAAGTCTCGCGTGTTCTTTTTCCCACTTATATCTCTCTTTCTCTGTATATAGCCTTACTCGTCGATGATTCCCTCTTTCTTTGATATCTCGAAATAATAATATACATTAAACTATTTTATGAAAGACATCTTTCATAAAATAGTTTAATCCTTCGAGGCCAAATGATTAAAATAATTGATTGCGTTTATAATGGTCTCAATGCGATTCACTTCAGAAATTTAAACATTTTTTGTAATTCGGAGGGCAAATTGCATAAAATCAAGAAGGTTTTTCAAGTTAAAAGAATTAACTTGAGAGCACAGATTATGATTTAGGTAATACACAGGGAGCATCAAAAATGTCCCATTTACACCTCAAATTAGAAAGTAATAATTTAAGCCTATAAAAATCAATCCCTACAAAAAATTGTCCCGGGTCAATTCCTCTGCCTCCACCAACTTATTGATTTACAAACATTTTTAATGAAATTTGTTCCCGCCAATTTCGTTCTCGAAATAGTTATTTATATAACTATTTGATTATATTAAATAATGAAGAGCTTAAGTCACAATTACCCTGTTTTTTTAATAATCTATTTTAAATGCTCAAATCGGGCCCAGAAAGTGAATTTTAAATAATCTTTAAAAGCACCCAATTTATGCCAAAAAAATAAGAGTTTTTCTGAACCTTTTATCATTAAATGGAAACACTGATAATTTTGTCGTATTGTTAAATAGTATCGTAATTTTTATTGAAGAAGATAAGCTAATTTTTTCACTCTCAACTTATTATCCAAAGGAACTAGTTAACATTGAATTTTTTTTATATGTCTCGTATTTCAAGGCAGGGCAGAACTCTATGAAAGGAAATTTGGAATCTTGGAAATTAAGCTTTGCGAGCTGCTATTTGCTGAATTCCACTTCTGCTGCTTCTAATGCTTTGCCAGTCAAGATTTTAGCCTTACTATTATTAGAGTTTTCTGATTCCAATGGAATAAGTAAACCAAATTTAATTTCTTCTGATTTTTGTTTAATGTGCTGTTGTTTAAGAGAGTAATATGATTTTACATAATTTATTAAAAATAATAATAAAACAACCCCTAAAAATAATGACACCTTCTTAATTCTAATTCGTTGCATAAAAAACCTTTAATAAAGAGTAATTAGAATTACTAAACCTCGCAATTATAATCTGCATGCTTATCTAAGACAACTGTCTAAAATGAAGCTTAATTTTTGATTGAATGCCCTTAATCCACTCTCGTGGCCATGGCTTATTAAAAAACGATTATTTTATTGCAAGTTCTAATGGGCTTATGTTTTTCTTTCGCCTAAATGCCAAATCAACTGATTAAAGACCCAGGTTTCGGATACATGAAACCTTGATTACGACTACGTCTCCATCAAGGCTATTTGCCTATTAAATAATCCGCTTATTGTAATATAATTTAATAAAACAGACGGTTGATTTGTTGGGATATATGCTTTTATCAATAAATAACAATAAGTTATCTATTAACTTACTCCGTTGTTTTTTTTAAAGTATGCAAAGTGGACATATATCTGTTTTCATCCAAAGGTTTTAGTTACAAGATACAATGTTTTTCCGCCTATAAATGAACTAATGCACTTATTTTGACATTTTAAAGATCATGTTGTTATAATTTTAGTCCACTCAAAAGAAAACCATAACCCCCCATAATTGAAAAGAAAAATCTGGAGCTACTATCGATGCCTTTGATTTGAAAAAATTGGCATAGCTGACACTATTATTAATTATAATTATTCTGATCAAGATTCTGAGGCATGTGAAGAGCATCAAAGAATAGTGCAATATCTTCAGTTTTATAGCAGCTCTTCTTTGTCTACTACGATTTATATTGTTGCTGAAGGAAAGAACGATAGTGAGGTGTTTTATGACAGTTCCGGAAATCAATATGATTTAGAGCAAGTTTGCAGGGATATCGAACCTCATTGTCAAGAAAATGACAATTCTATTCTATTACTGATTTGTTATGCCGCGAATAATGGGTTAGCAAAGAAAATAGATCAAACATTAGCAAATATACTTCCTCCTAATAAGCGAGTAAACGATTTATTTGCTGCAGAAGAACTAGCTAAGACTAGTGATATCTTAGGTTATTTAGGTACTTATGGACTTCGTAATTATAAAAACATGGCTGATAAAGTCTCACGTCAAGTTAGTTTAACAATTAACAACAAAGACGATATTCTGCAACCGTTTACTTTTTTTAGTACCCAAGTTAATAAAGAAACCTCCATTCTTCCACCCGCTGAGGAACTCAGCCTATAGGGAACATATTAATTCATATATTCAAAGAAAAATGATTAGTGTCTGCTAGTAGGGGCAGCAATAATCTTATTATAAATAATTAGATAGGTGACTAATTTGTACTGGGAAAATGGCGATGTTTTAACTATGTCGCCGATCGTTACGATTAAATAGCACACTCTTCGATAACATTTAGAGTAATCCTGGCAACAAAATGTTATATTCAAGCGCGATTTGATTTAAAATTGGCTCACCACCCCAGCCGAGATTCAACTATTTCAACCAGTAATAAATTTAACCCTTGTTAAAAATAAGGTAATCAACAATGTTATTAAGTGAAGATGGCAGCACTTTACTAAGAGTTGACCACTGTGACATCAAAGAAGATGGTTCTTTTGATTTTCCCCGAAGTGTGACCTCGATTGGTGAGAATGCATTTATTTACAAAAAACTGCGCCATGTCACTATACCTGATAGAGTGACCTCGATTGGTGAAGGTGCATTTATGTGCTGCTCTCTCCTGGAAGAAGTGAATATTCTTAAGGGTGTGACTTCAATTGGTACACAAGCATTTGCCGGCTGCATAAATCTTAGGAAAATTAATATACCTGAGACTGTGACCAAGATTAATACACAAACATTTCATAAATGCACAAGCCTCGAACAAATAAAGATATCCCATGGACTGACCTCGATTGGTATGCAGGCTTTTGGAGAATGCATAAATCTTCAGGAAATGATTATTCCTATGGGGGTAATCTCAATTCATGTTTGCGCATTTGATGGATGCACAAATCTACGACGAGTCAGTATGCCTGAGAGCGTAACCTCGATTGGTGTTAATGTGTTTATGAACTGCGAAAATCTGCAAAGCATCTTAATTGATAGCACCGATGAGAATAAAAGAGAGAGGATTATCCGATTAATTCCAGAGGAATTAAAAAGTAAAATAGTTCTGTGCTCAAAGGAAGAAATCCAAATTTTATGGAAGCAAGAGCTAAAGAGAATCACCACCACACCACACACCACTCCGTTGTACCGCTACTTTAGCAGCGACCTTTATGAAGAAGCTCCGAAATTACCAAACGAACTCCTCGTTACTGTAAATCGATTTGTAGGCGGTGCCAATCCTTATTACAAAGAGGCATTCGACTTAATTCAACACGTCCCTTTACCTATATTCAAAGATGGGCAGAATGGCCTCCAAAATTATAAAGAACGCATAAAAGAAATCGTGGACGGCTGCATTTCAAAAGCAGTAGAGATGAATGAAGAAAGAACCTTGTCTTTATAGCATTATTTCTTAATTGGCAAACTCCTAGTCAACACGTGTGGTTTCGCTTGAGAAAAAATCAGTTGTAATAATTCCATGAGCACTGCTTGACATCAAGGACTTCATCGGTAACCTACAAAATCTTAACGTTGGCTCTTAACCTGGATTAGAGTCTATTTATGAGTGCTCCTTAATAGAATTGAACTAAATTCAAAAAATTTGTATGCGACTTGTAAGCCTAGTGTACGTCGGGATTGTTCTATGTCTATAATTGCTAATCGAGTAAACTACATGAATTGCGATCTTGACCCCAGAAGAGTTAGCTGCACGTCATCCGTGTTTGTATCACATTACCGCGCCAGGAGCTGGAGAGAGTATTAAACAAAAGGGACTTTTGTCGACTTCTTGTATTTTGGATTTGTATAATATTCAGGGCGCATCTCGCGTAAACATTGAACTTCATCGCCGTCCATCAGAAATTACTCTTGAACATGCTCAGTATGGCCGAATAGTGATTAATGATAATATTCCTCTCACGGAATCCGCTTTAGCTAAATGCTTAGAGGATGATCTTACACCCTCTGACTGGTTGCGTCTTCTCAATGCACGAGTTTTTTTCTGGGCTAGTAAGCAAAGTCTTGAGCGCCATCTTAATGCTCGTCTAAATTGCAACCGCCAACGTGAGGTTATTGTTGTTGATACATTAAGTCTCGCTAAAGCTCACGCAGAACGAATGGAATTATCACCGATTAACTCAGGTGCTACCCTTCGTAAAGCAGCACGTCGTGGATTAAAAACCTTCACTCCTTTGCTGCAATATACTCTTGATGAGTGGCGAAAATTGCGAGGAGGTCGTGATGATATACGCGAAATTACAGTTCGAAATTCGGTAAAAGATATCACAAATTACATTATCACTATTTATACAACTTAAGCCGCAATCCATTTTCGCTGGATCATATTCAAAGAATACACTTTGCCTGGCGTTACGCTAATGAAACCAGAGCTTGCCGACCTTATGAGTTTTTTGCCAAGCTCAATCGAAACATAAATTTGTTGGCTACTCATTTGCGTCCCCTTTATTGCCGTGTGGCGTTCTAATTCTTTTCGGGAGACTTTCTTCTTCAAGTTCACGCCCCACAATATCGTGAGAAGCATCAGCAACGTTTGTCAAATGCTCAGACATCCCTAAAACAAATAGAGCAGATGCATACCCACCCATGGAGACGCTTGGGGCGCCTTTTTCAATCCTATATAAAGTGAGGCGAGAAAAACCGCAGCGTTCAGACATAAGCTCCATAGCTATACGACGACGGCGTCGCGCATCACGAATGTTCTTGCCCACTGTTCTTAAAACTTTCTGCACTGGAATGGGTAGATGATTAAAATAATTGGTTGCGTTTATAGTGGCCTCAATGCAATTTACTTTATGCACTTAATATTTTTTGTTAAGTTCGGCGAGCAAATTGCAGAAAATCAAGAATGTATTTCAAGTTAAGATACTTAAACTTGAGAGCATAGACGGCGATTATTTAAAAGACATGTAGTACGCATTTCGATCACCCCGCAAGCAATTGCTGGATTCGTAAAAATGCCTTACTACGAGTATTTAAGATAAAATTTGTTGTTCGCAATTCATGAACAACGATGCTTGTAATATTAATGGGGATAGTAAATCCCGTACATCGCCATTAACCATTTTTTGGTTATATACTCCGTTCAATAGGGAGCGATTTTAATTGGTTTTGGTTAGTCACTCTTTTTACCAGGTTGAGTGAGTATTAGAACTTCATCGCAAAGAGTCTCAGCCGCCTTTTTGGGTGCCTCAGGACTAAAAAACTGAAAAAGGCTACCTATAACGCGACCAAAGGCATTGTCTTGCTTTAAAAAACGTGTAATTTTGCTTGGAGGCTCACCCACTGCTTGGAGAATTTTATCCACATAGGTATGGCAATCATTAGTCCCAGCAACATAGCGCTGAAAAATAGTGGGTAAATTTTTAAGTGATAAGCTGTATTCTTGTTGCAGAAGCCTGTGCATAGCAAGCATTCTGATAAGCTGCGCACCCGTGGTTTTTCTTGCTTCTATCTGGGATATATCAGTTTCCAGATCAGAAGGGCCTCCAAATTCGATCGTTTTAGTTTTTCCAGTATTATTAATAGCAAATTTGATAAAGCTATGGTGCCCTATAACTCCTTTCAATTTATCACTCAGACCAAAATTTGCTCTTGCGCCTAGAATCTGGTAGGAATGCTTTTGCTGTAAAAAACAGGAAAAACCTTCTTGGTTCCCACCAAAATTTTCTTCTAATACTTCTTTTTTTATTGCTTCTTCTATCGAATCGATTTCCATTGGAATTAATAGAGATTCAAATGTTTCTTTAAGCATTGTAACTGAATGACAAATAGCTCTTTTTTCCTTATTTTTAAAGGCGTTATCCACTAGCGAATCAAGCAGGCGATAGCCTATCATTCCTCCTATACATGAACCTGCAAGTCCACCAAAAAACGCACCTGTAGGTAAATTCAAGTTACAAATATCTTTTAATGTGCCTGCAGTCAAACCAATTATTGCTCCTATAGGGGCAATAATTGCAGCTAAAATAACTCCTCCTAAGCCTAATATTAATCGGGTAGAATGATAAAATACTCCATTAGTACCTGTTTCTTTTGCAAGCTTTTGATAACTAATGGAAATTTCTTTTATTATTTGCTCTTTGTTGCTATCCTTGTTTTTTAGTTTATTAATATCTTGTATAAGCTTAATCAAAGTATCAGCAATGGGATCGAGTTCCCTTGGATCTTTTTTAGAATTAATTAACACATTACCAAGATGGAGAAGGTAGTATTTCCCTTCAAATTCGGCGCACTTATTAATTACGCCCTCTAGGCTTTTTTTCTTAGTATCACTTAATGGCATACTAACCTCATAATCGATAACGTTTTTTTTGAAATTATAGCTCGATAAAATTAAGAAATTATTAATAGGGAGTTGTTTTTTGTATGAAAAACGATTATATCTAATTGTTTGGATTCATTTCCTTCGCGATCAAATAAAAGCCGCCTTTAAACGCGATGCACGAACTTGGAAGATGAGCGGACAATACTCTCAAATAAATATCTTCTCTTACAACTGGCTTTTTAATGAAACAACAATATCGTTCTCATCGGGTGTCTCCTCATTGGATTTTTCCATTAACCTTAACAGCTAATGAAGCCACACCACCTTCTTTTTTTTCAATTACCTCCCGCGCACAGGGGCGAGTTGGTCGGATAAACCCAGCCTGTTACCAGACTGGATTATTAAGCTGAGCGTGAAAATTGTAGACACGGATTCTCCCTAAATCCTTCTATCGTCTGTGATAATTAATTAAAATAAAATGCGCGTCAGTAATACACAATGAGTTGGATTGTCAATTATAAAGAGAGGCACATACTAGAGTTGCCATCTCATCCTAGCTCTAATGATTTCATTGTGTGTGTTTCGGTGTCCTTAGCATCAACTTTTTGTGGGGCCTTTATTTTCCAAAAGGGGAATCCAGTCGATTTTTCCAATTTTTTAGAGTCGGGACTTACACTAAAGCCTTCCAAAGCAGAGTTTTTCATTGTTTCTAGGCTCCTTCTGTTTTCCTTTTTTGATAATTTTTCCTCTAATTGATGCTGAAAAGATACAACTGTTTTAAAAATATCTTTATCCTTCGGATTAGCCAGCTTTGAAAATTTTGATTTGCATAAATTAATAAATCTATTTTTATCTGAGGGTGTAAAGGATTCCCCATATTTCTCGATCAATTGATTAATGTAAAATTGAATTACTATTTTTTCAGCCACTTTTAAACTTTTTTGGCGTAGATAGTTAGGCGATTGAAATTTAATTTTACCTTTAATTTTTGCAAAAAAGTCTGAGTTTCTTTTTCTAAAATCGGATAAATTTTCTAACTTATCGTGATGTTGATGAATAGTTTTATGGGTATTATTTTCGCGGTGACCATGAACGAAAGAAGAAATTTGTGCTGTTTTTAAAAGCTCATTAGGTAGTTTAACTGCTGTATATCCTTCCTTTAAAGTAGAGCGACCTTTAAGCTGTGCTAATAAATTAGGTATATAATATTCCCCTTTTTCAGTTTTTGCAGTAGCGTCTTTGCAAAAGATTAAAGCATCCATAAAACATGAATGGTCGTCAGCTTGTCGAGTTTCTTCAATTCCCAAAACTTCTATTTTATCACCGCTCTTGGATAAACATTCATTTATTAAATCGATTTGCCATTTAGATCGAGTAACGCCTTTAGAATTTGCATAGATAATCGCCTCTTCCCCTTCCTCTTTGACATATAAAAATGGCACAGCATGGGTACTATCAGCATTTAAAATAAAGCCCTTTCTAAAAGAAGGAAGATTTTCTGATTCTTTTCGAATTCTATCTAGTTGCTCACTTATATTTTCGAAAAAAGTACTCTCATCTTGACTTTCTACAAAATCATTAAGCTTAGTAGATGGGATTTCAATGGAGCATTGATATTTATTTGTATAATAATCTATTGCCAGCTGCAATCCCTGGCTTGTAGGAAGACAAAGATAATTATCAGCCCACTTCACGGTTCTATCTGTAGAAATGGAAAAATAAGGGCTAGAATCAAACTTAATCATAACATCTCCGGTGCACAAAATAAATGCAATTGTACAGTATTTAATCATTATGATCAATAATTACATTTATCGCGAGTTGCAGCAAAATTATGTCACCCAAAAAGGAGGCATAGTGGATTGTCTTAAAGTCTTATTGCTTTGCTCTAGCAATTCTATTGCTTTTATTTTGAACTCTTTTGTATATTCATTTCTTACCATTTTTGCTCCTTGTTGATGAGAGTATATCTCAAACAAGGTTTACGGCTATTCGAGGAGGGAGCAATTCCGACATATACCGTTTTGTTTGTATAATCTCGCTTCATAAGAGTCTCCTTTATCCTTGCACGGGTTTGTTAATCTTTTAACGGGAGACTCTTCTCTATCTCTTTCTCAACTTTTATTCAACCATAGCAACTACATTGGCTGGTCTCGTTAAAATTGGGCATACTTGCTGTTGAAAGATCAGTGAATCATTTCATTTTTATCGACTGCCTTATCATTTCTGTAAAAACAGAAGTAAGCAGAGTGAATTTAGATTGATTGAAAGCAATTTGCTTTAATTTTAAAAATGCTTTGGTAAATTTAAAAATACCATCTTTGAGCAAAGCATGAGCAGGTTTATCTTCAGAGAGATATCTCATAAAGTCTTCTCGACTCCTCATCTGGGTAGTAGGAGACGGCATTTGCGTATCATTTGGCCTAATTTGTTGGCTTACTAACTCATCACTCGCGATGAGCTGATCCAGTAATTCGGGAGGAACTGTCATTAACTCCACCCCTACTATAGAAAGTACTTGTGCTTTGTTCCTAAAGCTTGCTGCCATGACTTCAGTCTTGACGTCGTTTAAAAAATAGTGATTAACGATGGATTGAATTAATTTTTTCCCTGGGGAATCAGAACCAGAATCGAGTTTCTTAGTTTGATAATATTCGTTTAAACGGCCAATGAATGGAGAAATTAAACTGACTTTAGCTTGAGCGCAAGCAATAGCTTGGATTAATGAAAATAATAAAGTTAAATTGCAATGGATTCCCTCTTTTTCTAACTCTTCTGCGGCTTTAATTCCCTCCCAAGTTGAGGCAATTTTTATTAACACCCTTTCACGAGACACGCCCTTCTTTTCGTACAAGCTAATCAAATAATTTGCTCGACGAATCGTCCCTTCTGTGTCGAAGGATAATCGAGGATCCAATTCACTTGAAATTCTGCCGGGAATTAAGCTAAGAATTTGACATCCGATTTCTGTAATAAAATGCGCTGCAAACCGAATTGGCTGAGGAAAAGAGGAACCATCATCCAACTTTGATTCTTCGAGAGTTTGTAAAAAAATTTTTTTATACTGTTCCTGTTGGCAAGCATCTAAAATCAGTTTGGGGTTAGTAGTCGCATCAGTAGAGGAATATTTTTTTAATAAGTTAACATCCCCTGTATCCACGACAATTTTTGAAAATTGTTTAATCTGCTCTAACTGATTCATCTTCACTCCTAAAGTTAAATCATCTTAGAATTAAGGATAGAAGATTTCAAAGAAATTATATAATGAGCAGTAACTTCCTTTATCTCCAACAACTCAATGCATTTAAAACAAATCCAATGCTTATAAGCATTTTTTTTGCTCTATACTCTGAGAAAATTAGATTAACTGATTAGGTAACGTCTCTCAGTTGCAAGCTTAATAGCAGAATCCTAGTTTAAAAGCCGCTCCTAGAAACCCAAAATTGCTTTCGCTGGTTACTCCAGCAACTTGGGGTGCTCCTGTCATACCGCTACCGGGCAAACCAAAACCTGCACCGGTGGTTGCTGATTTTGAAGCACTTCCACCTCCAAACCATTCTTGAGCAACACCTAAGAGTTGAGCAGATACTTCCCCACCAAACAAACTTTTACTGTACTCGACTCCAGCCTCGACATCGACAATTTCTATAGTAGTTTGATGATGGTTGCTACGTTGCACAAAGGCAGTTTCGCTTAAAATTTGATTCCCATATTGAGTACCTCGCACGAGAAGGTTTTTATAAGCATTTTGCTTGGATGGACCAAACAAAACAGCACCCCGTAAAGTACCTACTAAAGAAAATCCACTTTGTCCTAAAAACACTTGGTCATTGAGCTGCACTACCGGCCCCCATCCATTAAAATTATGACCAGAACGAAGCGTTTTCTTGTGCTCGGTAATGAACTGAGGGACAGGTGGAGTCATCCGTATATCTAATGTTGCCCCAGGCGCCTGGCTCTCAAACGCATTATATTTTTGAGACATATACGCATACCGCGCTCCAGCTCCGATAGAAAGAATTGAACTGCTCAAATCATAACTTTTGCTCACAATCCCATCCCAAATTTGAGTTTTGAGCTTAGTGGTAACCGTCATACCGTCAGGTAAATTATTATCACGAGTGTCGATATCCAACCCAATAGGTGCTGCAGAGGATACGGGAAAAGACAAAGTTAAATCAGTTACAGACGTTACAGGCGTGCCCACAGATTGCTTAGTATTTTGATTATAAAACCAAAAGCGGGTATGGAATCCGATACCATTATCAAAGGTATAACCTAAAAAAAATTCTGGGGCTAAATCCATATGATGATAAACATCTCTTTGGTTTTGAATATCCGAAACCTGGAAAAAAGCCTCAGTGACTGAATCCCTTCGAGCGTTTAGGAAATAAAAGGCCGGATTATTTTGAAAAAAAGGCTGAATTACTTGAATATTTACTCCGCCGTCCCAGTGAGTTTGAGGTAGAATTTCAGGGCCCATAGTTCCTGCAATAGTTAAATTTGATGTTAGACACAATGAAATGCAAAAAAACTGACGATAAACCATTGACAGACGCTCCTTATCATTAAGTATGACTACTGGGGGTTTTTAACTTCGCGAAGTGTGATTGCGGCATGAATATAGTGGTTAATGTGTTAAATAGCAATATCTTGCTTTTCTTGTTTCTTCGCAAAAAATTCGCTTTATGAAAAAGCAACCTCACTTCAGCAAACGAGAAACCTTCTCCTCCAGATGGATTGCGTCTTTGGGTGCACAAGACTTTGTATCGTTGTCAAAATAGCAATACACTGATTTTCCTTCTTTTCGCCATTTCATGATTTTTTGAGCGTATTCCGCCAATGTTTGTGCTTTGTAAGATCCGGTATAAGCTTCTTTCCTTGGACCATGCAAACGCAAATAAACAAAATTTCCCGTGATAATTTCGGGCGATTGATACCCTCTATAGTCGTATAGGCAGAGCGACATTTGATGTGAGTGGAGCAAATCATACGTTTCTTGGCAAAACCAGCTTTTATCTCTGAATTCAAAAGTGTAGTTAAAATTTGTGGGTAAATTTTCTATAAAACTCTTCAACCTTGCAGGGTTATAATGCCAATACGGTGGGAATTGAAATAAAATGGGACCTAATTTTTCACGAAACTCATTTAAAACAGTCAATAAACTATCAACACTTTTTTCTATTCCTTGAAGCTTTTTCATGTGGGTGATGTAGCGATTTGCTTTACAGGAAAAAATAAAATTCGAAGGGGTTAATTCATACCATCTTCTTACATTTTTTACTGACGGTAGTTTATAAAAACTATTATTGAGTTCCACTGTATCAAAATGTTGTGCATAAAAAGGCAAAAAATCATCGGCCTTTACCTCTTTTGGATAAAATAATCCACTCCAATCAGCATAACTCCACCCTGAAGTACCAATAAATAATCCTTTGTTTTCCATTCTGTATCCTTTTAGAAGCGCGTACTAAGCGGTCAAAACTCCTCCGTATCAGCATGAGAAAAATGAGAAAGGTATTTATGGTAATCATTGATGAAATCATCACTACTCTGATATTCTAATAAGGCCATGTTTATCTCATCAAGTAAATCGAGATTTGCCTGACTGATAGCAATTCCTAATCCTAAACCATAGAGCATCGGTTTACCTTTAATCCCTAACATCCCGGATGAGTGCTCTTGCCAATAGATAGCTGTAGGATTATCAATCAATCCGAAATCAATTTTGCGTTGGTTTAATCCCTGTATTAACGAACTGTCATCTTTGAATACGACGATTTGTGAATTCACACCCATCGATTTGAGCTGTTCAGCGAACACTTCGTCTGAAACACCTACTTTTTTGTTCATTAATGATTGAATAGTAAAGGGGCCTTCTTGCTGTAACTTTAAGGCAATAAAGCGCGTCTTACTCACCAGATAAGGAGAAGAAAATTGGGATTTCGCTGCTCGCTCAGGGGTAATAATTATCGAGCTAACTGCAAGGTCAACCTGATTTGTTTTAATCGCTTCGAGTAGCGTGTTAAAAGGCATTGGAATAAATTGGCATTGATGTTTTATTGTTTTACAAATATGTTGCATCAGGGAAATGTCGAAGCCATAAAATTGATTATTCGCGCCTAATGTCACAAAGGGCGGATCATAAAACGAAACCCCTACCTTTAAGGTCCTTGCCTGTGCACAGAGGGGTACTATAGAAAGCAAAATGAAAATTGCTGCAAATCGAAGGACTTTCATCACTTAATTTGTGTCTCCATACAGTAAATAATAAACATCACGACAATCAATTGTACAGTTAGATTAATTTTGTAATATAATTAATGAATCTGTTCTAATTATAGAGTTATTTATGAAAAAAGACGCAAATCAACAATTGCTTGCCGCCCAGTTTGACGAAAAAATGAAGCAAGTTGAAAACGATTTTGCTAATCTTATGCTACGTGTTAGCTCAATTGGTCCTTCTAGTGGTTTAAAAGTAACCCAAGATTTCGGTATTGATTTTTCTCAAAAAATAATCAACACCCTAGAGACTATTGCGACTGAATTTCCAAGTTTTGTTGAACATTGGAATGGATTGCCCACTTTCATTAAACAAGAAGACGTCATGACCTTGATTGAACGAATCCCTCCTTTAGGTTTAAGACTTGCACACGCGGAACCTTGGATGAAAAGGCTAGCGTATGCCAATGGGGATACCATCACTAAAGCATACACTGATTTTAAAGAAAAAATAAAACAATCGAATAAAATATACACAACTGAATCCGATAAGGAAGAACTCCTCACCTCTTTTGAACGCTTTGAAAATGGGACATTAGCTGTTCGCAGCGTTTATGAAAAACAGTTACGACGTGTTGAGAAGGCTCATCAAGCACTTGTCCAATACAGAGACAATAATCAAGAGAGGTCAGGATTAACAGGAGAACGAGCTTCTGCTTTAACCGGTATTCTTACCGCTTATTCAAGAATCCCACTGCAGTTAGAAGAAGCCGAACTAAAGCGATTTAAACGCACAGAAGCTTATCAAAAAGCACAAGAGACAGATGAGCATTTATCATTAAGCCAAAGACACATGAAGCATTATCAGGAATGCCCACCGCTGGAAAAACAAATCGAACTTCTCAATGAAGTATTAACTAGCCAACGCAATTTGGATGACGACACAAACAAATACAGTGTCTTATTTAAGCACCATCCCCATCCCAAGGGCTTGTGGAAGAAGATAACGCAAGTTGATTCCTCACCCATATTAAAATTAACCGCGTTACGGGATGCTTTAGTGACTGCTGAAGAGGCACGAAAGGCGTTTATCAAAGCGGACAGCGAACTTCCTGAACCACTTCTTGGTGATCAAGCCTACATCTCTCAACAACATAGAAGATCTTTCCATGAAACAGCTAGAGATCAACTTGCTAGCAGCGCAGAAAAAGAAGTTACTGGTTCGTCAATTCAAGATAATTTAGATTCTCCAAAGACTAATCCTGTAAGTTTGGTTCGTAAAATGGCCACGGATTACGAGCAAATGCTAACAAAAAGAAGTATATTCAAAGAAAAAAAACAAGATAAAGAAGATGAGTCTGAAGCACGCAAAAATAAGCCGTAAATCATAGAATTAAATTTCGCGTAAGGATTTTTATCGATGACATTTGTTATTGGTCAACGTTGGATTAGTAATGCCGAATCGCAACTGGGCTTAGGCATTATTACGGGGATAAATGGCCGACATATCCGAATTAGTTTTCCCGCGGCCGCTGAAGAACGCATTTATGCCGCGGACAATGCCCCTCTAAGCCGTATTATTTATAGAGAAGGCGACACGATTGCGACACTGGACCAACAAACCTTTAAGGTAACTAAAGTTGAGGACGATCAAGGCATTATTGTTTATAGGGGGACTGATGAGGCAGGTCAAGAACTTACAATCGAAGAGCTGGACTTAGATTGCTTTATAAAGTTAACCACTCCCCAACAAAGGCTTTTTAGCGGTCAATTTGATAAATTGAATTCATTTAAATTAAGGATTGATACCCTTAATCATTTAAGTAGACTCCAGCAATCAAACGCCAGAGGTTTATTAGGCTCGCGCACCAGCCATTTGGCACATCAAGTGTATATTGCACATGAAGTCGCGCAACGCTTTGCCCCTCGCGTGCTTCTTGCTGACGAAGTAGGACTAGGCAAGACCATTGAAGCAGGGATGATTCTTCATTATCAATTGCAAACGGGTCGTGCGAGTCGAGTTTTAATCGTCGTTCCTGACACCCTGGTTTACCAATGGTTAGTGGAGATGATGCGACGTTTTAATTTAACTTTTTCAATTCTGGATGAAAATCGTTATAACAAGCGACTTGATGAAGATACTGATATTGAGGACGATTTTGGTGTCATCACCAACACGATTGGGGAAAATCTTTTTGAAACTGAGCAGCTCGTTTTGTGCAGCTTGGACTTCTTAATGAAGAATGAAGAAGCACGTCATCATGCGCTCAATACCACTTGGGATCTCTTAGTAATTGATGAAGCGCATCGTCTCCATTGGTCAGAAGAAACCCAAAGCCCCGAATATACCTGTGTGGAAAATTTGGCAGCAAGAAGTAAAGGTTTATTGTTGCTTACAGCAACCCCCGAACAAGCAGGGCTTCAAAGCCATTTTGCTCGACTGCGACTGCTTGATCCAGCACGGTTTCACGATTTCAATGCGTTTAAAAAAGAGGAAGCAAATTATCAAACACTCAATAAATTAGTGCAGCGCCTTATTACTCATCAAGCGCTGAACCGCACGGAGACATTAACGGAGGAGTTAGCAGCCGAAATCGAAAAATATCTCGGTAAAAATGCACCATCCAGTATTCATGAGATCATTAATCAATTAATTGATCGCCATGGAACAGGGCGAGTCCTTTTTCGTAATACTCGCGCGGCAATTCATGGCTTTCCAGAACGCAAATTACATCATTATCCTTTAGCACCCGCTTCGATTTACAATACTGCAAAAGAGGCAGAGTTCAATCTTTATCCCGAAATAACAGTTGATAAAACAGAATGGCTTAAGCATGACCCACGTGTACCGTGGCTTATTGATAAAATAAAAACGCTCCGCCCAGAAAAGGTACTAGTCATCTGTGCCAAAGCACAAACCGCTATTGCCCTAGAAAACTTCCTAAAATTGAATGCAGGAATCCGCAGTGCGGCTTTTCATGAAGGATTATCGATTATAGAGCGGGACCGTGCAGCGGCTTATTTTTCCGATGAAGAAAATGGCGCTCAGACTCTCATTTGTTCGGAAATAGGGAGTGAAGGAAGGAATTTTCAGTTTGCTCATCATTTAGTATTATTTGATTTGCCTCTAAACCCTGATTGGCTTGAACAACGGATAGGGCGACTCGATCGTATCGGCCAACTTCACCAAGTGGAAATTCATGTCCCTTATCTAAGAGATAGTGCTCAAGAAACATTGTTTCGTTGGTATCACGAAGGGATCAATTCATTTGAAAAAAGCTGCTCAGCAGGATTCTCCATTTTCGAAGCCTTTTCAACTCGACTATTATCGCTTCTAATCGAATCCCCTCTCAATCCAGAAACCTTAAGCACACTAATAGCAGACACTCAGGCCTATACCGAACAAATTGAGCGCTCTCTGCACGAAGGCCGTGACCGCCTATTAGAACTTAATTCGTGCAAACGTCCTGTGGCAGAAGAACTCATTAATGCGATAGAACTCGAGGAAAATTGCCTGGCCATTGAAAATTACATGGCTTCTGTTTTTCAAGAATATGGTGTAGAGCATGAGTATCACTCCGAATCCTGTGAAATATTACGTCCCACAGACCACATGAAGATCACCCATTTCCCTGGATTAAAGGAAGATGGGGTTACGGTTACCTACTCCCGTAGCAAAGCATTGATTCGCGAAGACATGGAATTTTTAAGCTGGGAGCACCCGATGGTTTCCGAAGCGATGGAAATGATTCTTGGAACAGAATTAGGCAATGCCACTCTGGGTACCATTTCGGTGAAAGGTCTTATGCCCGGCACCTTGCTGCTAGAAACTTTTCATACCATTCATTGCGTAGCGCCTAAACAACTCCAACTTGAGCGGTTTCTACCTCTCACACCGATTCGGATCCTGGTTGATGTAACGGGTAAAAACCTATCCAAAATATTAAATTATGAGCAACTGAACAAAATGTGTGAACCCTTAAAACTTCATACCGCCCAAACCATTGTGAAAGAAGTGCGCGATGATATTGCAAAAATGATTGAATACGGCAATAAAATGGCTGAAGAACAAGCTCCAGAATTAATAGCTAAAGCAAGATCAGCAATGCAAGCGAGTATTCAACAAGAAATTCATCGGCTTGAGGCTTTACAAAATATTAATCCGTCCATTCGACAGGAGGAAATTTCCTTTTTTAAACAGCAACTTAAAGACAGTGAAGCTTATCTTCATCATGCTTCCTTAAAGCCCCAAGCACTGAGAGTAGTTATTAGCAAATAACTATTCTCCACCACCTCTGCATTAAGTAATCGGATCTCATACTTTGTTCCCCGGCTTATCCAGAATGTCCACAAAAGGATTAGGCTTAACTTAATAGCAGTTCATCGCCAAGATGTTAAAAAGCATAAAAGGTGCTATTTTTCACTATAGGTGCAGTAATTTATTAAAGGAATAAAATGAACGCACAGCAGTGGCTTGCTCAACTGATTGGCTTTAATACCATCTCTAGCAATTCGAATATGGAATTAATCAAAACAATCGCAGAGTGGTTTAAGTTACATCATATTCAACCCCATCTTATCCCCAGTCCCAAAGAGTCAAAAGCGAATCTTTTTGCCACGATTCCAGCTAAAAATGGGCAAACACAAGGGGGCCTTTTGTTATCGGGTCATACTGATGTGGTTCCGGTTGCAGGTCAAATCTGGACTACAGATCCATTTGTTGCCACTCAACACGACGGCAAAATTTATGGCCGAGGAGCAAGCGATATGAAAGGGTTCCTTGCTGTCTTACTCGCACTTTTACCCGAATTTACCACGCTGAAACTCAGCAAACCGCTTCATTTTGCGTTCACTTATGACGAAGAGGTGGGTTGCATTGGTGTCGATTTTTTACTCGAATATTTGCAGGAACTGGGTATACAACCTGAAGCGTGTATCGTCGGCGAACCGTCGAGCATGCACCCTATTATCGGTGAAAAATCAAGACGGCTTTTTCATTGTCAAGTTCAGGGTTATTCCGTTCATTCATCACTCGCCGATCAAGGGTGTAATGCTATTCATTATGCAGGCCACTTGATTTGCTACATCAGCAAACTAGCGAGATATTTAAAAGAACAGGGGCCTTTTGATGACGATTTTGATGTCCCTTATTGTACCCTTTCTACCAATATTATTAGCGGGGGAATCGCAAAAAATGTTATTCCCAGTACCTGTGAACTCCTCATCGAAATTCGTTATTTACCGCAATTTCCGATTGAAAATTTACGTAGCCAGCTGGAAAACTACATTAATGACGAATTAGTCCCCGAGATGAAAAAAAACTACTCCGAAGCGGCGATTTATTTGGACCAAATTTCTGATGCACCGGGCCTGACGACATCGAAAGATGCTCCTATTGCCAGATTAATGCACACGGTTCTAGGTGTAGAAGAGTATCTAAAAGTTTCTTATTCAAGTGAGTCCGCATCCTATCGAGAGGCAGGTATCTCTACTATTATTTGCGGGCCAGGCAGTATTGAACAAGCCCATCGACCGGATGAATTTATCAGTCTTGAGCAGCTCAACATTTGTGAACATACCCTTAAAAACATTGTCCGATTATTCTGTATGGATGCGCATTAAACTTAATCGTTTATCGATTTTTAATTCGGTAAAATTTACACTCCATGTCGAGATAATATCCATCTTTATAATATTCCATACCACTTTTTTTCATCACTCGAAATGATGCTTTATTGTTTTTATCCGCGTAAGCAATGATGTAATCGGTATCGATATTTTGTTTTGCCCATTCGAGTAAGCCTTTCAATGTCTCGGTCGCATACCCTTTTCCCCAAAATTTTTTATGAAAAAGATAGCCTATTTTAATTTCTCCGGATTCAATTTGATCAAAATACGCTTCTCCAACAAAGGCATTGTCTTTAAGCCTAAAAATAACCAAACAAGGCAAATGCTTCGTTGCATAATCAATGCGGCAAGCTCTGACGTTTTCTTTAATTTCCGTGCGACTTAACGTGCCTTCAGGAAAATACTCTTTTACCTCTGGGTCCTGATCTAAGTCCTCTAAATATTTAATGTCATCTTCCTGCATCGGGCGTAACCCAAGATGTTTTGTGGTGATTAGGTAATCCATTTCAAAAACTCTCCATTTCTCTCTACTAAGAATAGTATGGGTATAGAATATAAAAAAAGATACCTATATGATTATATTGCCCTTGCAAGGAATGCGAATTAACAATGATCATACTTAAACAGGTTTCCAGATCCTTTGATGAGAAAGAATCTTATTCGGTTAAAGACATCAATTTATCCATTGTTGACGGGGAAACATTAATCTTAGTAGGCTCATCCGGTAGTGGAAAATCCACATTATTGAGGTTGATTAATCACACCCTCAAACCCACATCAGGCACAATAGAAATTGATGGGAAGTTCATCGAAGACTACTCTAAAGTGCAGTTACGTCGCTCCATGGGATTTGTGTTTCAAAACATTGGGTTATTTCCTCACATGACCGTGGCCCAAAATATTGCCATTACCATGCGACTGATGAAAATCCCTAAAAAACAGCGCATTGCGCGAGTGAATGAATTGCTGCATTTGGTTAACTTAGAACCCGAAAAATACATTAATCGCTACCCCGATGAACTCTCGGGGGGTGAGCAGCAGCGGATTGGAGTGGCACGTGCTTTAGCGACTAATCCTAACTATATTTTAATGGATGAACCTTTCGCGGCATTAGATGCAATTACTCGCGAAACATTACAAAATGAAATCATTTCCCTGAAACAAAAACTGAATAAAACAATTATTTTTGTAACCCATGATATTAATGAAGCATTTCGTTTAGCGGATCGAATTGCCATTATGCACGAAGGCTGTCTCGAACAAGTTGGCACAAGAGAAGAGGTTCTCACTCATCCTGCGACTGAATTCGTTAGACAATTACTTAGCAACAAAAATACACCATTTGCCGATGAATAATTATTGGGATTTCATACAATCGCATTTACCCGAGCTACAAACTAAATTAGTCGAGCATATTGCTATATCCATCTCAGCCATGGGTGTAGCCAGCATTATTGGCATCAGCCTCGGTCTTCTTATTGCCCGATTACCCAAACTAAAAAATCCCATCTTGAGCCTAACCAATGTCTTTCAAACAATTCCTAGCATTGCCTTACTCGGGTTCTTGATTCCTTTTGTAGGCATCGGACTGACACCCACCTTGATTGCGCTCGTTGTCTATGCGTTATTGCCCATCACAGGCAATACCTATACGGGATTAAAAGGAGTCTCCCCCATCTATCTTCAGGTCGCCAATGGCTTAGGCCTTACGCGGTGGCAGCGTTTATACCTCATTGAGCTGCCGTTGGCCCGACCTATTATTATGGCTGGGATTAGAACGTCCATGGCAATGACAATAGGGATTACTACTATCGCTGCTTTTATAGGAGCGGGGGGATTGGGTGATTTTATTACTCAAGGTTTATCTTTAAATGATCCGAATCTTATTCTGTTAGGTGCAATTCCAGCTGCTCTACTTGCTTTAGCTGTTGATTACGTGCTAGCTACGCTCACTCTCTTACTCTCAGCTCGCCAGCGCCTGATCATGCATTTTAAAAAAATAAAAATTGCTTTAGTGAGTTTTATCCTTATCGTCCTGTTAGCGATAAGCGTTCATGGAGCGCTTTCTTTGGCATATAAGCCAAAAAATTCAATCATCATTGGGACCAAAAATTTTACTGAGCAATATATTTTAGGCCACTTAATGGCAGAGCTAATTGAAGCTAAAACGGATTTGCACGTCATCAAAAAATTTAATTTAGGAACGACAACCATATTGCAAAATGCATTATTGACTGGACAAGTTGATCTTTATCCAGAATACACGGGAACAGCTTACCTCGTTGTACTCAACCAAAGTCAGATTAGGAGTCCACAACAGACCTTTAATTTCGTCAAAAATGCGTATCTAAAAAAAGATGATCTCGTCTGGATGGCGCCTTTTGGATTTAATAATTCACAGTCATTAGCCATCAAAAAAACCTTTGCTGAGCAATATCACTTAGTGAATTTGACTGATTTAAAGGGTCTTACCGGTAAGCTTATTCTCGCCGCTCCCGCAGAATTCCTTTTGCGGCCTGATGGATTACCGGGTGTGACACGCACTTACGGGTTTACGTTTAAAAAAGTAATACAAATGCAACCTGATCTTGTTTATCAGGCCATCGAAAATAATGACGTGCAAATCATCGGAGCATCAACCACCGACGGTAGAATTGCTGAATTTCGTCTACGCTTATTGGAAGACGATAAGCATTTTTACCCCCCTTATTATGCGGCGCCTGTGATTCGCAATACTCTTCTTAAAAGCCACCCACAAATCGCCATCGCGTTACAGCCCTTATTAGGCATAATCGATAATACAACCATGCAATATCTAAACTACCTAGTGGACGTAAAAAAAATCAGCCCACAAAAAGTTGCACATGATTTTTTAACAGCGCGAGGACTTATTTAAAACGTCTAGTGTAAATTCACCACGCTTTTTTCGCTGAAGGAAAAATGCTATAGATTTGAGGTAAGACTTAAGCGATTCTTTAGCTTAATAAGATAGTCAACCGCATTAAACGCAGAGGAGTAAGCTGAAAGACAAGGATCCTGGCTGTCCACTTTGGATGCTAATTCTTCAAAAGTAGGCGCTGCAATAATCCCATTTCCTACAGGTATATTATTCAAAGCAAATCGAGTAAAACACTCCTTTATATGGGACATAATAAAATCGTAGTGGTCTTGATTTTTATTCAAAACCAATCCGAGCGCGATATAGCCATCGAAAGGATTTTTTTGGTGATATGCATTAATAATAAAGGGAATTTCGTAAGTTCCAGCCGCTGCAATTTCAACTTGGTAAGCGTGTGTTGATTTTTTAACAAGTTCAACACAATAAGTCAGTTGCTTTTCTGACAATTCTTTATGAATATTGGCTGAAATAATCAATAAGTTAGTCATCATTTATTAATCGTTGAATTTATTTTTAAGCTGAAGCAAATAATGCAGTGCTTTAAAAGCCTCCTTCACACGCTCTCGATTTTCAACTCTGGTTGTCAAAATCTCCATGCTAGGCGCAGAAATAATACCATTACCGATGAATACACCTTCCATTGCAAACTTGATAAAACACTCTTTGACATGTTCCCATATGAACTCATAATGGTCGGTACTCCCTTTAAGAAGCAAACTGAGAGGAAGATAACCCGCATAAGGCTTATGGCGCTGGTAGTAGCGAATAACGGCAGGAATTTCATAGGTCCCAGCGTCTACAGTCTCCACCGCGTAGTCGTATTTGGCTTGATTCAACAGTTCCAAACAACTATCCAATTGTTTTTTTGCTAATTCTTCATAGTAATTTGACCAAACCACTAATACTTTATTGACCGACACAATTTATTCCTGTGAATGAATTTAAGGCTCAATGCTTTGAGCCACCAGTGTAATGCATTCAAATAAGTCCTGTCTATGCTCCTTATATCGACATCTTGTAATTGAAACATATTGTTTGCAAAATCTATCCTCAGGATTGTAATATGCTTCCTAAGATTTGCGTCCTTTTAGGCTTTAAATGATATTAGCTATTGTCATTTTGGCTCTTAAGGGTTTAACTTAGAGGGCACAATCAGACTTTTAGTTTCATATAAGGATTTATATGTCTACAGAATCTATAAAAAAATTAAAACTTCCTATGCTACTGCTCGCTATCCTGATTTTGCCCATGATTTTGGGCCCTCAGATCCCTGTAGCGGTGAAATCGCTGAGCTATGCTTTAAGCCTGAGCATGAAGAGCGTTCTTGAGTTTCTATTGCCGTTTATTATTTTCAGCTTTGTTTTTTCTTGCCTGTCGAATTTACAAAAAGGGGCGCTCTTTTTTGTTTTACTACTCATCGTCTGCGTCTTTGCTTCTAATTTTACAGCGCTCATGTACGGTTATTCTTCGGGCTATGT
Organism: Legionella maceachernii; assembly: GCF_900167045.1. Classification (GTDB taxonomy): domain Bacteria; phylum Pseudomonadota; class Gammaproteobacteria; order Legionellales; family Legionellaceae; genus Tatlockia; species Tatlockia maceachernii. The sequence goes on along the minus strand of NZ_FUXJ01000006.1, from coordinate 228,918 downwards.
GGGGTTGAATCTTTTGCATTTTGCCGCCTCTCCCATCGCTGCCTCACCGCAGTTAGTGCCTACATGGCAATTTCATTTGACCAAGCTTGTAACCAATGATGTGGCATTGTTAATCGGCTTTGCGACAGGCATTTTCTTTTCATTTTGGCCTAATGCAACCGCAAAAGCCATTGCGATGAAATTAAATAAATTAGCGAATGGCTTTCTAAAAAGAGTGTTTATCCCGCTGTTACCTTTGTTTATCTTGGGATTTATCTTCAAATTAGAGCATGAACACCTCCTACAAACTTCATTAAAGCTGTATGGGCCGATTCTCGTTTTAATTGTGCTCAGCCAGTGGTTATATATTACCTTCTGGTATTTTGTTGCCGGTCAATTTTCGATTAAAAAATTTGCTTTTTATCTTAAGAATGTACTCCCTGCAAGCTTAGTTGGCTTTAGTACCATCTCGAGTGCCGCAGCCATGCCCGTGCTTCTTTTATCCACGGAAAAAAATCTCGATAATCCTGAACAAGCAAAAATGCTCGTTCCTGCCATTATTAATATTCATACTATCGGCAGTGCAATTGGTATTCCCATTTTGAGTTTAGCAACAATATCGACCTTTGGATTACCTTTACCTTCCGTATCCACGTTTGCTATTTTTGCCCTGTATACTGCCTTAGCAAAATACGCTGTTGCCGCTGTTCCTGGCGGAGTAATCATTGTTGTTGCACCCATCTTAGAAGCGCATTTAGGCTTTTCAAGTGATATGGTTGGATTAATAACCGCCGTCTACCTTATCTGTGACCCTTTTGGAACCACAGCAAATGTCACAGGAAATGGTGTATTTCCTATCATGTTCACCAAATTGCATAGAAAACTTTCCCGGCTCAGGCTACCTGGGCTACTCGGTGGTAGAAGAGCCGAACCACAGTTAACAGGCATGGAAGAAGCGGGCTAAAATCTCGCTTAAATAAACGGGCACTCTATTCCTATGCAGGAATCGCTGCCCGTTCCCTCTCCCGCGGGTTTTGTGCGCGGAATTCAAAATCCGCTCCCCCATTAGATCCCAAGCATAAGCCCTGAGATAGGACTGTGATGAGGAACTACCCTATTTTTTTCATCAGATAATTAAGTTTCATGTGAGGCAATAAAAAAGGTAGGGATTTTAAAATAAAATCGCAATCGATTGCTTTTGGCCAGCAACTGCCTTCATTAAATACTTTATTGTGTTGCTTAAATATTTCAGCAAAAGCGACCCGCATATCCTCTGAGTCGGACCAGGCAATGATAGGAATTTGTGGATTATTTGACCAAATGATATTCGCTAGAGCAGGACCACTACGACTTAAATAATCACTGCCTTGCAGATTACCATCAAGAATAATTAAGGAGACTTCATATTGGCTTAAATAGTTAAGCGCACTAGAACTCTCGCTAACCACCTTTATTTTTAGCTGCTTACTAATTGTTTGCAACAATCGCGATAAACAAAAAGCATTAAAAGCATTGTCTTCAACAATTAACACACGCATTAGAAACTCCTTTCTTAACTGAAAGGGAGTATATCCATCTAACCTTAAGAAAAAATTAAGATTATTCTAACAAATCGACATTTATTTTGGACATAAAAAACTCCATGTGGTAATATTTGCGCCAACAATTTTCTTAAAAGTCGTTGACTTTTGTAACAATTTAATAGGCTATTAATGAATAGAGTTGAATTTGACCAGCTAATCGATTTAGCAACCCAGGCATTCTACGCTTCTTACGATGAAAATGCCCCGAATTTTCCCTTACCATTGCAAAAGTTTCTGCAAACTTTTAATCGCTGCTTAAGTCGATATAAGGACGAAGAAACGGGTATAGATCCTTTCTCAATTTTCCAGCAAGCCAGTACTTTAGCTAAATTTTCGCCTCGGCAATTCCAAAATGAAATGGCTCGCCAACTTAATGCCATTTTTGCAGTCTCTTATCCCTTGGTTGAATCACCTTCCAAAAAATACACCCCTAAACCAACCGCATTAGCGTCCGAATCACAGAAGGCAAGTGAGCAACCCGACGAGGGGCAAGAAGCTGACGTAGTCATTGTCGGCGGTGGTCCCATAGGATACGCTCAAGCGCTAGGATTTAAAAAGCTCAATCCTGAGCTGCAGGTAGTGGTTTTGGAAAAATACCCTGTTTTCAAAAGAAAACATACACTGGTATTGCAACCCAAACAATTAGAAAATTACATGAAAGCAGCTGACTTAACCAATGAACCACGGTTAACAGCCCTTTTAAAACAACTTCGTAAGCACCCACATGTGCGCACTAATGTTCTTCAAGAAACGCTTAAAGAAATCGCGACAGACTACGGGGTAAAAACGGTTATTACCGAAGTCAAACCCGATACCATTGAGCAACAATTATTCCGTTATCATCCCAAACTCATTGTCGGTGCAGATGGCACTCATAGTGTCGTCAATCAACAATTGTTTCCCAGGAACAATCAGATTAAACACGAAGTGGATTACGCCATGCAGCTTCGGTATGAAATTGATGGCGATGTGGAAACGCACTGGGATAGGTCTATCGAGTTTTATCAAAAACTTGCACGCCAAGGCTTAGTGGCAACTGAACAAATCGGGCATTACGATCCCAAAACAGGGAAAACACCGGTAACGGTTCAATTAATAATCACCAAACAGGATTTTGAAAGGCTTGATGGGATAGCGACAGCAGCGGATCCCATTGAACTATTTGGTAGGAAGAAAAATGCGCACCTATTACCAAATGACCTTAAGAAATTTATAACAGGCTACATTGCAGAAAGAATCAAATTATTGGATCCAACTTCTGGACAGGGCATTGATAATGATTCAATAAAAATCAGTGTGAATGAATTACCTGCCTTACGCGTTCAGGATACGCATACGTTGTTTAATGATACCGATATTTCATTAAACGGCGATTCCGCTTTAGGTCTCTCCTATTTTAAAGGATTAAATGCTGGTTTAGAGGCTTTGGCTAAATACTTTGTCACATTGAAACCAGCGATTCAACAAGGGCTTACCCATAAATCTCTTCTCTACCGATCACTTGCTCAATATCAAGAATGGTTTTCTTCTTACGCAGATAAGAAGGTCGCTGAAGTGAAGGAATACAGCGTCTTAAAAGTAAGAAGCTTCAGGAAGGTGGTTAAGGCCTATCAAGGTATCAAGTTTGGCTTTTCGCAAATGGAATATGACGTGGATCAAGAGCCACTAGTCGACAGCTATTATAAATTGCTGACTAATGCCTCCTCCAGAGAGAAAGTTGAACTTGATTTTTATCCGCATCGCAGCTACGACCCTAATATTAAACTGGGTCAATTTGACTATGTGCCAATCCGTTATTCATTGAAAAAGATCGGTAAACTATTTTTCGATTTTTTCAAACCCTATAAGGGCGACTACCAATTTGTTCAAGATTTTAAGCAGCCTTTTGTCGGTATAGTGAATGTGTCCAGTGGCTTGGCTAAATTATTTACTGGCTTCTTTACGTTGGATATCTATCGTTTTGGCGACGGCTTAGTCAGTTTACTACGGGGCGTTATTGAACTTGCTTCCACCCCTCTTGCCTGGTTTATAAAGCCCATCATGCACTTTAGCATCACCATCTTCACAGGTTTGCCTAAGGTGGAAGAAAATCAAGGAATGATTGATTTAGTTGCGCATGGAGAGGAGCTCTTGATTGATCAAGAAGATGACGATTTTTCTTTCAATAAAATGCAGAAGATACTGGGTATTTGCAATGACCTACATCGCAAATTCAGTAAGCAAGTTATGCGCGAACAAGAAACTGACATTGACCCTGGTGCGGAGGAGAAGCTTATTGGCGAAATAACCGCTCAATCCACACCGCTTAAACTGCAAAAGGTTAAAGACTATTTTACGCTTTTTAGCGGCGAATTTTCTAAGCCAGAAGATCGAGAGGAAATAAAAACCACCGATCTATTGGGTATGGGATAAGGTCAGTCTGTACTGAGGAGCTCACTCAGTGAGCTCCCTCCAGACCACAGTGCGCTTAAAGCCACTAGAACACTCTTACCCCTGATTCAGAAGCCACCAAAACCTTATCGGCTAGACGTTTTGCAAATAAACCATTGTCCACCACACCGGGAATCAATTTAATTTTTTCTTCTAATACCGCCGCCGCAGTGATTTCTAAATTATACACATCGAGGATAATATTACCGTTATCCGTTATAAATCCTTCTCGATAAGCGGGATCACCGCCTAGCTGCACAAGCTCACGGGCAACAAAGCTACGCGCCATGGGAATGACTTCAACCGAAAGAGGAAAAGCACCCAAATTCTTCACCACCTTTGATTCATCGACGATGCAGATGAATTGACTTGCGACTGTTGCAATGATTTTCTCTCGGGTAAGCGCACCGCCGCCCCCTTTGATCATCTCACGACGCGCATTGACTTCATCGGCACCATCCACATAAATGGGTAAATCATTGGTGGCATTTAAATCAAGAACAGGTATTCCAGCGGCTTTTAAACGCTCTTCGGTCGCTTTGGAACTTGCTACGCAAGCATCGATACGATGCTTTATTGTTGCCAGCTCATCAATAAAATAATTAACAGTCGATCCAGTTCCTACACCGATAATCATATCGTCTTCAAGATAAGCCAACGCTGCTTTGGCTGCTTGTGCTTTCAACTTATTCATTTAAAAAACCTGCATAAAAAAAGCAATTCTACCGCCATAAATTGGTTTTCATCAAATCCAATACTTCGGTCCCTTGACCATTAATAATGGCCTTCATCAAATAAAGGCTAAAGCCTTTAACCTGAGCAGCATTGATAGTCGGTGGCATGATCAATTCATTGCGATTTACTCTGACATCAACTAACGCAGGCCCTGCATGCGCAAAAGCACTTTGTAACGCCTCTCGCAGATGAGTAGATTCGTCAACACGGAATCCTTTTATACCCACGGCGTCAGCCATTTTTGCAAAATTCGGATTATTTAACTCAGTGCTGTACTCCAACATTCCACCAACATGCATTTCCATTTCAACAAAACCAAGGGTGCCATTGTTAAATACCACTACTTTTATTGGTAAATTTTGTTGGTTTAATGTCAAAATATCACCCATCAGCATTGTAAAACCACCATCACCACAAAGTGCCACTGTTTGACGCTTGGGATACGCAGCCTGTGCACCTATCGCTTGTGCTAATGCATTGGCCATTGAACCATGATTGAATGATCCTAATAGACGCCGCTTACCATTCATTTGCAAGTAACGCGCAGCCCAAACAGTGGGTGTTCCTACATCACTAGTAAAAACGGTGTCTTCATCCGCTTCTTCATTAATTAAGCGAGCCAAATATTGCGGATGAATTAATTTTTTATCTGACCCTTCGCATGCCAACGCATCTAAGCTGGAGCGCGCTCGTTTATAGTGCGTTACGGCCTGCTCTAAATGGCTGCTATCTTTTTTCTGCTGTATTAATGGTAATAGCGCTTGCACGGTGTTATTCACATCGCCGACTGCACCCAGTGTAATATTGGCTCGTTTTCCTAATTGCTCTCCATTGAGATCAATTTGAATGATCTCTGCCTTAGAAGGATAAAATTGCCGGTATGGAAAATTTGTTCCAAGCAAAAGCAACGTGTCGCACGCTTCCATCGCATAATAACCAGAGGAAAAACCCACTAATCCTGTCATTCCCACATCATAAGGATTATCGTATTCAATAAACGCCTTGCCGCGTAAAGTATGGACAATTGGTGCACATAACTTGGCACACAAAGCCATTAGCGATTGATGCGCATCTGCAGCACCATAACCACAAAAAAGCGTCACTTTTTTTGCCGCGTTCAAGCGATGGGCAATTTCTTCAAGTACAGCCTGCTCTGGAATCACAACTGATTTGGTCATTTTGGACCAATTTGGAAGCGCTTGCTTACGCATGTCTTGCAATGCTAAATCACCTGAAATGACTAAAACAGCAACCCCGCGCTTTGCAATGGCAGTTTGCATAGCGATTTTTAATAAGCGAGGAATTTGTTCAACAGAAGAGACGATTTCACAAAAATAACTGCACTCCTTAAACAGGATATTGGGATGTGTTTCTTGAAAATAATCTCCACCAATCTCAGGCGTAGGGATATGGGCTGCTATTGCGAGCACTGGGGCATAACTGCGCTGGCAATCATAAAGCCCATTAATTAAGTGCGTATTCCCCGGCCCACAACTTCCTGCACAAACAGTAAGTTCACCGGTTAATTGTGCCTCTGCACCTGCGGCAAAGGCAGCCACTTCTTCATGACGTGTATGAATCCATTCAATTGTCTTTCTTTTCTGTAAGGCATTGGTAAGACCATTTAAGGAATCACCCACGATACCATAGATGCGCTTAATCCCCGCATTTTCTAAGGTGTCAATGAAAACATCCGCAACTGTAGTCATATTGGTCCCTTCTATTCATTAGGGAAAACCTAAAACACGCTCACTCACTGAGAAACAGTAGGTGCAGTCATTGTGGGCGCTGTTGCTGGTGCTACAATGGGTGCCGAAGGAATCGTTACCGTACCGTTACTCGAAGTTGAACTGGAACTTGAACCTGCTGTCTTATTGCTTGATGACGCAGAAGATGAGCTACTGCTGCTATCCATGCTTGGCACTGAAGATACTGAGCTTTTTACGGATGGAGGCTCTACAGGTACTGAAGATGAAGATTTACCCGTCGCCCTGTGAACTGTTGTGGCCGCTGCTCCCGAAGTCGCATTAGTAGCCGTCGACGCAGTACGAGAAGAAGATGAGGATGATGCAGAACCACGATGAGAGGACGGATTGTGACCGTGTGCGGAGGAACCTTGATAGGTGGGTGATTCACCAAATAGTCCTTCCATTGCCTGACAACCGACAAGAGCAAGAGGAGATAAAAGTAACGTTGCGTAAGCCACTTTAGATAAGAAAAGTTGTTTTTTCATGATGTCATCCTTGAAAAATAATGATTTATTCAATTTGCATTCTATCCGGACTTGAGTGACTTGTAAAATCCATCTATCAATAAGCAGGGCAAGCGCCTCTCCTTTCTGAATATAACTCCCTGTCTTTTTGCCTACTTTCTGCGCCTTATATGCGGGATCTATACCCGTGATCTTTCAAAATGCTAGTTTTTGGACGACTTGATTTTTTTGGCTGGAATTATTTTAAAAACGAGTAATAGCAATCCCTATTGGGAGTTTTTAAAATAATTCCAGGCGGAAAAAGCAATAGCGTTTTGAAGGATCACGGGTATATATCATCCAATCAGGATCGTAGTCTGCATTCCGCACATAAAGAGCGGAATGCAGTCTTGGGGTTTTATATAGGACTATTAGATGCGTTTAACCTGGTCAATTAAGATTACTCGCAGTCACCAGGGCCGGCTTCTTCATATCAAACGGAAGAAGCTTGGGGTAAATTCGTATTGGACAAATATCCTGCGTACTCCAACCGCCACCTAATGCTTTAATCAACCCCACTGCGGCAGTCATTTGCAATCCAATCACATCATATGCCGCTTTCTGCGTAGTATAGGCCGCAATTTGCGCAGTGATCACACTGGAGTAGGGAACCGTTCCCGACTTATATTGATTAATAACAAGTTGCAAAGCCCTTCTTGAGCTCGCGGCTGCCGCATTCTGTGCAATACTCTGTTCCTTAAGGAGGCGTAGAGCAATGAGATTATCTTCTACATCTTGAAAAGCATTAAGAATGGCCTGACGGTAAGCGGCAACCTGAGCCAAATAGGCTGCTTTTGCAGCCCTGACTGCCGCACTGCGAAAACCGCCATCAAAAATAACCTCTGCTAATTGCATACCAGCAGTCCAACCTACATTAGGATCAGTCACTAACTGATGGAAACTTCGTCCCGCAATACTCACAGTGGCCGTTAAATCTAGAGTAGGAAAATAAGCGGCAATTGCCACGCCAATCTGAGCATTCGTTTGTTGCATCAGGCGTTCTGCTTGCGCAATATCAGGTCTTCGCTCCAACCAAACGCTGGGCACTGTCACAGGAATCGGCGGAGGCGCAGTTTTCAGAGGATTAAAAGGGAGAGAAAAATTAGCCGGTGGCAGACCAATTAATACGGCAATAGCATGCTCATATTGCCCACGCAAGATGCCGTTATTGATTGCTTGGGCTTCAGCAGTCTCTAGTTGGGTCTGTGCTTGCACAATATCCGCTCTTGATGCGACCCCTGCCGCGTATTGGTTACGTGTCAACTGCAGTGCCTTTTTATAACCCGCAACCGTTTCATCCAAAAGCTGCTGGTCGGTATCAAGCGCCCGTAACTCGAAATAATACTGTGCCAGTGAGCCTTGTGCCGACAATTGTGTTGCTGCTAATAACGCTTGATTGGATTGAGCGGCCGCTGCATTAGATTCAACCGTACGACGAACTTGTCCCCAGATATCGGGTTCCCAATCCGCTGTCAAAAAAGCGGAGTAAGTGGTAATAGTGGCTGATCGTGAAGTAAATGCGCCTGTAGTCGATGTTCCCGTGGTGGTTGTTCCACCGGTTGAGCTGAAAAAGGAAGTCGCAGCGCCGCCACCTATCTTTTGTCTAAAGATATTAAAGGTGCCTGCTAAACTCGGAAAAAAATTGGCGCGGGCTTCATCCACGATGGCAAGTGACTGGCGATAATTTTGCCAAGCATTAACGATATTCTGATTACAATGATTGAGTTCATCTTCCAGTTTATTAAGTGTTTGATCATGAAATTGTTTCCACCACTCACCCCGATCCACTTCATCACACGGTTTAGCCACTTTCCATCCTGAAGGAGGGTTCACTTTAAATGCTTTTCCTTTCGCTTCTTTAAATTGAGCAGGGAGTTTAACCTTTGGGCGCACATAATCAGGACCAACAACACAGGAGGCAAGCAATAAGCTTATCATTAATAAGGGTAATTTCGCCTTGATATGCATACTTATTCCTTGTTGTTTCTCTGCAAACTAAACAGCAGGTACCGTTTTCTTCCTACGCGCCCAAAAACGATGAAAGCGAATAGTAACATTTTCCATGACCAAATAGATAACGGGTGTCGTATAAAGCGTCAATAGCTGGCTACCAATTAAACCACCCACAATGGTGATTCCAAGAGGACGGCGCAGCTCAGAGCCTAATCCCAGACCAAACACCAGCGGCAAAGCGCCAAACATGGCAGCCATAGTTGTCATCATAATGGGGCGGAAACGCATCAATGCCGCTTCATAGATGGCTTGGCTTGGTGTTTTTTGTTGAGTGCGTTCCGCATGCAGTGCAAAATCAATCATCATGATGGCATTTTTTTTAACGATACCAATTAATAAAATGATTCCTATCAAAGCAATAATACTCAGGTCAAAGCCACACAACATCAGAGCTAATAAAGCACCAACACCCGCTGAAGGCAACGTTGAAAGAATAGTAACGGGATGGATTAGGCTTTCATAAAGCATACCGAGTACAATGTAGACGGAAAGAAGGGCCGCTAAAATTAAATAAGGTTGATTAGCAAGAGAATCCTGGAAAGCTTGCGCTGTGCCTTGGAATGCTCCTTGAATAGTGGGTGGCAATCCCATTTGAGCAATGGTTGAGAGAATATTGTTCACTGTTTTATCCAATGGAGTGCCTGGGAGTAAATTGAAAGACCAGGTAACAGATGGCGCTTGGCCCTGATGATTAACTGATAACAAGGTAGCTCCAGGGGTAAAATTGGCAAATACTGATAACGGTACTTTTTGCCCTGATGGAGAAATCACATAAATTTCGTCCAATGTTTCGGGTCGCTGCCAATATTTCGGGGCTACTTCCATCACCACATAATATTGATTCATCGCTGTGTAAATAGTGGATACTAGGCTTTGGCCAAAAGCATTATAGAGCGTACTGTCAATCGCTTCGGCGGTAATACCAAAACGCGATGCCGTATCCCGATCCACATTCACAAACACCTGCAAACCATGATCACGCTGGTCATTACTTAGATCAGCAATGCCAGGCACCCGACTTAGTTTTTCGGTGATTATTGGCGCCCATTCACTAAGCTCCTGAAGATTGTTACCGGTTAACGTGTATTGAAATTGTGCGTTCGTCTGCCGCCCCCCCACCATAAGCTCCTGCGAAGCCTGTAGATATAAATAAGCACCCGTTACTGTTGCAAGTTTGGGACGTAAACGATTAATCACCTGATCGGCCGAAATTTTGCGTTGTGACGGAGGTTTGAGCGTTATAAATAAAGAACCGGGAGTCGTTCGAGTATTACCACCAATAAACCCTACAATGTTCTCCACCGCAGGATCGCTAAGAATAATACCCACAAACTCATGAAATTTCTTGTTGGTGGCTTGGAAAGAAAGATTCTGATCGGTCTGTAAAGTTCCAGCCAATTGACCAATATCCTGTTGTGGAAAAAATCCTTTTGATATAACAACGTACAGGTAAACATTAAAAAGCAGTGTGAGCAAGGCCACTAATAACATGAATTTAGTGTGCCGTAGCGACCACGCCAAACTTTTTTCGTAGTGATGACGAAGCTTCTCAATAAACCGAGTAAAAAAATGACCCTTTTTCTTTTCTGAAGGATTCAATATTCGAGAACACATCATCGGTGTTACGGTCAACGACACCATCATCGAAATAAGAATGGCAATGGATAAAGTAACCGCAAATTCTTTAAATAGGCGTCCAACTAATCCCCCCATTAACAGAATGGGAATGAAAACCGCAATCAAGGAGAGACTCATGGAGATCACTGTAAAATTGACTTCCTTTGCCCCTTCCAATGCGGCTTGTACGCGGTTCACTCCCATTTCTAAATGACGAGCGATGTTTTCAAGTACAACAACCGCATCATCAACGACAAAACCAGTAGAAATGGTTAATGCCATTAATGACAGATTATCAAGGCTATACCCCACTAGTTTCATTATCGCGAAAGTGCCTAATAACGATAAAGGAACGGTGACCCCCGGTATTAACATCGCGCGAAAATTCCCTAAGAAAAGATAGGTCACTAAAATAACCAAAATCATCGCAATCACTAAGGTAATTTCCACATCATGCAATGAAACACGGATGGTTTTGGTTCGATCAAGCATCACGCTCATATCGATTGCTGCTGGAATAGAGGCTTTAAGCTGCGGCAGAGTGGCTTTAATCTCATCAGCCGTTGAAATAACATTAGCTCCTGGCTGCTTAAAAATCACGACTAAAACGGCAGGTTTGCCATTAGCAATACCTGAATTTCGCACGTCTTGAACCGAATCATGAACTTCACCCACATCAGAAATACGCACCGGATTATTATTACGATAGGTAATAATGATTGGCTTATACTGAGCAGCCTTAACCATCTGATCATTGGTTATAATTTCTGAAGTCACCTTTTCACCCACCGTTACCTGGCCTTTTGCTTGATTTACATTTGCTGTCGCAATGGCGTTTGCAACCTCAGGCAAGCTTATGCCATAACTATTTAGCACCGTGGGATTTAACTCGACACGAACAGCAGGCAAGGAACTCCCCCCAACGATGACTTGTCCCACTCCACTGATTTGTGACAGCTTCTGTTGTAAAATCGACGAAGCCACATCATAGATTTCACCCACATTGTATTGTTCAGAAGTCAGTGACATCACCATAATAGGGGCTTCCGCAGGATTGATTTTGCGGTAGACAGGATCGTTAGGTAAGTTCGGTGGCAATTGACCAGCTGCTGCATTAATCGCTGCTTGCACATCACGCGCGGCGCCATCGATATTCCGTGATAAATCAAACTGCAAGATGATTTGGCTCACGCCTAAAATGCTGGATGAGGTTATTTGTGTAATGCCAGCAATACGCCCGAGCTGCCGCTCAAGCGGAGCTGCCACTGAAGTTGCCATATTCTCGGGACTGGCACCGGGTAAGGCGGCAGTGACACTTATAGTAGGAAACTCAACTTGCGGCAGAGGCGCAATAGGCAACAAATTAAAGGCTACTATTCCGGCCAGCGCTAAACCTATTGCCAGTAAACTGGTGCCAATTGGACGTTGAATAAAAAGTGAGGACAGGCTCATTCTTTATGCTCAGTAGAGACATTCTGGAGAGGAGTCGACCCATTTGCTTCATTAATTTTGGATTTTAATCGATCAAAATAGAGGTAAATGACTGGTGTGGTATAAAGAGTCAATAATTGACTCACAATTAATCCTCCAATGATCGCAATACCCAATGGTTGACGTAATTCGGCGCCCATGCCGCTGCCTAAAGCAAGAGGGACGGCACCTAACATCGATGCCAAGGTGGTCATCAAAATTGGCCTGAATCGCAGTTGACAGGCAAGATAAATGGCATCACGCGGGGCTTTAAAGAATTTGCGCTCTTGTTCAAGAGCAAAATCGATCATCATGATCGCATTTTTCATCACAATACCAATAAGCAGAATGATCCCGATAAGAGCGATGATGCTTAAATCCTTCCCCGTTATCATTAATGCCAATAAGGCACCCATTCCGGCGGAAGGCAACGTGGAAAGGATGGTAATTGGATGAATATAACTTTCATAAAGCACCCCTAAAATAATATAAACAACCACAATAGCCGCCAGCAACAGCCAACCTTCATTGTGTAACGAAGCCTTAAATAGTTTGGCCGTTCCTTCAAAGTCAGCTTGGACACTCATAGGCACATCGAGCCCTGCTTTGATTTGTTCAATGGCTTCCATCGCATCCCCTAAAGAAGCCGTTGGCGCCAAATTAAAAGACAAAGTAGTCACCGGAAATTGGTTCTCACGGTTTATCACAATCGATCCCACTTTTTTGGCAATTTTGGTAAAAGTATGCAGTGGAATAGCACCTCCATTGGGCGAGGTTAGATAAGTATTTCTAAACGCTTTGGGATCTTCTTGTAATTTAGGTAATGCCTCAAGGATCACTCGATACTGATTTTGTTGCGTAAATATGATTGATATTTGCCGCTGACCAAATGAATCATAGAGGGTGTTATCAATCATTTGCATCGTAATACCTAATCTGGAAGCGGTATCACGATCGACATGAATCACTGTCTTTAACCCTTGATTTTGCTGATCACTTGCAACATCCCTCAACTGGGGTAGCTGATCAAGCTTTGCTAATATTAAGTTACTCCAGTGCACTACTTCCTTTGCATCCGGTGCACTTACACTGTACTGGTATTGAGTGCGACTAATACGGGTATCAATTGTCAAATCCTGTACAGGCTGCATGTACAAAGTAGCTCCAGGCACGCGAGTCAGCTTATTTTGTAGACGACGTATCACTTCTGCAGCGCTTGCATGGCGTTTCGCAAGGGGTTTTAGAGTAATGAGCATCCGACCACTGTTTAGGGTAACATTCGTACCATCTATCCCGATAAAGGAAGAGATGTTTTCCACCGCAGGATCAGCGAGCACAACCCGCGCTAGAGCTTGTTGCCGTTTAGCCATTTCAGTAAATGAAATGGATTGTGGCATTTGCGAGATACCCTGGATAACTCCCGTATCCTGCATAGGGAAAAACCCTTTTGGAATAAAATAGAATAAAAGGAGGGTAAAAATCAGCGTTATTACCGCTATAATAAGCACTAATGATTGATGTTCGAGCACCCAACTTAAGGAACGACTGTAGTCTTTAATTACATTATTTAACACTTTCGTAGACACACGCTCGAATCGATTAAGCTCCTGCGGCTTGCGATGCCGTAATAATCGCACACAAAGTGTTGGGGTCAATGTCAATGAAACAAAAGCAGAAATGAGAATGGTAATGGCCAGTGTCATTGCAAACTCACGAAACAATCGGCCCACCAAATCACCCATAAACAGCAAAGGAATGAGTACTGCAATAAGGGAAACCGTTAATGATACGATAGTAAAACCAATTTGTTTTGCTCCATTTAACGCGGCATCTAAAGGAGGCTCACCATTTTCTAAATGGCGAGCAATATTCTCAATCATCACAATCGCATCATCGACCACGAAGCCTGTTGCGATGGTTAACGCCATTAGCGTCAAGTTATTTACGCTAAATCCCAACAAATACATGGTGCCAAAAGTACCGATTAACGAGAGCGGTACTGCAATACTGGGAATTAAAGTAGCAGAAAGATTACGCAGAAAAAGAAAAATAACCATGACAACCAATGCGATTGCGAGCATCAATTCAAACTGCACATCCCGAATGGAAGCACGAATAGTCACCGTGCGATCAGTCAGGACTGAAATTTTAATGGTCTCAGGCAACGTTGTTTGTAATTTTTTTAATAAACCTTGAACGCGATCAACGACCTCAATCACGTTTGCCCCAGGCTGTCTTCGAATGTTTAAAATGATAGCCGGTTCAGCATTCATCCAAGCTGCTTGCCTTACGTCTTCTGCGCCATCAATCACATTGGCAATATCTTGCAGGCGAACAGGGCTATTATTTTTGTAACTGACGATAATCGGCTTATAATCCACGCTTGTGAGTAACTGATCGTTCGCTCTTATTGTGTAGGCGAGACGAGGCCCATCAAAATTTCCTTTTGCAGCATTCACATTAGCTGTCATGATCGCTGTTCGCACCTCTTCCATGGATAATCCATAAGAAGTTAATGCATCGGGGTTAACTTGAATCCGCACTGCAGGACGCTGCCCACCACTCACACTGACTAAACCAACCCCGATGAGCTGGGAAATTTTAGGGACTAGACGGGTCTCTGCAAAATCTTCCACTTGAGGTAAGGGCAGTGTATTAGAGGTTAAACTCAACGTCATGATGGGCGTATCTGCCGGGTTTACTTTGTTGTAAACCGGTGGATTGGGAAGATCGGCAGGAAGGAAATTATAGGCGGCATTAATTGCAGCCTGAACTTGTTGCTCTGCTACGTCAAGATCGAGATTGAGAGCAAATTGCAAATTAATAAGCGATGAACCCGTAGAACTGTTAGAAGTCATCAAAATCAGACCGGGCATCTGTCCGAATTGCTTCTCTAATGGCGCTGTTACCGTGGACGCCATTACGTCAGGACTTGCTCCAGGATAAAACGTAGAAACTTGAATAGTAGGGTATTCAATTTCAGGAAGTGAAGAAACAGGCAATAATTGGAAAGCTAATATCCCGACTAACAGAATGGCAAACATGAGTAAAGACGTGGCGATTGAGCGTTGAATAAAAGGTGCAGAAATATTCATCAGTTATTCCATTAATTTACTCGATGACCCTGCTATGCTAACTTTCATGCCATCGTTCAATTTATCAGCTCCATCAACAACCACCTGTTCGCCAAACGACAATCCTTGTTGAATAACCGTTTCGTCACCATGAGTTACTCCTGGTTTAATCGGCTGAACCCGGACAGTAAAATCAGAATTCAATCGATAAACAAAATTACCATTATTGCCATGCAGAATAGCAGCCGTTGGCACAACAATGGCGTTATTCAGTGTCGTTACAAGCAGTTTTGCATTTACAAACTGATTTGGAAAGAGCCTACTCTCTTTATTATCAAAGATTGCCCTTAGCCTCACTGTTCCTGTCGTGGTATCAATTTGGTTATCGATAGTGAGTAAAGTACCTGTTGCCAATAATTGCTTTTGCTGACGATCATACGCTTCTACCTCAATGTTTTTTGCGGTAAACGCTTGCGGCAAAATTCTTGCGACATCATCCTCGGGGATAGTAAAAATAACAGTGATTGGGTTTAACGTCGTGATGACAGCAATACCGGTCTGATCCGTCGTTTGCACAAAATTACCCGGGTCAACCAAACGTAAACCGATGCGCCCATCAATAGGGGAAGTGATATGACAATACAGTAAATTAATTTTGGTACTTTCGATCAACCCTTGATCAATCTCAATTTCACCTTGATACTGTTTCACTAATGACTCTTGCGTTGCCAGCGTTTGCTGCGAGACCGAATCTTGTTTCCATAAGCGCTGATAGCGCTTAAGATCGACTAATGCATTGGCTAGTAAAGCTTGATCGCGCAGTAATTGCCCTTGATATTGGGTAAGCTGCGCAAGTAAAGGCCGCTGATCAATTTCTGCAAGCAACTGTCCTTTTTTTACGAACTGTCCCTCTTTAAATAAAACCTTCATCAAAAGGCCATTGATCTGCGTTTTAACTGTGACAGTATACGTTGCGGTCACATTGCCTAATGCCGAAATATAAACGGGAACATTGCTTGTACGTGCAACCGCTAATGTAACCGCAGGAGGTTTTTTCTCCTCTTCCGGCTTGGTATGTCGATACTTAATAAAATAGACTAACGCTAATACTGCGCCTAAGAGTAATAACCACCAAAGCATGGAAGAGCGATGAGAAGACTCGGATTCCGCTAATGGATCTGGAGGCCTTTGATCGTCTGGAGATAGCGGTTCATTCATTCGCTTCTGCTGTCCCTCGCCCTATAAATTATTGTTTTGTATTTTATCTCTCAATCAACGAGTATAACGAGGGGTTCACAGCAAATCCACTATGTTCCTCTATGCAGGTTGCACCTGGCTCAACCTTGATTTGATTTTTGCAACCACTACTCTATTGTGAGCCAACCGCTGGTGGGCTAAGGCTCTAATTTTTGCCTAACACGGGTTGCATTGACGACTAACCCCAATTTTAGCGTATACTGAGTGATAAAATCATCAAAAGGGTCTGAACATGATTTATCCCACTATTCTAGCCACAATTGGTAACACGCCTGTTGTCAAAATTAATCATTTAAGCAAAGAATTGGCATGCGAAATTTATGCTAAATGCGAATTTTTAAATCCAGGTGGATCGGTAAAAGATCGTATTGGTTATGAGATGGTAAAAAATGCCGAGCGCAGCGGGCGCATCAAACCGGGTGATACATTAATCGAACCGACTTCAGGTAATACAGGTATCGGTATTGCTTTGGCCGGTGCTGTTATGGGCTATAAAGTGATCATTACAATGCCCAATAAAATGAGCCAGGAAAAACAGGCCGTTCTTGAGCGCTTAGGGGCAACTATTTATCGAACCCGTACAGAAGCCGCTTGGAATGATCCAGACAGCCATATTTCTTTAGCCAAAGAACTGCAGCGCGAAATTCCTAATTCCCATATTCTTGATCAATATTCAAATCCTGATAATCCTAACGCCCATTATCACGGAACCGCACAAGAAATTATTGACGATTTCGGTAAAGACTTACACATGATCGTTGCCGGAGTGGGTACTGGCGGGACTATTACCGGTATTGCTAAGCGCATGAAAGAGTATAACCCAGCGATTAAAATCATTGGTGTGGACCCCATTGGGTCTATTCTAGGCGGCGGCGATGAGATTAAACCTTATCATGTGGAAGGAATAGGTTATGACTTCTTCCCGGAAGTTTTAGATAACACACTCATTGATACTTACATTAAAACTAATGATAGCGACTCTTTTCGTATGGCAAGACGCATGATTCGCGAAGAAGGATTATTGGTGGGCGGTTCTTCAGGCGCTGCCATGTGGGCTGCTTTGCAAGCAGCAAAAACCCTACAAAAAGGGCAAAAATGTTTAGTTATTCTGCCCGATTCTATTCGTAATTACATGTCAAAATATGCCAATGATGAATGGATGAAAGAACAGGGATTTCTGTAATAGCAACACTTTTTTCCTATCTTCAGCAGGCGCGCCGCAGAATGCGAAGAAGGACTATTTACATAAACTACACTGGCGAGAAGAGGAAGCTACTCATGCAACCTAACCGCCAGCAAAAAGTGAAGAAAGATGGTAAGACGAGGTTTCGACATTCTCATAAACAGAATGATCTAACTGTCCGATACTTATCGCCCGGGCGATAGCATGCACTAATTCCTTGGTAATTTGATCTTCATAATTTCCTTGAGGCAGCGCTATTGCTTTTACATTTTTGCGGCCTCTTTCAATGGCTTGTTCAAAGAAATCCTGATTACCATTTTCAATTCCAACTTGTTTTACGCGACCTTCAAGGTAATCACTCTTTTTTATCCCTTCGATATAAATACGAAGTAAATCATCTTTACTCAGTTCTTTGTTCCTCACCATTAGCTCCAAACGGCTTGAGGTTTGCGCATATTCTTTCAGCATCGCTTCATCCGCTTCTTCAATCTTTTTCAAAATTTCAGAAAGTGTTGGATCATTAGCTGGCTGGTGAATTGGTTTAGCAGGTTCAATGCGATGAGCGCTGACAGGATCTAATAATACAAAATTTTCAGGGTTTTTGACTTTAGGTAAATAATGTTTGCCTTGCAATTGTATCGTTATCGGATTTCCCTTGGTCATTTGCAGGTCTTCATTATAGGTTAGACTCAAAGGAATTTCTTTACCTGGTTCGACCACCTGTACTTTAATGGGAACTTTAATTGCATTTGATAAGGCAGCAATTGCGGTCTCGTCAATCCATGTATTGGCTGACGCATCTTTTGTGGATCAGTCCCTTCTCTTTCATCGGCAAAAGCACCCCGGTATTGGTCTGGTGAAGCGACTATTTCATCGACTGCTGCCTGACGCAAAGCATAGGATAATTCTAAGGCAAATTTGGCGCGATTAAAGGGGGCTGCCACTAATGTTGTTAAATGCTCCACTGGCGTCATTAGACGACTGGCGATCTGCTGTTGTGGGAAGTATGAAGCATGGAGTGTGAGTAAGTATTTAGCCATACCCTGATTTTCGCGGGCTGGGCTTTCCAAAATATCATCAAGCATTGCCACAGCCAAAGCTCTAAATCCACAATCGCCAACACCACCAACATCGATAAAATCTGCTTTTTCTTCGGATACAGTTTGATAAGGATGAGCAACAGGGGGCACTTTGGCATTAAAAAACCCTGGTTTGCTCCGGTCTGGCATTGGTATCCGCCGTGTCATTGGTATGCGATCTGGCATTGATACTCTCCGCGTGTCTTAATGAATAATTTTCGAACCATTAGGTACATTCTAAGGAATTAATATTAAGAGAACATTAAGGATTATGGCATAAATCGAAATAAAATGATTAAGTTAGGAGCAATAGGAGTGGATAAAATGAATTGTTTCGGCTGCAAATTTTTCATCCCAAACATCATTATGCCCCTTATTTTCTAGTATAATCAAGCGCTTAGGATCATTGGCTTGCTTATATAGGCTGAAGCCTTGTGCAAAAGGAACGATTTGATCTTGCTTACCATGGAAAATTAGCAAAGGCACGTGGGTACTGGCTATCCTCGATAAAGAATCAAATTTATCCCAGGGCTCAATAAATATCCAGGGATAATGATAGCGTGCAACAGCAGACAATGAAGCAAGGGGCGATTGCAAGACCATTGCACAAATCGGAAATTCAGTGGCTAATTTTGTTGCCACGCCAGTACCTAAAGACTCGCCATAAAGAACCAAATGACGAGTGGAAATTCCTTTATCCAATAAAAAATGAATCGCCGTTCGACCGTCAGTGTATAAACCTTCTTCCGTCGGTTTACCTCTATTCCCACCATAACCGCGATATTCGAGTAATAACACACCAAATCCAGCAGTGAGAAACTGACGCACTAAAGGCATACGATACCCTATATGTCCAGCATTCCCATGTAAGTATAAAATTGTGGGCTGATTATTATGAGCAGGCTTATACCATGCGTTTAATTGCAAACCATCCGGCGTTGGCAATTGCAATTGCGTCATATCTTGCGCGTGAAATTGGTGACGCTCGGGCTTCTCTTTACTAGGAAAATAAATCAAATGCCTTTGCAATAAGTACACGGACAGGGTGATACAGAGTAAGATCACTAAACCAACGATAATTATTTGTTTTATCATTACTACATTTACCTAAACATGAAATTTTTTTCTTTCACTGTATCAAATTTTTTTTCTTTTTCATCCAGCTTAAGAAAAATAGCACATACTTCTGGTGATGCAGTAGATGCAAACGTTCCTATAAATGAGCTACCCTATTTATACATTATCTCATTATGAATGACTATGTGGCCTCTATTGCTGCTTCTCTTGGTGATTATCACAACCGTTCTCTTTTATCATTCTCAAAAACAGCGAAACAAGAAAATCACCCTTTGGCAAAATGCGCTAGCTCTCGATAAACATTTCGCTGTATTTCAACAGCTTTATGCTGATATGAATGGATTTGCCTTATCCAAAGAAGCGAGACTTGATAGTGATGCTTTGGAATACGTCTACGGGGAAATTGAATTTGAATCTTTCATTGCCTTACTATCACTCTGTCATCCTGATTCATCAACTGTTTTCTATGATTTAGGAAGCGGCACAGGGAAAGCAGTGCTTGCTTGTGCTATGGTCTTTAATGTCAAAAAAAGCTGTGGCATTGAGCTTTTCGCCTCATTACATCAAAGCGCTGAATTACAAAAACAACGCTTGAGTGAGCGCCCTGGCTATCTTGAAATAGCAAGCTGTATTGACTTTAAAAAAGGGGATTTTTTACAAATACCGTTTGATGATGCTTCCCTGATTTTTATTAATGCCACCGCTTTCTTTGGCGAAGCTTGGCAGACCATTTCGAAATCCGTTGAGCAAATCAAACCTGGTTCTTTGGTCATTACGACTTCTAAAGCCCTAACATCCAATTTATTTGCTTGTTTACGCACGACGAAGGTGGCCATGAGCTGGGGTATTGTTAATGCTTTTATTCAACAACGTCTTAATATTTAGCTGAAAATAGCATTTCTTAACAGAATTCATCATTGATTCACTAAGAAAGATTGCATTGACGATTAAAATATTGATACAGTTAATTGATAACATTGAATAATTTCTTTACCCGTCTATACTGAAAATAGAGTGGTAAAAAGTCAGCACCTGCTGTGTCTTGGTGGTGACGTCCCGAAAACGCGGCTAACCGAGGTGGGTATGATTAAATCGGAACTCATTGCAACCCTTGCTGCAAAAATGACACATCTTCCTGAAAAGCAGGTAGCTGACTGCATTAACCGTATTCTTGAGTTAATGAGTGAAGCGCTTATTCAAAACAAGCGAATCGAAATTCGAGGTTTTGGCAGTTTTTCTCTACACTACCGACCGCCACGTAATGCGCATAATCCTAAAACAGGGGAAAAAGTGGTTACCGAGGCTAAGCACAGCCCTCATTTTAAACCGGGTAAGGAATTGAGAGAGCGAGTGGATGCCTCCCGTGCAAAATTTCCACTAAAAGATGAGGATTAAAACTCGTTGTTTACGAGCTTAAGTTCGTGGCAAAGTCACGCCTGTTTGTCCTTGATATTTGCCGCCCCTATCTCGATAAGACACTGCGCACACCTCATCGGACTCCAAGAATAACATTTGAGCAACCCCTTCGTTAGCGTAAATTTTTGCAGGCAACGGTGTTGTATTAGAAAACTCCAGAGTCACATGCCCTTCCCACTCCGGTTCTAAAGGTGTGACATTGACAATAATTCCGCATCGAGCATAAGTTGATTTACCCAAACAAATGGTCAACACAGTGCGAGGAATACGAAAATACTCCACTGTACGCGCTAAAGCAAAAGAATTCGGAGGAATAATACAAACGTCCGATTTTACATCAACAAAACTGTTTTCATCGAAAGCCTTAGGGTCAACGATCGCTGAGTTAATATTAGTAAAAATTTTAAATTCATTCGCACAACGCACATCATAACCATAGCTTGAAACACCATAGGAGATGATACGTCCTTGATCTGTTTGGCGGACCTGCCCACACTGAAAAGGGGAAATCATCCCATGTTCCAGCGCCATTTTTTCAATCCAACGATCTGATTTGATTGCCATAAAGTACTCCGGTCGATTACTTGACAAAAAACAATCTTCTACCACAAAGTGTTTCCCAGTGGAAGTTAAAACTTTTGGTTTACTATAATTCCATAACCCAAACCGGATTTAAGGACCGACATGCCTTTCACCACAACAACCCGCATTGAACCTAAAGCGAACTCCCTAATTGTTTGTGCAGGAACAGTGACCTGCACTAGTGTCTTAAGCATGGGCTCCGGTTTTACAGTGTTTAAACAGTTTTTTAATCAAAATATTCATTACCAAAATGCAGCAGGAGGGTGGCAAAAAGCATTACAGACGATTTTAGATAATTACCATAGCCAACAAGAAGAAATGCCTGCCTACATACGCATCGCAGAGCAAGATGGTTATTTGGGAGGCGTTGCAACCGTTCCTTTTGTTGCAGGCAATGTTGGCTTAACTTTTGAAACCCTATCCGATTCCGTGGAAAGAAAAAAACGCTTTAAAGAACAATATAAAGCGGCAGTACAAGGGGCTGTTTTAGATGCAAAGCAATTAAGTAGGCCTCTTTTTTTACAACCTTTAGGGATCGGAGTTTATGGTTGGGATGCAAAGGAAGCCGCCGAAATTGTTGCTGTTGCAATTGCTGAAGCCGACCCAAACGATGAAGTCGATATCACTATTCCCCTCTTTAATCCAACGCCCGGATCGGCAAATGAACTGTTTAAGAAAACGTTTATCCGTAAAATGAGCGAAAAAAAACGTCATCCTTACTAACCAGTCACTTCTCTCCTATTTTTCGCAATAACTCTCCGAGTTCAATGGGCATAGGGAAAACAATGGTCGACGTATTATTATTTGCTAAGGCGGTGAGTGTTTGCAAATAACGCAGTTGCATGGATTGTGGTTCTTGAGCAAGTACTTTGGCTGCCTGGAATAATTTTTCGGAGGCTTGCAATTCACCTTCTGCATGAATCACCTTTGCTCGCCTATCACGCTCGGCCTCTGCTTGCTTCGCAATAGCACGTATCATGCTTTCATCGAGATCGATATGCTTTATTTCCACATTCGAAACTTTGATACCCCAACTATCCGTTTGCGCATCTAATATTTTTTGTATGTCAGAGTTTAACCTCTCTCGTTCCGCCAGCATCTCGTCCAGCTCGTGCTGTCCTAAGACTGAGCGTAATGTGGTCTGGGCGAGTTGACTAGTCGCTTCAAAATAGTTTTCCACTTGAATAATCGCTTTTTCTGGATCAATCACCCTAAAATAAAGCACTGCGTTTACGCGGACCGAAACGTTGTCTCGCGAAATCACATCTTGGCTCGGCACGTCCATCACCACTGTGCGTAAATCAACCCGAACCATTTGCTGCACTATGGGAATAAGAATAACTAAGCCAGGTCCTTTGACACGCCAAAATCGGCCTAGCATGAAGACTACTGCACGCTCATATTCTCGCAAAACCTTAAAAGTTGACATCAGTAAAAATGCAAGAATAATAACGATAAATCCAAAAAAGATGCTCATCTTTTTCTCCTAATTCAAGCTCATTTTCGTGAGCCAGCTCGATTAGTAAATCATTCTGGATTTGCAAACAATCCCTTACTTTATCTCACTCTTGCTCGCGATACTAAAGGCTATTTCACTTCCTCCACTTCCAATTGTAATCCTTCAGCAGCGATCACTTTTATAGGTTTATCCGCTTTAATCGGTTTCTTGGCATGGACACTCCAAATTTCTCCTTTGATTACGGCTTGTCCATAAGTATCGATTCCCCCTAATGCGCGTCCTTCCGCACCAATCAATATCATCACACCGTGTTGTAATTTGCGTTTTCTAGCCTTTAACAACATGGCAATTAGGGCAAATAAAATAATAAGATTAACAGCTGCCATTGCCCCAATGGCGGACCGAGCAATTTGATAGGATTCTGAATCGCTGCTAATCAGTAAAATTGATCCCATAACAAAAGCAATTGTTCCCCCAATCCCCAAAGCGCCAAAGCTGGGTGCAAACGCTTCCCCGACAATAAAGGCTAAACCAAGCACAATAAGCGCTAATCCAGCATAATTGACAGGTAACAACTGCAAGGCATAAAGTGCTATGAGAAAGGAAATAGCACCCACCACTCCAGGTAACATATATCCCGGATTGACTAATTCAAAGAAAATGCCATAAATTCCAAGCAATAAAAGTAAATATGCCACCGTAGGATCAGTGACCACCTCTAAGAAGCGAGTACGCCAATCAGGGGGCATACTATCTATTTTTGCTTTTTCAGTTACCAACTGAATTTTTTGACCATCTTGAGTCACTATTTTTCCATTGAGTTGAGCAAATAAATCATTTCGATCCTTTGCAATGATATTAATCACTTTAGCGCGCAGCGCTTCATCAGCAGTCATGGTCGCTGCATCTTGTACCGCTTTTTCAGCGAATACAGGATCGCGCTCACGCAATTGCGCTAATGATCGAATGTAGGCAATAGAATCATTCGTGACTTTTTTCTCCATGGTTGTTTTTGTAGCGGATTGGCTTTGGCCACCCATTGCAGTGGTTATATCAATTGGGCTAGCGGCTCCTAAATGAGTACTAGGTGCCATAGCAGCCACCGTGCTTGCATAAACTAAAAATGTGCCTGCACTCGCTGCACGAGCCCCGCTCGGGGCTACATAAACAACGACGGGCACTTTTGAACTTAAAATACTTTGTACAATTTGCCGTGTTGATTTATCTAAGCCACCGGGAGTGTCAATCGTAATTAGAATTAGGCTTGCTTTTTGAGCGTTGATAATGCCCCGGGATAAATAATCTGCTGTGGCCGGTCCTATCGTCCCATTTATTGATAACTCAACAATGCTATTTGCCCAGCCGAATGGTGAGAAAAGGAGTATTAGCCAAACTATTGCCATTAAACGCCGTAGATTACCTAATCCCATTATTTACACAACCTTTTTACGCTTGGTATGTGGATAAGCATAGCAGTAATTTCATGAACAAAGCACTTTATAGCGAACAGGTTAATGCCATAAATTTCGGGTTTTGATACCCGCGGTTTGCACCGCGGGAAGCGGAATGAACAGACAACGTGAAGGGTGGTATACCGTTTAGAAATACACACCAATTTGTGCAATTAAAGCGTCAGATTTGCGACCCGTACCAAAAATTGGCAAATTCACCAAACCAGGTGGCGCAATCCCATTAGCAAATTGATAAACGTTATAGTCCACATCATGACGGTATTCGAGGCTCTCAACCGTATCCTTCCATATCGAAATGTTGAATACACCACTAAAGCGATGTTTGGGCAAGTGTAAAGCAAGCGTGTCCTTCGACCATTGGTAACCCACCCCTATTGAAGCAGGCTTATTGAAGGCCATAAAGGTCACACCTCCCTCAAGTTGTGCTGCTTGTGGCTTGGCTCCTCTGTAATTAAAGCTCAGATCCTGGAATCTGAATCTTCGTGATGCTCCTACCCATTCAGCAGTCAAACTGTAGCGATCAAAACTAATGTTTCCATGAACATTAACGCCCGGTACTTTGTGAATTAACTCACTTCCGTTGGTATCTGAGGCAAAACCGCCAAATGTTGTAAAAGGTTGAGAACCATTATCTTGCATACCCGTTGAATCAGTTATAGAGCTTATATACCCAGCCCCTATATCACCAGAAAGCCTACCTGCTTTAATGGTATAACCTAAATTTAACCCGCCTATACCAGCGTGGCCTAAATTAGTATCGGATTTAAATCCATAGACAGCTGCATAAGGCCCCCAATCTTTTTGGGATTTATACCCAAGAATAAAGGGCCTGGCCTTTGTTCTTGCTAAACGTTGAGGTAGTGTAGAACTGATCATTGAGCTGGAATAACGGCCAAAAGGAACAAACATTTGACCTGCAGTGAAATAAAAGGGCGATTTATCTAGATTACCAATGTTAACAAACCCTAAGTTTAAACTAAAAGCAGAGTTTGAAACCCGCTGTCCCACAGGAGGAGGCGTTTCATCGTAAGCCATGGATATGAATGCTTCCACTTTGTCATTTAACGCCGCCGCAACGTCTACCTCACTAGAACCCAAATTGATATCACTCGCGTATTTACCCACGTAAGGACGATTAATAATCGCAACCGGTTCTGCTTTTCCGCTAATTGAGATTATAGGTACGTTGGGTTTGGGATATCCAAGGCTTTCATAAGCACGGTATAATCGGCGTCGCTGTTCCATTAAACGAATATCCCGATTAATGCTTGAAATATTCACAATATAATCAGAACCATCAAAAGCAGGTCTCTCTCCTAGATAAGGTGAGCTAACCACTGGCGTACCAGCGATGTAACTAATCACCCGACCATCCGCAATCAACGCTGTAGGATAAAACCCTTTCACTTTGTCATCTTCATGCGCTGTATACACTGATAATGGACTGACATGGATGGTTTTTCCTTTCTCAGTGTTTTCTGTATTTGCTACAACCGCTTGATTATTTTTTGCCGCTACAACGTTTTTAGTAGGGGGTGGAGGTGCTTTTTTAGTTATCGATTTTTTAGCTATAACCTGCTTTACAGCGGGTTTAGCTTTAGCTGTGGGTTTTATAACTGCCTGGGCAACTAATTGTTTTTGCAAACGATTCAATTGGCTTTGCAGCTGTTTAGTTTGCTCTTGTAAGCGTAGAATTTCCTGCTGCAGCTCTTCATTGTCAGCGGCAAAAATTGAGCTGGACAAAGCAGAAAGTGCTAATATTAGGGCTTTATATTTCACACAACGTACTCCTAAATTATTTTTTTTCTTCCTGTCTTTAAAGTGAAAAGGTCCATCTCATTTTTTATTCCAACTGATCTTTAATTTTAAACATTGTTCAAAGACACAAGCCCCAATAGCATAGCTAGGCTCGTCATTTTTCTCAATCTTAAAGTCTAAATTTAAATCAAAATTTGTGTGAAAAAGATTAATACTGATCAAAAATCGCAGCCAAGATCTTTTGTATTGAAATTAATTGATCGGAGTTTGACAACATTTGGTCAATACAATTCAATGCCATAGCTCATTCACTTCCGATCTGACTCACAGCTCTTCTCAAACTGTATACATAAAGTGGTAAGCATTGAACAATCCACTTCTTTTTTGACATAAAAAAAGCCCATTGAACATGGGCCTTGTAATAGAGGGTATTTTTGAAATTAAATCACGTTTCCAACCCAGCTTGCGCCGAAATAGGGGCCGTACAGTCCGAAATCGCTGCTCGAAATATGATTAGTTACCCCAAAAGGCCTCCTTACTTCCAAAGCGTTAAAATAATTAACTGCTTGAAAGCCGCCTTCCAGATTAAGTGTGCCCTCAATCCATTCATGAGTATACTTAAGACCTAATTTTGCTTCGATACTGGGCACTACTATTCGTTGGCTATGACTATCAACTGCATTAACAGCAAAGCTCGGACCAGCGATAAATCCTGAAACATAGCGATTTACACCGTAGTGAAGAGCAGTTGCCGCATTACCTGTTACGCTGAAACCCTGAACTAAATTATATGCGTAATCGACACCCACAACTGGACCTACTCCCTCAAAATCAGCATTTCGGAACTGTTGTAAACTTGAAACTGAGCGTAGAACAAGTCCTGGTGGAACGACTAAGAATTGATTTGTTGTATCCAGCCGGATTTTTGCAAATTGCAAACCGCCATAAAACCGTATTTTTTTCCACGCGCTCATATCAACATGTTGGCCAAGTACTAAATTAACCTGATCAAACTGATTTTCTAAGCGCAATCTAAATGGTTCAAATGCAAGGGCAAATGGAATTTCTCCAGCATAGCCGCCACGATCTGAGTTTCTATCATAATGTATAAAGGTCATTGTGATGTCGTTACCGGTATGAAAATGATATGACCCCTGTAATCGGTATCCCCATCCCCATCTGGGTCTGACGCTGTTAAAACCATGTTCTGGATTGAATTCATAACCTTTGCCATTTGAATAAGTTGGCTGAAAATAAAGCGCCTGTGCTCCAATGTCCCATTTTTTAGCTTCGCAAGGTACTGTTACATCACCTGGAGTGCACGAAGGAGCAGGTGCGGGGGAATACATTCCAGCGGAGGCAAAACCACTCACAGCCAAACTGAGAATTGCCAAGGTTGTTTTTTTCAACATGATCACTCCGTTAATCTAAAAAAAAGCCCATCAACAAGTGATGGGCTTTAAATACAGCATAATTCAACAAATTAGACAAAATTACCAACCCACTTAACACCAGCGTAAGGACCGTTGAAAGCAACGTTGCTTGAACGATCTTCGAAGCCCAAGTGACGACGAACACCGAAGCCATCAACGATAGTGCCATGGTTGAACACAGTGTGTCTAGCATTGAAGTAGTTAACCCACATGTAACCAACATCCAGGGTTAAGTCACCTGATGCCATAGCATAAGTGTATTTAGCACCGAGTTTACCTTCCAACTCAGGAACCATAATAGTTCTGTTGTGGTGGTTAAACGTATTCAGCGCAGCAAATCCTGTACCTGGAAGAGTTCCGAATGCTGGGAGCACAGGGAAACCTGCAGCTACTGGAATTAATGACACTGGGAATGCTGGATCGAATTGGAATGCAGGTCTGCTAGAACCGATCAACAAGGCTGTTGCACCGTTAGCATAAACGCTGAAACCATTACCAACCATGTAGCTCATGTCAGCACCGAAGCGAGGACCGAAACCGTTGAATCTTGCTTCGTGATGGTTTCCAAACGCATTGGCACCAAAGAAGGAAGTTCCGAATCCGCCAAAGCCAGTTCCGAATCCACCAAAGCCAGCTCCGAATGCGCCAAAGCCATTATTGTGGTTACGACGGTGATCAGCGATTCGAGCGTATTGAACACCACCATGGAAGCGGATAACTTTCCACTCGCTGAAGTCTACGTGTTGACCAAGTTCAACGTTAACAGCGTCCCAACGAGGACCTCTGTTGCGGTTGTTATCCCAGCCCCAACCCGAGTTGTTGTGGTGGTCATTGTTGCTATTAGTTAAGTGGTACCAGTTAACGTTGATGTCGTTACCAGTGTGGAAATGGTAAGAACCTTCTAACTTGAAGCCCCAATTCCAGTCATTACGCCAGTTATTATTCCATCTGGTTTCATTGAAGCCACCGAAATCATAACCACTACCATAACCACCCCACCAATTAGGGCTGCCATTGTCGTAAGTAGTGTCTAAGTAAAGGGCTTGTACACCGAAATCCCAAGCAGTTCTTTCGCAAGGAACTGTGACATTACCAGGGGTGCAAACAGGACCCATGGTACCAGCAAATACTGCACTGCTGCTTAAAGCAAGAACAGCTACCGCTGTTTTCTTCAAATATGACATGCTTCATCTCCACTTTTTTATTATTAATTTCCCGTTTAGCCGTCAAACCACATCATGGGATTGACCACAGTACGCAATCATCGCTCTATCCGAGAACGTACATAGGCAGATTATCAAGTGCTACTTTATCAAAGTCAACACCATTTCCACAAATTTTCTCTATTAATTCGATAAATTATTTAGCTTTGCGGTCAACAATGTTTCTTTTGTGCTCACAGTAATTAATTCGTCACCAATCGTTTGATCTAATTGATAAGCTTAAGAGACTTAAAAACTTTAGACCTCGGTGAGCATTAATTTTTCAAGCTATTTAACTAATTGGAATCAATAGGTTGACTAAACTTTATCTACTGTATCAGAAAAGAAGTGGTATCGACAATACTTATTTATTAAGTTACCTGTTCCAAAAAATTAGGTCTGTTAATAAGTAGAATTGAGAAGAAGTTCAACACAATAACCTTACTAATTGATTCTATTTAATAATCTTAACTACCACTCGACAATTCATTCTTTTACCTGCTTCAGTATCATTAGGCGCAGAAGGATTTTTAACACCATCCCTAGTCACTGATAACGGGCTTTCTTGTAGGCCCTAAGCTTATGAATAATCTTTGACTGTGTTTGCTCATCCAACTTAGAACCATGCTATCCTTTGCGGTATCGGCAAACTTACCGGAACTTTTAATGTGAAAACTTTGACTATTACTCGGCCTGACGATTGGCATGTTCATTTTCGCGACGGCATCATTTTACAGCACACCGTGCCAGCGACTGCTCGCCATTTTTCTCGTGCATTGATTATGCCTAATCTGAAGCCTGCATTAATTACAGTAGACTCGGTACTTGCCTATCGTGAGCGAATTTTAACCGCTTTAGGGGGGCATTTTGACTTTGTCCCCTATATGACTCTGTATCTTAATGAGCAGGTAACACCTCTTGATCTCGAAAGCATTAACAATTTTCCCTACCTCTTAGGGGCAAAACTATATCCTGCTGGGGCTACGACTAATTCCGAGGAAGGAGCTCGCTCTTTAACTGCACTCTATCCTCTATTTGAAATCATGCAGCAACAAAATCTGGTGTTACAAATTCATGGTGAGGTCACGCAGGGAGATATTTTTTATCGAGAAGCTGAATTTATTGAAAATTGCTTAATTCCATTATTACGTGATTTTCCCAAACTGCGAATTGTTCTTGAGCACATTTCGACACAAATTGCTGTCGATTTTGTAAACCAATCCTCTAGTAATGTCGCAGCGACCATAACACCTCATCATTTATTTTACAATCGCAATCATCTTTTAGCCGGAGGGGTAAAACCTCATTATTATTGCTTACCTATTTTAAAGAGGGAAAGTGATCAGCAAGCCTTGCAAAAAGCGGCAATCAGCGGAAACCCCAAATTTTTTGCTGGCACTGACAGTGCGCCCCACGCAAAAACCAATAAGGAGAGTGCTTGCGGCTGTGCAGGAATTTATTCAGCACCTTATGCTGTGGCAATGTATACGCAGATTTTTGATCATCTTGGCAAATTGAATAGGCTTAATGCCTTTCTCAGTCAATTTGGTGCTGAATTCTATCGACTTCCTCTCAATCACACAGAGCTGACGTTAATTAAGACACCTCAGTCTATTCCTGAAACGTTACCCTTAGGACAAGAACAAGTGGTACCTGTGGCTGCAGGTGAAACAGTGGAGTGGAGTGTTTATGAGTCGGCGTGATTTCATTTTGTGTGAAGCATTAAAAGACAGATTTCGAGGCTTTTTGCCCGTTGTTGTGGATATCGAAACGGCTGGAATTGATCCACAAAAAAATGCACTCCTTGAGATGTGTATTGTATTAATTGAGCTCGATGAACAAGGTTTTTTTGTCCGAGGAGCCTCCCATTTTGAGCATGTTCTACCTTTTGAGGGGGCTGAACTGGACGAAAAATCGCTTGACTTTATTCAAATTGATCCGTTTCAACCTCTCCGTTTTGCAATTGAAGAAAAACAAGCCTTGGAAAATTTGTTTGTCCCAATCAATAAGGCTTTAAAAAAGACTAAATGCCAACGTGCTGTTCTCGTAGGCCATAACGCTTGGTTTGATTTACTGTTTATCAAAGAGGCCGCCAAACGAACAGGAATTGCTTCGCCTTTTCACTCATTTACTTGTTTCGACACTGCGACTTTAGCAGGATTTATGTACGGGCAAACTGTCTTAGCGAAAGCAGCACAAGCTGCCGGAATTGATTTTGATACGAAAGAAGCGCACTCCGCCATCTATGACGCAGAAAAAACAGCGGATTTGTTTTGCGCCATGCTGAATACATGGCGCAAAATGCATTTAACCTAGCTATCTTAACCCAAAATAGCCTGATTTGCTGGGCTCGGTGCTCGACAATCAGGCTATTTACAGATAAGCGGGCTCTGATCTTATTAGCTACTTATAAATTGTCTGAATGTTCAGCGAGGTATTGAGCAACACCTTTAGGAGAAGCTTTCATGCCTGCTTTCCCTTTTTGCCAACCCGCTGGGCAAACCTCTCCATGCTCTTCAAAAAATTGGACAGCATCAATCACTCGCAACAGTTCATCAATATTACGACCGATAGGTAGATCATTAACAATTTGTGAACGCACCATACCATTTTTATCAATGACGAAAGCGCCGCGGAAAGCGACACCCGCCACAGGATGTTCAACCCCATAAGATTGACAAATGGTGTGAGTAACATCCGCCGCTAGGGTAAATTGCACTGGCCCAATACCTCCGTCTTTAATAGAGGTATTACGATATGCATTATGGGTAAATTGTGAATCAATAGACACAGCAACCACAGCAACATTTCTTGATTTAAACTCATGCATACGGTGATCAAGCGCAATTAATTCGGAAGGGCAAACAAAGGTAAAATCGAGAGGGTAGAAAAATACTAGACCATATTTGCCTTTTAGCTCTTCATGTAAATTGAATTTGTCAGTGATTTCACCATTACCAAGTACAGCAGGAACTGTAAAATCAGGGGCTTTTCGTCCAACCAAAACACTCATCACTATTCTCCTTGGTTAAGCAATTTATTTTCTTATTTATTAGGGTGCTCAGATTATGAGGATACTGCTTCACGCAATAATGGCTCCAACTCGCCTTGTTGATAAAGCTCCATGATAATATCTGAGCCACCAATTAACTCACCCTTGACGTATAACTGGGGGAAAGTGGGCCAATCAGCATACTGCGGTAATGTCTGACGAATATCTGGATTTGCTAGAATATCCACATAGGCGAATGTTACGCCACAAGCATCAAGGCATTGTACAGCACGTGCTGAGAAACCGCATTGAGGCATTTTGGGAGTGCCTTTCATATATAATAGTATTGCATTTTCAGCAATTTGCTTTTTGATTTTCTCAATTGTATCCACCAGAGCCCCTATAAAAAATAAAAACAACCGTAATTATGGCGAAAATAAGGTCAATTAGCAACTTAAGGCCATCTTTCAACGTAAGTATGATCTTTGTGAAACGATGTTTTGTAAAGAAAATTTAGCTAGCAAGCTCTATCTCTTTCAAACAATATCCTTCATTATAGGCTTCTTACCGGTTTTCAGTTTCCTATTTATTTTTTTTATGTTTCTGGAAATCCGACCTGGTACTTATAATGAATCCTGATAAACTTACAACCTAACTAAAAAATAGGAGTTTTTATGGCATTTACTCTACCCGCGTTGCCTTATGCAAAGAATGCGTTGGCACCTTATATTTCTGAAGAAACCTTAGAGTACCACTATGGAAAACATCATAATACTTATGTCACTAATCTCAATAAGCTCATTGCCGGAACAGAATACGAGAATTTGAGTCTGGAAGATATTATTAAAAAAAGCCGTTCTGGGGGTGTATTCAATAATGCAGCTCAAACTTGGAACCATACTTTTTATTGGCACTGCCTAAGCCCTAAAGGCGGGGATGAGCCAACAGGGAAATTAGCTGACTCGATTGTTAAAGCATTCGGTTCTTTTAATGATTTTAAAGAACAGTTTACCCAAACTGCCATTGCAACCTTTGGATCTGGCTGGGCATGGTTAGTTCAGGATAAAGACGGCGCTCTTAAAATTATCAGTACCTCCAATGCTGGAACACCAATGACCGAAGGGCAACAGGCGTTAATGACTTGCGATGTGTGGGAACATGCTTATTATATCGATTATCGCAATGCACGCCCTGAGTACTTAAAGGCATTTTGGTCTCTGGTAAACTGGGACTTCGTGGAGTCTAATTTACGTTAAAATTGGGAGCTTTTCCAAACGATATAAATCAATCTAAAGACAGATTGAAAATTCGCTAACTAAAGCGAAAAGATTGATTTTCAAGTCATATTGCACAGAAAAGTATCCGTTCAGGCGGTATACTTAATTCTTGGTGAACGGTTGGATTGCCGCATGAAATCGTCAAACTCAGCCGTTCTTTGAATACAGCATGAACAAAAAGCAAGTTTTTTTCGCCAAAATAATGATAAGGAGTTTTTATGGCGTTAATCACAAGTTATAGCCCTTTACCGATATCCTTCACTCATGGTGAGGGGATTTGGCTATATGACGAGCAAGGCAAGGCTTATCTCGATGGATTAAGTGGTATAGCCGTTTGTGGACTAGGGCATGCCCACCCCGATATAACCCGTACAATCCAAAAACAAGCCGCGAAATTACTCCATACTTCCAATGGCTACCTCATTAAAGAACAAGAGCAACTTGCCGAAAGATTAACTGCCATCACCAACATGGAACAAGCTTTTTTTGCTAACTCGGGTGCTGAGGCAAATGAAGCAGCCATTAAACTAACTCGTTTATACGGTCATAAAAAAGGAATTGAGACCCCCTCAATAATCGTTATGGAGCGAGCATTTCACGGACGCACTATGGCAACTTTAACCGCCTCAGGTAGCCGTAAAGTTCAAGCCGGTTTCGAGCCGTTGGTCCCAGGTTTTATTCGCGCACCATTCAATGATATCGACGCCATCCATACTATCGCAGCCAATCGCGATGATGTAGTCGCAGTGATGATCGAACCTATTCAGGGTGAAGGGGGGATTTTTGTTGCTGAAGATTCCTACCTACGAGCCTTAGCCCAACTTTGTAAAGAACATGACTGGTTATTTATCCTAGATGAAATTCAAACAGGCAATGGACGAACAGGAAAATTTTTTGCGTACATGCATGCTGGTATTCAACCTGATATTGTCACTACAGCAAAAGGTTTGGGTAATGGAATTCCTATCAGTGCGTGCTTGATGAGGGGCAACGCATGCAACCTTTTTAAACCGGGTAATCACGGCTCCACATTTGGGGGCAACCCACTCGCTTGTGCAACAGCCTTGACTGTTTTAGATGTGATTGAAGGCAATAATCTTTGCGAACAAGTCGCTCAAAAAGGTGCGCTATTAAAAGAAAAGCTGATGCAAGCATTGGTTGATCATCCCGGTGTACGCGGCATTCGCGGGAGAGGTTTTATGTTAGGTATTGAACTTGACAGGCCTGCGAACGATGCTCGAAAAATGGGTCTTGCTAATGGACTACTTTTCAATGTAACCAATGAAACCGTTATTCGACTTTTACCGCCGCTCATTATTAGTGAAAAAGAAATCGACGAATTGGTTTCGAGATTGAGTAAAACCATTCATCAGTTTACTGAGAGTGCGTAGCCTTTTTAAGGTTTTGGGATAGAGAAGGTATCTTGAATCTTGATGAGTGGTTGGATTTGTACCGGTTGAAAAACCGTTTTTCATCCTGAACGTAGCGAAGGATGACACAATTCTCTGCTTATCATGAATTTTGACGCTGGCGTACTACTTCGTATAGACACACCCCCGTTGCTACCGAAACATTTAAACTTTCTACACTGCCCAGCATGGGTAAAGAAAATAAACCATCACAGTGCTCTCGGGTCAAGCGCCGCAACCCGCTACCTTCTGCACCCATCACCAAAGCGATTGATGAGCGACAATTCATTTGATAAAGAGTTTCAGTTGCTTCTCCAGCTGCCCCATAAACCCAGACTCCCGATTGTTTAATGGTTTCTATAGCGCGAACCAAATTAGTCACGCGCACCACAGGAATAGATTCTGCTGCGCCACAGGCAACTTTGCTAACCACCGACGTAATACTGGCACTCTTATCTTTTGGAATAACCACAAAATCGACTCCCGTGGCATCGGCAGTCCTTAAGCAAGCACCTAAGTTATGTGGATCAGTGATACCATCTAAGATCAGAAGTAAACTAGGTTGTTTGCAAGCCGCAAGTAAATTAGATAAGTCACTTTCAGTATAATCGCGTAGATTATCAGCGACTGCGACTACTCCTTGGTGTGTAAGCTCGGCAAAACGCTGATTCATTTTTTGTAGTGGCAATTTTTCCACCGGAATCTGCTGGCTTGAAGCCAAATCGAAGAGCTCGTGTAATCGTTTATCAGCCCGCTCTTGATTGATATATAGCTTTTTAGTTTTTCTGTGAGGATTATTTAATAGAGCGGTTACCGCATGAATACCATAAACATAATGCTCAGTCATCGAAAATTCCATTTTCTGCTGGTTCAAAATCGATTTTGCGCTCATCTAAATCCACACGGGCTACTAATACTTTCATCTTATCACCCAAACGATAAACATGGCCGCCACGCTCACCAACTAACCGATGCTTAATGGCATCAAAAGCATAGTAATCATTGCGTAATGAGGTAACATGCACTAAACCTTCCACATAAATCTCATCTAACTCAACAAAAATACCGAAGCTGGTCACTGCGGAAATAGTTCCTTGGAATACTTGCCCTAGTTTATCTTGCATGTATTCACATTTTAACCAGGCGACTACTTCGCGGGTCGCCTCATCTGCACGCCGCTCAGTGAATGAGCAATGCTTGCCTAAGCGACTCATCTCCTCAGCAGTGTAATGAAATTTTTCTTCTTTAGCTTTATCAATCAAATGCCCCACGGCGCGGTGAATTAACAAATCAGGATAACGCCGTATTGGTGAAGTAAAGTGGGTGTACGCCGAATAAGCGAGACCAAAATGACCATCATTTTCTTCGATGTATTGAGCTTGCTTCAAAGAGCGAAGCATTACCGTTTCAATTAAATGCTTTTCGGGTCTATTTTCTATTGTCGACAAGACTTTTTGAAAGTCTTTAGGATGAGGCTTCTTACCTCCACCCAACTGCAGTCCAAGCTCTCCAAGAAATAATCTTAATGCTCCAATTTTATCCTCGTCTGGGGTTTCATGCACCCGATAAAGAACAGGTAATTTTGCTTTTTCTAAAAAACGCGCCGTGGCGACATTCGCTGCGAGCATGCATTCTTCAATTAAGCGATGGGCGTCGTTGCGGATGACTGGAATAATACGCTGAATTTTTCGCTTCTCATCAAATTCAATCCGCGTTTCTGTGGTTTCAAAATCCATCGCTCCACGCGCTTTGCGAGCTTTTAAAAATATTTTATAAAGAGCATGAAGCGATTGCAACATGGGCCATAAGGCCTCATGTTGAGCATCAGTCCTCTCATCCTCCAACCATTGGGCTACCTGCGTATAAGTCAACCGCGCGTGAGAATGGAAAACGGCACGATAGAAGCGAGAGCGACTTATTTTGCCATCTGGCGTTATCGCCATCTCGGCAACAATGCATAAACGATCAACAT
This sequence comes from Legionella maceachernii, assembly GCF_900167045.1. GTDB lineage: Bacteria > Pseudomonadota > Gammaproteobacteria > Legionellales > Legionellaceae > Tatlockia > Tatlockia maceachernii. Next base: position 192,198 of record NZ_FUXJ01000006.1, on the reverse strand, counting down.
GGGGATTAAGTGAACAAATACCGTTGGATAAAGCTTCGGGCAGCATCGGCACCACTTTACCCGGGAAATACACGGAATTTCCCCGTCGTTCCGCCTCTTTATCCAACGCTGAATCAACAGCCACGTAGTGACTTACATCAGCAATGGCGACGTAGAGTTGATATCCCCCTTTGGGCTTTTGATAGCAATAAACAGCATCATCAAAATCTTTAGCATCCTCTCCGTCAATAGTGACAAAAGAGAGGTGTCTTAAATCAACACGATTTTTTAATTGATCTTCAGTGATTTTTTGAGGAATTTTAGCCACTTCCGCAGTGACTTCTTCTGGCCACTCAGCAGGAATGCCATGTGCATGGATAGCAACCTCTGTTTCCATACCTGGAGCCATATGATCCCCCAGAATGTGGATCACTTTACCGATGGCTTGATTGCGTTTGCTTGGAAAAGCAATCACTTCAATCAATACCATTTGCCCGTTTTTAGCGCCCCCAGCGAATTCTAACGGGATGGAGATATCTTGGGTCAACCGCTTATTGTCAGGAATAACGAGCCCCACACCATGTTCGGTAAAAAATCGTCCAACTACGGTGGCATTGGCATGCTCGATTATCTCATGTATTTTCCCTTCAGGCCGGCCACGTCGATCAGCCCCCGACTGATAAGCCAATACGAGATCACCGTGCATCACCGTTCGCATTTCTTTGGCAGACAAGATCATATCTTCTCCACCTCCCGCTGGGATAAAAAAACCATACCCATCAGGATGGCCTTGTATGGTACCTCTTTGTAAATTAATACGCTTTAATAAACAAAAACGGCCACGACGATCCAGCATAATTTGACCGTCTCGTAGCATCGCTTTCAAGCGAAAACCCAACGCTTCCTGTTCGCTTTCGTTTTCTACCTCAAGCCTGGTCAATAACTGAGTACGAGTCATGGGGCGCCCGAAGTCCTCCAATTCCTGCATAATCAATTCACGACTCGGTATAGGTATCGCGTATTTTTCTTTCTCTCTTTTATAGAAAGGGTCCTTTGATTTTTTACTCACTTTCACCACTTTATTATACAAAAATTAGTTTATCATTATTCAGAAGAACTGGATAACTCAAATCCACGTCCTCCCAAATGCTCTTTTAAATTGGATAGAACCATATTTTCACCAGCCCAATAAGTCCCTGTCTCTTTTGGCGGTAAAGTAACTTTGGCCCAGCGACACACTGAAATAACGCCTTGGCAAGGAACTTGTTGCTCATGCCCAGGTTTTGATTCAATACAACTCAATTCAAAATTCGTTTGGTCGAGAGCAAGAGCAGACCAATTACCTGCTTGTAATCGACTACTCCATCCTGCACTCGCACCAGGATCAGAAACCGGGTGGGTAATCCACAAATCCGCGTTTGATAAATTATGAATCATAACCAGCTGCGGCTTTTTTGCGGATACCATTACTGTTTCACCTGTCACTGCAATAGGCTTACAGCCAGAGGGTATCTTATCTTCTGCGTTAACTGCACCAACCATCAGAAACAACAATATCGATACAATAACTTTCATAATTACCTCCGAGAAACCAATTTCAGAATAGTTGCATAAAAGATGGAGTCTGTCATCTATTCCCTAGGCATTTCTAGAGATCACTGAGAGTTACAATGAAATTTTTAAAATAATTAGGGAAAAATCAATTTTTAGAGTCATAATAAATTCATACTCATATTTAGGTAATCCCTGTGAGATTCTTGCTATTACTCCTCACTTTGCTAGTATGCTCCCCGGTTAGTGCTGAAATAATTCGCATAGGCACGCTCCCCTATGATCCTCCTTTTGAGATTCAAGCAGACAAACAAGGCCATTTTTGGGGTTTTGATGTCGATATCATGACGGAAATTTGCCATCGCATAACAGCAGATTGTCGTTTTATTCCCTTAACTTTTACAAAAATATTTACCGAATTGGTAGCAGGCAATATCGATTTGGGTCTGGGAGCCATCAGTATCACTGAAACTCGAGAAGAAACTTTTTTATTTAGCTTACCTTATTTAGCCAGTAATGGCCAATATGTCACGACCACCGTCTCTCCTATTAACAACATTGCAGACATTCAAGAAAAAAGAGTAGGCTCCGTTCAAGGCACCTTATTTAAAGCCCTTATCCTAGAACGATTTAATGACTTGGTACAGATTATTGAATACCCCACTATTTCAGCGACATTTCATGCTTTATCAACTAGGAAAGTGGACGTCGTCATTACGGATGAAGAAACAGCGAAACATTGGGTAGCAACCAGCAGCACCCTGTTTAAACTTGTCGGGAAGAGCATCCCTGTAGGAATAGGCTATGGGATTATGGCAAATAAAAAATCCCCTGGTTTAATTAAACGAATTAACAAAGCCCTTCTTGAGATGGAAAATGATGGAACCTATTTAAAGATCTATAATCGCTACTTTTCTGAGATAGTTCTGTAACCTTTTACAGAATCTTACCTCTCTTTGGTTAAAAATTTAAGAAAAAATTAATTGATACGATGTTAGAAAGAAAATTAGGGACCCCATATCGTCGAATATATTGATTCATATAGCCGATTTCTGTCGTGGCATTCGAATTAATTTTATAGCCAAGGCCCACGAATAATCGATTCTGATCAAAGCCACGCCCATTCCTGCCGATGTAATTATTTTTATGCCAAAATACTTCATCACTACCCACAGCACTGAGTCTAGAATTGTACTTTAATGGAATAGCGATTTTCATAAGTTGTCTAGCCCTATAAGCAACTTTGTTATTATTAGGATCATTTTGAAAAAAACGCTGCTCCATACGCGTACGACTAGTAAACGTGAAATGCGGGGTGGTTTTAATCCATAAAAGTTGCTGCCAAATGCGATTTTCGTTAAACGGACTAGAGGTTAGAGGTCGATTGGTATGGATCCAGGCATAACCAAGCCATAGGCTGAGACTAGGTGTTACTGCATAACCTAAGCCAGGACGTAATAACGTTTGTGTAAGCCGTTTGCTGTCATCCCCAATACGCTCTTGTCCCTCCAACCAACACCTCAAACGCCCGAATGCGGTATTATCGCTATGGCTAAATCGACCTATCGCGGTCAAATTGGGCCAAACCTGAAAATCACGCTGTGTAGCGCACTCTCCATTTAGCAACCAGCTACCTAGTAGCATTAATATCAAGAAACAACGGATTCTCATTTGATACAAAACATACCCTCTTATTATTTTTTGACGGATTTTTAATGGCTATATCCCATGCTGAAGCAAATTATTGCCCCTGTGACTTATTATTCTAAATGAACTAACGTATTATTATTTAAGCTATTTTGCGCTGCTTGCAACGCATTTTCAATGTGATTTTCATCAAATATCAACACACCATGTTGTTTTAATAAGGCAGCGGTTACTCCGTCCCCATTAATTAATGTTCGCGTAAAGCGACCATCGTAAATTCGATTTGATCCGCACGAGGGGCTTTTTGCTTTTAAAATTGCCACAGAGATGTGATGCTTTTTCACCAGCGCCAGCGCTTTTTCTGCTCCTGTTAAAAAAAACTGAGTCACATCTTGGTGCATATTGTTTTTTACAAAAGCCATTTTATTGAGTACGTCCCTTCTCGATCGACTCTCCTGAATTTCGGCGGGTGCTCTAGGTGTGGATAACCCCCCTGCCACTTCTGGACAAATTGTAACGATCTTCCCTTCTTTGAACCATTGTTGCAAAAGGAGATGATTTTGGAGGCAGTCTCCACCGTCATAGCGGACTTTTTGCCCTAAAAGGCACGCGCTCATCAGTATTTTACTCATCGTCATTCTCTTAAAAATTTAAATCCCCTTTTAGTAATTTTACAACAGCATCCTCTCTTTTGACTGCATTAGGGGCTTATTAGTCTAACCCGGAAATTGAAAAGAATCGCCTTGAAAAAAATTAAACTTGCAAGAAATAAAAAAATTTGATAGTTCATAGTTAAACTCGGCACATCCGAAATCTGCTCAGAATAAAAAATAATTGATAACGACAATAAAAAGCATGAAACATAATTTTCACAATAAAATATCTACGATTAAATCCATTCTCATGATTGTTGCTGGAATGACTTATCTTATCCAATCTCATGCATTTATTTCTCATGAGCAGGAACAAAGGAATAGAGTTAATCTCGCGGTTACTCAAACGAAACATCAGCGTGAAATCATCGTCCTAATCCATGGTTTAATGCGCTCTTCTTTAAGTATGGCGTCATTGAAATTGTACCTGAAAAATCAAGGATATCAGGTTTATTCTTACAGTTATCCTTCGACGCGATATGACATTCATGAGCATGGCGTTTTTCTATATCAATTTATCGAATCTTTATTAACAGAAAATCCAGGTAAAAAAGTTCATTTTATTACCCATAGTCTTGGTGGCATCATTATTCGCGAAGCATTAGCTAATCTTAACCAAAAACAATTAACAAATATCGGCTATTTAATTATGCTAGCACCGCCCAATCAAGGCTCTTCGTTGGCAAAATTATTTATAAAAGCTTTTCCAATCGTTACACCTCTAATCAAACCACTTGCAGAATTAAGTTCAGATGAAACAGCTTATGTGCATCGGGTTCCCATCCCTAACATTAAAATGGGTATCATTGCAGGACGCTATGATGCAAAGGTTCCGCCATCAGCTGCCCGCTTACCCGGACAAATTGAACCGGTTGTTATCGACACCAACCATGCTTTTATTATGAATAATCCGAAGACGAGACAGTTGATTTTAACATTCTTAGAAAAAGGGAAATTTAAGTAGCTATGCAAAGAAACAACGCAGGTTAGGCCTTGAGTCAACATTGCTTGAGCCCTGTAACCAATCTACAATTATTTCTTCCATAAACACTTATTCTTTACCATTTAATTTTGAGTGAATGTTTTGTTGGGCCAAAGCCCAAATTTGCCTGTAGGAGTTACTCCGTGTTTATCGCCATTTATTCGATTTAGAGGTAATATAAGCCGCTTCCCTAAAGTTATTCCGAACGGCAAAACTTTAAGGACGTGGCCTATTTTTTGTGAAATTTGCTGGGAGTGGTTAATGACTAATGCAATTAATGTCACTGAAATTGCTGATTTACATCGCGAATGTATTGTTCGTTGGAAAAACAGAGAATTGATATTGAGTCATCAAAATTTTTTAGCGTTAGTTGAAGAGAATCATTCGTTTAATTTCCAACTTTGGCATGCAGAAGATAGGGCTCGGCGCGATGATATGGGGTATGAATATGTTTATTTAGCCAAACGTGAAATTGATCATTGCAATCAACAACGTAATAATCGCATGGAAGCCATGGATGAATGGCTCTACACTGCCTTAAAACCTGCAAGTCCCAATGACTGCCCAGTGCATTCTGAGACCCCAGGAATGATGATTGACCGTCTTTCTATACTCGCGCTTAAAGCCTACCATATGGATTTACAAGCTAAACGAGAGGAGGTTGGCGAAGCGCATCGACAAAATTGTTACCGTAAATGGCAAACGATTCTTGCCCAACAAACTCAGCTGATGGACTGTTTACAACGCTTCTTTAATGAAATAATAACAAAAACGAGGACATTTAGGGTTTACCACCAATTCAAAATGTACAATGACCCTACGTTGAACCCACAATTGTACTCTTCATCTGCGAAGAACCAAACTCAGTAACCAATTGTGAGGGTAATCGTTGAGAGGATGGAGCAGGACGCGAAGATTGTTTACTTCCCGCAAAGACGTGATACAGCGAATGAACAAAACTAAATGAATTTGGTTTTTGCCCTTTCGGTGAGTCCTTCTCAGTCTTCGCTTGAACGGACGGCTCAGACTCTGTCGATGGCTTAGGCGTTTGCTCAGACTCTAAGACAGAGAACTGAGCACCCTGGGGAGGTTCTCCCACAGGCAAACGAGGTGTTATTTGCTCGGGCTCGATCACACAGGACTGTAGCGGATTCATTGCTGTGTCTTTTTGTACTCCATCAATAGATGAGGATTCGCCTATCAATGGACCCGAAGAGCCACACCCCCTGTAATCGTCATCTCGAGAGAACCAATCCTCTGAATCAATCGACGAAGGCGTGGAGTCACAGGCTAAGGCCAATTCTTTCGGTTTATTAGTTATGAATACTTTCTCAAGAGGATCTCGCCCCATGCGCGCATAGGCCCTTAAGGCAAACACCAGAGTATGGATAAAAGCGCTCAATGCGATAAAGCCCATCATGATGATTGACTCATGATAATGACCTTTATCATCCGGCTCCTCTAGCGAATTCATCATGAGTCCAACCGCTTTTGACCCTTTGCCAACTCCCGAAAAGAAAGAGCGTACCACTTCAAACCATTCTTCAAAAAAGAATTGAGGAGTGGGATCGATAACCATTCTATCGAGAATCGCTATCCTAACTAGCTCAAGCTGATCTGGCTCAAGCTCGGCAACGTCTTTTTTACATTTATTGTAAAGCCATTGAATATGGGACAGTTTTTTCTTATCTGTAGAGAGATTTTCAGCCTCTAGTTCTTTTTGTTGTTTACGATGGTGTTGGAAGGTATGGATTACAGAATGAGCAATAAATGCCATCAAGAAAACCAATCCAAGGCTAATACAACTGATTAATAGGGCGGGGGGGAAAGGAACAGAAGCTAAAACCAGGATTGTGCCGACAGCAAACACAAGGCTTGCAAGTGCTGAATAAGCATACAGTCCCCTCTTCGCACCTGCTAAAACGGCTGAAGTGTAAGAAAGGGTAGTAATAGAGCGGTAATTTTCGCGTTTTTCTTCAAATAATTCGACTACCTTTTCAAATTCAGCAATTATTTTTAATTGCTGCGCCAATAATTCGGAATTTTGAGAGTCCCTTGCTACAGCACTGTGCGTCCGTTGCAGCGCTTCAATCATGAGCTCTATTTTTTTTCCACTATGGGCTAATTCAATTTTTGCTTGGGCAATACGTAATTTGCGTTGAAAATCGTATTCTTCATAGGCACGGGTAGCGATACTGATTGTCACATACAGAAAAGAGAATACTGACATCGCAATTAATGCGGGTGGAGAAAGGGAACAAAGGCCTAAGACACCGACATACAAGTAAAGGCCATCAACGATACCTCCATAAGTCGCTGAGAGTAATCCTAATCGTTTTTGCCTCTCAGTTTGTTTTTTTATTCGTTTTAAATAATTATCAATATTTTCAAGAGTTATGTCCCTTGAGTTCTGGATCTCTTCCAGCAACTTGGCATTTTCCTTCATCATCGACTTGCGCTCGGTGAGCATTCGACGGTACCAAATGCGGTTTAAAACGGATAACCCCCCGAGTAAAACACCGACAGGAACAAAGAGGAAGGATAAATTTTGACCATTGAGTAACTCAACCACTTGGAGTGTACTACGCACCCCCTTATACGCATTTTTTAGGCCCTTCATTGTATCTCGGCAATAGGGCCATAAAATGGCTATATAACGCTTAAATGCATTGGGATCGTCATCACTGAAATGATTGGCAAGCATCGAGAAAGTAATGAGAACGATTGAACCGCTTGCCGCGGCTAAAGCACCACCGGGTTCCATTAACCAATCGTGCATTTCATCTGAAGCAGACTGTTTGCTCTCCGACACCAAATCAAAGAGATACTTGATCATGCTGTACGACAGGCTCAAGCCATCCAAGGCACCATATATTGCGTAAATATAATGCCACTTGTGTAGTTTCTTTGCCAGAAGCGGTGGGTTTTGATCCTTTCTCCCGGCAATCAGCTCCAAGTAACTTACTGATTCTATAGGAAGAGTTTCGATCGACATACAATTCTACGGGATCGGCTAGGATGGGAGGGATTGTACCGAATAATGAGACAATTGACAACAAATTTTTCATCTTGAGTCAAAATAGACCAAAAAGCGTTTGGCCATCGGCAATTCTATCACAAAGTAGGTAAAAAAATCTTTATTTTCGTTGCTAAGTTTTAGTAAAAATAACCAAATTTTATTCATTTCTATTATAATAGGTAATCCGAGCTCTGTGCGTTGGCTCACAAATCTGCTAGCATTAGCTATTTGCAAATTTAGTGAGAAGGTTTGCTAATGAGTTTGCGTCGTTTTTCTTGTTTGATTTTATTATTGCTATCAGGATTTTCCATGGCGACTGATACCAAAATAGTGTATGGGTATGTTGAAAAAGCAACGCTTGTCGATAAAGGGATGGTTCTATCAGCCAAATTTGATACCGGTGCAAAATCCGCTTCATTAAGTGCTGTTGATATTCACGAAATTGAGCAAAATGGCAAACCTTATCTACGCTTTAAAGTTCCAGGTAAGACAGAAGAAGTTGAGTTTACCTCAGAGTATTTAGGTAAAGTAAAAATTAAAGTGCGCGCAGGAGAACATCTGCCATCACAAAGGAAGCCAGCTCCTATCAAGCGGCCGGTTGTCATGATGCGCATTCAAATTGGTAATAAAGTCCGTAATATCCCGGTGAATTTAACCAATAGAAAACGCTTTAATTACCCATTACTTCTTGGTAGAGATGCAATCATCGCTTTTAATGGTCTGGTTGACCCGAGCCATGCCTTTTTAATTAAAACCCAGAAAGCAGTAAAAAATGAAGTCAAATAAACGACATGTGTATGGCTTAATTATCAGCCTTTTTTTGTTAGGTATAGGGATTTTTCTTTATCGACATCTTGTTCTTGATGTGCCATTAACAGACACAGAAACAGTGAATAGCTGGATGGTTGAGGCCAATTTACGTTTTGTAGCTGATCGAAATACCCCAGTAAAAGCAAGTTTTACCATACCCTATATGCCTCCTTACTTTGCTATTTTAGACGAGTACTTTGTTTCTCATAATTACGGAGTAACCACTAATTTAAGTGGTTATAATCGTCAAACAGTATGGTCGCAGAGGCGCAGTTCAGGTGACCAATCGCTTTATTACCGAGCCATTTTCCGCGAAGTGAATAACAATGAATCTTCGTTAACCAATAAACCACCACTCGTGAAAGCACAACCTCTTATTGACACGCAACGCTCAGCTGTGGAAGCCATAACCAATCAGGTTCGCCAATCATCGGCCGATATTCAAACGTTTGCTCAAGGCACCATCAAAGAGCTCAACAAACGCGATGGCAATGCTAAGTTATTGGTGGGTAATGACTTTACTGATGAGAATATTATTAATGCAGCGATCACGGTTTTAAATCAGGCTAAAATTTATGCGATGCCTGTTAAAGGAATTTATTTAGGAAAACAAAATAAAGCTGATTTAAAAGCGTTTATGGTGGTTCACAATGGCAAAGAGTGGACTTATATTAACCCTCGTACCGGTGGAGCAGGTTTCCCTAAAGATTTTCTTGTTTGGCAGTATGGCTTCGATCCGGTGCACGATGTGGTTGGCGGTAAAAAACCGGTATTCAATCTCACCGTCTCTCCCACACCAATTAATGCACTAACTATTGCAAAAGCACGAGGATCGCAAACTGATTCTCAATTATTGCGCTTTTCTTTATTGCAACTGCCGGTTAATGTTCAAGAAATTTATAAAATCTTACTTACTGTGCCAATTGGGGCTTTTATTATTTTATTGCTGCGTAATTTTATCGGCTTGAAAACATTCGGTACTTTTATGCCAGTACTTATCGCGTTAGCTTTCCGTGAAACGCATGTCATTTGGGGAATAACGCTCTTCATTATCATTGTTTCTTTTGGTTTACTGGCCCGTTTTTATCTTGATCAGCTTCGGTTATTGCTTGTTCCAAGATTGGCCGCAATTCTTACTGTGGTCATTTTATTGATGGTCTTTATCAGTGTCATAAGCCAAAATTTAGGTTTGGATTCTGGTTTATCAGTGGCTTTATTCCCAATGGTAATTCTAACCATGACAATAGAAAGAATGTGTATCACTTGGGATGAGCGAGGTGCTTCAGAAGCCATTAAATCAGGTGCCGGCAGTCTTGTAGCAGCCGTGATTGCTTTTGGCGCAATGAGCTATGCCCCCATGCAATATTTAATTTTTGCTTTTCCCGAACTCTTGCTCGTATTGCTTGCATTGATTTTGTGGTTTGGCCAATATCGCGGGTATAGGCTTTTTGAGCTATTCCGCTTTAAAGTGCTCGCGGGGAAAGAATAATGTTGCAGTTATATCGTCGTTTACGAGAACGCGGCATTCTCAGTATTAACCAGCGTAATAGTGATTATGTGCTGCGGTATAACAATCGCAAACGCTATCCATTAGTTGACGATAAATTACAAACCAAACGACTTGCTATACAAGCCGGAATTGCTGTGCCAAAGCTCTATGAAATTATCGAAAGTGAGCATCAAATTAAAAATATCGAGCAAATCTTAGAACCTTATAAAGATTTTGTGGTAAAACCTGCTCATGGCGCTGGAGGTGATGGTATTATTGTCATTACTGATAAAGTCTTTGGGCGCTATCGCCAAATTAACGGTAAACTTGTTACCGTCAACGAAATGAATTATCACTTGTCTTGTCTTCTCTCAGGTGCCTACAGTTTAGGTGGTCATGCAGATTACGCCATCATTGAACACCGTGTCGTAGTGGATCCGGTATTCCAAGAGGTGAGCTACGAAGGCATCCCGGATATTCGTGTTATTACTTTATTAGGCTATCCAGCCATGGCAATGGTACGTTTACCCACACGCTTATCTGGAGGCAAGGCGAATTTGCATCAAGGCGCTATTGGAGTCGGCATTAACTTAGCCACTGGAAAAACTCTCGGTGGCGTTTTTCATAATGATGCCATCGATTTTCATCCCGACACCATGGCACCAATTGTTGATATTGCTGTGCCTTACTGGGATAAGATTTTAGAAATTGCAGCCAGTTGTTATGAGTTAACGGGTCTTGGTTATCTAGGAGTGGACATCGTCCTTGACAAAGATCATGGTCCTCTTATGCTGGAGCTGAATGCTCGCCCAGGATTAAATATCCAAATTGCTAATCGTGAAGGTGGTCTTTCTCGTTATAGACTTATTGAAACTCGAGCTGCACAAGGTACAGAGCCCATTACAGACCGAGTGGCTTTCAGTAAGCAGCAGTTTGCTCGTTAAACCATTCAAAGGGCAATTTAAAATCATCGCGATCGGGTGGAGTAGCAAATGCGATCTAATTCGCTCTTATTTGTGCCGCCAATGAATTTATGCTTCTCGATTAACCAATAAAATTCATGAATCTCTTTTTTGGGACTCAAAACTACATGTTTAATGAACTTGTCGGCTGGTCATTCCAAGTGGCTTCATGTTCCTGTAATGCATTTTCAAGCACTGGGTTAAGAAATTGGGATAAATGATTTTCTTTATAGTACCTTATGAAGCGAGAAGCATAAGCGTATCTGTCTATATCAGAGATGTCTTTTTTGCTGAGATATTTAAGGGCTTCCGTGCTGGCAGCACTTGAAAAGAGCCCATTTAAGTTTAATAAGCCCGATAAACCACAGCATCGCGAGGATTTATAACGATAATACGCTTTAACTACCGAAGCCACTTCGTCAACAGAAAGTTTAGGATAATGTGCTTTATCATTGTACATAGAGTGCTTGGTATATATCGCGGGCTCTTTAACCAGCTCTAATTGGCTTTTTTTGTGCGTATAGGTGGGATAGGAATTCGATTTTTCCTGTGAGTCATTTGCGAGATATTGCAGCTTTATTACTCCCTGCTTGTGCTCTTCGTATTTTTTTAGTGAATTAAAAAAAGAACCAGCCAGGGTGTGAGCTTCTTTGATATTGGCATTAAGGAAAATAAGGTTAATCTGTAGCCGCCCTTGAAATTCATCGAGCAAACCATCTTCCTTCATTTTATCAGCGACCTCAGGGACTAAGATTGAATTATTATGCGCATAAATAACTCTAAGATGTTGCGATAATCCTTCAGAGTGCCGTAATAATTCAGTATCTATGTCGTCGATACCGTGCAATGGTGATTTATTTCCAGGTTTACCCGCAAATAAAATTGTAATTTTGGCGCTTTGGGGTCGTTGTTTTAATTTTTTCTCACCGTAATAACAGACTACCACTTCATTCTTTTGTTTCTGTTCCAATAGTAACCACTCTTCGATCATTTTCTTTTGATTGGATGGAACGTCTTTTCGTTTAAAAGGGATATATAAATAATGAGTCATCGTAAAGCCTGTTCTTTTAAATGTATCATTTAAGTAAAGATTTGTAATCATTATACTAAATTAGACCGAAAATGGAAGCAAAATGTTCTCAGTGGAGTAAAAATATTCATTTTCGTGAAATTATGCGCTCTTATAAAGTGGTTTAATTACTAAGGAATGTGTTTTTATATTTATCATTTATCGATTGGAATGAAGAAGTTAGCGTCTGCTGATAAAAAACTTAAGCTCATGTAGTGCACAATTACTTTAATAAACTCACTTAAAGTGAGGATTAGTTATGGAGAGAGGATCAGGCCCTCTTACCCAATAATCTATGTCTCATATTGGCTATTTTTCGGCGAATTTTTTGCTCAGGTCGAGGTCTGTAAAGTGGGTTCGTTATGGAATTGACATTAAGGTACTCCTCACCCTCAGGTGATTGTGCCGAAAAAAAATAATTGAACACACAGCATCGCGGGGCATCGCATACAACACGATTCACCGAATGCCAGGAATGGCGATTGGTTGCCATGACAATCAAGCGATTGAAAAAGCAAGGAACGATAATGCGCTGTTTAATGGACTCATCCCATAATTCATAATTGCCCCCGTTTTCCAATTTCCAATTAGGAGACACATAATAAAGAACATTCACAGTACGGTAGAATTTTCTATCCACATCATGGGAATTATCCAAATGAGGGTTAATATAATACCCTTTAAGCAGTGTACTGATTCCGCCAGCAAAACGTGAAGGATCAGGAATTTGGTTTTTAATTTCAGTGATTTCTTCAATTTCAGTAATCACTCTCGGATCTTGAAAAGCAGAATTGATGTCTTGTATTAAATGGGATGTATCTTTCAGATGACTATACCTTAACTTTAACTGCCCCAAATTACTTAGCATGTGCATGTTTTTGGGTTTGGGAAAATTTGCATAAATTTTCTCAGCGATCTCAACAGGAAGCACATTATCTAGGGCAAAATGATGAGCAACTTTAATGGGATGCGTTTGAAAAAATTGTTTTCTTAGATTTTCCTTTTCCTCGTGCAGTCTATGGACAATCAAATCAGTTAATTGTTTTTTCATTGAGCTAACCTTTCTTAATTTACTCCTAATGAATTCAGGATTAGAACACTCCAAAATGTTAATTACAGTTTAGACACTAAACTGGTATAGTTCCATGTTGCGGCTTTATGGCAGTAAGGTTTGATAGCTTATGGATAGCGATTATTTTTCAGGAGGCGCGCAACGCATTGCGGGAATGCAAGATACTCAATTTAATCACCCCGAAGGAGAGTCCTTGATGGAAAAAGCAGCATCAGGAGAACATAAGTCTTCAACATGCTCAAAGCATATAGAGAGCAAAAAAAATTTCTGGAGCGGTCTTAAAAAAATAGCCAAACACTTTATTAAGCGTATTGCTCCCCCAATAATGGTTGGTGAAGTACATCGCTTGCGGCGTATTGAGCAACTTCTTGAGCAACTCAATTTACGCATTGAAAATCGATTGCATCATATCGAGCAACTTACCCAAGGAATTGGCCATCGATTACATACTCATGATTTTCGGCTCGATCATCTCAAAGAACTCATCAAAGAAGTTGAACCATATCAGCCAACTTATGGGATTGGTGGTGTGCTTCAAAGAGAACCGCAACGTACCAGCCAAGATAGGTGTCGTGCCATAGAAACTTACTTTGGTAGGGTTGCCGGAAAACGCATGCTGGATATCGGGTCATCGCTGGGTTACATGTGTTACTATTTTGCAGACCGTAGTGCAGTGACTGAAGGCTGGGAATACAATGCCAAGAATGCCGAAGTTGCTCGCTTGATAGGGAGTATCAACAATATCCCTACAGTTATCAGGACTAAAGCACTCGATGAAAATTCCATAAACACTATTGAGCCAGGTCAATTTGATGTTGTGACTATTCTCAGTGTTCTGCATCATACAGTCTATTATAATGGATTGGAGTACACACAACGGCTCATGAAAGCGCTTCTGGAAAAAGTGCCCATGCTTATTGTTGAACTCGCAAGAAAAAATGAGGACCCAACGCTATTTTGGAACGACGCACAACCTGAAGATGAACTAGCTGTATTTGATCTTGTAAAAGATAAAGTGGCTATAGAAAAAATAGGGGATTTCTCTACTCATTTATCCGATAAACACCGCCCCCTTTACGTCGTTAAAGCTAAAGACAATGTAATTACTGTAAATAATCGTCAATTCTCTTACCTGTTCAAAACATTCGAGGCTTACCCTAATTCACCGACGGTTTATGCGATAACGCGTCGTTACTATTTGAGCAAAGAGTATGTGATAAAAGAATATGTATTCGACGAGCGAAGTGGCGAGGTAAATCGATGCCAAATTGTCTCTGAAATTAACACCCTCTTACATTTAACTAACATTTATCACATGCCAGAACTGGTGGATTTCGAGCTATCATCGAGCGGGGCTAAATTGGTATTAAAGCGTATTAGCGGAAAGCTTTTAGTGGATCTACTCCATGAACCGGGCGAAATAAATGCAATAAATGTAGCACAAGAGCTCCTTAAATCGCTTGCAGATTTGGAAAAAGAAGGGTTACATCACAATGATGTCAGAACGTGGAATGTCATCTGCGATAAAAGCCATGTTTCGCTTATTGATTATGGTTTCGTTTCCCATAAAGAAATTGATAATGATGCCATTTCATTACTGTGGCTGCTCAGTGCTATTTTGACTGGTATCCGTGAAGGATATCCTGTCAATAAAAAGGAACTCCCTAAAAAAGCAATATTCGAGCAAAAGCCCTCTTTACTTGCTTTTTACGAGGCAATTGAATCAGGTGTATATTCGCCCTCGAGGCTTCTAACAACCATCAAGCAATATGAGATGGAAAAAAAGTAATCGCTCACGTCCTCTTTACTCTATGTTCCCGCTTGAACGCGGGAATGGAGGATCATTACCAAAAAATTAGCATTCGTTTAGACAAATCAATTTTTTGCAGAATGAATTGTTTTTAGACGTAATCGTCCTATGTCAGAGAGATCCATACCTGGAGAAGAGAGTCTATCCAAACTCCATTGCGATTTAGAAAAGGCATCAAGGATCACAGGGATATGCACATAAGGGAACCGCTTAAGCAAGGTTTCCTTTTGCATAAAAAGAGAGAATGTTTTTCCATGCAACAAGGGAATTTCTTGAATGGTTAACTTCTTTTCTATAATGTTTAGCGCTAACCATGCGGCAGTATATCCCTGCTCCATACTTGAAATGGCAATGGCTAACATTCCTCCATCTATAATGAAAGACTCATAAACCCCAACCACCGGAATGTGGCTGTGCTCATTCATCCATCGCACTAACCGCTTCGAATCAATTTCTCTGTTACCCTCCATGATCGTTTGATAAACAGAAACCAGTAAAATATCCGCTTTTCTTTCGGCTTCGAATACTGCTGCTTTCCATTGAGCAAACGTTTTTACCCGTTTATGAGCAACTAATCCATAAGATCCCCAGTCTTCTTTCATGATGGATTTATCCAAAGTCTTAGCTGCTTTAGAATCATCTGACAAATAATAGATGCGTTTTTGATTGCGGAACATCAACGATAAAATTTCGCGTATGGCTTTCACGGGTATTTGCTCAGTGATGCCTGTGATGTTAGGTGTACTGTCATACTCGAGCCAACGTTTAGAATCAGTAATGCCAGCAAGAATAACTTTAATGTTCGTTGAATACCCAAATTCTCGCACTGCCATATCCTGAGCATCATCATCAAAGGCGATAAGAATATCGGGGCGCCAAGCTTCTATTGTCGTTTTAATCGCTTTAGAAACCCGTTCTAAATACTCTTTGGAATTATGATGCTTAGCATCCATGTAATAATAACGTAAGCTTATATATGCTTTATCACCAAAAACTGTCCTTATCCCTTGATTCAAACTTTGCACCCAAGGCATATTAGCATTGTAACTATGCAAGACAAAAATTCGTGGTTTATGTAATCGTTGATAACCTAGGAAAGAGAACACAACCAATAAAAATAGGCCCGTGCATAAGGTTGTAAGATATTTGATCTTCATAACACCCCAATTTTCCGCCAGAATGGAATGCTAAGCAGAATTGCAACGAGGCGTAAAACAGAAAACCATGCATTAACGGACAGCGTTTTCCTTAAATCATAAGCATTATTTCCTCGCGCCCACTCTTCAAAACACAAATAATAGCTTGATTGATAAGGAAAAACCCAGGCTTCGGTAGCCATTAAAATAACGAAGGCCACCAGCCAAGTATTAATCAACGCTTGCTGTGCAACAGGCATTAAAAGAGTAAACATCAAGGCGGGGGCAGCCATGGTACCGAACAATAAGCCACCTAACCAACTCACTACATACACTAAAATGATAAAAATAATTTGCTGTTCATAAGCAATATCACCAAGCCAAGACAAATAATTAATAATCCATGCTTCGATCCCAATCTCTTGGACGCAGCGCATGATGCCAATGATTGCCCCCAGATAAAAGAGAAAGGGCCAATTAATACCATTTTTAAAATCATCTTTGTTTAACACCCCTGAAGTTAGCAAAATAAAGAAGATTGCAAAGCTAATCCAAGCACTTGGAATTTGGTGCAAAGACGAAAACGCCAATCCTAAAATCAAAGCGACAATACTTAAAATGGCAGCCCATTCATGAATGGTTAAACTACCCATTAAATAAAGTTCACGCTTGATTGCTAACCGGTTAACCACTAAGGAATCTTGGCTACGGAATTTCAAAGAAAGTAAGGTAAAAAAAGCCAGCACCAATAAGGCTCCTGGAACAGAAGACACAATAAGCCAATTCATCCAGCCAAATTGCCATTGCGTTTGCTCGGAGAGCATGCCATAAAGGACAAAATTACTTGATTTGCCCGTTAAAAACATGACGGATAATAAAATACATCCATTAAATGCTGAACAAGCAAGGCTATTGGCAGCAATACTGCGGGGACTAAGTCCTGCGGTTTTTCGCATGTTTTCAAGCAAGGGGGCAATCAGTGACACCCGAGCGCTCTGAGCCGTCATTACAGGTGTGAGTAAAACACCAATAACAAATAAAACGATTTGGAGTAAAAATTTATTCTTAGGTAAATGATTCAAAATCAGTAAAGATAACCGATAAAAAAGGCGAGATTTTACTAAAACAGCACCGATCCCAAACACACCCAAGGCTAAAAAAAAGCTGTCTGAACCAAACCCCGATAAGAGCACCGTTTGTTGTGCTAATCCTAATAACATGGTGGCCAAAATCACAAAAACCGCGGGCACATATTCGGGTAGCAAACGGAAAATCCACATAACAAGTGCAGCTGAGAAAATGACAACAAAATTAGTGCAAGCCCAATTCATTGTTGTCTCTTGCAAAAGATAAACAAGAAAAGCCGGAAGAATTAAGGCTACTAACCATCCAACCACATTGAAAGTATAACTGGAGAACCGCAACAATTGCATCGTTAATTCGCATTAGAGAATGGCTGTCTATTTTATTTTCAAACTGATAAAAATGCAAAATTAAATGCAAAAAAGACGATAGACTTACTTAAATTTGGCTTGTATCCTTAGCGAAGAACATTAATAAAAACAATCAAAAACAGGATAAGGATTATGCCTATCAGAACCGACCAGCCTTTCATTCTCCATCGTGAGAAAATAACGCGTAAAATTGCAAATTTTTGGGATCAATTATCGGAGGGCTGGCGCTTGGTTTGGGGACCTCATATTCATCATGGGTATTATGAAGATTCCCAAGTGATTACCCCAAATGAAGCACAAGAAAAATTAATAAAAAAATTAGCTGATAAGCTCAAAATAGCTCGAAACAATAAAATCCTAGATGTAGGCTGTGGTATGGGTGGCAGCAGCCTCTACTTGGCTCAAAATTATCAGGCCATTGTTACTGGCATTACCCTTAGTTCTAAACAAGTGGCCATTGCTTTTCAGCAAGCTCAAGAACAAAATATTAACACTGTCACTTTTAAAGTCGAAGATGCTCTGGAGCTGAAAAGTATCGAAAATAACTCTTTTGACATCGTGTGGTCATTAGAAAGCTGTGAGCAATTTTTCGATAAAAATTTATTTATCCAAGAAGCCTTTCGTGTGCTGAAACCAGGAGGAAAGTTACTCCTGGCAACTTGGTGTTCAAGCGAAGAAGAGTACGCAGGAGAATACGCCAAAAAATATCAAAATTTATGCCTTGCCTTTGATCTTCCTTACATGCCCACAATCAATCATTATCAGCAATTATTGAATCATCAAAATTTTATTGTGGAAACGGCTGAAGACTGGTCACCTTTTGTTAAACAAAGTTGGAACATAGGCTTATCGCTTCTGAGTGCTTATCACTTTTTAAAAATATTAAGAATAGGAGGCTGGCGTGGATTTCGTTTTGCAAAGCAGATAAAACTGATGCAGGAAGCTTTTGAGCAAGGTAGGGTTTGTTACGGTGTGTTTTTTGCGGTTAAGCCCGCGGAATAATAAAGAAATATGTTACGATCATTAGAGTCTGTCGATGACTCAATTTTCCTACATGGCTCTTTGTCTACGTTTACGGCTTGTCTGCCGACAAGCCGCAGGATGGAAGGAATAAGATAAGCGAGGCGATTTGTCGCTCTCTACCTTTGCTTTTTCTCCTTGCCTTCACTACCTCTCCAATCAGCTTCCAGTTGCACAAAATTCTTATTTTTTTTACTAACCCCCAACACAATTCCTCCTGATTTAATTCCCTTTTCATACATTTTGGCTTGCTCTTCAGTGAAGCCCCAGCCCACCATTGCTCCAAAAAGTCCACCCGAAATACCGCCAGCTCCTGCGCCGGCAAGTGCCGCGATAATTGGTCCTCCAACAACCACCCCCAAACCAGGCAATAGGGTTGTCGCGCCTAACCCTGCAATCGCACCGATTGTTCCTCCGATTACTCCTCCTAAAGAGCCACCAATCGCGGCATCCTCAATTAAATTGTCGGAAAATATTTGATGGCTGGAAGTCCCATAATATTTTTTCCGTGTGTGTTCAGACATCAGTACATTAATTTCTTTTACTTTATATCCACGACTAATGGCATCTTGATATGCCTTTTCCGCCGATTTTCTATCGTAAAAAATTTCAGTTAACATGGAATTATCTGATTTTTTACTCACTATCAATTCTCCTTAAATAGCGACAGCTCTTTTTAAAAGAATAGTACAGGATTAATTCATGATTAAGCACAAAGGTGATCTTTAATGGCAACAAGAAAATGGGAACATTTTATTCATGAGGCTGATGTCGGTGTAAGAGGCATTGGTCCTACTCTTGAAAGCGCTTTTGAAATGGGCGCTCTTGCTTTAACTAACGCAGTCACTGACAGTAATATCGTTCATGCTACTGAAAAAATTGCCATTTCGTGCGCCGCACCTGATCGTGAAATTCTATTTACAGATTGGCTAAATGCTATTATTTATAAGATGGATACATTAGGTATGTTATTTTCTGAATTTCATGTACGTATCAAAAACCTTAAATTAGAAGCAATTATTAAAGGGGAAAAAATAAATCGTCATCGGCATCAACCTGCAGTAGACCCCAAGGGGGCAACTTATGCCGAATTAAAAGTTTATCAAGAAAACGATACATGGATAGCGCAGTGCATTGTGGATGTATGAGGATTAGATAATATGGATCTGAATTTATTTGAAAAAGTAACCGAATATGAATGGCGAATTTCTCCTCATCAATCAATGAGAGTTCCTGGAATTATTTTTGCTTCTGAAGCCTTACTGAGTGAAATGGACGAAAAAGTCTATGAGCAATTAAGGAATGTGGCGAAATTGCCTGGTATCGTCAAAGGTGCTTTAGCGATGCCCGATGCTCATTGGGGCTACGGTTTTCCTATTGGCGGCGTGGCTGCTTTTGATCCAGAGCAAGGCGGTATTGTTTCAGCAGGAGGAGTTGGATTTGATATTCTTTGCGGTGTTCGCTTGCTCACGACAGGACTTGATCGTAGTGAATTCGAACCTTTCAAAGAAGAATTAGCTGATGCCCTATTTGCTCAAATTCCTGCGGGTGTTGGCAGCAAAAGCCATATTCGCTTAAACGCAAAAACAATGAATGCCATGTTAGAAGGTGGCGCTAAATGGGCGGTAAAACAAGGCTATGGGGAACCTGAAGATTTAGAATATATCGAAAGCAAGGGCTGCCTCGAAGGGGCATTGCCTGAGAAAGTGTCTGAACATGCTAAAGAACGCCAAAAAGCAGAAATGGGTACTTTAGGTTCAGGAAATCACTACCTCGAAATCCAAGAAGTGACCGAGATCTATTATCCAGAGGCAGCCGCTGCATTTGGTCTCACTAAAGGAAGCATTGTTGTCAGTATTCACTGTGGCTCTCGGGGTCTAGGCCATCAAATAGGCACGGATTATTTGCGCTCGATGACTCTATTCGCTGAGCGACAGGAAATTAAGTTAGCCGACCGGGAATTAGCTTGCGCTCCCATAAAATCACCCCTTGGCGAGAATTATTTAGGTGCTATGCGCGCTGGAGCTAATTGTGCACTCGCTAATCGTGAAATTATTACCCATTTTATGCGTGAAACCTTTCAAGATATTATGCCAGGTACAAAGATTAAACTCGTTTACGATGTTTCACACAATATCTGCAAAGAAGAATGGCATGACCTAAATGGTAGAAAGACCCGCTTGTTTGTCCACCGTAAAGGGGCCACACGCGCCTTCGGGCCCGGCCATCCCAGTTTACCCAAAGACTATGGCAAAATTGGCCAGCCGGTTATTATAGGTGGCAGTATGGGTACAGCCTCCTATGTTTTGGTGGGAACAAAAGCGGCTGAGAAGAACTCCTTCAGTTCTGCGTGTCATGGAGCCGGACGGGCGATGAGTCGTCATCAAGCTACTAAAAAATGGAGTGGTAAACAAATCATTGAACAATTAGCACAGCGAGGTATATTAATTCGCAGTGGATCCTATCGGGGGGTTGCTGAAGAAGCGCCCGAAGCCTATAAAGATGTTAATAGTGTTGTCAATGCTGCTCATGATGCGGATTTAGCAAGAAAAGTAGCGCGATTAGAGCCGCTAGTTTGTATTAAAGGCTAGTTAAATAATTGGCTATAGTTCAAAAACAATCCCAATACAATAATGATCAGCGCAATAATAATGAAACGATTGACTAATTTGAACAGGGCGTGTTTCACACCATGACGCGCAAATACTCTGAGCATCGCTATGCGTTGATCATTGCTGTCATGCAATTCTTTATTATCAGAATTAACCACGTTACCTTTTTCATTGAATTTGAGAAGCTTCATTTGGCGAAAATATTTTTTGCTGTAATCAAATAATAACTGCTCTCCTTTTTTAATATCTCTTGAAGCGAAAAGTGCTATTACTTCCACCCCTAAAACGTTGTAGCCAATTGCAATAAGATTTGCAGCGGTAGTGGATTCCTCGTCGCTGCTAGGAGCATGATTGATAAATCTAGCCATATTTCCATATTCTCTCGCATCCACTCCCATATTCAATGCATCTGTTTTAGGGTGAAAATAATAATGCATTGCCTTAGGCTCTATGTTTTTCATTCCACAATAAAATAACACAAACTCATCTTTATTAATCGCTTGACGGGCATAGACACCAAATCCAATAAAATGATTAATATAACGTAGCTCCAATGGCTCAACCTGATCGGCGAGATCAAGTAATTCCCTTATCACTTCATCTGTCTTATAGAGTAAATCTCCCTCAATTTGATTGGGTAAATCGCTGAAAGAAAGTTGTGCTTTAACAATAAATTTATCCTGAAATTGGAATTGAAATTTAGAAAAATCACTCACAATGTCATTTAATTGGTTAATGGTAATTTCTTCCTTTGCCGGCTTACGATAATCGAGAGAAAATGATAATTTATAAATGGCTTTTAGCCTGAAAAAAGAAGGAGAAGGAAAGATATCAAATTGGCAATTCAGTGGATCTTTTGCATGAATAAGTGTTGCATAAATAAGTCTTGGTGCTAATAATAACTCAGCAAAATTGTTATAGCTGTATTGATATAAATTGGTCGATGAATGAAGCGATGGTTCGGTAAGCAAAGGATGGATAAAATCGAATTGCATTAACTCGTTTATCGCAATTTCTTTTTTATTATTGATTACACATTGGCCAGTAGAAAGATTAAGAACTGCAGTTTTGTAAGTAGAATTGCTTTTTTGATTACTTAGAATAATGTTAACCATGCTTATTCCCTAG
The DNA here is from genome assembly GCF_900167045.1 of Legionella maceachernii. Lineage (GTDB taxonomy): Bacteria > Pseudomonadota > Gammaproteobacteria > Legionellales > Legionellaceae > Tatlockia > Tatlockia maceachernii. The sequence goes on along the minus strand of NZ_FUXJ01000006.1, from coordinate 169,805 downwards.
TATGGCCGTCGCCTAAGATAATCCATTTATAACTAGTTAACGCAGCCAAAGCCATTGGGCCCCGAGCATGTAATTTCTGCGTGCTAATCCCAATTTCAGCACCCATACCAAATTGCCCACCATCGGTGAAGGCTGTTGACGCATTGACATAAACCGCAGCTGCATCCACATGAGTTAAAAAATAAGTCATTGCTTTTTGATCTTCAGCAATGATTGCTTCACTATGACCAGAAGTGTATTGCATGATATGACAGACTGCTTCCTCCACCGAAGAAACGGTTTTTATCGACATTTTATAAGAAAGAAATTCTTGGCCGAAATCTTTACTATTGGCTTTTTGAAGTAAAGGCTTTGGGTAAAACGCTTTGAGCGCTTCATAACTTAATTCATCAGCGAAAATTTCCACTTTTTTTTCGGCGAGCAAATCCACTAAGCGAGGTAAATCCGCCAGACGTTTTTCATGGATGATGAGTGTATCCAACGCATTGCAGACGCTCACTCGCCTAGTTTTTGCATTATCAATCACTAAACGCCCTTTTTCCACACTGCCACTCACATCAAAATACGTATGGACTATTCCTGCACCCGTTTCGATTACGGGAATTTTGGCATTTTCACGAACAAAATTAATCAATGCTTGACTCCCTCTAGGGATGCATACGTCAATTAAATTTCGTGCACTCAAAAGAACATTGAGTGCTCGGCGATCAGAAGGCAATAAGTAAACAGAATGGTTATCGACATCTTGCCCTCGTAGACTCTCATTAATGAGAGAAACTAAAATTGCATTGCTGTGCTGAGCCTCTTTTCCTCCCTTTAAAACGCAAGCATTACCGGTTTTAAAGCACAAAGCAAAAACGTCAATTGTGACATTGGGCCTTGATTCATAGATAACAGCGATTACTCCAAGTGGCACCGAAACGCGTTGAATGCGCAGCCCATTTGCCATTCGTTTATCTTCAAGCATTCTATCAAGCGGTTGGGGTAGGGCAGCTATCGCTTCAACATCCGCAGCCATCGCTAGAATTCTTTCTTCTGACAATAAGAGGCGATCATACCTCGGATCTTCCCTAGCCATTAATGCTAAATCTTTTTTATTTTCGTTTATTATTTTTGGTGAATATTGACGCAAGTGCGCCGCAAGACTCAGTAAAACGTTCGTTCGTGTTTCCTCATCTAAAACCATTAAATGGTAACTTGCGGCTTTAATATCGTGTAACTGATGAATTATTTCGTCTTCATTAAACACTGAGTTCTCCTAAAAAAGATGCAAATGATCATAGTGGATAAATTCCGGCATATCTTTTCGCCCCAAATATTCACTGAGTTTATTGGCATCGTATTTAGCAAGTCCCACACCTATTTTTTGACCTTCAGGTGCTAGAATTTCGACTAAATCTCCTTTCTTAAAATTACCCTTATAATTTTCTATACCAATAGGCAATATACTAATGACTCGTTTATTTTCTTTTAGAATTTTAAATAATCCAGAATTGACTGAAATGGATCCCGTTTGCTTTTCACTATTATAGGCAATCCATCGTTTGATATTTGATTTTTTCTTGCTTGGCAGAATGACCGTACCCAATTGTTCTTGGGTAATGATTCGCATGACAGCAGAAGGTTGGTTGATACTGGTGATGTGGGTTGTGATGCCTAAGCTCGACATTTTACGCGCGGTCCCGAGTTTAGAAGTCATACCGCCCCTGCCTTGCGTACTTTTCATAGTTGAAACCTCAGGCCAGTTTTTTTCGGGATTGATCACAGGAATTAATTCCGCTCCAGGTGAAGTAGGATGACCCGTATATACGCCTTCAACATTACTTAAAATTATTAATTTATCCGCATTCATTTGGGCAGCAATAAGTCCTGCAAGTTCATCATTATCGGTAAACATTAATTCTTCGATAGCCACGCTGTCATTTTCATTAATGATTGGAATAATGTTTCTGTGTTCCAGTATCTCACGCAGCAATCTCGCAATGTTTAAATAGTGTTGCCGCGTCTGGAAATCTTGTTTGGTGAGTAACAGCTGTGCGGTAAGGAAATTATACTTTTTGAACATTATTGTGTAGATGTTCATTAATTCATGTTGCCCTAAAGCCGCTAAAACTTGTTTTTCTCCAAGCGAACTCCCGTAGTGGCGTCCTAAATACTGACGAGCTACTTTTCGGCCTGAACCCACCGCGCCTGAACTCACTAAAACAACATGATGATCGGCTTTTTGCAGCGCCACAATTTGTTCCACTAAATGCTGCATGGTTGGCTCAAAAGGCGTTCCATCATTGGCTAAGATACTTTGCGTTCCCACTTTAATCACAATTTTCATTGAATAGCCTGCTTTCAAAATCATGAACTATAGAAGAGTACATTAATCTCAGGATTACAAACAGAGTGACACAGAGGGATATTTAGGACAGGTAATAGTATTCGTAGCCTGGGTGGAGCGCAGCGTAATTCGGGAAGACTTGGAGTAAAATCCTGGGCTACGCTGCGCTTCACCCAGGCTCACAGCCGAGTAGGTTGGGGTGATCCCCAACTACTCAATTCAACCTGCGGCACTATCAGGCTCAGAAATATTACGAAGACGCGCGGCCTCGATCACGAGCAACTTGAAGTAATCATAGGACATGTAAAAATCCCCATGATCACCTACTTTTTTACCCCATGAATTACGCAGAGTAAATAAACCACGATGCTCTTGGCCTTGATCATCGATGGCAACGGCATTATCATCGTAGCCAGTAATGACCATTTCATGACCACCAAATTCTTGCTTCAAATAAGCGTCTCTCGCGATTTCTGGGGTCAATACCCAAGTATCTCCTTCGACTTTATTTTTACCTACCGCGCCCGCAAAACCTAAATCAAAGTCGAGTAACAATACGCCAAAAGTAACCCTATCGCCTGCATTTAAAGCGGCTTTAACTTGATCAACTGTTTTATTGGTATCAGCTCTGTCCAAAATGGCCTGGTAGACGTCCAAAATCGGTGACCAAAGTACTTTTTCGCCTATGTTTTCGCTCATTTGATGGTAGTCTTCTATATTAACGAGTCCATCGATGCCAACCATATCATTCACAGGATAAGCGGTTAATCCACCACACCCTTCAGTTTGTTGGTGTTCTTTATTGACTATTCCATAAGTATCCAACTGACTTAGAACAAAACGGCCCCAAGAGCCCGCCCAACCGCTAGGAAGATAAGCATTTTTTTCGAGGTAATTACCCAACTGTAGTGAACATAATTGGCTGACATAGTCACCCTTATTGAGGACGGCATCAATCGCTGCAGTCACTGCAAAGGTTACGCAAGTCCCATGCATACCTTGATTAAGGACAGGAACATCACCCATTCCTAATTCTACTTTTCCTGGATACGCTGAATGAGAGGCGTTCGTTGCAAATTGCTTGGTATGCGCCAGGGCATTTTTTGCTCTAGTAGCAAAAGCATTCTTTGCTTTGTCCGAAAGTTCGACTTTTAATAAAGTGATTTTTCCAGTCGTATCAGCAGCTCCTCGGGGTGCAATGTGTTTTTCGGAAGAGGGAGGAATCTTGACTGGCTGTGTAATCGTTCCCACGATTTTTATATCTTGGGCTACTACACTTCCAGTGAATATCACAGATAAAAGAGCAAAATGGGCTAACTTCATAAAAATCTCCAATATGATCCACGAGGACAACGTGGTGAGGAGAGTATATACCCAAGACACTTTAAAATGCTATATTTTGGACAACTTGAAATTAACCACTCAATCCCGGTACGGAAATGCGCTGCCTATCGTGTAATCGTAAAGCAGTTAATCGCCCACCCCATAAGCAGCCTGTATCAATTGCAAAAATGGTAGGATCGGGCGAATGCCCGGCTAAAGCAGCCCAATGACCAAAAACAATATCAGCATTAATCGGTTTTCGATTAGGCACTTCATACCAAGGAATTAGATTTTTAGGTGCGTTAGCAAGGGTTCCTTTGTAAGACAACACTAAATTTCCTTGATTGTCACAAAACCGCATGCGCGTGAAGTAGTTGGTAATCACTCGGAGTCTAGGTATCCCCGTTAATTCTTCTGACCAATGGCTTGGCTCGTTTCCATACATATTCATTAAAAAATCGCCGAAATTGTCGCCGGCTAAGGCATTTTCCAATTCCCGTGCGCATGCTTTTGCTACATTAAGATCCCAAGCGGGTGCAATGCCAGCATGGCACATCACTACGTTGAGCGCAGGATCATGGTGGAGAATGGATTGCTTACGTAGCCAATGTCCCAATTCCTCGCTATCCTTTGCTTCTAACACTTCATGCAGCGTATCATCCTGATTTTTTTTTATTGGTTCCTTTGTCAATAATCTGGCTAACAAATGCAAGTCATGATTACCCAAAGTGACGACAGGCTGAATGGGTAAATTTTTTACAAATCGTAGGACAGCAAGTGATTGTGGTCCCCGATTGACTAAATCACCCACAAACCATAAACGATCTTCCTTTTCGTTGAAATGAATTCGATCCAGCAGGCGTTGTAAAGGGTCATAACAACCCTGTACATCGCCAATAGCATAATCAGGCACGGGTTAATGCCCCAGGACGATGGGATGCCTGTGGTGCAGGAGTGGTTTCTGCAACCCATTGTCCGGATGAGGAGAGGAGCGGTATCGGAGTAGCCACATAGGTGGCTGGCTGCGCAGTAAAATGACTACTGTTAGCATGCCCTTGATAAATGAGTTCCATTGCTGTAACGGTGGTTACCTTACCCGTATTAACATTGTGCAACTGAACTTCATTAGGAAGAACCACCCCATATTCTTTTAAAACAATACCCGTTACGATTTGTTGCGTGGAAGTTTGCTCGAAGCGAGAAGTGACATTACCCTCTGCACCCACCTGATGCATACTCAAAGATAAAAATCCATTACGAATGGCTTGTATGGAATTATATTGAGGGTTACTCCTCATGAACATCTCCCACATCTCCGCACAAATCAGCAATCCACCTGGAACCACAAATAAAGGGGCTTTGTTAATCATAATCACCCCGGATTCCAGTGACTTGGTTAGCCACTGGATAAACTCAATGCCTATCTGTTGTTCTTTCTCAGCAATGGATTCAGGGGCTCGATCGGTAAATGTGCTCATTCTGCCATACCGTCCTCCTTTACCTGAACCGTATCCCCCTTTTAAAGCAAACTGATTTAAATAGCGCTGGATAGCGACAGCGTCAGCGCGGACTAAGATGGCCCCTAACGTCCCCGAACCTTCGGTGTCTTCATTAAGCAATGCAAGCCAGACAGCTAACACCTCCAGGTTGGAAGCTATCCATGCAAAGCCACTTGCCGGCATTAAAAATCGGGCGATTAACAAATTGAGACGGCGACGAAACTCCTCATCCGCTTCTTTTTGAAACTCGTAGCTATAATAGTTACCCACGCCGACTAGGCTTTCCAATAAGGGATTCCACTGCTTTAAAAATTGACCATTATTATCGTGTAAATCGATAGTAAACTCGATACATAACTTCCCAATCCCCTGGAGAATTGCGGCTGAAAAAAGCGCATATTGCCACAATTTTTGCTCTTCTGATAACCCATCTGGGCTATCCTGAATGAGAAAATTTTGAAATAAATTCAGTGCCGCTTCAGTGCGGTTAAGCGCATGATCGATTAAACCACCCGGCTGAGAGTAATAGCTCGTCGAAGTTTCGGGCAAGTTTTGACAATGATTGGCTAAATTGTGTACTAGACTAAGACATAAGCTATCAAAACGAGCCTCTTCCAATGCACATGATTCTTTAATTTGCCGCAATAAAGCAGTACGTTTTTCATCACCCAACAAAAGTGATGCGTTGACGATGCGAGTTAAGTCCTTTAATGACTTAGTTTGCGACGATTTTACTCTTTTTCCATAATGATGAAACAAAATCAACCTCCACCAAGTATACTGTATTAATTTTACACTAATTAGCGATTAATTTTGCTATTCGCACATAGTCCATTACTGCGATTTGCTCTGGGCGAGCAAGAGGGTCTATGTCTAAACCGCGTAATTGTGCTGCACTTAGCAATGGCTTCAAATTATTCGCAAGGGTTTTACGCCGCATTGCAAATGCCTTTGCTACTAATTGCCCAAGTGCATTAATATCCACTACTGGATAAGGCGATACCTGATATGGAATTAAACGCACTATGGCCGAATCAACCTTTGGCACAGGATGAAAAGCTTCTGGCGGTACATCAAATAACGATTCAACCTTACAGTGATATTGCACCATGACCGTTAATCGTCCATAAACTTTCGTACCCGGTTGAGCAGCCAAACGAGCAACAACCTCCTTCTGTAACATAAAATGCATGTCCTCTATGAACGAGGCATAACCAAGCAGGTGAAATAATAAAGGCGTAGAAATATTGTAAGGCAAATTACCAACGACTCGGAGGTGGGGTCCCCATTGACTATAATCAATGGTTAACGCATCCGCTGCAATCAGATGCAACTTACTGCCAGCACCAGGCAATGATCTAAGATGCTCCTGCAAATCCGTATCAATCTCAATTGCCGTCAACTTTTCTATGTATTTAAGCAAAGGTTGAGTTAAAGCACCTAAACCCGGGCCAATTTCTATGACTTTGTCATCTTTTTGCAGGTGCAAAACATTAAGAATATTATTAATAATATGTTTGTCCTGCAGAAAATTCTGCCCAAAGCGTTTACGGGGACGATGACTCACTTTGATTTCACCTAAAAAACACGCCAGAATTATACCTCTTTTTACCAGAAAGTGTACCCTAATTGAGGAAATACAGTAACTTTATAACGATTATACCTCTTATTTGAGAAAAGCAATCCATTTTAGCGCCGAAAACTGACGCTTTGCGACTATTTATAGCATTTTGGCGACTATTTTTGCTTAAAAATGGAGGCTTTTAGCGGAAAAATTCCATCTTATTAATATAATTTTTTATTACTGACCAACTTTATGAATGTATTGACTTATCAACTCGCGCATTTGATGCAAGTAAAGAGGTTTATGAATAACTTTACTCATTCCAGCCTGCAGGCATTTTCCCTCAGAGTCCTGGAGCGTATGAGCGGTTAAACCAATAATGGGTATTGGCGATTTTTCTAAGGATTTTTCCCACTCGCGAATCAAATAGGTTAATTCAATTCCAGAAATGCCTGGCAGACCTAGGTCTGTGATAATCAAATCAAACATAACAGTTTTTACTAATGCTAAAGCCCGCTCACCATCCATTGCTGATAGAAAACGGCATCCCGCTTGCGAAACGATCGACTCCACAAAACGTAAAGCAACAGGATTATCCTCAACAAGGAGAATCAGCGGAGTGTCACTGGATGTAGGAGAGTGTTTTGTAATAGCCATTTTAATTATAAAAAATTGAACGCTAATGAGTTCTAACGTCCCATTCTCTAAAACCCAGGATTATACTATTTATCTTAAAGAAAAATACGCTTGCTCATTAAGTTTCTTGTAAAGAAATAGGGATTTTCTCAAAATTAACAATTACAGCATTGCTATCTCGCAAAGAATAGCTTATTTTAAATACATAGATGGCAATTCTTGCTCAGCTAACACTAACAGTTAGGAGCCAGATTTAGAGGTATGGTGTGCATGCTTAATAGTAATTAAGAAGCCTAAAATATCTCGAGAGGCGTCCACTATGGTCTTATAGAACTGAAGCAAGAATGCCATCACCTCTCTTAATTCGCTAATTATTCGGGTACAATTCTATCCAGCATCATTTCACACTACGCTGATTTTATCGATTTCCCTAAGAGTAAAACGGATATGTTAAGTCATTTGCTAGAACTTCGCAGACGCGCTCTGCATGTACTCTTGCTTTTTTTCACTCTCTTCTTATTCTTTTTTTTCTATGCTAATAATTTATTTCATACACTAGTAAAACCTTTGTTGAGCGCGTTACCCCATCCAGATTCTTTAATTGCTATACAGATTACTTCCCCAGTGTTTATACCGATTAAACTCGCCGCAGATGCAGCGATGCTCGGTTGTGCGCCATTTGCTTTATTGCAACTCTGGCGCTTTGCTGCTCCAGGGCTTTATAAGAATGAGCGCCATACTCTTCGCAAGGTTATTATCACAAGTTTACTGCTATTTTGTTGTGGTGTTTTATTTTGCTTTTATTTCATTTTGCCTTATATGTTTCAATTTTTTGCCAAAGCGGTTCCCGCCGGCGTTAGGCTCTTGCCTGATATGGCTGAGGCTTTAGATTTTATTACCCGCATGTTGCTGCTCTTTGGTCTTTGCTTCCAAGTACCTCTTCTTTGCTTGACTTTGGTGACTTTGGGATGGGTAGATTTATCGGTTTTAAAAAAAATTAGACCCTATTTCATCGTCGCTGCATTTGTTGTGGGAATGCTCCTCACCCCACCTGACGTATTATCACAAATCATGCTCGCTGTGCCCCTTTGCTTACTCTATGAGCTTGGTCTCTTTATCGCGGCGCGAAAACGCAAATAAACTTCGACAAGCACTCATTGCCTCTCACTTTAAATACTAGAAGCCTGCAATTTATCCACGTGACTTGCTTATGCACACATCCATGCGATCTTGAATAAAGTTCAACACTGATTCCGCGTATAAGGTGCGAAACATAAACATTTTGAGCGGTTTCCTTGAAAATTTTGACAAATAAATCCCAAGCAAATTATTAGGGCGCGTTAGCAACGACTGATTTAAGACTCAAAGCCTTAGACAGCTGCTTAATTTGCATCTGCACCATTCTCTGGATCATTTCTTCAAAATTGACTGAGGGTTTCCAACCCAAAAGCTTTTGAGCTTTTGAAGGATCTGCCACCGTCTGAGTGGTTTCCAAAGGTCGAACCAATGCGGGATCGCTAATCACATGGTTACGCCAATTTTTGCCCACGTAATGGTAAGCAACTTCACATAATTCTCTTAATGTATGAAGTTGCCCTGTACCAATCACGAAATCGGTAGGCTCATCTTGCTGTAACATTAACCACATTGCTTGGACATAGTCGGGAGCATATCCCCAATCCCTGGCTATTTCAAAATTACCTAAAGCCAATTTTCCTTGAGAAACGATGGGTAACCCTCTCTCGTTGCGATCAGGTGAATCCATAATGCCTAGCGCAGCACAAGCAGCACCGTAAGCCACCTTTTGGGTCACAAAATGCAAAGGACGAAGCTCGCTTTCATGATTGAACAAAATGCCGCTGGTAATAAACAGTCCATAGCTTTCGCGATAGATGCGAACCATTTGATGAGAATAGACTTTTGACGCAGCGTAAGGGTTTGTAGGATTAAAAGGTGTTTCTTCATTTTGCGGCGAGATAGGTGTCTGACCAAACATCTCGGATGAAGAAGCATGGTACACTTTCGCTGTTGGACAAACCGTTCTTACTGCTTCAAATAAACGAATTGCTCCCAAACTATTAACGCAGAGCGTTTTTGCAGCATGTGCCCATGACTCCCCGGGCCTGGATTGTGAAGCAAGATTATAAATCTCATCGGGCTTTATTTGCTGAATAGCTTTAGCAACATCCGCTTCCTCCGAAATATCACCGAAAAACATTTGCACGCTATTGGGTAATTGGGCGGAACTCACTGCTTTCAGATTACGCGCAAATCCGAATACCTGATATCCTTTATTAAGCAATAGCTCGGCTAGAAAATAACCATCTTGCCCAGTAATACCTGTTATTAAAGCGCTACGCATACGGTGCCTCTCAATAAGCCCATCTAAGCGGCTCTCACAGTTGCGATAAAAATGGAAACGAACTAGAGCACGTCAGGTAGGTTAGCTTGTTAATAATCGAAGAATGCCTCAACTAAAACCAGAACCGGCGCCGTCCTTGCTGCTCTATTCTATTACAATGCTCGCCAGAGTACTTTTTTCGTTTAAAAAAGTCAATTAGCTATTGTTTTGATTTTTTCATTCGCGATACTATCGACAAAGATAACGGCGATGAGATTTTTTATCCCATCTGTTATACTATTTCGTTCTCATCACAACGAGAACTTAATTACTGCGCAATGAGTTTGGTTATTAAACAATTAAAAGGAAGACTTTTAAGGATAGGATTTCATGCCCACGAATAAAATGCATATTGGCTTTGATATTTCTCAGACAGGGAGTGGTAAAGCAGGCTGTGGTTTCTTTGCTCATGCAATGATACAAGCGATGCTAGAAATTGCTCCAGAACACCGGTACTCACTTTACCCAAGTTTTGGCGATTTTTTCTTTGATGCGTTAATGCCTATTCAAAATCCTTATAAAAAAGGCCATTATGGCCCTCGGCATTTAACTCGTGAAATGGCCTCCGCGTTTTGGTCTAAACAAGATATCGAAAACACTTTAGGATCACCCGATATTGTACATTCCAATAATTTTTGGTGTCCCACTCAATTCAAATCCAGCCGTCTTATTTATACCTTTTACGATATGGGTTTCGTCGTAAATCCAAACTGGTCTACTGAAGCGAACCGTCTAGGCTGTTTTAGTGGGGTTTTTAACTCTTCGCTTGCTGCTGACTGGGTTGTCGCTATTTCCAAAGCGTCAAGAGATCACTATTTAAGTATATTTCCGCATTTCCCAGAAGATCGCATTCGTGTTATCTACCCTTGCTCTCGCTTTACCAACGGTCAACACGAAGGTAAACGACCCAAGGCACTTAAAAATTGTGTTGCAGAAAAATTTTGGTTAAATGTAGGCACTATTGAACCAAGAAAAAATCAGCGTTGTTTAGCTAAAGCTTATGCCCGTTATCTTGCACTTAACGGAGAGCCAATGCCGCTTGTTTTTGCAGGAGGAGAAGGGTGGCTAATGGATGATTTCAAGAAGTATCTTCATGAGTTGGACATTGAATCTCACGTTATTTTTACGGGGTATGTTTCGGATGAAGAGTTAATCTGGCTTTACCAAAATTGCTATGCGAATCTATATTGTTCGTTGTTCGAAGGCTTTGGTTTACCCATTCTCGAAGGCATGCAGTTCGGAGCGCCCACTCTAAACTCTCTGTCTACCTCCATGCCTGAAATAGCAGGACAAGCCACCATATTACTTCCCGCCGAAAATACCGAGGATTGGGCGCAGGCCATGCTGCGTTTAGCATCCAATCGTTCTGAAAGAGAAAGATTAAGTTTAGTGGCTCAAGAACAGGCTAATAAATTTAGCTGGGAACAAAGCGCAGCACTATTATTGGAGCTTTATGAAGAGGCATTGGCAGCACCTAAGCGAAGAGAGCTAAAAAATAAAGTATCTCCAGCAAAATCAATCCTCGCACACAGTGGCTCGGGGAAGTAAATCGACATCGCAGATTAGAGCTGATGTCACTTATTTTAGGCAAATAACTTTTACGAAGGATATTTTATCCAATCCAAAGGAGATTAAAATTGCGTAAATGCTGGTGTGATAGTACTTCCTTCTCTTTTTTTAATCAGGATTATGCCGTCTGTGATGTGTGTAAAACCTTAGTTTTACAGAGTCGTCTTACTGATGAAACCCTTCTAGTGAAAAATGATGAAACTGATTTTTATGGTAAACAATACTGGCTAAATCACCAGACTCAAGATTTAGGAAATGCTGATATTTATACACGCTCTCGTTCCGATTTGAGTGAACGCAATCTGCACTGGTTAAAGACCCTGCTGAAGTATAAATTACCTCCGGCCAAAGTTTTAGAATTGGGTTGCAGCCACGGGAGTTTTGTCGCCTTGCTACGACAAACAGGCTATGATGCTTCAGGAGTCGAATTGAGTCCCTGGGTGGTTAATTATGGCAGCAATATCTTTGACATTCCTGTATCGATTGGTCCTTTGGAAGATCTGAATTTTACAGAAAATTTTGATGCCATCGTTCTAATGGATGTTCTGGAGCACTTGCCAAATCCAATAGCAACGATTACGCACTGCGTCAGTTTGCTAAAACCTGACGGCATCCTGCTTATTCAAACGCCCCAATTTAGAGAAGAAATCAAATATCAAGATCTCATTGACAATAACGGAGCATTTTTACCACTCCTTAAGCCAGATGAACACATCTATCTATTTACCGAAAGTTCAATATCTAAGTTTTTCCAACAGCTTAATATGCCTTTTATTCAATTTGAACCTGCGATATTTGCTCATTATGATATGTTTTTTGCGGTTAGCCGAACTTCATTTGAGCATAATTCCACTGAAAAAATTGAACCGTTATTACTCAACAACCCTAAAAGCAGATTTGTTGTAAGCTTGCTCGATTTACACGAGCGAGAACTGCAATTAACTCGTCAGCTTGAGGTCTCTGAAGGGGATAGAGCAGCACGCTGGGAACAAATTCAAGTGCTCACAACCATGGTAAAACAGTTAGAATCCGATAATATTGAACAAAGGAATCAACTTCAGGTATATAACGAAAAAAATAACCACTTTGAAAATAATTTGAGTTTCTATAAAACTAATTTGAATACTTTATTGTCTAGACGTCCCTTTCGCCTATTCACTCGCTTTGTTAAATGGCCAGAACTTATGGATCTAAAAAAGACTTTAAATGATCAACCGCCTAAACCCAACCCCTCTCTTAAAACTGTTGCTATCGATTTGACTCCTATACTTCCAGGAGGAGAAAATGGGGGAGCAAAAATTTTCGTTCTGGAGTTAATAAAGCAGTTAGCGGATTTGGTTCCTAACACCCAATTCATATTGCTCACTCAAGCCGCCTCGCATGATGAGCTGACGCTGATGGAAAGCCATAATATAAAATGTAAAATGGTTCTTAATGCACCGGTGAAGGACTCGTTTTTATACCATTTGCTTGTTGCTGTCGCGCGTAGACTTCCTTATAAGCCTCGAAAATTATCCTATTTAGGCTATCGCCTCAGTGTCTTTCTCAAACGAAGAAAAACGCCTTTTTTATTACAAGGACTCAATGTCGATTTACTCTTTTGTCCATTTACTGCCCCCACCTATTATGAGCTTGGCATTCCAACCGTTTGCACACTTTATGATTTGCAGTATAAAACTTATCCTGAGTTTTTTGCTCCCGAAGATGTCGCTCACCGAGAGCATACTTTCAAGGAAGCTTGTCGCAGAGCCTCCATGTTGACAGCAATTTCTGAATATTCTCGTCAATCTGCAATTGTTCATGGAAACCTTAAGCCGGAAAAAATAAGAACCATTTATTTGCAAATGGCTCATCGCATTTTGCCAGAAGAGGACCAAGATAAAAGTATTTTAACTCTCCTTGACTTAACACCGAAGCAATACTTACTTTATCCAGCCAATTTCTGGAAACATAAAAACCATGAAATGCTACTCACCGCTTTTGGGATTGCCAGTAAAAATGGATTAGCCTCAGATGTTAAATTAGTCTGTACTGGGGCTGGGAGTGCTCGATTGTCTTCTTTGACTGACGCCGCGCATATGATGGGACTAGGCGAGCGGATTGTCTTTCCTGGTTATCTTACTGACGCTGAGTTAGCGATGTTAATGGCAAATGCCAGTGGCGTCATCTTCCCCTCTCTTTACGAAGGTTTCGGACTACCGGTCGTTGAGGCAATGGCAGCCGGTATTCCAGTTGCTTGCAGTAATCTCACTTCTCTCCCCGAAGTAGTAGGTGAGGCTGCAATACTTTTCAACCCGCGTATTCCTACTCAGATTGCCGAAGCAATCATCTCTTTACAAAATGATAAAAAACTGTGTAAGAGACTTATCGATGCTGGTAAAGAACGCGCAAAATTATTTGAAGATTCTTCTCGTATGGCTCAAGAATATTGGTATCTTTTTCAGTATGCTTTAAGAGAGAATGAGCAACAAGATCAGTTAACTGGAGCCTATGAAGATGGCTGGGTTGGCTCGCAAATGAATGTGCAGGTAGCCCCGAGCACCAACAAGCAAATGTTGGAAATGGAACTGTTTGTCCCCGACTGGACACCCCAATCTAAAATTGTAGTTCGCGCCCTTCGCGATGGAAAAATGCAGGCAGCTCCTCTTGAAGTTCGTCGTGGCGAAAAGGCATTGTTAACTTTGCCTTTATCCGCCGATGGTGGATGTCTCGAAATTAAAATGAAGCCAACCTTTATTCCTGCAAAAACGGGATATAGTAATAGTGATCGTCGCGAACTTTCATTAGTCGTTCGACGATGTCGAGTAATACGTGATGGCGGTTCCGTTCAACTCATAACGGGGAAAAAATCAGCATGAAAATAAGTATTATTACCCCTTCTTATAATCAAGGACAATTCATTGAGCGCACCCTCTTAAGTGTGGCAAATCAAACCGGAGGCGAAATTGAACATGTGGTATTTGATGGTGGCAGTACCGATAATACACAAGAAATTCTTAAATCCGCCACTTCTCTAAAAAGCTGGGTTTCAGCGAAAGACAAGGGGCAGGCTGATGCAGTAAATAAAGGCATTCTTGCTACAGATGGTGAAATTATCGGCTGGCTTAATTCAGATGATATTTATTACCCAGGTGCAATTGAATCTGTTCTCAAAGTTTTCGAGGCCCATCCTGAAATTGATGTGGTTTATGGTAAAGCGGATCATATTGATATCCATGATGAACCGTTTGAATCTTATCCCACTGAGTCGTGGGATTTTGAACGCCTCAAGCAAACTTGCTTTATCTGCCAACCTGCTCTTTTTTTTCGACGCAGAGTGGTGGAACAGCACGGTTTACTTGACGAATCACTCCATTACTGCATGGATTATGAGTATTGGTTACGGTTAGGTAAAGCGAATGTTCGTTTTGCTTACCTGGGAAAAAAGCTGGCAGGCTCTCGACTTTATGCGGAAACCAAAACGCTTGGTGCTAAAGTCAAGGTACACCGCGAAATTAATGATATGTTTAAAAAGAAATTTGGCCAGGTACCAGAACGCTGGTTATTTAATTATGCTCATGTGGCGACTGAGGCGAAAATTACTAGAGACCAAAATCCCGGCAAATTTGTTTCTTCTCTTTTCCTTCTGTCCCTGTGGTCGACGCTGTATTGGAATAGAAAAATATCGAAACAATTTGCGCAAACTTTGTTTGGCTGGGGAAGAAATTTAATAAAAGTACCGCAATAGATAACGTTAGCCATCTTCACTAGAGCCCCGTCTGGGGCTGCTTGCGCTGTGGCACGTCCCAAAGCTACCATCTACACGCTTTTACTCAGTAATGTAGCCTGGGTGAAACGAAGTGAAACCCGGGTTTCGGTCCTGCGGACCTGCACCCCAGGCTACCTATGTTAAGTGTTTTTACGATGTTTACCACAGCTTTACTCAGTTAAGAAAGCAGGGCGTCTTGCCCTTAAGATGTAAGAACTTAACTTTTTACCCAGCTCATTTGAAGGAATTTCAATCCACCGAAAGGTGGCACTTGAAAGAGTGACAACGACTATTAAGTAGCCAATTAAAAAACCGAGGGAATTAAAAAGGGTTCCAGTAAAAGGATAATAGGTTTTCATGTATAAAAATACGGGAAAATGGATTAAATAAATACTGAACGAGATTTTGCCCAAATACCTAACTGGAGCAAGTCTTAAAAAAGCATTGAAGTATGAGCGTGGTTGAGAGACGACAAATAGCAAAATAAATGGACAAGCTACTATTTCAGGAATAACCCACGATTGCCAATTTCCATGCGCCCAATTTCGTTTACCGAAGCAAAACTCGGGAGCCAATAACAATATCGTAACTGCTAAACAGAGCAGTAAAGTGCCTAACCGCGCGGGAATAAAATGAGCAGCTTTTGAAGCCACTCGATCCACTAACAAACCTGCATGGAAAAAAACTAAAAACTGAATATAAATGGGATCCTGCCAATAAAAGCTTAACAGGGTCAATAGCGAAAAAAGGAAAAAATTGATGAGTTTTCCCCCGAACTCAAACAATAAAAAAATCACTGGAAAAATAATACTGCAATACAATTCGACTTTTAATGACCATAATGGAACATTAATGCCTATATCATTAAGCAGTAAAGTGGACCGTAAAATCGACGGATCAAGCTTATTCATTGAATTCCAAAGGAAAAAAGCGAGAATTGTAGTTGCCCACATCAGCGGGATTAGCCTAAAAGCACGACGGCAAAGAAAAGCGAAAAACGAGAAAAAATCACCTATCGGCTCTTTTCGCAGTTGTCGCCCTAGAACCAATCCGCTAATCGTGAAAAAAAGCAAAACCGCCGGTTGCGGGTCAAAAATACCGGCGACGAGCAAATTGAGCATGCTATCATGCGAGGTTTCCACAGAGAAACCAAGCATGGGCATAAAAAGAAATAAATAGAGATGCCCCATGACCACCGCGAGTGAGGCAACGCCTCTTAGGGACTCAATTTCAGGGGAAAAAGAAACCGATTTTTGCTTTGGAATTGCTTTTTCTATCGTATCTAAAGCGATGGGCATGATAATCCGTAATGATTGAGTTATCGTTAAGAAATTCACCGAATTTCAGACAATTAACTTGCTTTTATTAAGTAACTCGGTAAAGGATTCCTATAATAATCGTTTGATTTATACTGTACAAGCTCTCGGCGAAACCCACAAAAAGGTTAAGTTTAAAATAACTCGAAAATTTTTATACCAGTAATAATACAATTAGGTGAAATATCGCCGAAAATCAGTATAATCCCAACCATCACAAAAATCTATCCATGGGATAGCATTAGCAGTCGAGACCGAATAACATTATTCGCTAATCTTATGGCTGTGAGTTTAAGACGAAGCACGAGACGACTTAACGATGAAAAAGCAATAAAGCTTGAGCACGAGATACCTTGAGGCGTTTAAGTTTCGAAGCATATTAAGGAGTTTTTATGAAGGCGGTGATTTTAGCAGGCGGCTTAGGCACTAGAATAAGCGAGGAAACATCGCTACGCCCGAAACCTATGATTGATATCGGTGGAAAACCCATTTTATGGCATATCATGAAATTGTATTCTGCCCATAATATCCACAATTTTATCATTTGTTTAGGCTACAAAGGCTACGTCATTAAAGAGTATTTTGCCAACTATTTCTTGCACATGTCTGATGTCACTTTAGACATCACTAACAATAAAATGGAAATTCATCAAAATAACGCCGAGCCGTGGTTAATTACTTTGGTAGAAACGGGTGAAAAAACCATGACTGGCGGCCGCATAAAGCGAATTGCTAATCATGTAGGCAATGAGGATTTTTGTCTTACTTATGGGGACGGAGTTTCTGACGTCAATATCAGTCAATTGCTTAGTTTTCATCAAAGACAAAAAAGATTAGCCACGTTAACTGCGATTCAACCACCTGGCCGGTTCGGTTCTCTGATGATGGATAATGAAAGAATTACTGGCTTTAAAGAAAAACCTCAGGGCGATGGGGGCTGGATTAATGGCGGCTTTTTTGTTTTATCCCCTAAAGTTTTCGATTACATTCAAGATGACGATACGATTTGGGAAAAAGATCCTCTGGAGCGCTTAGCAGCAGAGGGACAATTATCTGCTTTTCAACATGACGGTTTTTGGCATCCTATGGATACACTCCGCGACAAAAACTATCTCGAAGAATTATGGGCATCCGGTAAAGCACCTTGGAAAACTTGGTGATTATGCGGAAAATAATTATTTTATTTTAAGAGAGAATAATAAATGGGAACTCAGCAATTTATTCATGTACCTTATGGAAAGACAGTACACGGTGAAGAAGAAATTGAAGCAGTAGTCTCTGTATTGCGCACGTCAACTCAAATGGGCAAGCATGTGCGTGAAATGGAAGACAAAGTCGCGACTTTATTTAAGAAAAAGCACGGCATTATGGTTAATTCCGGCTCTTCAGCGAATTATTTAGCTGTTGAAATAGCAGAATTGCCTGCCGGTTCTGAAGTAATTACTCCGGTGTTGACTTTTTCAACCACCGTTGCACCCTTAATCAGAAATGGGTTAATCCCTGTGTTCATTGACGTTGAAAAAGGTACTTTCAATATTGATGCAAACCAAGTAGAAGCCATGATCACGCCTAAAACGCGGGCATTGATGGTGCCTAATCTGCTAGGAAATCTTCCCAATTGGAAAATGTTAAGAGAAATTGCAGATAAACATAATTTGATTGTAATTGAGGATTCAGCAGATACTTTGGGCGCAACGATTGATGAGTTATCTGTAGGCCGTTTCAGCGATATCAGTACCACGAGCTTTTACGGTTCACATGTTGTCAATTGTGCAGGCAACGGGGGTATGTTGTGTGTGAATGAAGATCGCTTTGCCTCTCGAGCGAAATTATTACGCAGTTGGGGGAGAAGCTCCTCTTTATTTGTAGAGTCAGAAGCCATTGAAAATCGCTTTAACATTCAAGTCGATGGTATTGATTACGACGCAAAATTTGTGTTCGAAGCTTTAGGTTATAATCTTGAGCCTTCAGAAATGGGCGCTGCGTTTGGTCTCGTTCAACTCAGCAAATTGCCGCAAAATATTTCTGCGCGCGAACAAGCTTTTGAACAACACCTTCAATTTTTTAGTCAATACAACGATTGGTTTATTTTGCCTAAACAATTACCCAACTCAAGAACTGGCTGGTTGGCTTTTCCTCTAACGATTAAAGACAGCGCACCTTTTTCTCGAAAAGAGCTGCAAATTTTCTTAGAGAAGCGCAACATTCAAACCAGAACTGTCTTTACAGGTAATATTTTACGGCAACCTGGCTTTAGTAAGATTCAACGCCGTGAATCAGCCAACGGTTATCCTAACGCTGATCAAGTAATGCGCGGTGGTATTTTATTGGGTTGCCATCACGGATTAACCCCTGAGATGGTTAACCATATCCATCAATCGATTGAGCTGTTTGCTAAAGCACATGCTGGAAAAGAAGTGGTAGGCTAACCGTCAGCTAATAAATAATAGAAACTCACATCCAGCTTCTTACTCCTCTGCGGAGTGTAGGAGCAAGGGGAGTGAGCTGTTACCACAGATAACTCTAATCGCCTATCCGTGGTTATTGAAGATTAACTAATTGGGAATTTTATGAAATTAATCAGTGTTGTTACACCTTGCTATAATGAGGAAGTAAATGTTGAGGAAATCCATAAACAAGTCAAAGCAATATTTGCAGAAATTCCCAATTATCGTTATGAACACATCTTCATAGACAATGCTTCAACCGATAATACAGTAGCCATTTTAAGAACAATTGCCGAGCAAGATCCCCATACAAAAATCATTGTTAATGCACGGAACTTTGGCCACATTCGCTCCCCTTATCATGCCATACTCGAAACAAACGGCGATGCAACTATTCTGATTGTGGCTGATCTCCAAGATCCTCCAGCGATGATCAAAGAATTCATCAAAAAATGGGAACAAGGGTACAAGATGGTGGTGGGGGTTAAGCCTGAAAGTCAGGAATCTAAACTCATGTTCACCATTCGTAGAGCTTACTATAATTTCGTCACGCGAATTGCTGATGTAAAACTTATAAAAAACTTTACAGGTTTTGGGCTGTATGACAAAGAAGTCGTTGATATTTTACGCACTTACAAAGATCCCTATCCTTACTTTCGTGGATTAATCGCTGAGATAGGGCTTGAAATTGCTGAGGTTCCTTACAACCAACCACGTCGAGCCCGCGGAGTAACTAAAAATAATTTTTATTCGTTATACGACATGGCAATGTTAGGAATTACCAGCCACTCCAAACTTCCCCTACGATTAGCGACCATGGCCGGATTTTCTCTATCATTACTTAGCTTTATTATGTCGTGCATTTTTTTTATTTTAAAATTACTTTTCTGGAATAGTTTTAACCTGGGGATAGCCCCGATTTTGATTGGCTTATTCTTTTTCTCATCCATACAACTCTTTTTTATTGGCTTACTTGGCGAATACATCGCGTCTATTCATACACGTGTAATCAAGCGACCTTTAGTCGTTGAAAAAGAACGAATTAATTTTTCTCAATAACATGAAAAATCCTTTAGCCAATGATTTAGATTATATTCTTAATCAAACCGCTCCCTTATGGGAAGAATTACGCAATCAACGTATTTTTATTACAGGTGGAACAGGTTTTTTTGGTTGTTGGTTACTTGAAAGCTTTCTTTGGATTAATAAAAGGCTTGACCTCAACGCTGAAGTTTTTGTACTAACGAGGAACATTGATAATTTTGCCAACAAGTATCCCTACTTGTATTGTCAGCCGTCTCTCAATTTTTGCGAAGGTGACGTGAGAAATTTCACTTATCCTTCAGGTTACTTCTCGCATATTATTCATGCAGCCACCGACACCAATGCCAAATTAATCAAAGAAGCGCCTCTAACCGTTTTTGATAGCATTGTGCAAGGCACCAAACACACATTGGAGTTTGCTAGGCATTGTAAAGCTAAAAAATTTTTATTAGTCAGCTCTGGTGCTGTGTATGGAAAGCAACCCGCGGACGTCACCCATATACCCGAATCTTACCCCAGTCTCTCTTATTTAACTGACACCAAATCAACCTACGCTGTAGGTAAATGTGCCGCTGAGCACTTCGCTTATTTATATGCGAGACAATATGAATTAGATGTCAAAATCGCTCGTTGTTTTGCTTTCGTTGGACCTTATCTGCCTTTAGATGGCCATTTTGCAATTGGTAATTTTATCCGCAATGGCTTACGCGGTGAGACTATCCAAATTAAAGGGGATGGCACACCATTTCGTTCTTATTTATATACTGCCGATTTAGCTATTTGGCTATGGACTATTCTTTTTAAAGGTGAGACAGCTTATCCTTATAATGTAGGCTCTGATGAAGACTATAGCCTCATTGATGTGGCTCACCTTGTAGCAAGTGCCTTTGGAAATTCGATACAGGTTAATGTCATGCTACCTAAATCAGAACAGGGTATGACCGAGCGCTATGTGCCCGATACTACGCGAGCTCGTACTGAACTCCCATTAGCACCTCCTATCAAGTTGATCGATGCAATAAAGCTAACTCAAGCATGGCATGCAAAAACCTTAAACGATAACCTTGTTAATTAAAAAAGATGAACTCAAGAAAACAGATTATAAGATATATTTTTGTAGGTATTTTAAACACCGTATTTAGCTATTTGCTCTATGCGATTTTCATTTTTCTAGGATTGCAATATGCTAAGGCATTGTTTTTAGCCACTGTTCTTGGCGTTTTATTTAACTTTCAAACCATTGGCAGACTTGTGTTTAACAATTCTAACCGCTTACTGATTTTTAAATTTATTGGCGTCTATGCTTTCTTATACCTTATCAATATTAGTGTGATTACCTTGTTAAAAGAATTATCAGCAGATTTTTATCTTACGGGACTAGTTACCATTATTTTTTCCGCGGGACTAGGATTTATATTAAACAAGTATCTTGTTTTTAAAAGCGTCTAACCAACCAATTTTATAAAAACCCTATATATAGAGCTGATGGCTATTATTTTAAAACTTACTTCTTTGACTTTTCGCTCATTGAAGATAACGGTGTTATAAATTCTAAATGGCCCGCCTCTAGTAAAACTTGTTTGTTAGAGCTATTAGGCGGATAAATGCGATCCTGATTAATATGTTGCTTAATTTTTTTTGCTTCAACCCCTGATTTTACTAAACGTCTGTTCCATCCCTCTGTATAAACTGCGCCGAATTCCCCTAAATCAATACAGGTTACATAATTAGGTTGTGAATAAGCAGCCAAAGGTTTATCAAATAAAAACGAAACAGCATTATAACCAGCGTAGCGTCCCTGAGGCCTGCCTTGTTGACATGACATAATGGGTTCATGATCTGGCGCTGGAATGGCATGAGCTATATCCCCTGCAGAAAAACAATT
This sequence comes from Legionella maceachernii, assembly GCF_900167045.1. Taxonomy (GTDB): domain Bacteria; phylum Pseudomonadota; class Gammaproteobacteria; order Legionellales; family Legionellaceae; genus Tatlockia; species Tatlockia maceachernii. The sequence goes on along the minus strand of NZ_FUXJ01000006.1, from coordinate 148,044 downwards.
TGCATGCCCAGGTAGCTGCAAATAGTCATTAACGTAGAGCCTGCCGAGCTGATCTTTGGGTAAAGATAATTGATTTGTTAAATTATTAGCACGAAGCCCTAATGTTGAAACAATAATATCCACTTCTAATCGTTTTGTTTCATTATAAATAACCTCATTTGCTTTAATTTCACTGATAGAAGCATGGTCAATACAGTGAACTTTTGCTCGATCAAGTGCTTCTTGAATCGGTGCTTCGATGGCTAAACCAGCATTTTTTGCAACCTCATGCCTATCCAGTAGATAAACGATGGGTTGTGGAAAATCAGTTTTGTATCGCTGCGCGATTTTCTTCACGGTAATAGGCAACTCAGTTGCTAATTCAAGCCCTGTGATTCCTCCCCCTAGGATTGCTATTCGACACGCCTCTTGGTTAGTTAATAAATACGCTGTGAGTGCGTCACGAAATTGTTTGGCTGCTTCAAACGAATCAATATTATGAGTAAGCTGGATTCCTCGAATGCCCTCATGTATGAGTTGGCTTCCCAACGCCACTACGAGTGCGTCATATTTAATCCTTTCCTTTCTATTAGAGAGATCGCATAAAATTTCTTGGTTTAAAAGATCGATAGCGATTATTTTAGAGGTTAAAACGTGGACATCGATTAAAACCAGAAAGCTTTTTAATGGCACTTGAGTGTCCTCAAGATCATACTCATATAATCGGGGTCTAATGGTTAGGTTTAGCGATTTGTCGATGAGAGTGATTTTTACGCTTTTATCCTTTTTCAATTGAGCTCGCTGATTTGCAGCAGCCAGTGCAGCAGAACTCCCGGCGTGTCCTCCACCTAAAATCAATAAATGCTTTAGTCTTTTCATATTATTACCTTCTCGAAATGAGCACTGTCTTTTTCAAGAAAATTCTCTCACTATCTTCCTCAAATAATCCTATTGGATAATTCAAAAGATTTCCCGCTTTCATCATCTATTCTAGCAAAAAGGAAAAATTTAAAATCTAATCGAAACGGTAAATTCAGTTAAAAAACTCTAGCGCCACTAACACTGAATTTGGTCAGGACAAACGCAACTCATTTTTGAACATCAATACTTATTTTTTTGCCTACTTCCCGTACTTTCCAATCAGATCGCTGTCCACATTCTGGACATAAACCTACATATCGTATGTTTTTTAGTTGCATAGAGTACTATTAGGTGGTTTTATCGAGAATTGGTAGTAAACTATCCAGGATTCACTTTTGGCGGCTGGCAACTACATTTTCTCCATGGTACACTGCAGCACGATTAAGCCTTCCTGCATTCTTTTGTAATCGATTCAATCTTAAGCGAAAATCGGCTTCCACTATTTTTTCATGACCTATTCAAGCCTGTGGAAATTATGCATGAAAATACAACTTATAATCGCTATTATTAGAATTGCCCGGTTTGCAGAAGGATTGAGGGAATTTTTGAACATCGAGCAAGGCAAATCAATTACTCAGAATGGAGAGTCACGGATAATTCTCGATGCCTACAAATTACATATCACGTTTTCAGGTGGATGAGTACTCTCTTTATGGGGCTATTCGCGTTATTCATCAATTTATTTTATTTTGAGATTTTTAAATGGCTATTTTTAATCTACAAAACAAGACAATGATGATTAACATCGCGGGTTTTTTTATTTTTTTGTTAATTTTTCTAAATATTTTCCCAGCAAGTTTTACCTATGCAATTGTCGATATAAATCATTTTTTTTCATCTCAACACCTGTTTGAATATGCTTCTTACCATGGCTTCCAGTATGGAATCGATCTCATTGATAATGTTGGACCTTATGGTTATCTGCATTATCCCTATACCTACTTAGGAAATGTATTTTGGAGTAAAATTTTATGGTTTTCTTTCCTATGTTTTGTATATGCTTATTATGCAACTTTACTCACCAACTCAATTCATGCTTGGTATGCAAAATTACTTTTTTTATGCACGGTTCTTTTTTTTCCATTGCAAATAAGTTTCCCTTGGTATTCTTATGAGATAGTTCCTAGATTAGCCATCCTTTTCTCTGCACTTTGTCTTTTATCTGAGCTAGGCAAACATGGAAAAACCTATATTATTTTCAATGGCTTTTTTTATGCTTTTCTCACTTTAGAAAAAGCAAGTAACGTCTATTATATTATTCTCGTTATCTTTCTACTTTCAATGCTCTGGATTCAACAATATCAATGGCGTAATCTTTTATACTTAATAAGTTCTTTTCTCTTTGGTGTTGTACTATTTTGGCTGGCTATCGGACAGCAAATATCGAATCTTCCAGCTTATTTCAAGTCAATGTCCCGTTTTATCGACGCTTATCAAGCAGTATTAGAGCAAAAAATGGATGTGACAGATTTTTATTATGCACTTTTCTATGTGGGTATTTTTTCCATTCTTTTCATCTGTCGAGCATTGATTTCATTCATCATTACAAGAAAATTTTTCACAGCAGAAACGTTCCGCTCTATTTTAGTGGCTGCTCTTTTTTTTCTTTCTTGGAAACATGGAATGATGCGTAGCACTTTGTCTTATGGTACTTTTTTTTATGCAGTGCCTGTTTTATTTGCCTATACTTGTCTCTATCCAATCACTCCTCTGACAAAAGAAAAAACGCCATCCCAGGAAGGTTTTTTTTCACGTTATTTATTGCTGCTCTCAGTTCTCTTGTTTAGCTTGTTGCTTTATGTTATATGGTCAAATAATGTATATTATGCGCATAAAGCATCTATTCCAGTGGACTTTACTCATGAAATGAATGGTCGCTATTCTGCTCTGACACATTATCATCCATGGCAGATCCATAAAAAATTAGCCTCTGAATATGAAAAACTGAAAAGTGAAAATTCATTACCACTTTCTTTAAAGAAAATTATTCAATTTGATCGTGTTGACGAATTTGGCAGTGTTCCGGAAATACTTTTATTGAATCATCTTAATTATCGTCCACGTCCAATCCCCATTGATTTTATAGTTGCCAATTCTCAGTTAAATAAAAGAAATGGGCAGTTCTATCAGAATCAAAAAACAGCCCCTGATTTCATATTTATTCAAGATTTTGGCCACCGATTATTAGATACATCTGCTTATCTTAGTTTGATTTTTAATTATCAGGCGATACAAATTTTCCAAAATTGGTTTATTATGCAAAAGCATGCCAATTGGCAAAATATCAAACTTAAGCGATTGTCTCATAAAGAAGCACATTTAAATCATTGGATTTCTCTGAAAAATTTTCAAAATACTTTTTTGTGGTTGAATATTGATGCTAATTTCACGATATTGGGTAAGCTAAAAAACGTTCTCTATATACAGGATTATCTTAATCTGGATCTGATGTTAGAAGATAATTCGCTACAAACTTTTCCTATTTCTCTTTCACAGCTTAAAGGTGGGTTTTTAGTTAATCCAATGATTAAAACTAAAGATAGATTGTGGTTATTTGGAGATCACAAAAGTGATATACCTTGGTTTTTAGTAAAGGCTTTTCGTATTTCAGTTAATTCGGAGGCTCCCTGGCAGAATTATTTATTTCATCAAAAAATTAAAATATTCTATTCTGAGATTCTAACTCGTTCCTCCTCTGATAGGGATTTTCTTCCCGTAAATTTAATAAGAGCAAGTAAATTAATTAATTTATTTGCCCCCAGCTTTCCAATAAACTTGACATCATTTCCAATCAACCTGATTACGAATGAAGTTCGTAATGACCTACATGTAGAAGGGTTATGCCCAATAGAAAGCAATGGCAAAGAAAGTTGGCGTTGGGGTGTCGGCAAAGAGACAAGTCTTAAATTTTATATTGACCCTAACTCCTCTCACTCGACAAAGCCGCTTTTATTGAATGCAGCCTTCAAAAATGGTGTCCCTGTTACAGGGCAATCAGTCACTGTTTACTTCAATGATCGTGTTGTTGCTTATGTGCCAACCGAAGAGCTGGGTATTCAAAAATTAATTACTCTTAATCTAACCTTAGTGCCCCAAAAAACACTTAATACACTTAAGTTTGTTTATCAAGATTGTAATCATGGAAAAAAAGACTATTCCGAGTCCAAAGACCCCAGGCAGCTTGCTCTAGTATTTACCCATTTATCTTTACAAAAAAAGAGTCCGTAGTTTGCTTTATAGGGTGAAAGCGATGCATTTGCTATAAAAATAAAAGGAAATACCGCATCAGGAGCGCACAATAATACGCCCTTGTGCAATTTGACCAACTTGATATAACGATTTTCATTTTTTCCCTGCATTCCCGCAAAAAGCAAAAACTTCAAATCTAATCTAAACTTTAAATTGACTTGTAAAAGTGAAGGAGCATTTATGAATAAGTCATTAAACAAAATTTTTGCCATCCTGCTGGGATCTATCGTTTCAATTGGCTTTAGTCCTTTGGCAATGGCTGATGATGTGTGCAAAGCAAATTGTGAAGTCAACTCTAAAAGTTGCACAAAAGGATGCAATGGTGACACAGATTGCGTATTAAACTGCTCTGATACTCGAGATAGTTGTGTTCAAGGCTGCGGTGATTAGCAAAAGCGCTATTTTCAGCACAATTAGGAGCCTTACGCAAGAAAAGGAATAGTACTGTAAAGCGAGCGTTTTTGCTTATTACTGTTCCTTTTTATCATTGGAGTATTAACGGTAAACGAATCAGAAAAATGGATGAAGTAGGGACAAGGAGATCTGATGAACCGTAGTGCACAAACAGTCCTTACACTTCTATTATTAATCCAGTCACTGATCTCTAGCGCCAATGACACTGAGTTTGGTGGCAATGGGTCGTTACCTATTCCCCTTGAAAATAAGGCAATAGGTATGATTGCTGAAGTCATCAACATCTATGGAGACGATTTACCAAATCCAAATCGAAAAGGGCGCTGGCTCTATCACTGCCAATTTACCTTTAAAAATTTTACTTCCAAGAAGCAAACATTACAAATGGGTTTTCCCTTTCCTATCTATAATGAAGAGGAGGCCATTGCAGTTCCTAAAGGCTTAACTAGCTATCCCGGGAATCCTTTAGTCTATGAGTTTAAAGTGAGCACTCCCGAGGGTCCTGTTCCCGCTGTACGAAGTAAAATTGGTGCCAATAAAGACAAAGATCTTGCCTATCAAGACGCGTATCTTTGGCCTATGACCTTTGCTCCCAATCAAACGCTTCAAATTGAACACAGCTATTCAACGGGTGTTACTAATGATGTAATGGGATTCACATGGATCAGTTATGTATTAAAAACCGGCGCACTATGGCGAGGCAATCAGATTGGCCACACTCGTATCCTCATCAGTCCCAATACTCCGACTCGTCTTTGTTCTGAAATTTCTTCTTATAAGGATATTGGCACACCTATGCCTGGCATGAAAATCATTAAAAAGGGAGCTTATCATCAATACCTCTGGGATCTTAAACATTTTGAACCTAAACAAGACGTAACCCTTTGCTTGCAAACGGGAAGAGATTATGTTCGATACCAGCTTGTTTATCCTCTCATTGGTATTTCTTCTTATCCACTTCCCTCACTAAGCAATCTAAGCCGTGCCGAATTAAGAAGAATGAAGAATAGTATTTTTGCTCAATACGGCCGGATCTTTAATGATCCCGAATTACAACACTATTTTGACACGCAATGGTGGTATGAACCCAATCCTGATTATCAAGAAAATCAATTAACTAAGGAAGATAAAGAAGCACTTAAGGTATTAAACGCCGTTATTAAATAGAACCTAAAAAAGTTGAGCCCATAGGCCAACTTTTGTTAGGAATCTCCAGGTTTACCGAGAGGGTAAATTGGTTAAGCGGCATTAAGTGGCTTCCATTGCAACAGGAGCTATCATCGGCTCCATCTCAGTAATGGGGTGACCAAATGCAATTTTGGGATAAGCATTTGCGCGCATATCCACCATGACTTGCAACAATGCTGCGCCCTCACTTTTCCACAGCCACTCTAAGTTGGACTCAATTTCTTCGGAAATGGAAATTGTTTTAGCAGGAATACCATAGGCCATGGCAACGGCTGCAAAATTAGGCGCACTATACCCCCAATAAGTGGATAAATAACGTCCATTAAAATAGCTATCTTGGAATTGTCGTATCATGCCGAGGCAATTATTATTAATAACGATCATTTTAAGCGGAATATTATTCCGTACTATTGTCTGTAATTCTTGGATATTCAATTGAAAGCAACCGTCTCCTGCGATAACGATAACTGGTTTCTTATCATGGGCAAGAGAGGCACCGATTGCAGCAGGGAGAGCAAAGCCCATTGCCCCCATTCCACCGGAAGTGATGAAAAATTGATTGGCATTCATTTCGAGCGATTGAGCCGACCACATCTGGTGATTTCCTACATCAACAACATACCCTTTCGCATTTTGCGAGCTCTGTGAAAGACGATGCATAAACTGATTGGGATTAATACCGGTGATATCGCGCAATTCATTAATATCTGGCCATTCGATTTTTTGCTGCAAAATTTCATCATACCAAGATTTTTTAAGTGCTAATGTTTTATTATCAAGAATCTGTAACATTTCATCAATAAAATCCGCGGCATCCATAACAATAGGTACGCAGCCTTTAACGCGATTGTTAATTTCGCTCACATCACAATCCACGTGAAATATTTTTTTGTTTTGGCGAAAAGATTCCACATCTGCCCCTGTCTGGCGTATATCCAAACGACTGCCCATGACTATTAATAAATCACAATGGCCTAATGCAATATTTGCCCAGCGATTACCATAGCTACCGATAAAGCCAACCCGCAAGGGATGGTCAAAAGCAATGGTATCGACTGCCAAAAGTGAAGTAACAACAGGAATTTGCAATTGATCAACTAAGCGTAAAAACGCTTCGGTCGCACCAGCACCATGTATCCCACCACCTGCTAAAATAAGCGGTTTTTTAGCCTGCATTATTGCCTCTATGAGCACATCGAAAATACCATTATCCACAGAGGTTTTTATTTTTTTTCTTTCTATTTTTTCGATTTTATCGATTTCAATTTCCGCTCTTTGCAAATTCATGGGGATATCAATTAATACAGGCCCAGGTCTATCGCTAATGGCAATTTCATACGCTTCTTTCAATGTGGATTCAATCTGTTCGGCAGAAGTAATGGCATAGCTTTTTTTAGTAATAATTTGCGCCATTGAAACAATATCAGTTTCCTGGAATCCGAGTTGACGAATACCTCTGTCACCTTTTTGCTCATGTATGTTCACTTGACCAGTGATAAAAAGACCTGGTGACGAGTCGAAGTAGCAGCTCGCAATACCCGTAATTAAATTGGTTGCGCCCGGGCCACTAGTGGCCATACCGACAGCAACATTACCAGTGCAGCGTCCATAAGCATCGACAGCAAAAGCAGCTGATTGTTCGTGATGCATACTGACAATATCAATGCCGCCTTCTTGATGGATTGAATCTAAAATCTGAGTGATCATACCGCCCGACATTTCAAAAACAAATTTGACCTCTTGGGCCTTTAAAAATTTTGCAATGTAGTCACTCGCTTTAATTTTCATTAATATATCCTTGCATTACTGAGATCATCTCTACAGAATAATGAGCGAAAGCCTACTTTTTAAAAAAGATAATGTCAAATACCGTACGGGTTATTGACATCTAAATATCCGTTTGACTTATTACCTGAATAGGTTAATCTTTTACCTTTTAAGTAACTCCGCTCTCCACAGGAACCCTATGCAGCAAGGTGAATTTTCGCAAAATCGATCACTCCTTACTCTCTTTCGTGCGAATTGGAAGTTACTACTCGCGGGATCATTTTTTTGCTTTTTCTTCGCAAGTATTCTTTTTTCTGGATGGCCATCTGGGTTAATCCCTAATTTAAAATACCCCTATATTTATGGAGGAGACATCAATTTCACTTCTTGGGAAATTCAACGTGTCACCGAAGGTTGGCTTTTTGAGAACCCTCGGAGTGGTTATCCTTTTGGTTCAAATTTTTTAGACTACCCGCACTCTGATAATGGAAATTTGCTTGTTTTAAAAGCGCTTGGCACCCTGACTGGCACTTATTATGGCGCTTTAAATTTGTACATATTACTTGGTTTCCCTCTGGCCTTTGTATTCGGCTTCCTGGCTTTGAAATCGTTTGCACTAAGAACGCGCTATGCCTTTGTCGGAGCAATGTTATTTGCTTTTGCGCCTTTTCATTTTTTACGTTTAGGCCATGTTTTCTATACATGGTATTTTGTGGTCCCACTCTATTTTTTCTTTGGTTGGAAAATCTTTCTAGGTGACCTATCCATTTGGCCTCTCAATCACCCAAAAAAAATTCTAAATCTAATGCTTCCATTAATTATTTTGAGTTCATTTGGAGTTTACTATGCATTCTTTGGGCTTATTCTTTTCATGGTTGCGGGCGTAGGTGCTTCTGCCAGGGATAAAAAATTCCACGGTATTTTTTCGGCTACTGCACTTTCCAGCATGGTTGCTTTAGGCGTTATACTGAATATTTTACCGACTCTGATTCATAAGCATGAGTATGGTAAAAATATCGAAGCTGCTTTTCGAATTCCAGAACAGACTGAGACTTTCTCGTTAAAAATCGTTCACCTATTTTTCCCCTCTTCCTTACATAGGATTAAACGATTTGGCTCTTATATTAACCTCTATGGCAGATATTTTGGCATGAATGAAGCCGCCGCTACCTCAGCATTAGGCTTTTTCGCTTCTTTGGGTTTCCTGACCCTCCTTTTTAGTTTTTTCTATGCAGCACTTGGCAAGCAAATTGATATTCGTCTCAGATTATTTTCTATTTTGGTCTTCGCATTTTTATTAATCACCACTGTAGGAGGCTTTAATGTTTTATTTGCTCTTTTTGTTTCACCCCTCATTAGAGGGTGGAATAGAGTAAGTATTTTCATCTCTTTTGCTGCATTTACTGGCTTTTTCGTCCTGCTCCAAAACAATAAAAAGTTAGAATCTCTCCAAGCTAAAGGTACATGGGTTGGTTCAGTAGTTCCTTTAAGTATTCTTTTAGTTGGACTCCTTGATCAAACCCCCAAAACCTTAACCCCTCTAACCCAATCGTCTAAAGAGAAGTTTAACGAGGAAAGCAATTTCATTAAAAAGATAGAGGCAGTATTATCGCCAGGGGCTTCAATTTATCAACTTCCCTACGTCAGATTTCCTGAATATGGGCAGTATCTAAACTTGCCGGATTATGAACTGTTAGGTGGCTATTTAAATTCCAAAACACTACGCTGGAACACCGGAGGGATGAGAGGTCGAGAAGGCGATTTGTTCTATCGTTCACTTGCTCAAGAACCCATTGAAAAGCAATTAGAAGTCATTCAGCGCCTAGGCTTTTCGGGTATATACATTGACCGACGGGGTTTTGAGGACAATGCCGAAAGCTTATCCGAAAAGCTAACTCAACTCTTAGGGACTAAGCCAACCTTGGTACGAGAAGATAATCAGGTACTTTTTTTCCAAATTAAATCGTTAGCTCATTCATAATGAGCTCAATGCATTACTTAACGAGAGCAGGCGTTAATGTTTGCGACAACGAATTTAGCGTGCCTTGGATCGATTTCCGATAATTTAATGGGTTGTCCATCGGCTTTCATGCTCAAAACGACTTGGCTTGAGTTTATTTTTACCCATGGCGTATCAAAAAAGATGTCCCCTTCTTGTTTGGGTAAATAGTACTGACCTAATAGCTCACCAGATCCACTTTTTAATTCAACTACAACCGAACGTGGATGTGGGATGCTTAGTACTTTAAAGGAAAATCTAACTTCATTTGCAGCACCTTCAACGCGGTAAGAATAATTTATTACGTCCTCAACCCAGTTCCATGTATCACCTTCCATATTGATTTCTGTATTATAACCCCCTTCATTTTTGCTCAAGAGCATATAACTATAAGGAACCGAGCGCCGATGGATTAAAAAAGGGCCAACTTCCTGGGTTTGATTCCCACACGAATTATTTTTATTGCTCAGTGTAACCCACTCAACATTAGCAGAGGGTTGCATCACTCTGTCTTTCGGAGGAAGATGGCCCGCTATATACCCATCATCCTCATAATTGCTGGATATCTTTCGATCATATAAGACATACGTTACCATCTGCCGAAGCTTATGGTGTTCTGCACCAAGAACAAAATGGATCGGATCTTCTTTAGGAATATCTGCCACAGTGGTACGTAAATCGAGTAAGGTGCCAAATGGATTTCTAACTTGTTTGGTTTCGTAAATAAAGCCCTGAATTAACTTATCAGTAGTAAAAGTGCATTGAAAAAATAAGCCCATTGCTAATAACCCAATGTAACCCATTGAAAAAAGAGGTCTTAATTTTTTATGCTTTTGCCATAAAATGGCGAAAGTAATACTCACTAACGCTAATGAAAAGGGCGCAGCGTATTTTGAAATTTTGTATTGTAAAAAAGTGTGTCCAACCTCAATTGCACTTCCATTGGGAGAAAAATACCTGAATTTTATGAAAAACAAGCCTAAGGCAAAATTCATACAAAACAAAAATACTAATGCTAGATTATTTTTAATGTTTTTTCGCATAAAACGAACTAAGGTAAAAAGCAATATAAGAAGCAAGATTGGAAAAACAATGGTGCTTACATAGTAATCAAAACCATAAGGCTCATCCATAAATGATTTCATACCGAAGGCGTGTGCTAAAAATTGAATTGGCGACCAAGGCATAGGCCAACCAATTGCTGCTCCTCCTTTTGAAATACTCAAAGTTACTAATAAATTTCTAGCAATCCTAATCGCCTCATAATTTAGTAAAATAATGACTTGTAAAAAATAGACACTAAAAAAGAAGAGTAACGCCTTAATTTTATTTTTGAAAAAAATGCCCGTAATGATAAGAAATATCCCTAACCCAATTGTGAATATTGGAAATGGTTCGTTATAGGCAAAGAAAAACGCTGCAGTACAGATAGCAAGAGGAAAAGCAAAGAGCACTAATTTAAACCACTTATAATTTTGATTACAAATCGCTAGGGTTAGTGCAGGGAGAAGAGCAGTTATCCCTGTTGCAAAAGCAAGACCAAAGGTTTGTGGAAAAAATCCCCACTGGGCACCCAACAAAAAGCCATTCAGAGAAAAACAGGGGATAGCTGCTAAAGCAAGAATAACCATCCTTGAAACTGGTATAACTTGCCTTATGATCCCGCCAAGAGCTAAGCATCCGGTTACAAAGGCCAATGCAACTGTTGGAGTATAAGCATAGTAAGACCATTTTAGTTTAAATAACGATTCCGCGTATCCTAAAAGGAAAGAAGCTCCCATCCTTGAACCATTATTTTGATACAGAGAAATCTGTGATAAGGCAGGGTAAAAACCTGAAGTGGCAGCTTTTTCTGAAAAAGCATGCTCTTGTAACCATTGTCCATGAACCAGGTAGGTAAATATATCGGTAAAAGGATTGTAACCCTGGTAATAAACAATCGTTGCTAGTATGGGCAGTGAACATAGACCAGTAAACAAACTGATTTGCAAACCCTCATAAATTAATTGCAATCGCTTCCTTTCAAAAACAATCGCCAAAAGTACCAATACGAAAGTAATACAGAACGTATATTCAAATCGAAAAGGTGAAATCCAGCCATAGAGAGTTGCTATCAGTAGAAGACAAGATAAACCTAGAATAGGAGCAATATAAAACCCTATTGACTCTTGGAGCTCGATAGGTAGTAAGTTTACAATCCGCTTACCAATGAGCATGCAAAGTAGTAATAAAACCCATAACTCAATCATTGTCGTGATATAGTTCATAAAGCGCTCTCTCTAGTCCTTTTAGCTCTATAGCAGCCACCTATAACCCGAGGAAATGAGTAGGAAATACCTCAATTGCCTGGTTCCACAACCCTAAAATTGAACAACGGCATTACGAGACATCGCTTTGATTGACAATCATTTCTGCAAAGGCAAAAGAGCTTGTAAAGGCCGGCGAAATGGCATTCAAAACATGCATCGATTGTTGGGTTTGTTCAAAAATATAATCCATCTCCAGCTGCTTGGTTTTAATATTGATAAGCTGAGGACGAATACCTGCCTTCGATGAGGGAATAATGTCTTTTTCTTGAAGTACTGGAATAAGTTTTTGAGCTGCTGCAAGAAAAAATTTTTTATTGTATTTTGCTAACTCGGTTTTAGCGAGCAAACGAAAATTGTTTTGATTATTGCGATACATCGATGCCAATCGCAAACTAATACTTAATGCTTCTGCAACTCGAACACCATGCCAGCGTTTGTAATTCTCACGACCTAGCACTGGTATTGCTGTAGGACCTATGTAAGCGTCTCCGGTAATCAAACGAGTAACATGGACACCTAAAAAAGGTAGAGAGATATCAGGCACCGGATAAAGATTAGATTTAATAAGATGATTTGCTTCCGGACTTAGCTTCCAATAAATCCCCTTAAAGGGAACTAAGGCATAATTTTGAGCCAAATTGAACCATCGTGCGATCGTATCCGCATGAGCACCGGCGCAATTATAAAGGTATCCGTAAGAAAACCTTCCTTTGGTTGTAATCAATTGGGTCCCTTTTGCGCTTGTTACTTGGCAGCCAAAAACAAAGGAAACGCCTTGCTGCTCTAATAAAGCGCGAAGCTTATTTAGCACCGCTACACTATCGATTACAGCAGTATCAGGACAATAAATTGCGGCAGGGCCTTCAGCCGCTGCTGGCTCTAACTCTAAAAGTTGTTGTCTACTTATTCGCTCTGCTTTAATGCCATTTTGTTGCGCGTTGTGCATGAGACGATCAACCGTGGTAAGCTGCTTCTCAGAAGTCGCTAAAATAACCTTCCCCGATTTCAAACAGGGAAGATTATGTTCTTTGGCAAACTCAAACATCCTCTGCGCACCGCGGGCACAGACTTTAGCCTTTAAGGTATCATTAGCATAATAGATCCCACTATGTAAGACCCCGCTATTACGGCCACTAGCATGCACACCGACATGGTCTTCTTTCTCAAGAATGACGATGGTTGCTAAGGGCAGACGCTGCTTTAGTTCGCGAGCCACGGTCATTCCAACAATACCCGCTCCTATAATAATAAAATCAAAAGTATGCATTAGACGTTACTGTACTGTGTGTTTTTCATCATGGTATAGCCTTTAATTAATTCGGCAATCCCTTGATCCAATGACACTGTTGTTTTAAAGCCTGTTTTTTCTATTTTCGCATTGGACACCACATAATTTCGCTGGTCAGGATCTTTGCCTACTGGTGCGTCAATAAAGACAAAGTCGGGGACTTGCTTTTGGATTCGCTCACATAATTCCCGTTTAGAGATGTTAGTATCTGAAAGGCCCACGTTATAGATTTGTCCTTTCATTTTATCAAAATTGGTGATGCCATGTTGGAATGCACGAGACACATCACGCACGTGGATGTAATTACGCTTAAAGGCGCTTTCAAATAAGACAACAAATTTATCGTGTACAGCACGATAAGTGAAATCATTAACTAATAAGTCCGTCCGCATTCTTGGTGACATGCCAAATACTGTAGCAAGACGGTAACTAATCGCATTTTCTCGTTGCATCAATTCTTGCTCAACCTTTACTTTTTCTTTTGCATAAAGTGAAATAGGTCTTAACGGTGATTCTTCTGTACAGAAATTTTTTTCATCTCCTGTTCCGTAAGCACTATTCGTCGTCGGCATTAACACAATTTGCTTTTTGGATAAAAGACGCAGCATCATGATAATTGCATCATGATTAATTGTGCTCGCCCCAACAGGATCAAAATTGCAAAGCGGAGCACCTACTAAAGCGGCTAAAGGAATAATAATATCGGCCTTTTTTATTAATGGTGTGATAGTACTTTCTACTCGGATATCCCCTTTAACCACAGTAAAATTAGGATTATGGCAAGCATGATTAAGGCTCGCTTGCTTGAACATAAAATTATCTAATACCGTTACCTTATGGCCTGCATGGAGTAAATCAGGGACTAAAGTAGAACCAAGATATCCGGCTCCACCTGTAACAAGAATGTTATAGCTCATTTAATTTCCTTTTCTTATATTTCTTCAACTTCAATCTGAAGCATTTCGTTAATATTCGTTGGCGTTGTTTGCGACCAATGGCCAAATAACGCTAACTCGACACTTTCGCAAAGCGTGTGGGCAAGTATAATATGCACCTCTTGAATGGTGCTAGTTGCCATTCCAGGGGCAATAACACAGTAATCGGCTAATCGTTTAACGTCTCCTCCATCTCTACCACAAAACACTAAACTGGGAATTCCTAAGTTACGACAGGTTTCTAAAGCCTTTAATATATTAGCCGAACGACCTGAAGTCGTGATGCCTAAAAAAATGTCCTTACCTGTCGCTTTACCAGCCAACTGCCTTGAGAAAACAAAATCATACCCATAGTCATTTCCAATTGCAGTAATAATAGAGCTATCGACAGTTAACGCTTCTGCGGGTAGAGGGTCCCTATCGCGAGCCAATTTACTGACAAATTCAGCGGCCAAATGCTGAGCATCAGCAGCAGAACCTCCATTTCCAGCAATATAAAGCCGCCCCCCTTGTCGGTAGCAATCAACAACCGCTTCCACTGCTTTGTTAAAAGTAGCTAAAAGTTCAGTATTGTTAATTAATTGAAATTTAGCTTCGATGGAGTCTTCAACGTTTTTTTTAAGTAAATTAATTGGACACCAGAGTTGCTTCGTCACTGTATTTCCTTATATTCAAATTTAATAATGAGGCAGCGCGTTGGTAGTCATCAGGAACTCCAATGTCAATAAAAATCCCATGAAACGCAAGCCCGAATAAACGTTGTTTAGATAACAAAGCTTGGGATAGGATGTCATTTTCCAATGAAATTTTATCCCCCGGAATTATTTTATTCTTCATTAGCGCTTGTTGCCGAACCCAATAAACGCCCCCATTAGCTAAGCAAGAGAGCTGCTCTTTTTTGGGTGTTAATGACTTGATTTCCCCCTCGGGCAGCACATCCATACCCATATAGCGAGCCGTGTTATTCGTAGTAAATAATGACAAACACCAATCGGCCGCATTTTCCTGTGCAAATTGGACTAATTGTTGCAGATTCACTGCAAAATACGTATCCCCATTTAACACCAAAAAAGAGGTGTCAGCTTCTATTTTTTGAATCGCTAATAAAAGCCCTCCACCGGTACCCATCGGCGTTGACTCAATAACGTAATCGAGAGCAACCCCTTTATAAGAGTCCCCAAAATGCCCAACAATGATTTCATATTTGTAACCAATCGAAAGCACAAAACGCTTGATGCCCTGAGCAATCCAATAATCAAGCAAATACTCAAGGAAAGGCCGGCCATGAATAGGAGCCATTGGCTTTGGCACATCAGACACCACCGTCCTGAGTCGAGTGCCAAGCCCACCAGCAAGAATAACCGCTGTCGTAGTCATAATCTCATGCTTCACTTAATACTTTAACCGAATTAAGAATCGCACAGATTTCATCGACTTCTCTATCAGTAAGATCGGGGAAATTACCGATATAAAAACCATAAAAATGCACATGCTCGGTTTCAGGAAATTCGAGGTGATGATTTTTAGGAACAATTCCTTTTAAATAAGGCTGACGAATTTGATTGCCTCCGCCCGCGCTACCGCGTCGAAATTCGATACCATTAGCTCGCATATGTTCCATGAGACGATGGACTAATTGGTCATCCGGGGATTTCAAAATAAGATTAAAGGCATAATTACTCGAACCTTCAATCTTGAAATCAGTCCTGTAGAGAGTAGAATCTATTTGTTTTAGAAAGCGTTGTAAATTTTGAGTCCGACGCTTTACATTCTCGTCTAAGCGCTTCAACTGACTGCGCCCTAAAATACCGCCAATTTCTGTGTTACGGGTATTGTACGCAGGAAACGCAAAGATAAAATCAGGATTTAGCTCAGGATTTTCTGATAGGTAAAGACGACGGATTTCTGGATCGTTAGCTTCCCTTACCATCCCATGAGAACGCAACATACGCACTTGTTGATAAACGAGCGGGTCATCAGTACAAATCATTCCACCTTCTATCGTGCTCATGTGGTGAGCATAGTAATAGGAGAAATTAGATATCCACCCGAAACTTCCTAGTTTTTTACCATTGTGGGTAGCACCGTGGGATTCACAAACATCTTCAATCAGAGGAATACCTCGTTTTTTTAATTCGGCGAGTAGCTCATCGGTTAAACCATCGAACCCCTGAACATGCGTTAGGAACACCGCGCGAGTTTTGTCAGTAATTTTAGCTAAAATTTTCTTTGGATCCATAGCAAGAGTATGTGGATCAATATCTACAAAAACAGGAGTAAATCCATTCTGTAAGACTGATGCGACATCGGAAACCCAGGCGAGCGGTGGCGTAATGACCTCGCCTCCTTCGGGATGCCGAATTTTCAGAATCGCCATAGTCAATAAATTAGCAGAAGCACCAGAATTAACTAAAACACTGTACTTAACGCCAAGCCATTTAGACCATTCCTCCTCAAACGCTCGGACATTTGCTCCGTGTGTGAGGATAGGGTCGTCTTGTTTAAGGTATTCAATAACGGCATCCAGGTCTTCACGCAGAATATTATTACGCATTAATGGGTATTTCATGGTTTCTCTCTTATTTGCTTTTTATGATTGCGCTAGCAAGAGATCGGAAGACTCTATCTCTTGAGCAGTAATATTATTCACAAATTCAATCACATTTTTCGTTACAATCTCTTCTCCAATTCCAACCTGTTCGTGGAGATAGTCTCTACTGCCTAATTCAAAACGATATGCGCCTTCAACCCCAATATTGAGCACAGGCAAGTTCATATGGCGACGCGCAATAAAATCGAACAACATGGCATCTACTCCTCCTCTTCCTCGAAAACCTTCTTCCATGGTAACGACACCCTTATAGTGAGAAAGTAGGGAAGCAAAGGAATCTGCTGCAAAATGAGAAATATTAAAAAGGTCTATGACCCCTACATGAATGCCTTTTGAGCTCAGACGTTCAGCGACTTTTAACGCGGTATGTACCATATAGCCCGTCGCTATCAAACAAACCTTTTTCCCCACCCGATGCTCGTGAAAGCCCAGATTTAATTGAGGCGGGTTTGATTCATAGAGAACCGGCAACACCTGAGCATCTAGTCGCAAATATTTAGGACCGTTATTGGATAAGCACAATTCGAATAGTTTAGCCGTTGCGACATGATCCGCTGGCGAATACACTGCCATATTTGGCATTGCGCGCATCAACGTTAAATCCTCATAACACTGATGCGTAGGACCAGAGACAACATAACTATAACCTGCGCCAACGCCAATTAAAGTGACATTTAAAGGACGAACTTCAGAAAGAAGAGCAAGGCTGACTCGTATTTGCTCGTAGCATCTCATTGTAATAAAAGGGGCAATGGCATAAGCAAAAACCTTAAACCCTTCAATGGCGAGGCCTGCTGAAATATTGATGAGATTTTGTTCGGCAATACCAACATTCACAAAACGTTCAGGAAATTGCGTCCTAATTTTATCTAATACGGGAGAGCCAAAATCCGCACTCACAAAAAACACACGCTTATCCTCAGCCATCGTTTGACAAACACGCTCAAGGAAAGCGTCTCGCATCGCAATAGGTCGTATATTCATCAGCATACCTCCAGTAAGGAATCAAGTTCCTCACGCTTTGGGTTCATAATATGACTTAAAGCAGCGTTTTCAATGGAGGGAACTCCTGCCCCTTTTTTAGTGTGTGCAATCAATGCCTTGGGTTTGCCGTTAATCTGAGACTTCATTGCTAAAAGCGCCTGTTGCACCGCTAGAACCTCATGACCATCCACTTCAATACAATCCCAACCAAAGGCCTGCAATCGCGCAATTAACGAATCATGGGTAACAATGTTAGCGGTATAATCAAGCATACTAATTTTATTGTCATCGACAATAAGGTGCAGATTATCCAGCTGATGATGAGAGGCAAACATGAGCGCTTCCCAATTAGCCCCCTCATGTAACTCACCATCACCAGTAACCACAAAAACTTGTCTGTCGCTTTTTTTTGCTTTTAATCCTAAAGCGATGCCTGTTCCTACACCTAAGCCATGTCCTAGAGAACCATTCACTGTTTCATACCCTGGAATAACAGGATCAGGAATACCACCTAGAAAACTTCCTATTTGACAAACACGCTCTAATTCTTCCATCGCAAAAAAACCAAGATCGGCTAGGATAGGGTACATGCAGATCGAACCATGCCCCTTACTAATAATGCAGCGATCACGCTCTTCCGCACGTGGGCTTTTAGGGTCAAAGCGCAATACGCCTCCATAATAGAGCGCAACAAAAACTTCAATAACAGATAAAGAAGACGCTAATCTCGTTTCTGGAGCACGCCGATGTATTTGAAGGGTCTCGCGCCAAACCCATTGTGCTTTGTCACGCAAAAAAGAAGGATTGTTATTAGTCATTGTCAAGATAATCCATTGGGTTGATAAAGGACGACACGACTTCCTGAACTTTCAAATTCAAAAGGTACATGAATTAAATGCTGAAGACGCTTACGGATTTGCGGCTGTACTTCGGGTTTAGCGAAAAGTAAAAGGAATCCACCGCCTCCTGCGCCTAGAATTTTGCCTCCTATAGCGCCAGCCTTCATCGCTTCATTATAAATATCATCAATTTCAGGGGTGGAAATCTTGTCAGAGAGGCTGCGCTTATAAAGCCAACTTTGATGAAGAAGCTGCCCAAATTCCTCAATGGATGCTGAAGGAGATTGTAAAATCTGAATTGCGTCATCAACCATAGCACTCATTGTTTTGAGTTCTTTTTCACGATTCTTAAAGTTATCAATTTTTGATTTGGCAATCTCTGAAGCAATCCGTGAAAATCCTGTAAAAAACAACATTAAATGGCCTTGCAACTCTTGTAATCGATTTTTATTTAATATAATCGGTGCGACTTCGAAAGGGGCGTTATTTTTTTTAAATTCAATGCGGTTAAAACCACCAAAAGCGGCTGAAATTTGATCTTGTGACCCCACATTTTCTTTAATAATTTCTTGCTCAATGTAAATCGCATTCTTAGCAAGGTCTTCTTTCGGAACATGTTTGCCTTGTAAAGCGGATAGGGCATGCACCAAACTGACAGTAAATGACGACGAGGAACCAAGGCCTGAGCGCGCAGGCAAATCACCGTCATGATGGATTTCCAACCCGTGCTCCAGATCGGCCCATTTTAAAACAGCTCTAGCCGCTGGATGTTCAAACTCGTCAAAATGTTGGACTGTTTCAATCCGCGAATAAACAAGACGGTATTTATGCTCAAAAAAAGGGGGTAAATAACGGCAAGTAATATAACAGTATTTATCAATACTCGTTGCTAACACAGCGCCTCCATGCTCTAAATACCAAGCTGGATAGTCTGTGCCACCACCAAAAAAAGAGATCCGATACGGGGTACGAACGATAATCATTTATACACAATTCCCTATAACTTTAATTATTATTCCAATTAGGACTGTTGACCTTACTATTTAGGTTAACTGAAGGTCAATAGGTTCCTAAGCAATTTTCAACCTATCTCTTGCATTACCCCCTTCTCTTTACTCTGTTCCTTTTAAGATTTCCTTAATTAAATATCGGGGCCTATTCTTGGTTTCGCGAAATATCGCTCCGATATAAAGTCCTATGAAGCCAAGCATAATGATCTGAGTCCCTCCTAACAGAAGGATTGCCGACATAATGGCGGGCCAACCCGGCAAATACCAACCCATTAATTTTTGAACTAGCACAACAGAGATATAACAGAGCGAAACAAGAGACAGGAGAAAGCCTATTAACAACATGACTTTCAAGGGTGCATCAGAGAAAGAGATGAGTGCTCTGTCCAACCAATAGTAGATGACTTTCTTACTCAACACTGGCATTTTTGTGTTTTGCCTGCCATCAAGGCGAGCCTCTCTTTCATAGAAAACTTGCACTTGTTTGTAACCAACCCAACTTACTAATCCCCGTATATAGGGCTTATCTTCTTTTAGCTCCAATAACCGGTCAACCACACATCGCGATAGCAATTTAAAATCACCTGAATCGACAGGAAGTTCTATTTCAGAAATCGAATTAATTAATCGATATCCCATCTTCGTTACAAACATTTTTAATGGATGTTCGCCCTCACGGCGAGTACGGGTGGTATAAACAACGCCAATATCAGGTTCTGCTTGCCATGCTTTTACCATTTTTGGAATGACTTCAGGAGGATCTTGTAAATCTGCATCCATGTAAATTACAGCATCCCCTTTTGCTTGTGTCATTCCGGCCATAACACATTCTGAAACACCAAAATTACGAGTCATATTAATAAGGACAATATCACCTTGCGCGAGTTCAGCTCGCAAAATCGCTTCTGAATGGTCACTTGAATGATCATTTACAAAAATCAGTTCATAAGAACCAATAGATTGTTCCGCTATCATCTGAGAGAAAACTGCACGTAAGCGTCTTAACAACTCAGGTAAGACCTTTTCCTCGTTATAAAAGGATAAAATTACCGATATCTTTTCATTACACTTCTGGGTGGTCATCCAATCTACTCCGCTTTTTGGTTTTTTTCATTTTTTTATACACAAAAAGAACCAGAAAAAGAATTACAACAGCTTCCACAACAAACCAGGAACTTCCATTCGAATCCACTATCTTGGGAATAGAATCCCCTGTAATCACAAGTAATAGTTGAAGCGGTAACATGAAAAGAATTACGTACACCGCGTACAACGTGAATTCAATTTTAGTCAGGCCAAAAAGATACCCTAAAACGGACCCAGGGACAACTGGATTCAACTGCGCAGAGGCTACAAATTTCCAACCATGTACTTTTGTTTTTTCAAGAAACCAATCGGTTTGGGGATAGCGCTTACTTAAAAATTGGTAAACTCTATTTTTAAAAAAAACTCTGGATAAACCAAAGGTAAAACAAGATGACAGAAAAGCGCCTAAAACGGAAATAATGAGACCTAACCACTTACCCCAAAGCACACCAGCGATTACTGTCATAGGAGAGCATGGAATTAAACAAGTGGCAAAAAGTATGTGTAAAAGAACATAGATAACAGGAGATGTGAATGGATGTAGTGCTAAATAGTGTTGTATCCACTCAAATATCCCTGCCATACTTCACCTTTTTAAATTTTACTCATTCAACAAATAGTGTACATACTGGAGTAATGAGTTAAAAACTGGAATTTGTGAATACTTTTGCAAGATTGCATCACCCGACATTTGTGAAAGTACCAGTACGGGCATCGCCCCGGCGGCCTTTGCCGCTTCTATATCCGAAATTTTGTCTCCAACAAAAGATACCTTATTCAAGGTACAATCGAACTGCCTAGCTAGCGCATGCAACATTCCCGGATTAGGTTTGCGACAGAGACAACCATCAGTAGGCAAGTGATGACAATATTCAATGGCATCTATCTCACCACCAGCAGCGCGCACATGATAGAGCATTTTTTCATGTATTGCACGAAGTTCTTGAAGCCCATAATAACCCCGTGCTAAGCCAGATTGATTAGTTGCAATTCCTATACGGTATCCTGCTTTTGTTAATCGAGCGATGGCTTCGACGCTTCCCGGCAGAAAAATAAATTCGCTGGCTGAGCGGATGTAATTGGGCGAATCTTGATTAATAACACCATCTCTATCGAGTAGAATTACTTTACTCATCAGTTAAAATCATGATATGAACGATGTGGCTATGATAATTTAATTTGGACATCATTCAAATGGAGTTTCTATCAGATAATTAAATTCTATCTAATACTTGAGATAGTTAGCATAGTTAAATAAAATCAGGAAGCTTTGATGCAGCCATGGTTTCTGAATTACTATTGATCTATGTTGACGTATGGTACTTTAGCTTGGCAATAAAAGATTGATAAATTCCGGCAGACGATTATCACCTATTTAAGGAGTTATTAAAGTGAGTAGCCCCAAAATTTATGTTGCAGGACATCGAGGAATGGTAGGTTCGGCCATTGTGCGAAGATTGCTAAATGCTGGCTATGACAATTTGATAATGCGTTCCCATGCAGAGCTGGATCTTACTCACCAGGAGAAAGTGTCTGAATTTATTTCCCATGAAAAACCTGACTATATTTTTTTAGCAGCGGCTAAAGTAGGGGGTATTCATGCAAATAATACTTATCGAGCCGAATTTATCTATCAAAACTTGATGCTGCAGACCAATATTATAAACGCGGCATGGAAAGCAGGAATTCAACGCTTATTATTTCTTGGCTCTAGTTGTATTTATCCACGCGAATGCCCTCAACCCATCAAAGAAGAGTATTTGCTTACTAGCGCCTTGGAGCAAACGAATGAACCTTATGCTATTGCAAAAATAGCAGGGCTTAAAATGTGCGAAAACTACAATCGCCAATACGGCACAAACTATGTCAGTGCTATGCCTACTAACCTGTACGGACCCAATGATAATTATGATCTCAATAATAGCCATGTCTTACCAGCGCTGATTAGAAAATGCCATGAAGCCAAATTACGAGGGGACAAGCAACTTGTCGTTTGGGGATCAGGTAAGCCAATGCGAGAATTGCTATATGTGGATGATCTTGCTGATGCGTGTGTGTTTTTAATGGAACAAGGAATTACAGACGGCGTTTACAACATTGGCACTGGAAAAGAGAACAGTATCCGCGAAATAGCTGAAACCGTTATGGATGTCGTTGGTTTCAAAGGTGAAATTCATTTTGATCTCACAAAGCCCGATGGCACGCCTCGGAAGTGCTTGAATGTAGAACGAATGAAAAATTTAGGATGGGTTGCGAAAACTGAGTTGCGCCAAGGGATTATACAAGCCTACCAAGATTTTTTAGCCAATCAACAAATTAAATTAGGAGCCGTCACTCTGGCCTAAGTCTATACCGTATTGGCCTTGTGATTCCTGAAGCAGTCTATCTTTGAAGGCTATCCCGGAAGCTCAACTCTTTCTTTTTAACTCCTCCAGCATGGCTTCAACGAAGCCATAACCATATCTTGGCACATTATAGTCAACCATTTGTAAGATGACTAAATGACTATTTAGTGCATCTTTAATAACCCTTTCTTGAATTTGTTTAGCCGATTTCGATGAGGGGTGATTATCCACTATGCTTTTTTGCCGTGTCATAAAATAACTCGACAATATGAGTTTTGAATAAATTTTTGCTTGATCCAACGCATAAGTAATTTGATCCATAAAACTGTCACCCACCATAAGCACTTTGGGCTTGAAAGGAGTGGATGAAATTGCGCTAGGAGAAGGATAGGGACTCGGTTTATTCAAGTGGGCTTTCGATAAGAGATTAAGTAAAAGTAGACCATCGACATCCACCCATTGAGGTTCTTTGTAAGTTGGGTTGCCGCAATCTATTTGCGTTATATCAGGCATCGTTTTTTTCACTTCTTGTAGAAGTGTTTTTGCTACGACGCAACCTGCATAATAATTCCAATGCAATCCCGAATTGGGATGAGTTTCAATTGAAGTTTCTTCATTAAATTGCCTTAAAAGCGGAGCAGAATCAACCACATTCACCCCTAATACCTCTAGTTCATGGCCTAAATTTGCAGTTTTAGAGTAAATATCACCGTGAGGATAAGCTAAAAAATTTTTCCCCAAATCTTGGGCATGCACGTAAGCCTTGGAGCTACTGATGACCACTTGTAATCTTATCCCTTTTGCCTCAAGTAACTGCTGCAGCTCTTTAAGTTTTTTAGCCAAACTAATATAGTTTTGTGTCAATTTCTCGCGGTTAATATACTCATCATTTAAGCTATTAATGGACATGGTACTGTAAAGCCCATGCTGCGTTGTCGAATAGATGCTCATTCGTGGCGCCTCGGAAAATACACGAAACGTGAGTTCATTGAATACTTTTATGAGAAAAGCTCTAAATCCTACGTGCTCGTTGAATTGCTCTTCCCAGTGCTGTTGTGAAGTTCTTTTAAACCAACTTAATTTTTCTCCTTCAGCCAAACTCGCTTTAGGTTCCACGTAGCCATAAAGCAATCCTTCCTGGGTAAATTGAAAAAAATATTGCAAGGCAGGCAAAGCTAATAATCCCACAAACACAGCACCATAAAAGAGTGTCAAAATTTTTCTCATAATTAAAATCTAAAATATAAAAAGGGTGTATGACTGGCACTTAACATGGCCATAACCGACAACGATAACAATAACAAAGTTATCAAAAAAACTATCGATGCTAGGGAACCGCTGTTTTCAAGAGCGGCCTCTCCTCCAGAATAACTGAACTGAAGCGTCTGTTTTTTACCCGGTAAATGAAGGAAAGCAATCATTGCACCTACAATTAGACAGGCTAAACCACGATGTCCTATTACTATCCCCCATGGCTGGCTTAATACCTCGCCGTGAGAAAATCCTAGCATACGGCTAATAAAATCAAAAGCATAGGAAATATCGGGTGAACGGAATAGAACCCAACCAAATAAAACAATCACCATAGTCGCTGAAAAACGGAATAGTGAAGGCAGATAATCTTTAAAGGAGGGAAATAATTCGGAAATGTATTTCTCTATACATAAGAAGAACCCGTAATAGGCTCCCCATGCCAGAAAAGTCCAATTAGCACCATGCCATAATCCAGAAATCAGAAAGACAATCCATAAGTTTAAAAAAGTTCTAACTTTTGAAGCCCTATTACCGCCTAGCGGGATATATAAGTAAAGTCTCATCCAATTTGACAAACTGATATGCCATCTACGCCAAAATTCGGTAATGCTCTTCGCTATATAAGGCCGATTAAAATTTTCCGGGAATTTAAACCCCATCAGATAGCCAAGACCTATCGCCATATCAGAATAGCCTGAAAAATCAAAATAGATTTGTAGCATATAAGCAAATGATCCGGCCCAGGCATATGAAGACGATAGCTCACTCATTGGCAAAGAGAAAATTTTATCGGCTATCAGGCCAAGCTGATCAGCGATAAGAAGTTTTTTTGCGAGTCCTACACAAAAACGAAAACACCCCATTAAAAAAAAGGAACTGGTATAAACTCGTTTATGGATTTGAGAGCCAATATCATGATAACGAATGATGGGTCCAGCAATGAGTTGCGGGAATAAAAAAATGTACAAAGCGCAATCTAGGAAATTTCTTGGGGGATTTGCCCGCCCTTGATAGCTATCGACAAGGTAACTTATTTTATGAAATGTAATAAAGGAAATTCCTAATAACAAAGGCCCAGTGGACTCGGGCGGCGTGCCTTTATATAGGTTTAGAGGAAGCAGGATTTCTTTGATAAGAAAACCAGTGTATTTAAAAAGAACTAAGGCGAGAACATTAATACTTATCCCCAAAAATAACAGCAGTTTCTTTTTTGCTAAAGGTAAAGTAGAGGTCTCGGCTACTGCTCTAGACAATACGTAATCAATAAAAACAAGCATTAATAACAAAAAAACATAAACAGGCTCACCCCATGAAAAAAATAAAATGGAAGCGATTAACGCCACAAAATTCCGACTTTGCCCTTTGGAAGGTGTGAAATAATAAATCAGCAAAAATAATGGTAGAAATAAGAATAAAAAGACAGGAGTGGTGAAGAGCATAGCTTGTCCTTAGATGTCTATCTTGGCTTTTTTATAAATCAAACGACTGTCATTGCAAAAATGCACAACCCATCACAGGGATATAAGAAAAAGCCAACAATCCTTCCTAATTTTTATGCATGAAGCACATCATTTATTGTGGCTCCTGAAAGAATCCCTTTTCGCCACGCATTTATTTGCCCTCGTGTTATCTCGCGTGCCTCTTTAGGGTTAGCATAAAAATCACGATACCAGGCGGCTGTTTGAGCAATAACTTGTCGCGTATCCCACACAGGGTGCCATTTAAGCAGATTTCTCGCAATAGTACTATCTAATGCCAGTGCATTGGCTTCGGGAAGGGGGTTTTGCATGTAATTCAATTCAGGACGCTGCCAATGTTGACTCATAAGTTCAAGCACATCTCTTACAGAATACGCTTGCGGATCCTGTGGGCCAAGATTCCAAGCACGCGTGTAAGAGGTCGGATTTTCAGAAATTAAACCAGCTAGAAGCATAAGATAGCCATGAACCAATGCCAAAACATGTTGCCAAGGGCGAGTTGCCTGCGGATAGCGTAAAGTCAATGGCGTATTGTTTATTGCCGCACGCACAAAATCGGGAATTAGCCTATCTTCTGACCAGTCTCCTCCTCCAATAATATTTCCTCCTCTGGCAGTCGCAATGGCAGGCCCCTTATTCTCTTGCCATGGATAAGAAGCTGCATAACTTTGAATAACCATTTCAGCAGCGGCTTTAGAAGCACTGTAAGGGTCTTTTCCACCTAAAGGGTCTTCTTCCCGATAAGGCCATAGCCATTCATTATTCTTATACACTTTATCGGTAGTGATGCATAATAGGGCACGTACACTTTTGACGGAGCGAGCCGCTTCCAGGACATGTGCGGTACCTTGCGCATTGACAGCAAAGGTACGAACTGGATCTTGATAGGAGCGGCGGACTAAAGGCTGTGCTGCGAGATGCAAAATGATTTCAGGCTGAAAATTTTCCACTGCAGTAAGAAAGCTTGGATAGTCACAGATATCACCAAATGTGGTTGGTACTGAGTCTGCCAATTCCAAAGCGGTAAATAAAGAAGGATTGGTATCCGGTGGTAAAGAATAACCTGCAATTTCAGCACCAATGGATTGTAACCATAAGCAGGCCCACCCTCCTGTAAATCCAGTATGTCCTGTTAGGAGTATTTTCTTGCTGGCCAGTGACCGTTCAAAAGTCAACGAACTCGTCATTAGAACTCCATCTTATTTGCAAAGATTAATCAAATCCCTATTTACTTACCCTTAATTGAGTGATAAAAAGAGCCGAACTGATTTATGGTTCGGATAGTACGACACATAAATGAGTAATGCAATTTTTGTTAAGTCTTTATTTTTATCTGACCAACCTGAATAAAAAACTGCGACAAAACTGCTAAAACTCGCCTACTGACGGGTATAAGGCGTCATTAACCAGCTGGAGCGCAGTATTAGGCAATATGCCATAACAACAAAAATAGAGACTAGGGAGAGTACATGTATTTGATTCCTACAATTCTATGCGGTGGTGAAGGGACGCGTCTTTGGCCTGTTTCACGCGAATTACATCCCAAACCGTTTATTCGTCTAGAGGATGGACATAGCCTGTTGCAAAAAACGTTTTTACGCTGTGCACAACTACCAGGAATCGAAGAGATACTCACGGTAACAAATCGCGAATTATTTTTTAAAATTGAAGACGAATACCACGAAATTAATTGCACTGACATTTCAACTTCATTTATTTTAGAACCCTTTAAACGCAACACAGCAGCAGCCATCACTGCTGCCTCACTACAAACTGCTAGAAATCACGGCGCAGAAGCATTGATGCTGGTATTAGGAGCCGATCATTTAATCAGCGATCAAGATGACTTTCAGCAGGCCATTTCTGATGCACTTATTCCCGCCACTGAAGGAAAATTGGTTGTACTCGGAATTAAGCCTGAGGATGTGAATACACATCATGAGTATATCGAAATTGAGGCTGACAAAGTCCTGCGCTTTATAAAAAACCCCACTTTAGAGCAAGCCTCAGCGTATTTATCGGCAAAGCATTTTTTATGGAATTCAGGCATCTATTTATTTAAAGCTGGAACATTTTTGCAATTCATGGAAAAATACTGGCCAAATATTGTATCAGCAGTTAATGCTTCCATGGACCAATCACAGCAAGTTGAAGGAAAAGATTTTACTCGGCTTGAACTTGAACCTCACAGTTTCTCTGCTGTTCCTGAAAAAAGTATAGAAGATATCATGACGGAAAACCTAGCTCAGGTCAGTGTTATTCCTTGCAACCTTCGTTGGAGAGCAATAGGTTCATGGAGTTCTTTCAGCGAGCTGGTAGCCGCAGATGCACAAGGCAACTGCATAGAAGCTGAGGCATTATTGCATGAAGTGACTAATTGTTATATTCAAAGTGATAGTCGCCTCGTTGGTGCTGTTGGTGTTAAAGATCTGGTGATTATCGACACACCAGATGCTTTACTGGTTGCCAATAAATATTACACCCAAGATATTGAACACATTTATACTCAGTTGAAAATCCAAGGGCACGATGCCCATAAGCTGCATCGCACTGTACATCGTCCATGGGGAAGCTACACGATTTTAGAAGAGGGTGCTAGTTTTAAAATAAAGCGAATCAAGGTTAAGCCGGGTGCAAGTTTGAGCCTGCAGATGCATCATCATCGCAGTGAGCACTGGATTGTTGTCAGCGGAATGGCAAAAGTTGTTAATGGCGAAGAGGCTTTTTTTGTAAATACAAACGAATCCACTTACATTCCTGCAGGCAATAAGCATCGATTGGAAAATCCAGGAGTTATCGATTTAATCATAATCGAGGTACAAAGCGGCGAATATCTTGGTGAGGATGATATAATCCGTTTCCAAGACAAATATGGGCGGGTGTAAAATATACTCGGAAATAGCGATGAAAATTCTACAGTTCCGAAAGAAAAGTATATAATTCCCGAAACTTGAAATGATTCACAAGGAAAAAAATGAAAAAAGCGTTAATTTTAGGCGTTACAGGACAAGATGGCACTTATCTTGCTGAATTGTTGCTGGAAAAAAATTATATTGTACATGGTATCAAACGCCGCGCCTCTTTATTTAATACCGATCGAATTGATCATTTATATCAAGATCCGCACACCGCTAATCGCAATTTTATCCTGCATCATGGCGATTTGACTGATTCAACTAATCTCATTCGCATTATTCAAGAAGTTCAACCTGATGAAATATACAATTTGGCTGCCATGAGTCACGTAGCAGTCAGCTTCGAAACGCCTGAATACACTGCCAATGCCGACGGTATTGGTACTCTACGGATATTAGAAGCAATAAGGCTCCTTGGGCTTGAGAAAAAAACACGATTCTATCAAGCATCCACCTCCGAACTTTATGGCTTAGTACGAGAAGTCCCACAAAAAGAGACAACTCCGTTTTATCCTCGCAGCCCTTATGCAGTCGCTAAGTTATATGCCTATTGGATCACAGTTAACTATCGTGAAGCTTATGGGATTTATGCTTGTAACGGTATCTTATTTAATCATGAAAGCCCGCTTCGTGGAGAGACGTTCGTCACACGAAAAATCACGCGTGCTTTGGCAAGAATTAAGCTTGGTTTACAAGAATGCCTCTATCTTGGCAATCTTGATGCGCTACGGGATTGGGGCCATGCGCGCGATTATGTCGAAATGCAATGGCTTATGCTGCAGCAAGAGGAGCCAGAAGACTTTGTCATTGCCACAGGCGAGCAATACAGTGTACGCGAATTCCTTGAGACAGCTGCTGCAGAAATTGATCTCAAGATCACTTGGAAAGGTCAAGGCGTGGATGAAGTAGGGATGGATCAACAAGGAAGAGTGATCGTTCGTGTAGACCCTCGTTATTTTCGTCCCTCAGAAGTGGCCACTTTACTGGGTGATGCCACCAAAGCAAGAGAAAAGCTCGGCTGGGTACCGAAAACCAGTTTTAAATCGCTGGTTACAGAAATGATGCAAGGGGATTTAAACGCTGCAAAACGTGATGAGCTCATTAAACGTCATGGATTTGCGGCTTATGACTACCATGAATAAAAATCTCGCGTCCGATCAGCCGCTGATTACTATTGCTGTGCCTTCTTTCAACCAAGGATGCTTTCTTGATAAGGCACTCACTTCCATTTTTATGCAAGAAATTCCTGTCGAGGTCTACGTTCTCGACGGCGGCTCTACCGATAACTCTGTTGAGGTGATCCGCAAGTGGGAAGATCGGTTGGCAGGCTGGCGAAGCCATCCTGATCGCGGCCAATCGGCAGCAATTAATGAGGGGATTGCAAAAGGTAAAGGCAATTTCGTCTGTTGGTTAAACAGCGACGATTGGCTACTTCCGGGAAGTTTAGCAAGCCTTATAGAAACGATGAACGCTTATCCTTCTGCTCCCGCCGTGTATGGAAAAGCTTGGAATTTTCTTGAGACAGAAAAGACTTCTCAAGCAGTCTGGGTTGAGCCTTTTAGTCCTCGTCGGCTTGCCTTGCGCTGTATCATTGCTCAACCTGCTACTCTCATCCGGCGCTCTGCTTGGGAGGCGGTCGGTGGATTGGATGAAAGCTTGCATATGGCGATGGATTATGACTTATGGTGGCGATTATTTAAGACCTTTGGCCCTTTACAGCTATTGGATGAATTTGTAGCAGTGAATCGAGAACACGCTCAGACAAAAACAAAAAATAATCGACATCTGCATTATCAAGAAGCAATTAAAATTATAAAAAAGCACAATGGGCATGTGCCTTTAAAATGGTGGCTAGCGCAGCCTTATAAGGTATGGTTTAAATCCATTATTAAATAACAAAGACGTAATCGCTCCTTCTTCTCCCGCAGACAAGTACGGGATCCAGAAATAAAGAGAGCGTGAGCTATTACACAAAGACTATAAAATGATTGTAAAGGAGTAGAAGTGGAAAAAAATTACCATCAGATCATTCTGCGTACACAAGCCATTTTTATTCTCACCTTAAGCATCGCCGTATTGGCTGTTTTTGCCTTAGTTCATCTGCTCAACCTTTTCCCTCAAAACACGCCTGTCAATATTGACCTATTTATGAGTGATTTTCGCCCTGCGGTTATCCCCGAGCCTGTTGAGCGCAATACTTTTCTTATTTTGGTCACCTTGTTACCGATAGTTGCTTTATTCCTGGCTAAGTATCAAGAGTATTTTGATAAAGTCATTAATCAGCACCTTTTTTCCTATGTCATTCCCTTATTGATTGCATTTCTTTTATTTTATCCTTTACTCGACTCTGATTTTTTGCAACTGATTATCTTCAATAAGAAATTTTTTATGCAAAAGCAGTCAACTATATTACTTGTCAGTCTTGGATTGTCAGTACTTTGGTGCCTTAGAATCCGTAATCAACCACCGGTGGAATCCTCTTCAAGAGTAAAAATCGCCACTTGGATCATCTTCAGTGTTGCTATGTTGATTCAATTATTTTCGTGGCGAGTAACCAACATTAATTCGGTAACCAATTCTGGTGAATGGGTTGTCCATGCGGATGCAGCTTTGTATGGCTTAAGCCAAGTATTGGCAGGAAAAACCTTATTAGCAGACTTACCCACTCAATATGGGTTGTATCCGGAACTCATTGCACCCATTTTTAAGTTTGTCGGTGCAGGTCTTTTAAATGTAACCTTATTCTTTGCTGTTCTACAGATTATTTCACTGATGGGGTTATTCTATGTATTATCCAAGTTGGTTAAAAACCCAACCTTATTAACTCTAGGTGGCCTCAGCCTTCTTTTGGTGACTTTTGATAGTATTATTCATTTTACTGGATGGCACGACCGTTATTTTCAGTATTGGCCTATTCGTTTTTTTTGGCCGGCATTATCTGTTCTTGCTTTTTATTATTTCTGCCGTAACAAAACATACCTACGAGCTGCCCTCGTTTCTTTAGTCAGTGCTATTGGGATATTTTGGAATACGGATACAGGCTTATTTATATTTTTAGCTTTCCCTGCGTTTCTTATCGCCCAACTTTGTGTCTTATGCCTCAAAAGCAATGCAAACCGCACAGGTTACGTTAAACAATACTTAGGGACTATTGGATTACACGTCATTATTGCAATAGCAGTCATTGGTTTTTTATTGGGCATGATGTGGTATAAAGCACAACAACCCTTGAATTTGGAATGGCAATTTGCTTACCAGAAGCTTTTCTACACCATGGGATTTGCGATGTTACCTCTACCCCGTCAAATTCATCCGTGGATGTCCGTTTTGGCTATCTATTTGCTAGGGATAATTCTGACATTAACTCTCTGGTTCAAGCGCGCAGAAGAAAGCATTCGTGCAGAGATCATTTTATATCTGTGTTTACTTGGTGTAGGCATTTTTGTTTATTACGAAGGTCGGTCGCATGTAAATAATTTAGTTAATGTGTGTTGGCCTGCTATTTTAGTCATCACGATTACTGCAGACTCTGTTCTTAAAGGGGTCCAAGAGCGTCGCTTACCATTCGCTCAAATTGCCTTGCCTGTTGTTGCCGTTAGTTTCTTACTAATCTGTAGTGTTAAGTTTGCTGCCCAAATACCCCGAATGACACGCGATCTGTTTCATCAATACAGCTCACGGAATACCAGTAATTGTGTCTCCATTCCTGATGAACTTGCTTTTATTAAAAAGCATGCCCATTCAAAGCGCGAGTGCTTGATTCTTGCGCAAAGACAAGGTATCTACCATTTGGAAACAGGGCTAGGCTCTCCACTTAAAGGCCCGGGCCTTGCCGAAATTATTCTGGAATCGGATCGAAACAACCTGATATCCCTGGTCGAAGAAGGAAAATTCGATTGTATCTTCCTAGGAATAGGATTTAGCAGTCCTATGTACATTCCTTTTGATATAAAGAAAGTGGATAAACTTTACGATACGGTAGCAGAGAACTCTTGGCATACAATGCGCTATCTCACACGTAAGCCCCAAGGTTAACAGAATCTGCCCGCGGTATCCGTTAGACTGAGGATGAGGTGCTTAGGGCAAACGCATCTCATTTTTGAACATCAATCTTCTCTTTGCTCCTTCCCGCGCTTTATGCGCGGGATTCAATACATTCCAATGGATTGTACTCTGGATTCCGGAACATAAATTTTTGGTTTTGAAGTAGAAATCTAACCCATACAATTCATCTAAACGAATATTATCCAGTCGAAAAGGCTATGCTATGCTCTTTGTGACTGAGAGACGACCATAAAATGTGACCATCTCTTTAGCCGTACAGCACGATAGTAGTCAAATAAATTTCAATTCCAGTGACCTTTACACGACCTGCCACAAAATCATTATTCTTCGTTAAATTCAAGCTTTTTCAAAATTTACCGATATTAAAATGGGGGTTAACCAGGAGACCATGATGAAAAAAATGGCAAAGTTTAATGTCGGCGATTGCGTTATTCATATTAATTTAGGGTATCGCGCCGTTATCATCGATGTCGACCCTCTTTTTCAAGCATCAGGCCGCTATAACCCCCAAGCACATAAACATGAATTTGCCACTCGCAATCCCTGGTATCGTTTACTGGTGGATGGCAGCAATCAAATGACTTATGTCGAGGAGTGTTTTCTAAAAACTGATCCCAGTCGACTTGGAATTGATAATCCGCAAATTAGGCAATACCTTAATGAACACCAAGGTAAATATCAGGCTATCACACGTCGCCATTAAATCTAAATTTAATCAGGAATGACGTAGCATAAACACTAAAAATGCGATAAAACCAATTAAGATAAGCCCTAAAAATCCCATGGTTGTGAAACTTTTACTCAGGTTCTCACGACTGAATTGATCCGGTCTACCTTTTATAGAACGATACAATAGCCAAACAATAAGGCCTGCAGCAATAAGTCCGAGTATTTGGTACAACGTTTCCATCATTTAATCTCCTTTTTTTCAAAACTAAATGCATCTGAAAATAATTGTTTTGGCGATACCCCTTGGGCAATTAAAGCATCTCTTGTGGCGTAAACCATATCGAAAGGGCCGCCAATGACAAATTGCCATTTTTTCAGATCCAAATGATGTTGCTCAAGCACGATGGAGGCTAAAGTGTCTTTTGAACTATTCGACAAAAGAGAAAAATAACGGAACTGCGCAACATGCGATTGCCAACGACTTACTGTCTCGTTCATGTATAAATCACTTTGGGATCGTGCCCCCCAAAAGAGTTCAAAAAAACGCTTATCACTTGTTGCTAATAACTGCTCTATCATTGCCTTGATCGGTGCAAATCCAGTACCTCCGGCAATAAATAAAATCGGTTTGTTCGCATCTAATTTATTGAGATAGCAATCACCAAATGGCAAGTGAATGGTAACGACACCTGATTGTTTAATTTCAGCAAGCAATTGCTGATTGTACACATTATCTGGGCTATGACGAATGTGCAATTCATACTTATGCGAACCCAAAGGGGCATTTGCTATTGAATAGCTTAACGCTTCACCTGCTGAAAGAATTTCCAGGTATTGTCCGGCCTGATAGTCAATAAAGCGTTCGGGTGTAAGGATGAGCTGCAGAATACTATCAGTGAGCGGAACAACGCTCTCTACTTGGGCTCGAACTTTTTGTATCTTCATGCATCTAACCCAAGTTGGGACCAATACTGATTGATTCTTTGCAAGATTTCTTCATCCATGGTAATTGCTTTTCCCCATTCCCTTTGAGTTTCACCTGGCCATTTTGAGGTAGCATCCATCCCCATTTTTGAACCAAGTCCTGAAACAGGCGAAGCAAAATCAAGATAATCAATCGGTGTATTGTCAATCAATACGGTATCTCGCAGTGGATCCATGCGCGTGGTTATGGCCCAAATCACATCTTGCCAATTGCGCGCATCCACATCTTCATCGCAGACGATAACAAATTTTGTGTACATGAATTGCCTTAAGAAAGACCAAACGGCCATCATAATCCGCTTTGCGTGACCCGGGTATTGCTTTTTAATGGTTACTACTGCTAAACGGTAAGAGCATCCCTCTGGTGGTAAATAAAAATCAATAATTTCTGGAAATTGCTTTTGCAGTAAAGGGATAAATACCTCATTAAGCGCCACCCCCAAAATAGCGGGTTCATCAGGTGGACGCCCAGTGTAAGTGCTGTGATAAATAGGTTGCTCGCGATGAGTAAGTCGCTCAACCGTGAAGACTGGAAAAGTTTGCACTTCGTTATAATAACCTGTGTGGTCACCAAAAGGGCCTTCTGGGGCTTCCTCCCCTGGGGCAATATACCCTTCTAAAATAATTTCGGCACTTGCTGGGACATGCAGATCGCTGCCCAAGCATCGTGTCAACAGCGTTCGTTGTCCACGCAATAGACCCGCAAACGCATACTCAGAGAGTGTATCTGGAACAGGAGTTACTGCGGCTAGCAGTGTGGCTGGATCCGCCCCTAAAGTCACCGCAAGTGGAAAGCGCTCTCCTGGGTATTCTTGTTGCCAAGCTTGGTAATCCAAAGCCCCACCGCGATGGGATAGCCAACGCATGATGAGCTTGTTTTTGCTGAGCAGCTGTTGTCGATATATTCCCATATTTTCCCGCGATTGATGCGGGCCCTTAGTCGTTACCAAACCCCAGGTGATAAGAGGGGCTGCATCCCCTGGCCAACAGGTTTGGACAGGTAAGCGAGTTAAATCAACCTCTTCCTTTTCCCAAACGTATTTTTGGCAAGCGGCATCGTTCACATATTTGGGAGCCATATTCAGTGCTTGCTTAAGTAAAGGCAATTTTGAAAAAGCATCTTTAAACCCTTTTGGCGGTTCGGGTTCTTTTAGCGCCGCAAGCAATTTACCCACTTCACGGAGTGCCTGGATAGTTTCTTCACCCATGCCCAGTGCTACGCGCTCAACGGTACCGAATAAATTGGTCAGTACAGGCATAGAAGCAGATTGAGGATGAGTAAAAAGTAAAGCAGGACCGCCTGCACGCAATACCCTGTCACTCACTGCTGTCATTTCGAGATGAGGAGAAACCGGGTAAGTAATGCGCTTTAATAATCCTCGCGCTTCTAATTGAATGATAAAATCACGTAAGTCAGCATATTTCATGAATAGATCTAAGAAAAATAGTTACGCTCTCTGCACAGGACAGCACTGAAAACTATCAGGGCATCTCTCACCAATACTGTCCTGCGATTCAGGTAAATGGCTAAACTCTCGCACTTCCTACGTTCCACAGACAAACGCAGGACGTAGGAATAAGAGAATCTTTTTTGTCCGTGCAGAAACATTACGCTGATTAATGGTTCAGCATTTATCTTTCGATAATTACGAATAAATTTCCTTATTCCTGCCGCTTCATTGCCTCAAAAAACTCGGCATTCGTCTTATGATTCTTCATACGCTCGAGTAAGAACTCAATAGCATCGCATTCATCCATAGACTGTAGAATTTTGCGAAGAATCCAAGTGCGGTGCAACTCTTCTGGGCTGAGTAGAAGATCTTCTCGGCGAGTACCTGAGCGATTGATATTAATCGCAGGGAAGACTCGACGTTCAGAAATGCTACGACTTAAGTGGATTTCCATGTTACCGGTTCCCTTAAATTCTTCGTAAATGACCTCGTCCATCTTAGAGCCAGTATCCACAAGGGCCGTAGCAATAATGGTTAAACTGCCACCTTCTTCGATATTACGCGCAGCACCATAAAGGCGTTTAGGCCTTTGCAAGGCATTGGCATCCACCCCTCCTGTCAGCACTTTTCCAGAAGAGGGAACCACGGTGTTGTAAGCGCGTGCCAACCGGGTAATAGAATCCAGAAGGACAACCACATCTCGCTTATGCTCAACCAGCCGCTTCGCCTTTTCAATGACCATTTCCGCAACTTGTACATGGCGGTTAGCAGGCTCATCAAAAGTACTTGCCACGACTTCACCTTTGACAGAGCGCTGCATTTCAGTCACTTCTTCAGGACGCTCGTCAATCAATAAAACAATCAGGTAACACTCGGGGTAATTTTTCTCAATGGAATGAGCAATGTTTTGTAACATCAAGGTTTTACCCGCTTTCGGTGGAGAAACAATAAGACCACGTTGACCTCGGCCGAAAGGTGCGCACAAATCGACAACTCGAGCAGTTAAGTCCTCTGTACTGCCATTCCCTTGTTCCATGACTAGACGTTCGGTTGCAAATAAAGGAGTAAGGTTTTCAAATAAAATCTTGCGCTTTGCGCTTTCCGGTGAATCAAAGTTAATTTGATCAACCTTTAATAAAGCGAAATAACGCTCATTGTCTTTTGGGGGACGAATTTTACCGGTGATGGTATCGCCTGTACGCAAACCAAAACGTCGAATTTGACTTGGCGAAACGTAAATATCATCAGGACCTGCTTGATAAGATCCGTCTTCAGAACGCAAGAAACCGAAACCGTCGGTCAATACCTCCAAAACACCCCCACCAAGAATATCTTCACCCTTGTGTGAATGAGCTTTGAGGATAGCAAAAAGAATATCTTGCTTGCGCATACGGGCAGTATTTTCAGCCCCCATTTCTTGTGCGATATTGACGAGTTCGGCAATGGGCAATTGCTTAAGTTCACTAAGATTCATACTTCTCACTTGATGTGTTGGTTAAACGAAATGAAATTTTCCGGGATAATTAACTATTGGAAGGACAGGTTAGAAAGCCACTGTCCACGTAGTAGATCGGCCTCTCAAAATTTTCCAGCCTTATTACCTATCAGGACAACTGTCATCAACGAGTGAGTTTGATAAAATCCCAGTTGTACAGCGAATTGGGCAATTTGAAATGGCAAATTGAGAAAGTGACTACACATTTGAGACAACAGCCTAACACAGCTTTTTCAAGAGATCCACTAATTTTTCTCTCTTCAGCTCTTATTATAAGCTGAAAAGAGAAAAAACCGAATACAATTTATACATTTTTATACATTGCTTTCAACAAAGGCACTTAATTGGGATTTAGAAAGTAGGCCCATTTTGATCGCTTCTACTTGACCGTTCTTAAACAGAATAAGGGTAGGGATACTCATGACACCATATTTAGAAGGTGTTTGTGGGTTTTCGTCGATGTTAATTTTTGCAAAGACGACATTGTCACTATGGTTAGCAGCTACTTCTTCCAAAATAGGCGTTAATGCACGACATGGACCACACCATTCAGCCCAAAAATCAACCAACACCGGCTTGCCTGAATTCAATACTTCCTGCTCAAAACTAGAGTCAGTTATTGTCTTTATATTCGCACTCATGAGTAAAACCTCGATTAATTAAGTTAAGGAGACCTTGAACATTATAGATCACCACAGACAGCTTGCAACACACTGAGCGCAGCAATTGCCGCCGTCTCAGTACGCAATACTCTAGGTCCGAGGCACAAGGGTTTAAAATCTGCAGAGAAAATTTGCTTAAGTTCCTCCTGACTAAAACCGCCCTCAGGGCCAATGAGTAGAGTAAGTTCAGCTTGAGCAAAATGATAATCTCGCCAGGTATTCGCTCCTTTGGGATCGAGCACAAACTTTAATTGCCCCTTGTGAGTACGCAAATACTCTCCCAGGGTTAAAGCAACCCGCACCGGAGGAACTTGATTCCTTCCGGACTGCTCGCAAGCAGCGATAACAATCGATTGCCAAGTGTTAAGCTTCTTTTCCATTCGTGTTTGATCTAATTTAACAACCGAACGTGCGCTAATCAGGGGTGTTATGCTTGCCACCCCCAATTCCACTGCTTTTTGCATGACAAACTCCATTCGCTCACCTTTTGAAACCGCTTGTGCCAAATGAATAATTCGCGGTGATTCTCTACTGATCTCTCGTTCAGCAATGATTTTGACACTGACTTTTTTCTTGTGAGCAGCAACCAAAGAAGCCTCGAATTCTCGATTATCACCGCAGAATAAAGTAATTTTATCACCTGGCTGCATCCGCAAAACAACGCCCACATGTTGACCAGCCTCGGGTGATAGCTCTATAGTTTGACCAAGTTGATAAGGACCGGCCTGAAAAATACGGGTTTCTCTCACGAGTAACTCACTAAAATGAATTAGAGTTTAATTTTACTATACGACAAAAAATCTTGGTGCTATTTTAGCGCTTTATTTTTATAGAGGATGAAGCATTATGGGTAAAACTCGCATTGAAACAGACAGCATGGGTGAGATCGCCGTTTCTGCTGACCGTTATTGGGGAGCACAAACCGAGCGCTCACTCCATCATTTTAATATTGGTCGCGATATCATGCCCCGAGAAGTCACTCATGCGTTTGGCATATTAAAAAAAGCCGCTGCTTTAACGAACCTTGAATTAGGCAAACTCCCTCAAGATAAGGCTGACCTAATTATTAAAGCGGCTGAAGAGGTCTGTTCGGGCAAATTGGATGACCATTTTCCCTTACATGTTTGGCAAACAGGGAGCGGCACTCAGTCAAATATGAATGCGAACGAGGTCATTTCCAATCGCGCCATTGAAATGGCTAATGGCACAATGGGAAGTAAAGCACCGGTTCATCCCAATGATCATGTCAATATGTCACAATCTTCTAACGATACATTCCCCACAGCCATGCATATCGCTGCTGCAATCGCTATCCATGCAAAACTATTACCTGCTGTACGCAATTTGCGTGAGGCCCTAGCCGAAAAAATGCGCGCCTTTAAAGACATTGTGAAAATTGGCCGAACTCACTTACAAGATGCGGTCCCTCTCACCTTGGGCCAAGAGTTTTCAGGTTACGTGGCACAGTTAGAGGCGTGCATTCAGCGCATCGAACAAACGCTACCTGAATTATACGAACTGGCTTTAGGGGGGACCGCGGTAGGTACCGGATTAAATACGCACCCTCAATTTGCCGTCAAAGCATCGGCTCATATTGCTGCTATTACTCAACTTCCTTTCACTTCAGCACCTAATAAATTCGCAGCGTTGGCCTCGCATGAGCCTTTAGTTATGGCTCATAGCGCATTCAAAGCATTAGCTTGCGCATTAATGAAAATTGCCAATGATGTTCGCTGGCTTGGCTCAGGCCCCCGTTGCGGCATTGGTGAATTAATCCTGCCTGAAAACGAACCAGGCTCATCCATCATGCCAGGTAAAGTCAATCCCACACAATGTGAAGCGATGACGATGGTGTGCGCGCAGGTTATTGGTAATGATACAGCGGTAGCTATTGCGGCCAGCCAAGGTAATTTTGAGCTTAACGTTTTTAAACCCGTTATCATTTTTAATGTTTTACATTCCTTAAATCTCTTAGCGGATACTTGCCATTCATTCCAAGAATTTTGCGTTGAGGGTCTAGAAGCCAATCGCACCGTCATTGATTATTACTTGCATCATTCTCTAATGTTAGTGACTGCGCTTAATCAGCATATTGGTTATGATAAAGCCGCTAAAATTGCTAAGACGGCTCATCATGAAAATATTTCTTTGCAAGAAGCAGCCGTTAAGTTAGGTTTCCTAACCGCTGAGCAATTTAATGAGTTTGTTAAACCGGAGGAAATGGTAAATCCCTAGGTTATTAAAGCTCATTGCCAAGAATTAGGAGATTCCTCACCACGTTCGGGACGACAACAACCTGTCATCCTGAGCAACGCGAAGAACCTCCCAACTCTTGGCAATAACCCCACCAAGGAGATCCTTCGCTTCGCTCAGGACGACAACACAACCGTCATCCTGAGCAACGCGAAGGACCTCCCAACTCTTGGCAATAACCCCATCAAGGAGACCCTTCGCTTCGCTCAGGACGACAATACCACCGTCATCCCGAGCAAGAGCGAGGGACCTCCCAACTCTTGGCAGTAGCTCCCATCAAGGAGACCCTTCGCTTCGCTCAGGACGACAATACCACCGTCATCCTGAGCAACGCGAAGAACCTCCCGACTCTTGGCACTAACCCCCCAAGGAGATCCCCCACCACATTCGGGGCGACAACAGCTCTCTTCCTTACCAAATTACTGCAGTTCTTTTAAATACCGAGTCAATGGCGCCACATTGTCACTGAAAATCCATTTTAATTCTCGATTTAACTCCCTGTGCAAACTAAATTTAGAGTCAACCATACCAACACCCACTTGTTTTTTTGCTGACTTCAGCGTTTTAATTTTTTGATTATCAAATAAAAGATAATGGCCTAAAACACCGCCGTATTGTTTCTGCAAGCAAAGGCGCACAAATTGAGTGACATTGTTATGTACAGCCACTAATAGCATAACCTCAGGGGGGAATAATGTCAGTGAAGCAAACACTGATTCATGAAGACTTAACAAATGATAATCGACACAAGGAGTGAGTGTACGCAGATCATGATAAAGACTGGCTTCCGCATTAAAAGGGACTTTTAATTCAACAAATAAATGGAGGCGTTTGCCATAGCGCTCAACGACCTCTGCAAGACTCAATATCTCCGGTACCAAAGCCCTCAGTTTTTTAAAAGTCAATTCCTTAATGGCAACCTCCTTACCCCAAAGTCGCTTTAGAGTAGGGTCATGGTTAACCACCAACACGCCATCAGCAGTCGCATGAACATCAAACTCAATTCCCCAGCAACCTAGAGCAAGTGCCGCAGAAAAAGCCGCCTCGGTGTTTTCGATAATACGTTGTTTTTTGCTGTGTGCGCCACGATGAGCGATAAGATGTGTTTTGGAAATCTTAAAGTTTTGAGGAATTTTTCTGGGCCAAAACGCAAAGAAGTAATTGATTGTTTTTTCAAGCAATTTCAGAATTTTCATGGCCTCCCTATTTCGTCAATGCCAAACTTTCAAATGAGTGCACTCAAAATTAAAACTTAAAATTCTTGTCCTTAGGCCTCTGTAAAACGCTATTTAAATTAAGCCATTGCCGACAGGTTTGCAATTTCTTTACAAAAGAAATGTTCAAAATTAGAACTACTTAATATTCTCCTAATTTTAAGTCTATAAACTTTATATATAAGGTTACGGAAGCAAGTTCAAAATGGATTTTGATAATGGCAGGTATATATTATGAAAGAGAAGATTACTAGAAGCCTAAAGAGGATTCAAGCCTTAGAGCCCCTTATTTCCGATGAAGGGGAAAGATCCACGATACGAGCTGTGCGTATAAATCTGGCTAGTAAAGTAACAGAAACGGCTAGTTCAGAAGAACTGAGTCTTATCGCACAGCAAGTCAACGACCTCTGGAAACTCCCTGTTATGGTAAAAGCTACTTTACTTTACCAGATGAACGGGTTTTATTCTTTGATTGGTGATTCATCTAACCTTAATTCAGCTTTTCCTATTTTTATCCAAGAAGATCGCAAATCCATTCGCGATCCTTCTTTGAAAGATATTCAACAATTGATTACTGAGGTCCAAAACACAGATGATCTTAAAATTCTCGAATCAAAAAAAAGAGAATTTGATTTAGTGAAAAAATTGGTTCAAGAAGCATTGATCAATGCAATGATTACCCGACTCTCTGCCTTAACAGCACAAACCGACACCCAATCAACCGGACTCTTTAATAATCTTTTTTCAACCATTAAGTCTCAAGTCACCGCGCCCAGCGAGGTGTCTCTATTTTTGGAAAAACTAAAACAAGCTCAGCAAGCGTTGAAAGAGTCTACTAGCTCGGCTCAATCTTCTCATCAAGAGTCCCAAATTAGAGCCATTCTTCATACCGACTTCGTCAAGTTAGTAAACGAGTTTCACCAGCATCTTCAAAAATTACGTGAGGAAAAAAACCGTTTACCTTCTCAAGATTCAGTGAACCCCTCTGTTACCAAACAACCCTCAGTGACAGAGGTAAAACCAACCGCCACGAAAACGGCCACCATTGATGATCAATCAGGTGCCGCAAAAGTTCAACCAGTCGGCTCAGTAATTACATCAGGAGTTGAGAAAGCATCGCCGGCCGTTAGGGAAACTAAACCAGCCGCCTTGAAAGCCACCGCAGAAGAAAAGAAAAATAAGCTATTACAAGATTTAGAGCAGGTTTCCTCTTTACTCGCCACTCATTCTTACATCCTTAGTACGGATCCTCGTCATGTAATCGTGCGTGATAAGTCTGCAAAAGATATCAGTAAGTACATTGAACAAATAAAAGGAACTAGTGATCTCAGCCTTTTAGAGCAAGTAACAAAGGAATTTGGTTTCATTAAAAAAGAAATACAAATAGCACTCCTTGAAGGAATGATCGAAAGCTTAGCTCCGTCGCCATTCCTTGATGATCCTTCAGCAAATCCAACCAAGCCCTCAGTAGCAGAAAAAATGTTTACTGGTTTGGTTAGTGGTCTGGTTAAAGCAAAAGATAAAATGACAGACGCATTTTCTGAATTGCTCATGCCGGAAAAAGTCGAAGTACAAGCCAGTGCAACCGCTTATAGCGAAACACTTCAAAAATACCTTCATCAGCTAGAAGAAAGCACTAACAAAGTTTACCCCACCGCCGGCATGATTAGCTTAGTGAAAGAATATCGCCGCCTAATGGATGCAACCTATGGTCCATACCCTGTGGCTCAACCTGTTGCAGAAAGTGCCGATAAGGAAACCCCATCGAAGCAGGCAAATACTACCAAAAAACGGAAGAAACGGGTCAGGGAAGCACAAATTGAAGAACCCGTAGCCCGAAAATACAGCACTGATGCTCTGGAACAATTAAAAATGGCAGGCGTTCCAGAAAAAAGTATTCAAGCCTTTCAACAGAAAGGGATGGGACTTAGCGTAGTAACCAGTTTAACCACCCTCAGCGAAAAAACAATTCATGCATTTCAAGACATTAAAGTCAGCAAAAAGGCTGTTAAAGAATTATATGAAACGAAGCTTAGTATTGGAGCACTCAAAGAGCTGAAAAAAATAAAAGAAGAATTTGAACATCTAGAGGAAATAAAACGAGCTATTGAAAAAGAACAGGATCTACCACCTGGCTATTTATCCCAAGAAAACCTTTCAGCGTACCAGCAAAAAGCGGCCAGCAAAGAAACGCTCGAAGAGTTAAGAAAAATGGCGGCACTAAGCTTAGAAACCATTGGTGAATTTCAAAAAGTGGGGGTTAGCAGAGAAACGCTTACACAAATACAAACCTGGTCTGAACTTAGCCAAGAAGCAGTTAGCGAATTTAAAAAAACAGGAATTGATCCTGAATCACTGAAAGAGTTACAAAAGGCTAAACTGAGCGGAAACGTAATTGACGAACTGCAAACAAGAAAAACTCCCGGTGAGTTAAAAGAAAAATACAAGCAGGTTTTTGCACAAATTAAAGAAAAAGAGCAAACGCTTGTAATGTTGCTTAAACAAGCTGAGCATAAAGAAGAAGAACTTGTCGCCGAAGAAAAAGAGAAAGGATTGAAGGAAGGCGAGCTCTCCTCAGATCCTTATATCCACGAACGACTAAAGGAAATTAAAGAATTAAACGCAGAAAGTAACCGGCAAGTAAGGGAGTATAACCAATTCGTTGAAGATTTCTCTCATCTTAGTCGTCAGTTTTTACCTGAGACAGCGACTGCCACGCCCATGGATGTGCAAAAACTTAATGAAGCTTGGGAGAAATACAAACCACAAGATAAAAAACTCTATAATGGGATGGTAGAAAAAGGAAAAATCACCAAAAGCAGAGTCCTTGAGGTCATGGTCGAAAAAGCGGAAGAATACCTCGAGCAAATCACTCACGTTCAAGTCCGTATCGGCGCAACCACTGAAAACATCAATATTAGGCTTGCAGAGCTTAGTGGACTTAGAGAAAAGGACGCCGCGCAAGTTAAAAAATCTCCTGTAGCAAAAACACCCGAAACCCTTGCTGCGGCTCCTCGTGAAGAAGAAATTCCACCCACTGTACCGCCAAGAAAAAAAGTGGATATCGAAAATCCTTCCATCGGCTCCAATGCCGCTGCAGCTCAAGAAGAGAGTGCAGTCACCTCTCCACCATTAACCGGAGCAAATGAGCCACAAGAAAAAAGAACCGGAAGAAAGGCTGTGCTTGAGTTAACGGCTGAGCTGGAGAAAAAAGACAAGGAGTACAAGCCACTTGCTGATGAAATAATACGTATAGCCAGACATTTTAATCGCACACGCAAATTATTGAAAGAGCCTGTTAAGCAAACAGAAAATACTTTAGACCCAGGAAAATTATGGGAAAAAACGATGGAAGGATTGAAATCCATACAAAATATCTTTACCAGTGAAAGGCCTTCTAATCCATCCCCTAAAATGCGATCAACCTCGTCTGTTGAAAATCCGATTGAATTACT
The DNA here is from genome assembly GCF_900167045.1 of Legionella maceachernii. GTDB lineage: Bacteria > Pseudomonadota > Gammaproteobacteria > Legionellales > Legionellaceae > Tatlockia > Tatlockia maceachernii. The sequence continues at coordinate 103,225 of NZ_FUXJ01000006.1, read as the reverse complement.
AAGGCCTCAATTGCTTGAGAATCCGAGATTTACTAATTTGCTGGAAAAATACGATGAGCTCTTAAACCGTTTTGTTGAAATTGCTAAAGCGAAGAATGATAAATTTGAAGCATTGTCTAATCCCAAAGACACCAAACTCCAAGAAAGTGAAAAACTTCAAGGAAAAATTGAAGCAGTGGGAGAAGCCTTCCAAGAGCTAGAGGGGATTAGAGGCGACCTTATTAAGCTGATAGCAGAAATACAGCAACAGATAGAGGCCGCAAAAAAAAGGAGAGAGGAGCTTATCAAGAAAAAAGAAGCACTTATCATACAGGAAACCAGAGACATCAACTCTTTACTGGGGGAGATAGAAGTATTAATTGCTGGTATGGGCAAAATCTCTCAATACAAGGACATCAAAATTCCTTTTGATCTTGAAACAGTAAAATCTGAAAGCAAAAGAGTGATCGACAAATTTTCTGATAATTCACCATTTGAAATAGAAATGAATGCGGAAGCCCGTAAGAAGACATTAATTGGCCTAAAAACGCAATTAGAGAAAGGCGTTGCTTCAGTAAATAACCGTTTTTCAGATGATTGGAAAAAAGTTCGCGCTTTGTTAGGTGATGCCTCTCGTAAGATGCGTACGTATAACGATGAAGTATCACGCGCTTGTGGTTCAAGCGAAGCAGTGGACTTACGAGTTATACAAGAAGCCCATAATAATTTAAGTGGCCGTTTAGGTAGAATACCTCAACCGTCCCAAGTTGATATCGAACATTTAGATGGCCCTGTCCTTGTTTATGATTTAGATTCAGCACAGCGACAACTCGATACTTTAAAAAGGGATGTGCTCGAACACAGTAACTCGTTAACCTCAGCGACCTTGGAAGTAACCAAGAGAGCGGATTCAGACGAAGTTAAAATAGTTCGCGAGATGATAGCCACTATCAATAAAAGTAGAGCACAAATAACCGATAAAACGGAGAAAACCCAAGATATTCTTGATAATGCGGCCAAGCATCTAAATGATCGCTTACATCAATACCTCAATTTGCACACTGACAATAAAAACACCTTTATCACTCAATGCATAAGCACCATGCAAACTGATCTCAGTGAAAATAACCTGCGTCAGCTAACTCAACTCAATCCTGTGGAGTCTTTTTTCAAACCCCTCATCGAAGGCCTTATCAATCTTCTTGAGTCACTAGCTTCTTTGCTACCCACTTGGGTAAGAACACCCACCCCACCAAAAACTTACCAAGCTCAATTCTTTGCTAGTCCAACCGAGTCAGAAGTGGCAGGTGCTGCAGAGAAAGCACATACTGATTTGGCAAAAATTAAAGAACAGGTAGGAAAGGTTTCAGGCTCCATCGAGGTTCGAGAGGAAGGCGCTCCTATCATCCTAAGTTCTAAATAGGCCATAGGTCGGGTCTCAAGGCGCAACATACTTAAATGTTGACAGCTAGGCAAATCTTAAGTATGTTAGCCAGCTGATTGCCGAGGTGGTGGAATTGGTAGACACGCTAGCTTCAGGTGCTAGTGGGGGCAACCCCGTGGAGGTTCGAGTCCTCTTCTCGGTACCATTGATAGATTTTACAACAATCCTTAATGGTTCGCAAACGTACGTAATGTATTGATTATTATTAAAATAATACTGACTTCTCTCTCTCAAATCTTTCTCAACTATTCGTTATTTTTCGTATATAACTGCAAGCACTTTGGGTAAGATCTTGGGTAAGATTTTTTATCCCTTCTCTATCCAAAGATGCTGCTTAGTTGAGGGAATTACAAATGCTTTCAGATGCAAAAGTCAGATCATTAAAGATAGAAGACGGCAAACGCCATGCTGATCGGGATGGATTAGTATTGGAAATAAGACCAAGTGGAAAAAAGGTCTTCCTTTTTCGCTTCCAATGGGAAAAGAAACCGCAGACAATCACCTTAGGCAATTATCCAAGCCTAAGTGTGGCAGATGCTCGAAGCAAAGCAACCTCACATCGTGACCTACTCAATAAAGGAATTGATCCCAGGAAAGGCGTGATTAGTGAGCAAAGCAAACTCACCTTTCGTGAAGTAGCAGAACAATGGCATCAAAAAAACACGCATCGATGGAAACCGGTTACAAGCAATCGCCACTACAAAAGCCTTACTCGTGATATTTATCCATTCATAGGTGATAAACCCATCGATGAAGTCACTAAAGCAGAGCTTTTAAAAATCATTCAACCTCATGAAATACAAGGTCATCATGAAGTAACTCACCGTTTACACGATAGATTAGAAGCGATTTTTTCATTTGCTGTTGGTGCATCACTCACAGATAACTACCCTTTCATTGGTTTGAAAAAAGCGCTTGCTCCCAAGCCGCGTGTAATCAATCAACCAGCAATACATCCAGATGAAGCACATAAAATGCTAGCCATAATTAAAAATACTCCCGGCAGAAAAATAATCAAAATATATACTGAGCTACTGGCCCACTTATTTACAAGACCATCGGAATTACGGCTTGCTCAATGGTCTGAATTTAATTTGCAGCAAGCTGAATGGCATATACCAGCCGAACGTATGAAAATGGCAGCCGCACACTGGGTGCCTCTATCACCAAGGGTATTAGAATTACTTAAAGAATTGCGATTGGTTACTGGTTTTACACCCTATCTATTTAATTCACCCTCAGCAAAAATACCGCAACCAATTAGCGAGACCAGCGCACGCAAACTGTTACACAACAATGGTTATAAAGATCTTCATACATTACATGGATTTAGAGCGTTGGCTTCAACTGTTTTACATGAGCAAGGACATTTCAGAAGTGATGCTATAGAAGCACAGTTAGCTCATAAGGTTCAAGGTGTGCGTGGGGTATATTTACGAGCTGACTTTAAACAAGAGCGCAGACTGCTTATGGAATGGTATAGCAATTGGTTACTGTGTAATGACAACGACCAATCCATGATAAATCAACTGGCGGAGAAATTATAATGACCGAACTTTACGAAGATCCTGCGCGAGCAAAACAAATGATAAATCGTACATTAAACACAGATGTTAAAATTAATCCGAACAGCTTATTACTGGTGCCAATTTACCTACAGTTATGTGATTTAATTAAGCATGAAATTTCAATGGAGCATGTGAACATAATCAATAACACGTGGTATTATTACCAAGTCTTGATAAAAATGAGTAGTAAGATCGGTTTTAAAAAAATAAAAAAGAAGATTAACAAATTAATTTCTCTTCAAGACGAAATTCTTCAAGAAATGTTGGATCAAGATATTAGTCTCTTTGAGCAGAGCGGTAGACCTTTTGCCCTATTTGGCACAAGGAACGATATAATCCAATTTTCGAAAAACTTAAATCGCAAAAATGGATCTCCATACAGTACAAATTCACTTATAAGACAATGCTATTTTGAATTGCTATTCATCGCTGAATCATTAGGATTGGTTTCCCCAAACCAATACTATCAACGTAGTGAATTAAAGTCTTTTTTAGAAATTGTCACAACACCTCTTATTGAAAGCTCTGAGCCAACAGATAAAACGCTAGAGTATTATTGCCAAGAATATGATAGGGCGAAAAATCACTCTAATGTAAAAAAATTAATATCCGAATTAATAAAGCATTGTATCGAATACAGATTAAATGCAGCTTTGTGGGAAAAACTATTAACCATTTATCAAATTCAAATCGCGCCACTCATGCTAACTCAATAAAACACAGCCCTACGACACGAGCTTGATTTTGATGCTGTGTCGTAGGTGCCTGATGTAAAACATAATTTCCTTCATAATTTCTTATGAATCCTTGAGAAAGATTCCAAAAGAGAAGTCACGTTATATTTTTTTGAAGGAGATACGATTTTGAGCGAACTACCAATTCTACTTTATCCCAAACATGTCCAAAAGGTTTTAGGGGTTGGTCCAACCAAATTTTATGAACTTGCAAAACTTCCCGATTTTCCCAAGCCGCGAAATCCTTTGGGGAAACGCCCCATGTATCTGAGGAAGGAAATTGAGGACTGGGCAATAAATCTCGATGTAAATTTCAATCAGGGAAAAAATGAGGTGGTTCATGGAGAACAATAGGGCTATTGCTAAGGAGTTACAACGCGAGCTTTCTCTCTTACAGGCAGTGCGAGAAACAGAGTATGAATTACCAGAAGCACTAAAACATCAGCTTTGGTTAGAAGGAAAACAGGTAGATGAGCAGTTGTCGCAGCTGATGAGAGGTCATCATGCCTAGAAATAGAATGATTAAAAGTGAGTTCTGGACAAGCGAGCAAATTATATTTTGCTCGCCATTAGCGAGATTACTTTTTATAGGTCTTTGGAATTTTGCTGATGATAATGGCGTTTATCCTGCTTCTTATGTGAAGCTAAAAGCACAAGTTTTATCTGCAGATAATTTTTCTATAGAGGAAATTAAAGGATTAATTTCCCAGCTTATTGAGCAGGGGCTTTTAAGAGAATATGCCGTCAATGATAAGTCCTACTGGATTGTAACTGGTTGGAAGAGTCATCAGAAAATTGAAAAACCCACTTATCGTTACCCATTGCCGCAATCTGAGCTTACATTAATCTCGCCTACATTCCCCCAATTGCCCAATGAGCATTCAATGAATATTAGCAGAGCAATCGACCCTGTTTCAGGGAATTCTATTGGAATAGTCGACGAATATTTGTCGACGGGTAGCGACGAAATAGAAAAGAAAGAAAAGAGAAAGAAAAAAGAAAAACACATAAGTGAAGTTAAAACTTCACCTGTTGATGTTTTAACTTTAGAAAATAATGCTGTCACACAACTATTTGAATATTGGCAACGTACGATGAACCACTCTTTGGCTAAATTGGATAAAAAAAGAAAACGTACTATAGAGCAAGCACTCAAATTGGGTTACACCATATCAGCACTCAAGCAAGCCATCGATGGTTGTAAAAACACCCCCTACAACATGGGTAAAAATGACCGCCAACAGTTGTATGACGATATTGGCCTTATTCTGCGTGATGCAGAGCATATTGAGCGATTCATAGGGAATGCTAACAAAAATGAAGCGCAATTCAATTACATGAAAAGTGACGATATTATGGCAGGAGTAATTTAACATGATGATGGCAAAGGAAATTGCAAGAAGTTTAGCTCAGCGTGCCGAGGAAATAGCGAGATATTTATTACCGGAAGGCAAGAAGGTTGGTAATGAATGGAAGGTAGGGAATGTTAGCGGGGAATCAGGAAAATCTCTTGGAGTATGCCTTACGGGGGAGAAAGCTGGTATATGGTGTGATTTTGCTACGGGGGATAGCGGTGATTTACTCAATCTCTGGACTCAATCACGCAATCTAACCAATTATGAGGCTATGAAAGAAGCTGCCTGCTACTTAGGTATATCACAGCCTCATTTCGATGCTTATAAAACTTCTAAATTCGTTAAACCCAAGCAGAAGATAGAACAATTGAGTGATAAATCTTCTGTAATGAATTATCTAACCCAGATGCGTAAATTAAAACCAGAGACTATTCAAGCATTTCAAATAGGACAGAGAGACAACGAAATTATTTTTCCTTATTTTCGTGATAACGAACTCATATTTATAAAATATCTGAATTTAAAGCGTATAAATGGCAAGAAGCAAATGTACGTAGAGGCCAAATGCGAGCCTTGTTTATTCGGCTGGCAAATGCTTCCACCACAAGCTCGTTCTGTCATTATTTGTGAAGGTGAAATTGATGCAATGACGTTATTTCAATACGGATTACCGGCATTATCAATTCCCTTTGGCGCAGGAAGTGCCAATAAACATGCTTGGATAGAATATGAGTTTGAGCGCTTAGCAATTTTTGATGAAATATTTCTTTGCATGGATGATGATCAAGAGGGTCAAATTGCAACAAAAGAGTTAATTGAGCGTTTAGGCAGGCATCGTTGTCGTGTTGTTAAACTGCCCTTCAAAGATGCTAATGAATGTTTACAAGCAGGAATTACCGCCGAAACAATGAAAGATTGCTTTGATTTAGCAAAAACACTAGATCCTGATGAGTTAAAATCGGCGAGCCTATTTGTAAATCAAGTAATTGGGGAGTTCTATCCTCAACCAGGAGCATTTATAGGGTACTCTGCTCCTTGGACAAAAACTACTGATAAGATACTTTTTAGACCAGGTGAACTTTCAGTTTGGACTGGCATAAATGGTCATGGGAAAAGTCAATTTCTAGGACAAATTATTTTAAGCATGATGCAGCAAGGTGCTCGCGTATGTATAGCTAGCCTTGAATTAGTACCAAGGCGTTTATTAATGAGATTAACTCGCCAAGCTGCTGCCTTAGCTCAGCCCGCTATTGAATACATAGAAGCAATCCATCAATGGTATGAAGGCAAGTTGTGGCTTTTTGATCTTGTTGGGTCAGCAAAATCTAAAAGATTGTTGGATGTTTTTTTATACGCTCGCCAACGTTATGGGGTTGACGTTTTTATTATTGATTCGCTAATGAAATTAGATATTGCTGATGATGATTACAGCGTCCAAAAAGTATTTATGGATCAGCTATGCGACTTTAAAAATCAGCATAATTGCCAAATTCATATAGTGGTTCATCCTAGAAAAGGATTTGACGAATCAAAACCACCAAGCAAGTTGGATATTAAAGGGAGTGGAATAATCTCTGATTTAGCTGATAATTCTTTCATTATTTGGCGAAATAAAGAAAAAGAGCGGCTGACCCAGGCAAAAGAAAGCGGAGCCATATTAGAGGAAAAAGAAGCAAAAATTCTTAATGCGGCGGGCTGCAAATGGATTTGCGATAAGCAACGCAACGGTGATTGGGAAGGGGTACTTGGTTTTTGGTTTCATGCTGGTTCATTACAATACTTAGATACTCCAGATCAAAAACCAATACGATTTGTTAAATATTCAAAACAAAGTGTTAGCACAGCATAGCTAGGTTTTTGAAGTTTCTATTTTTCCAGTCTATAAAAGGAGTTATTCATGAAAAATAAAGGTGGAAGGCCACGGAAGTTAACACGAGAAATAAAAGATGCTCTGATTCACGGAAGTTAACACGAGAAATAAAAGATGCTCTGATTGATGGGGTATCGAGAGGGTTAACTCTTAAAGCAGCATGTAAGTGTGCAGGGATTTCATATTCGTCCTTGGCTAACTGGAAAAAATTAGTAAGAGGAGGCGATCAAGACGCTGATGTATATACTGATTTCATAGCAAATATCCATGCCGCGATGCGATATGCCCAATATCAACAGCGCCAATTAGCATTAGCATTAATTAAAAAAGAGGATTTTAAGTTTAAAGAGCGCAAGAAAAAGATTAGAATGACGCCAAGAGAAATGGAAGAAAATTTGATTGCACATTTAATTACACAAGTAGAGGCACTAGAAAAGAGAAGAAGTCATGAACATGAAGCCACACCACAACAGTTTGGTAAAAAAGGTTTCTGATGCAACAAATATTCAAGCTTGTCTTGCCATTCGACATCAAATATTTGTAGAGGGGCAAAAAGTTCCTATTCATGAAGAGGTCGATGGGTTGGACTCCAGTAGTGAGCATTACCTCTTGTTTTTCAATCAACTGCCAATGGGTACCGCACGTGTTCGTTATTCAGGTGATTTTGCTAAAATTGAGCGCGTAGCTATTTTAGAAGCCTATCAAGGCCAGGGACTAGATCATGTCCTGATGAATTTTATAATAGGGGATATACAACAGAATCATCAGGTCAAAAAGGCCATGCTTGGATCTCAAACTTATGCCATCCCATTTTATGAAAAATTGGGATTTGTAATTTGTAGTGATGAATATCTAGATGCAGGAATCCCTCACAAAGACATGCAACTTCATTTTTAACTGAAATAGGCTAGCCAAAACCATGATAAAATACCGTATGTCTACTTTTAAGTAAGACAATCATTATTCAAGGTGTGTCTGTGTGTGTGCTAAAATTTATTTTTCAAAGAGCAGGCCGTATCGGTGGTATTTATTCGTTATCATTATAGCTACGTGCCTTGTCACAGTTGATCATACTTAAAAACCTTTTTAGTCAAACAACTGACGTAATCAAGTAGGCGGATTTTTGCCTGATAATCAGAATGGAAATTAAATCATGTCAATCAAACAAAATAGATTAATTCAAGTCGTTCCTTATGATGTCAGCTGGCCTAAACAGTTTGTAGAAGAGGCAAAAGAAATCAAAATTGCATTAGGCGGGAATTGCATTGAGATCCACCATATCGGATCAACTTCGGTTCCAAACTTGGCAGCAAAACCTGTAATTGATATGATGCCTGTGGTTTTGAATATCACTAAAGTGGATGATACCAATACTGCGATGTCAGCACTTGGATATGAAGCCAAAGGTGAGTATGGTATGCCTTTTCGTCGCTATTTCCAAAAAGGAGGGAACCAAAGAACTCATCACGTACATGCTTTTGAGGTAGGCAGCCCTGAAATTGAGCGGCATTTAAAATTTCGAGATTGGATGAGAAATCATCCAGAAGACAGGAATGCCTATGCTCATTTAAAACAAGACTTAGCACACCAATATCCTGATGATATTAACGCATATTGTCTTGGTAAAGATGAGTTTATTGCGAGCATTGATAAGAAAGCAGGTTTTAATGGATTAAGAATAGTTAAAGCGTTGACCACACGAGAATGGAACGCAGTGCGTCATTTTAGGCAATTTTATTTTTTTGATAAAGCCGGAATCTCTGATCCATATACCTGGACTTTTGATCATATTTCTCATGTCCATTTTGTTTTATACCAAGGTACCGAAATTATTGGTTATGCTCATCTGCAATTGTGGCCTCATCAACGGGCAGCAATGCGCATTATTGTTATCGATGAGATAAAAAGAAACCATAAATATGGTGGTCAATTCTTAACGTTATGCGAAAAATGGCTCAAAAGCCAAGGATATAAGAGTTTGCATATTGAATCATCTCCAGATGCGCTAAAATTCTATAGATCCAATGGTTACGCCGATATGCTTTTTGATGATCCCGATGGTTATGAAGGCTCTCCTGAAGATACTGCTGTAGGGAAGATATTATGATTACTATTGAAAACATAACTGCGGAATTAGCTGAATCGTTGTGCCGAAAAATCACAGCTGATTTACCTGAATATTTTGGTTTACCTGAAGCCAACGAACATTATGCTCAGGGTGTAAAAGCGTATGCAAATTTTGCCGCTAAAAAGAATGGTAATTACATTGGGCTTATTTCCATTAATTTTCCCTATCCTAACAATGCCAATATTTATTGGATGGCCGTTTTGCGTGCTTTTCACCGCCAAACCATAGGAGAACAACTGATTGATGCTGCCTGTGAATTTGCAAAAAAGCATGAAGCTAAGACGATGACAGTTGAAACATTAAGCCCTTCTGAAAAAGAAGAAAATTACATGAAGACCTATCAATTTTATCAATCGACTGGTTTTATTCCTCTTTTTAATTTGAAACCACAGGAGTACGAATGGGACATGGTTTATATGGTTAAAAATCTTGAAAGTTCGGGTAGCAATAAAACTGTATCTATTAAACCATTAAGTTTGGCTGACATTCCAACCATTATTGATGCCTTTCAGAGAGTAAGTTGGCAAAAATCCGCCTCTCTATTTGAAGGCTATTACCAAGAGCAACAGAAATCAGAAAGAATTGTTTGGTTAGCTTATCTTGGCGAGCAGTTTACAGGATACATTACTTTGAAATGGCTATCACAATATGAACCTTTTGTTAGCAAAAGTATTCCCGAAATTATGGACTTAAATGTACTTCCAGAATTTCGTCAATCTGGGATAGGTAGTACTTTACTTCAAGTAGCTGAAGAAAAGGCCGCAAGCCAAAGTGACGTTGTAGGAATTGGCGTAGGATTGTATGGGGGTGCTGATGGAGGATATGGTCAGGCTCAACGACTTTATGTAAAAAGAGGTTATCTACCAGATGGTTTAGGTGTGACTTATGACTATCAGCCCACAGTGCCAGGACAAATTTATTCTCTCGATGATGATTTAATTTTATGGTTTACTAAAAAATTGAGATAGCCTGTGCATAAAATACGGGTAGCAAATAAATAGGAGCATCTATGCCAATTGTATCAATAGATATAAGAAATTCGTTCACAAAAGAAGAAGAGATCACTTTGATGAGATCAGTATATTCTGCTCTACAAGAGGTCTTTCAACTTTCTGATGATGCTATAAATATTCGTCTTTTTGTCCACGAACCTCATCGTTTTGCCATTCCACCAACAAAAAACAAGTTTGAAACTTACAATCATCCTGAATTATATACAATTATTAGTATTGATTGCTTTCCTGGTCGCACCACTGATACCAAGCGTCGGCTATATCGTCGCTTAACAGAAAACCTTGAAACATGTGGCATTCCTCAAGATCATATCAAAATTGTTTTAAGGGAATCTAATCGAGAAAATTGGGGTATTCTTGGTGGACAGGCGGGATGTGATGTAGATGTGGGCTATAAAGTTGAAGTGTAGACTGAATTTTGAAAATCTCAGCTACAGATAAGGCGAGATATTCTTTACAGCATTTTTCACAAATTCTTCTTTCTCACCCACCGGCGCAAAATAATGTAATGCTTTTTTTGCTGCATCTAAGTTATTCAACTTGGCGATTATCCATGCGCTAAGATAGGCTGAGGATAAGCAACCTCCGGCAGTTGCCACATTATCTTTTGCAAACAAGGGTTGAGAAAGAACCTCAATACCAGCTTCTTGCACCCAAGGCTTAGTAATAGAATCAGTGCAAGCAGGAACATCGCCCAGTATTCCAAGCCTCGCGAGCATCAACGTGCCAGAACACTGGGCTCCAATGATTTGAGAATGTGGGTTGAGATTGATGCGATTCATAATAGCCCCATTTTTAATGATATCTCGAGTCATACAACCAGAGCCCACAATAACTGCATCAGCATTACTAGCATCCTCAAGAGTACCTTGTGCTCGAATAGCTAAACCTCCCATTGATATTACCTCAACCTCCGGACAACAAATTTTGATATTCCAATCAGCTTTATCGAGCCATTTAAGCATTCTAAAGGCTACGAGCGAATCGATTTCATTAAAACCTTGAAAGGTAAGAATCGCAATATTCATTTTATTACTCATACGTTATACGGTTAGCACCAATAAAAATTAATCCCAAAATGAATCCCTAACCCAATCTTCACTAAATCCCATTTTATTAACATCAATGTTAGGGTGGTCACTAATCAGCATACGCAAATGCTTAGCCCAATCGCTACCAGGGGAGATGACATCAAGAAATATTTTTAATATTGCAGCTTGCGCTGAAAACCTACTGTTCTTTTTTAACTGCTGGCCATAATCATTAGCAACTAGCGGTTTTAAAGTAAAATTCCTATTCCAAAGTTTACTGTGGTGCGCGCATAAATTACGCAAATATGTCAAAGCATGCAACCAAGATGTCATTACTTTATAGTTGATATCAAAATGCTTACAAATTAACTTTTGATTTTCACGATCAATCAAATTAGCAAAAATCATCGACCATGAACCTAATGGCAACACCTCTGCTACCATCCATACAGCGGGAAGTGCAGGTGTTTGATATTTATCATAATAATGCTTAATAAATCGCTCGCGCTTTTTGTCCTGAATAGATCCATCCGGCACTTTATACTGCGTTTCTTTTTTAATGGATTGAATTAGATCACCATGGTTGAATTTAGGTAGGAATAAGCTTTTATCAAGATACCAATGCGCATCATTATATTTCAATGCCAGCTCGTTAATCATCACAGTACGAATGGCAATCTCAATTCGCTCTATTGCATCAATAACAAGCAAACGTAATTTGCGGTCAAAGACATAGCAATCTAAAATTTGTTCAAAAGTCGTACCATTGCGATATTGTTTTTCTCCATTAACAAGACCGTCCTCAAATTCTATGGCATACCCACAAAAACGGTAGTAACTGATATAGTATAAGTGATGACGAGCAGTATCCTTATCTTGAATAATGACACCACGTGAGGATAGGCGTTCAAGCTGATCATTGATAGAAAGCGGCGGCTTTTCAAATATGTTATTTTGGTTATTCATAGGCATTAAAAAACCCGTCGGGGTGCGCATTGTAAAGAGGCGTGACGGGTGTTGTTATTAACAGTATAGCAAATAAACCCAGCCTCCAACAATATTTATTTTAGTTTGTTGAATTGATTGGGTAATTTAGCAAAAAAGAGAGGTATTAGCCATCAATCTTATCAGTAATCAACGAGTTTGGTGGCTAAAATACGTGGGCTCGCATAGATTCCGCAAGATGAGACCCCATTCAATTACTTCAAAATAAGGGTAAATCGTAAGTTCCATTTTTTCGTCAATGCCAAATAATGTACGAATAAATGGAACATTTGGAATGTTGATCATAGTTAAAGGTGCTCTATTTTAAACTTAACAATAAAACCCAGTTGCGCTGGTTGGGTGTTACTAAGTTAAGTTTTTCTTAATCATTCTCACCTTTTCGCAATCATTCAAATCAGGTATCATATGCCACGTTGGGCAAGATCTTGGGTAAACTTTAAGTCCATATTGTTTTAACTCAATAAAATCAAGATATTACAAACAGGTTCAAGTCCTCTTCTCGGTACCAAATCTTCATTTTATTTTTCCAAACGCCTGCCCATAGCGAATCTTATCGCCAGCGCGTAGATGATTAAGCCAATGAACCTGTTGACCTTCTGCAAATAACAGCACCACCGTTGAACCCAATTTAAAATAACCCATTTCTTCACCTTGCTTAACAAGCGTCGTGGATTGGTTAATTTCGGTAAAATCTAAGTATCGCTTGTTTTTCGAACGCTTAATATCTCCTTGCCAACGCGTGCCAATGGCCCCCACGATAGTGGCTCCCACTAAGACCATGGCCATGAGGCCTATCTGGGTCTCAAAAAAACAAACCAGGCGCTCATTGCGAGCAAACAAATGAGGAATTACCCGCGCCGTGGTCGGCTGTACAGAAAATAATTTGCCTGGTACGTAGACCATCTCAATTAATTTGGCATCAATGGGCATATGAACACGATGATAATCTTTAGGGGAGAGATAAAGCGTCGCAAAACAGCCTTGCATGAATTGCTGACTTAAACTGGCTTCACATGCCAATAATTCACTAACGGTATAATAACGCCCCTTGGCTTGTAAGATTTGGCCTTTTTTTATTGCGCCGAGCTCACTAATGAATCCATCGACAGGTGAAACAATATCAGCCTCAGCTAGCGGTCGACAATGAGGCTTTAGCTGGCGAATGAAAAAATCATTAAATGTGGTGTAAGCATCCGGATTTTCTTCTCTGGCCTCGCTCATATCCACCTCATACTGCTGAATGAACAAGCGAATCAGCGCATTTTTAATGCTCGGAATTCGTACGTTAGCCATGAAGCCAGCAAAATGTGTCAACGTTAATTTGGGTGCCACAAACTGGGGCATTGTTTTTAGGTAATCATTCAACATAGAAATTCAAATCAAAATAAGTCGATTGTGAATAATAACTTGAAAAGCCTTGTACTGTCATTGTTAAAGAATAGCAGCTTTTCAATAATCTGAACTAAACTTACCCAACCAAGCTTTCTGCGTTGGGCTGGTTTTTAAATTGATAGTGATAGTTACGCAATGAAAGGAAGCTCAAAATGGCTATGGCACTGACTAAAAATCCAGGCAACCAAATTGCCCCTAACTGAACTGCTTGCTCAGCAATAGGGAGACTTATAGCCCCCAAACTTGCCGCAAGAGCCCAAATGGTTGATACTCCACGACAACGGTATTGAGCCGGCAATTGCAAATAGAGTAAATAATACAGCGAGGCGCAAAGCAAAGCATTTGCAATAGCATAACCTAAGACCGATAGCAAAACCCCTGCTGACAAAGAGATGGCCGTAAAGAAAAAGAGCAGTGGTGCAGCTACAGTAATCACAACCATGCTTGCTCGCATTAGACGATAAACGGATGAAGGCTGAGAAAAATAAGCGATGGGTACGGCAAGTAATGCTGAGAGCAATTGCGCTATCGAACCTGTCCACGCACATTGCGTTTTACTCCATAATTGCTGATCAATGGCAAAGGATACCCAAAATACATTGCATAGGTAGACTGTTACTCCCACATAAGCGCCCACAATGGCAATATTAAATAATCCTCGCCCGTAGAGAGGCCAAATCTCTTTAATAGAAAGGAGGTTTTTCTGAAACTCAGGAGATTCCCTTAAGCGCTTGCGTAATTGACAAACCCATAGCGAGATCATTGCAACGAGGGCAAAGATTATCCGCCATGCCCATAAGATTTCGTTATATTGCAAAAGAGCAGCGATTGCCGCGCCCAAGAACATGCCAAAAGCACCACTCGCTGCGACTAAGCTACCTGCCAATAGCGGTTTTTTAGGATGATGTTCCACTAAAAACATGGCTGAGGTATTGATTTCCCCTCCTAAAGCCAGTCCTTGCGCAACCCGTAAAATCAGCAAGCCCCAAGTGGCTAGCAAGCCAATTTGCGCATAATTGGGGAGTAAACAGATCCCTAAAGTGGCGAACCCCATTAAGGCTGCGGAAAAAACCATGGGATTACGCCGACCGTTTAAATCGGCTTTACGGCCAAAAAACCAACCGCCTACTGGGCGAGCAAAATAAGCCGCCGCAAAAAGCGCAAAACTTAAAGTCAAACTGTAAGCGGAAGGAGGAAAAAAATCGTTAGCAAAGACCGATTTTGCTAAATAAAGATAAAGACTAAAATCCAGCCATTCGAGAAAAACCAAGGCCAACACCAGTGCTAAATTAGTTTGTTTCATCATCTGCAATTGTTCAGGGTTCGCGAAACAGCCTTATTGGCTTGCTTCCTAAAATTTACACGCCAATTCGACTGCTCTCCAAGATTCTCTATTTTTTCTCTGTCATCCCCCAGCGGGTGTCATTATTGCGGTAGCTGTTTCCTCAAGAACTTGCTTATTAAGGCCATTTAACGCTTCACTTGACGCTGGTCGATAAAAGAAGAGAAAATCGCCCGTATTTTTTTGATGCACCCAGTTAGCAATCGTCACGGTAAACACTAAGGTAAGTAGATTAACAATGACCATCATGGCAATTCTTACCTCGGGATGTCTGTCAATTTCCACGATATCGGTGATGTGTTTCGCTGCTTGATGGATTTTTCGAGTTAATTCGTTGAGTGCTTTTTCAGGCTCCATGGGTTCACCTGGATTAAATGCTTCATAAAGCGCTGTGTACAGGTCCCTACGATAACGAGGCTCGCAAGGCTTAAGTTGCTCATACTTCTCACTCGCTTCGACGCTTAATCTCGACCTTATGGTTTGGCATTCTGCTTCTACCCGTAAAACGGCCTTGTAAAATTGCCTACTCTTTTCATCGTTTTTCATCATGAATGCGACCACCTGATTATCAAACCCAAGGGCTCGTAATCGATTGATCATAATTAATCGCTCATCCAAATCAAAGGCTTGCATTTTAACACGTTGTTTAGAGAAGTCTTTCTCGATAACCTCATCCTCTGGCCGTATCCTACGACTCCATATCCCCTGATAAAGGAAGGTTACCAGCTGAGGTGGCGGTTGATGGGCTGCATTCATTCTTGTCAATAAAAAACGAAAATCATGGCCATCACTATCATTTTGCATCGCTAAATTAAAAGCTTGGCGGTCATTGGGTGACACTTGACTGAGTTTAACCAGCGCGGCTGAGACTGCATTTCGTAATGGTTCTTCTAGAGTTAATAACGATTGCGCAGGAAGCTCTTGTTTTTCTAGGGCAAGAATTGCGTTTGCAAGAGTTGAGTCATGTAATAAGGCATCAAAAGAGACTAATGGGGTTTCGGGACTTTGCAAATGACAGCTGATTAATGCCTCAATAGCCTGTGGAATGGGGGAGGAAGCTAATTCCTTATCCGCATCTAATGAAGAAAAAAAGGAGAAGACCTGATCATACAATGACTGTTTTTGCGCCTCAGGCACGGTTTTCTCTTTCAGCTTCGCTGAAACCAGTTCAATAACAAGCCCTAGCTCCCTAGTGTGCTGTTTACTTTTTGTCATCTGTTTTTCAACAGGAATCTGGTGGCGCTGTGCAATACGGTAGGCGTTTAATTGCTGTAAAATTAATCGTGTTGCTTGTTGAACTGTTGCTTCATCTTCCTCTACGAATAAAGCATGCTGTTCTAAGACCACTTTTTCAACCGCTTCCCATGAGATTTCGTCGTTTAAAAAGCGTAAGATTTCTGGCAAAACTGACTTTAGGTAGTCAGCCAGCAGGTCTTTACTTTGTTCTGTTGTGACTAAATCAGCAATCATCAATAGAAATTGGCAAGTAAAGGGCTTAAGTTGATTAAATTCGAATTTAACATTAAGCGCAACCAAGGCCCTCGCTGCGTGATGCCTATTCGGTGAAAATACCAATTCTTTTATTTGTTGTGCAGAGCAATTTTTCTCGTGAGCAAGGGTAGTTAAATACGCCAGTTGCGGATAGGCCCTAAAAGCCGCTAAAAGTTGACGAAACTCCTCTGCATTAAGTGCTTGTTGACTGAGTAAAATAAGGCTGGCTTTCTTAAATGTTTCGTTTTCAATCTTATGAATTTCACCTATCCCCACCAGAAGAAGTTCCTCTTCGAGCACATTTTTTATGCAGTGCGTTAAATTGAAACTTTTGAGCAAATTCACCGCAGAGACCACTGCTGGATTTAATAGATAGACTGGTAGGTTGACAAAGCCAAGCTCGTGCAGAATATACCCTGCTTTTATTTGATCCGCATTATGGCAATAATGCAGCGAAGGCAAGAGCACATCACTTGGATTTTTTACGTAGCAATCGGTTAAAGCAGACTTTAATTGAGGCGATAACGACTGATCCATTAAACGCGCTGTTTGTTGATATTTCGGTAAAATTTCTAAGAAAAACTCATTGGCTTGAGTGAGTAACTCTAAACATTCCTCTGGCTTTGTGCTTATATAGTTAGCAAGAGGAAAGGGCTCAAACACGCTTGCGACGACTGCACTTAAATTATTTGGGTCTAAATAGTTGTACACCGAATGAAGCATTTGTTCCGAAATACTGGGGGCATTTAATAGCAATTTACATAAGACTGCATGACGGTATGCATCCGCAGGAAATTGCCATGACCATTGAGTAAGCACTGCAAATTTTTGCCAAATTTGGGGGTCATTTATCTGTCCAAATTGAAGTACTAAATCCGAGCAATGGTCATTCGCCATAAGAAAGCGTAGCACTTTTGTTTTCGATGGCTCCCTTAAGAAGGGAGCTACACTTTCTCCACACTCACTGGGTAGATCATGGAGTTTTTCTACCAATACATTATCCCCTCTTATCGCTTCCTGCCTTTCATTCAAGCCATGCTTATCGAGGAATAGTAAAGTGGCTAGTTGCGCTTTGTTTGTTCTAACATTATCGGTAGGGGTAAATGCACTAAGAAGCCCATATAATTCTGACTCCGGATCTAGGCACCTTTGCATTTGCGCCAATGAAGGCTGCATTTCATGATCAAGTAATAATCTAAGCCCATGACTAGCTAATATTTCAGGCATGTGTTCGTCAAAGAAGGCTAATAATTCGTCGTTAACAACAAAATTGGATTCTGAAACCGCGTTTTGGAGAAACCATTTGATTATTTTTGCAGAAGGATGGATTTGCCCTGCAGGCGTTATTATGTGTTGAATAAACTTAGCCAATCTAGGTGAGGCCATTGCGTTAATAAATTGACCCTTCGTTGCTTCGCCAGAAGCTATTCGACAGGACGATTGGCAAAAAGGCCTTGGATCAAACGAAGTCAAAACTTTAATATCGACTTTTCCTGGTTCTAAATGAGGGTTCTTTGAAAGCCCCAAAATCCATTTTGTTGGATCATCTTTTCGATAATGGAGAAGTAGACCATGTAAATCTTGATTTTCATCCACGTAAGCAAAACAGATGGATTCTGTGTTACTTACGACATCTACTTTCGCCTCTTCTGAGCTAGTATCACGCCCTTTAAAAAAGGGTAATGGCAATGCGCCAAACAATGAAAACAGATTGCCTGCTGACATATTCCCCTGGGCATAATTACGATTCGAGCTCTGTCTACTTAACCACACCCTCCTATGATGTAAGCATTCAACAAGTGTTCCGAAAAAGCGGGTACGATCAACATCGATTCGAATAAGGCTTCTTTTTGCCTCAGAAGCAACCAAATCAGATCGGCCGAATGCAGTGTAGACTGTTTTTGCATCGCCTTCGATTAAAAAAAACGTATTTTCTGCCATTTCATGCCTTCGAGGTGTAAAACTTAGCCCTATTATAACGCATTGATTCTAAAGTGTGCTGATAATTTTTAATAAAATTTGTGTTTATTTTGTTAAGCAAATTGCTCTTATACTCACCAAGATTCTGCGCAGAAGCGCTTCTTTAAGCTGAAACAGTAGACGATACTTGTAATTGCGTCACATTTTGCAACCCGCGAGGTAAGCGGCTACCACGACGACCTCTTTCACCTAAGTAATGGTTAAGATCGGCCGCTTTCAGTGTAAAACGGCGTTTACCGGCATGAACCGTCAATGAATCTTCGGGAGAAAGTACTTGTAAATCAACCAAGAACTCTTCACGCAGTTGTGCTTTAGCCGACGGAATATTAATTAATTTATTGCCTTTTCCTCGTGAAAGTTCGGGTAACTCCTTAATAGGGAAAACCAGTAGGCGTCCAATATTAGTGACAGCAGCAATTAACTGCGACTCTCTATTGGCAATTAACCGGGGTGACATGATGCGGCTGTTTTCAGGCAATTTAATACAGGCTTTGCCATTGCGATTTTTTACGTAAAGTTCCAGCAGTTGGGTGACAAAACCATACCCTGCGTCACTTGCCAGTAATACCCAATCCTCTGGCTCACCGGAAATAAGGCCTTCAAACGAGACACCATCCGCCGGGTTTAATTTACCCGTTAAAGGTTCCCCTTGCCCCCGAGCAGAGGGGAGAACATGACCAGGCAGTGTATAGACTTTTCCCTCGCTATCAAAGAACACTACCTGTTGATTGCTGCGCGCGTTACTTTGAGCTTTAAATTCGTCACCTGCTTTATAGCTTAATTCTCGGCCATCGATGTCATAGCCTTTTGCAGCACGAACCCATCCTTTTTGTGAAAGCACAACAGTGATGGGTTCATTGGGTAGAATATCTTCTTCTTTTAAAGCTTGTGAATCTTGGCGTTCAATTAAAGGCGAGCGTCGAGAGTCCCCATACTGGTCTCTGTCGGCAATAATTTCCTCTTTCACTAAAGCCTTCAGCCGTTTTTCGCTCGCCAAAATCCCTTGGATGCGATCACGCTCCTTACTTAATTCATCTAATTCACCACGGAGCTTCATTTCTTCTAATTTAGCCAAATGACGCAATTTCATTTCTAAAATAGCTTCTGCTTGCCTTTCGCTCAGCTGGAATCGTTCGATTAAGCCTTGTTTGGGATTATCGTGTTCACGAATAATGGCAATGACCTCATCAATGTTGAGGTAAGCGATAATTAAGCCTTCTAAAACGTGAATACGATCAAGTATTTTATCGAGTCGATATTGTAATCGTTTCTTCACCGTTGTTAGGCGGTAACTTAGCCATTCTTGTAAAATAGCGAGTAAGCTTTTCACGCGTGGCTTACCGTCCAAGCCGATGACGTTAAAATTGACACGATAACTGCGTTCCAGATCCGTTGTAGCAAATAAATGAGACATTAATCCTTCGAAATCGACCCTATGCGATTTGGGTGTGATGACGAGTCGGGTAGGATGCTCATGATCAGACTCGTCGCGCAAATCTTCAATCATGGGTAACTTCTTTTGCTGCATTTGTGCCGCAATTTGTTCGATAATCTTAGCGCCAGATACTTGGTAGGGTAGTGCGGTAATGACAATATCGTGCCTTTCTTGGCGATAGACGGCGCGCATTTTTATTGACCCATTACCTGATTCGTACATCGCTTTGATCGCAGGGTTAGGGGTAATAATTTCTGCTTCTGTTGGAAAATCTGGGCCTTTGATGTAGGTGCAAACATCATCCAAGCTTGCTTGGGGGTTATCCAACAAGTGAATACAGGCGTTTGCAACCTCAATTAAATTATGAGGTAGAATATCAGAGGACATACCCACAGCAATACCTGTTGCTCCATTAAGCAGCACATTAGGCAATCTTGCGGGTAACAGGGCAGGTTCTTGTAATGTGCCATCAAAATTATCTACCCACTCTACAGTACCTTGCTGTAACTCAGAGAGTAAAAGCTCAGCATAAGCCGATAACCTCGCCTCAGTATAGCGCATTGCAGCAAATGACTTTGGATCGTCAGGAGACCCCCAGTTGCCTTGACCGTCCACAAACGGATAACGGTAAGAGAAGGGTTGCGCCATTAATACCATTGCTTCATAACAGGCTGTATCACCATGTGGATGAAATTTACCTAAGACATCCCCAACCGTTCGTGCTGATTTCTTATACTTGGCAGTTGCCTTAAGCCCTAACTCGGACATCGCATAGACAATACGTCGTTGCACTGGTTTTAAACCATCAGCAATATGAGGTAGTGCTCTATCGAGAATGACATACATGGAGTAATCAAGGTAAGCTTTCTCAGTGAATTCAGTGAGAGGTTTACGCTCTATCGCATCATTCATAATTTTCATGATTAGGCCTCTACCTACAGATGATTACCACGTTAGGGCAAGAGATTAATAAGATTCGCTATTTTATCATTATTTCATGACCTGGCGAATAATAATGAATTACAATCTGTGAATAACTTTGTGTATTTTTTCAAAATTAGAACATTCGCTTTCTATCCTATTGATAAATAACGCTTTTTTCTAAAGGGATTGAAAATAACTTTTTACCCCTGTGGATAACCTTGTGGATTGATAAATGAATAACTTTAGTAACTTACTGTAAAAAAATGAAATTAATAACGTTTTTTAAGAAGCGGATTGGTAGGGCCGCAAAGGGCTGATAGCACCGTATCTAAACGAGCCTTATTCAGTCAAGAGATTCAGGTTGCACGCTTCCTGCACAGAACAGTTTCGAATCTTACTCAAGATCGCATGAGTGCCGTGCATAAAACACGGCACGTAGGGCCAATTAAAGACCTCTATAATAGATGCGATACTGAAACCGACGCTTGAGGCCTGTTTCAAAGGCGTGGTTTACTTACTTGAGATCTTTTCTAGCTTTCTTAATAGCACGGATCTGTGCTACCGCACGCGCTAATTCAGCAGCAGCGACTGAATAGTTTAATTCAGTATTTTTATTCGCTATTGCCTCCTCTGCTCGTGCCTTAGCCGCAAGAGCAGCTGCTTCGTCAAGATTTTCAGCACGTTCCACAGTATCCGCCAAGACAGTCACGCAATGAGGTTGTACTTCCAGCATACCGCCTGAAACGTAGTAAATCTCTTGCTTCCCTCCTGGTATAGTCACTCGAATTTCTCCGGGTTTAAGGACTGTTAGTAAGGGAGCATGTCCTGGAGTAATTCCTATCTCTCCCAAGTCCCCAGTCGCTACGACCATTTCTGCGATGCCAGAGAAAACCTCTTGTTCAGCACTGACGATATCTAAGTGCGTTGTTATTGCCATGTCTGTTTGCCTCATAAGGTTTTAGCTTTAGCAACAGCTTCCTCGATGCTTCCAACCATGTAAAACGCTTGTTCGGGTAAGTCGTCATACTCGCCAGCAAGAATTCCTTGGAACCCTTTGATGGTATCCTTCAGTGAAACGTATTTACCTGGAGAACCAGTGAACACTTCGGCAACGAAAAATGGCTGTGAGAGAAACCGCTGGATTTTACGTGCACGCGAAACGACACGCTTATCTTCTTCCGATAATTCATCCATACCCAAAATCGCGATAATGTCTTTTAGTTCCTTATAACGTTGTAGCGTTTGCTGAACACGGCGAGCCGTATCGTAATGCTCTTGGCCAACAACTAATGGATCCAACTGACGTGAAGTTGAATCTAAAGGATCTACCGCAGGATAAATGCCCAACTCTGCAATTTGACGCGACAAAACCACTGTGGCATCTAAGTGAGCAAACGTAGTAGCAGGTGATGGGTCAGTTAAGTCATCCGCGGGTACATATACGGCTTGAATGGAGGTGATTGAACCTGTTTTTGTTGAGGTAATGCGTTCTTGTAGCATCCCCATTTCCTCCGCCAATGTCGGCTGATAACCTACAGCGGAAGGCATACGGCCTAGGAGAGCAGACACCTCAACCCCAGCTAGCGTATAACGGTAAATATTATCAATGAATAACAACACGTCACGGCCTTCATCGCGAAACTTCTCTGCCATTGTTAAGCCTGTTAAAGCAACACGCAAACGGTTTCCTGGTGGCTCGTTCATTTGGCCGTAAACCAGCGACACTTTGTCCAATACATTAGAGTCTTTCATTTCATGATAGAAATCGTTACCTTCTCGAGTACGCTCTCCCACTCCAGCAAACACAGAATAACCACTGTGCTCGTGGGCAATGTTACGAATCAACTCCATCATGTTTACCGTTTTACCTACACCAGCACCACCAAACAGGCCTACTTTACCCCCTTTGGCGAAGGGACAAAGTAAATCAATGACTTTAATCCCTGTTTCAAGTAATTCTTGACCACCGGCTTGATCTTCATAGCTGGGTGCCTTCCGGTGAATTGCCCAATGCTCTTCAGCATCGATGGGACCCGCTTCATCAACAGGACGGCCTAAAACATCCATAATTCGCCCGAGGGTCTTCTTCCCGACTGGAACTCGTATGGGTTCGCCGGTATTTTGCGCCTTAAGTCCGCGCTTTAATCCGTCAGTGGTACCCATCGCAATGGTACGTACCACACCGTCACCTAACTGTTGTTGCACTTCAAATACCAAATCGCCTTCAACGAGTTTTAAAGCATCGTTGACTTTGGGAACGCTTTCGCGGGGAAACTCTACGTCTACCACCGCACCAATCACTTCAACTACTGTTCCTACACTACTCATCGTATACCCTCTTATGTAAGTGCTCAGCCCCTACTAGGAAACGGTCAGTTTTGCCGCATCTTACGACAAAACCAACCGCTCGAGTAAACATAACGCAGGGGGATCCGAGCTATTACCCTCTTATAAAGCGTCTGCACCACCGACAATTTCAGCCAATTCTTGCGTAATGGCAGCTTGTCGGGCTTTGTTATAAGCCAATTGAAATTCTTTAATTAAAGCACCCGCATTATCGGTTGCGCTTTTCATTGCAATCATTTTTGCGGCTTGCTCGCAAGCAATATTTTCTACTACCGCTTGATAAACTTGCAGTTCAATGTAGCGTTCCAGCAATGCATCAAGTAACTCTTTCGCATCAGGTTCGTAAATATAATCCCAATAATGCCCAAGCGCTTTGCTGTCTTCCTCTGCTATCGGTAAAGGCAGCAACTGTTTGACAGTTGGCTTTTGTGTCATGGTGTTAACAAATTCATTGTTAGCAATGTACAAGGCATCGATTTCACCTTGATAAAAAGCATCTAACATGACTTTAACCACACCAATTAATTCCTTGATGCCTGGCTTATCCCCGAGTTGATCAACGGAGGCAATCACCCGCCCGCCAACACGTTTGAAAAAAGCCTGGCCTTTGCGCCCAATAACGCATAAATCAATTTCTTTTCCTTCATGTTGCCATTGACGAAGAACTCGAATCGATTCACGCAAAAGATTCGAATTCAATCCCCCGCATAAGCCTCGGTCGGTAGTAACAACAATAACGCCAATTCGCTTAATATCGCGAGTAACCATAAAAGGATGGCGATATTCTGATGTTGCGCGGGCTATGTGCCTAACGACATCATATATTTTTGTTGCATAAGGCTTAGATGCACGCATTCTGTCTTGAGTCTTGCGCATCTTGCTTGCAGCAACCATTTCCATTGCTCGAGTAATTTTTTGCGTGTTTTTAATACTCGCAATTTTTGAACGGATCTCTTTCGCTCCAGCCATATCTTGCTTCGCCTTTAATTAACAGACATTGCTTTACAAGCTAAGTCTGCGTAATCATTAAGCCCTGCTCGCGTGAATGCGGCAGAGCTCTATAATCTACCAACTACCACTGCGTTTAAATTCTTCCACAGCTGCCTTTAATTGCGACTCAATCTCACCATCATAAGCGCCGGTCTCATTAATCTTCTGTAACAGAGGGGCATGAGAAGCACGCATATAACTATGAAGAGCATGTTCGAATGCGCTCACCTCAGCAACCGGGATATCATCCAAATAGCCTTTTTCAACCACAAAAAGGGATATCGCCATTTCTGCCACTGAGAGGGGTGAGTATTGTTTTTGTTTCATGAGCTCGGTAATCCGTTGCCCACGTTCTAATTGTTTACGTGTTGCATCATCGAGGTCAGAAGCAAACTGTGAGAATGCTTCTAATTCACGGAATTGCGCGAGCGCTAATCGAGTGCCACCACCCAATTTTTTCATGATTTTTGTTTGCGCAGCACCACCCACCCGAGATACAGACAATCCAGAGTTGATCGCCGGACGCACCCCTGAGTTGAACAAGTCGACATCAAGGAAAATCTGACCGTCGGTAATCGAGATAACGTTGGTTGGTACAAACGCAGAAACGTCCCCTGCCTGAGTTTCGATAATGGGCAACGCCGTGAGTGAACCGGTTTTACCCTTGACTTCACCGTTTGTCAGTTTTTCAACTTCTTGCGCATTGATTCGCGCTGCACGCTCCAACAAACGTGAGTGCAGATAGAAAATATCCCCAGGATAGGCTTCTCTTCCAGGAGGACGACGCAGTAATAAGGAGATCTGACGGTATGCCCAAGCTTGCTTGGTTAAATCATCATAAACAATCAGTGCATCCTCGCCATTCTCCATGAAGTATTCACCCATGGTGCAGCCTGTATAAGGTGCAATGAACTGTAGAGCCGCTGAGTCAGAAGCACCAGCAACGACGACGATGGTATGATCCATTGCGCCGCTTTCTTCTAACTTACGCACGATTGCAGCAACAGAGGAGGCTTTTTGGCCAATGGCCACATAAATGCATTTTACGCCAGTGCCTTTTTGATTGATGATAGCATCAACAGCAATCGCGGTTTTTCCTGTTTGACGGTCGCCGATGATTAGCTCGCGTTGGCCACGACCCACTGGAATCATTGCATCGACCGCCTTTAGTCCTGTTTGAACCGGTTGATCAACTGATTGACGGCTAATGACACCCGGTGCAACTTTTTCGATGGGGGACATTTTCGTTTCTTCAATAGGCCCTTTTCCATCGATTGGATTACCTAAGGCATCGACTACGCGGCCTAGCAGCGCTTTACCTACAGGGACCTGGAGAATACGGCCCGTGCATTTTCCTTGTTGGCCTTCTGCCAAATTAGAGTAATCACCAAGAATAACAGCGCCGACTGAATCACGCTCTAAGTTTAGAGCCAACCCATACACGCCATCTGGGAATTCGATCATTTCACCTTGCATTACATCTTCGAGGCCATGCAGACGAACAATGCCATCTTTCAGACTTACGATGGTTCCTACATTTCTCGTTTCAGCTGTAACGCTAAATTTCTCAATCTTCTTTCTGATTAATTCACTGATTTCAGATGGGTTTAAAGCTACTTGTTCTGACATGAAATCTATCCTCTCTGTTACGCGGCTAAATCTGAGCTAAGTTTATTTAATCTTCCCCGCACTGAACCATCAATAACTAAATCGCCAGCATGAATCACCGCACCACCTAAGAGTGATTTATCTAAAGTAAGATTAAGCGTAACTTGGCGTTGTAGTCGATTGCTAAGTGCGCTGATTAAACGTTCTTGCTGGGCGGATGAAAGTTCAGAAAAACTGATCACATCCACCTTCAATGTTTTTTCTTGTTCAGCACGCAGCACTTCAAATATTGCCTTAATGTCGGGTAACAACATTATTCGTTTGTTTTGCGCCAATAAGACGATCAGATTTTTTACCGATGAAATTTCCTCTGACCCATCCCCCGCAAAAAGTGTCATTAGTAAATCCACTTGCTGTTCTACTGTTGCAGTTGGATTCGTAATGAAGTGTTTTGCCTGTTCATCTAGCGCTGCGACAGCAAGCCTCTGCAAAATCTCAGACCATTGGCTAAGTTTTTTAGTTACCAAAGCATGCTCGAAAATCGCTTTCGCATAGGGCCTGGCAATTGTAATCGTATTAGACATGTTAAATCTCTTCAATCAGGTCATCGAGCAAAGCACTGTTTGCTTTTGCATCGACTTCACGATTTAAAATTCTTTCGGCACCAGCAATTGCTAACTGAGCAACTTGGCTGCGTAATCCGTCTTTTGCACGATTTATTTCCTGTAATAATTGCTCATGAGCTATCTTAGCTTGCCTTTGCGCTTCCAATTTGGCTTCTTCTTTGGCTTCTTCTATGAGCTGTGCTGCGCGACGATTTGCTTTTTCGACAATTTCAGAGGCCTGCGCTTTCGCTTGCTTTAACTCATCTTTTACACGATGTTGGGCAAGCTCTAATTCTTTGCGTCCACGCTCGGCTGCCGATAGACCATCTGCTATTTTATCTTGTCGTTCTTCCAGCGCTTTAGACAGTGGGGGCCAAACGAATTTCATCGTAAACCAAACAAATGCTGCAAACACGAGCATTTGTACAACCAAAGTTAAATTAATTTCCAAGGTAATATCTCCCGTAGCAATTAGGGCGCTTTGCGCCCTTATTTGGCGTTATTTATCAACCCAAGTTGCTGAGGAAGGGGTTAGCGAACGTGAAGTACAACGCAATACCCACACCAATCATTGTTACCGCATCGAGCAGGCCTGCAACGATAAACATTTTTACTTGTAGCATAGGAACCATTTCAGGCTGACGCGCAGAACCTTCAAGGAATTTTCCGCCCAATAAACCGAAACCAATCGCAGTACCTAAAGCACCTAAACCGATCAGTAAAGCGACCGCAATAACAGTCATACCTTGAATTTGTGCTATCAAATTTGCAGCTTGCATATAAATCCCCTTAATGGACAAAGATTAATTTAAAAAAACAAACATTAATGATCTTCATGGGCCAGACTTAGATACACAATAGTCAATACCATGAAAATGAAGGCTTGCAACGTAATAACCAATATATGGAAAATTGACCAGGCTAAGGCCAACAAAAACTGTGCAGCCCCTAGCGTTGTTGTTCCAATCATGGAAGTTGACGTCGCATTCAAAGTGAGTAACGCTATCAGAATAAAGATCAATTCGCCAGCGTATAAATTTCCAAATAACCGCAGAGCAAGTGAAATGGGTTTAGCAATCAATCCAACCAACTCAAGTAACAAGTTAAACGGGATAAACGCAGGGTGATTAAATGGTTGCAACGTTAGCTCTTTGACAAACCCTTTCACCCCTTTTATTTTGATGCTATAGATGATAATCAGAGCAAAAACAGAAATTGACAAAGCAAACGTTAAGTTTAAATCGTTTGTCGGCACTACTTTCAGGTAATGAATACCCACCGATTGAGCGGCCAAGGGAAGGATATCAACAGGAACGATATCCATAAAGTTCATTAGAAAAACCCACACAAAGATGGTTAGAGCGAGGGGGCCAATCAATTTGCTTTTACCATGAAAACAATCTTTAACTTGGTTATCTGCAAACTCAAGCATTAATTCCGCGAAATTTTGTAACTTCCCGGGTACACCTGTGGTTACTCGACGAGCTCCGAAGTATAGCAATGAAAGAATAATAATACCTGATACCAAAGAGAAAAATAAAGTATCTAAGTTTATTGTCCAAAAGCCATTAGAGCCGAAACTCATTGTTTTAAAGTTAAACGTTAAATACGTTAAATGATGCTTGATGTATTGGGTACTAGATACCATTTCAGTCACTTTCAGGCCTATTTTGTTTGTTAGCAAAAATCAGTGGTGCAAGCCAATAGTTCATTAACACCACTATGTAGGTGAAAAAAAACGCAAGAGGGGCTATTTTGAATAGCATAAACACTAATGCAAATAAGATAACCGACGACACTATTTTCAAAGCCTCTCCTAAATAAAAGCCTTTGACTATTTGTCGTGCTGCTCTAGCGCCTTGGTATTGAAATAATTTTCTTGCAAAAAGCGCTGAAGGCACTATTGCAACCATGCCGCCTAATAATGCTGACATTGCTTCCTTTTTGCCGAAAATCAACAGTAATACTAATGAAATCAATACACTAGTTAGCAATTGAATTCCTAGCATTCGCTTCACACCGCTAATGCCGAGCTTATCTTTCACATTTCACCCATCTTTTATCGCGCGGATTATAAAATAAACAACTTGGATAAGCAACTGTTCATCAATTAAACTGGATTATTAAACTTAAATTGCTTATAGTTTAAATAGAGGTTGCTTTGTTTATTTTTTGCTTTGTTTTTATGAAAAATAAGCAATGCCTCTGCAGTTCACTCGCAATAGAAGGAATCGTATATGTCTGAAAAGCAACAACGTACCGCCACTAGTATGCGGGAAAAAATGCTCAATCGCTATGGCTCCGAACTTCACCACAAGCACAATAAGAATCACACCTCCTACAGAAAACATTGCAGATCACACCCAGTTCAAACGTTGAACGGTTACGACGAAGAGAGGGATGCAAACACGTCGACGGGTTTATTGCGCGAGCTTAGAGTAAGAAAAATTCGTAAACGACTGGATAAAGGTCGCTTCCATTGATAAAGTAAAAGGTATCCTCCAGGTTAGCCACTTCCTGGTTTGGAAAAACAATACCCCGTGGCCTGGATTATACCCAGGCCACAGTCTGGATTCGCTATTAGCTGTCTGCACTGGCTTGTTTGCTGAGATTATAATACTTAAGCAACTTCACAACGCGCTCTACGCCTTCTGTGCTTTTCGCTATGTTGATGACTCGCTCTGCTTGTTGTGGTCTTACATCACCCATCAAATAAACGATACGATCAGAGGTAATTACTTTAAATGCGTGAGGATCAATTTCTGCATCGGCAAAAATATAACTGCGTATTTTAGCAGTAATCCAACTGTCTTCTAGTGTGGAGTTGGGTTGTGCGCTTACATCGAGTTGATTAATGATACGCCGATAACCGCTCAACGCAGAAACTCGCCGGACCGCCTCTTGACGGAGCTTCGCTGTGGGTACGTGACCTGCAAGTAAAATATCCCCATTAAACACTGCTAAATCAATGGAACAGCCTTTCTGCTTAAACAGCTGATCATCGAAAAGGGCATGACCCGCTTCTGCTCCTAGTCGATAATCATCCATTTTTTTATACACATGATGCCGATCATAAACGAGCGTTGCCCCAGTCCATAGCTCGCTATAACAACCGGCTAGCATAATGATGCCCACGAGTAGAATAATTAAACGTCCTTGTTTGCTCATACTCTTAGACTATGTATTGAAAAACCTTGACTACTTTTTTGACTCCGTTTACTTGTCTTGCTACATCAACCGCAAGGTTTGCTTGTTCGTGGGTCGCAATCCCCATTAAATAGACAACACCACTCTCTGTCACGATACGAATGGAACCTGACTCTAAGCCTTTTCGAGTAAGCATTAGGCTTCTTACTTGACTCGTAATCCACGTATCCTTAGTCCTTTCCGCTAAAGGTAACGGGTAATCGACCGTTATCTCGTCGTAGACGCGTTTTACATTTGGGGTATTTTGCGCTACTTTTTCAGCAAGAACCCTTAATGAAGCCGCTGGTGTTTGTCCTACCAATAGAACAACCTGATTAAAACTTGTCACAATAATACGTGAGTCGCGAAATCGCGGATCTTTTACTATGGCTGTATGAATTTTGTGAAATAGACGGGCGTCACTTTCAATGGTTGCCACACTACGCCTATCATATACCACTAGACTAGCTGCAGCCCCTGCAACCACAGCCGCAACACAACCAGTAAGTAGGGCGCATATCACTAAAAAAATGATTGAACGAAATTTCATAATCTACCCCAACATTTGACCAAATAAGGATTGATCAATCAGATCACAAAAGCAATGTAAAATAAATAAATGCATTTCACGAATACGTGTCGCATTATCTCCCTGTACTCTTAACTCAATATCTTCTGGGCCAAGGTGATTAGCAAGAACACCACCATCTCGACCACTTAAAGCAATAGTATCCATTCCTCTATCATTAGCCGCATTTACTGCATGCAAAATACAATCAGCATTTCCTGAAGTTGAAAGCACAAGCAAAACATCACCTTCTTGACCTAATGCTTGGATTTGCCTAGCAAACACTTGATCATAGTGACCATCATTAGCAATTGAAGTAAGCGAGGCAATGTCAGTTAACGCAATGACGGGCAGGGGAGGGCGCTCTACTTCAAAATGATTAATCATCGCAGCAGCAAAATGAAGGCAATTTGCCGCTGAGCCACCGCTTCCGCATACTAAAATTTTGCCATCGTTAAGTAAACAATTGACTAGGCGCATAGCAGCCTTGGCTATTTGCGCAGATAAGGTATCCGCCACAGCAATTTTTGCTTCTATACTGATACCAAAGAGTTGTCTGACGCGATCTTCCATCTGGGTCATTTTACGGTTTCCGATTTTATTTAAAACGCGACTTCAAATGCATTTTTAATCCATTCCACATGTTGCCCTTTTTCTTCAAAGCCTACCACATCGAAACGAACAGGTTGCGCATTATATTTTTTTGTCGTTTGCAGGTAATGCGCCGCAGCCTTAGCGAGCTTGTGTTGTTTAACAGAGGTGATGCTGGCTATAGCCCCGCCAAAAGCGCGCGATTGGCGTGAGCGAACCTCAACAAAGACCAAGCAATTTTGCTCTTCCATGATTAAATCAATTTCACCCCAACGACAGCGATAATTACTGCTTATCCAACGTAATCCTTGCCTAAGAAGGTAATCACGTGCCCACAGCTCTGCCTTAGTGCCTGTCTTTAATGACATCATTATTCCTTTGACAAAGTCAGCTAGTCGTTACTGCAACGCCACCTTTAAATTGTCCCCATGCAGGAATTCTTGCAATTTGTTGTGCTCGATTCAAGTAAAGGACACCACTTTTATCATCAATACCCATCGCAGGAAAAAGTAATAGCTGATTCAATTGGGTCGATAACGTGTAACTATCCATTCCTAGAGCGTATAAACGACTATAACTATTCAGTTGTTCTGGCCAATTTTTATTGGCCATCTGATGCGCAAAGACCCACGGCATATCACTAAAAATAATACCATCGAGATCTTTATCCCGCATAATATTTGGGCTTCCTGCGTAAACAGTCGAGGTTGCGTATACTGGAACATCGCCTGCAAAATAATACCTGAGCAAAGGCATTATCTGTCGCGCTTTGGAAGGGTAGGCAAGTAAAAAAATCATATCAAAATCTTGCCGACGCCTTGGTATCATCTGAATTTTTTGCCCCAGTATATCCTTAAGCCGCTTTTCTCTTGCCTGACTATCTGAGACATGAAGCAAATCTCGCACAGCAACATTCAAGTTATCGTTATTTCCATAAGCAAGCTTATCCACAATAACGCCCCCACTGCTCTGCCACTGAGCAGTAAATGCGGCAACGATCTCATCTCCCCATTGCCCGGCTGGGGCAATAATCAGCGCACGTTTGTAACCTTTCTTCTCGGCTTTAACGGCGACTTGTCTGGCTTCATTGCTGGGAGACAAGCCAAAGCGATACGCATTTGTACTGTTAGTGACGTCAATGTCATTGAGTAATAAAGTGGGTACAGGATGCTCCATTGTTGCGACAACCGCGACATCTGTTTTGCTTAAAGGACCAACTACATAATCAGCTCCCTCACTTAACGCTTGTTGGTATAAAGCCGCAACATCCCCAACCGCCGTGTCATACTGACGAATGGTGGTAGAAGAATTACTCGCAGCAGCCATAAAGCCATCGCGA
Source organism: Legionella maceachernii (assembly GCF_900167045.1). Taxonomy (GTDB): domain Bacteria; phylum Pseudomonadota; class Gammaproteobacteria; order Legionellales; family Legionellaceae; genus Tatlockia; species Tatlockia maceachernii. The sequence continues at coordinate 71,301 of NZ_FUXJ01000006.1, read as the reverse complement.
ATTGCGCCACCCGGGCCCGCTAAGGGTCCACTCAGAGGGAGCAATAAAGCGATTTGTTTTGGAGCGCTATGTAAATAGGGTTTTACTGCACTTAAGGGTGTAGGCAATAAATAATTGGCAGGATGATCCTTATATTGCGCTTGCCATTGCTCCACTTGGGCAAAAAGTGCTTGTGCATCATGCTGGTGCTGTCGAGAGATTAAGGCTAATTTCATCCACCCCTGTAATTCCGAATCATCAGAAGCTTCTACTGCCAAAGTATTTAATTCAGCAACAGGTAATTTAGTCAAAGTTAGCCATAAAATTCGGCGATTATTGGTTTGACCTTTTTCATCGGGAATTAAACCTTCTAATTTGATTCGCTCAACAACCGACTCCGCGCGATTTCCTACAGCCTCATAAGCTGCAGCTAAAATTTCATGATATTGAACTTGATAAAAGGAAGACAAATTGCTAGCTTCATGCACGCCAGCTAATCGAGCGATGGCTGAACGTGGTTGATCCCGTATTACATCGGTTTTAGCAAGTAAGATATTTTTGGCATTGGCTTGCTCGGGAGATAAATTGCCCGTTTGGGCTAAAGTGCGTATCCCATCACGCCATTGACCATCATAGATAAATCGACCGGCAGCCATTATCAGCATATTCTGCCTCTCAACATCCGCTTGATTTTTTGCTAAAGCAAGATAAGCGGTTGCAGGCATAGTGTAAGGTGTTGTTGCAGCGGTTATCTTGGCTTTTTTGGCAGCAACCGAATTCATTGGGGGCTCCGGAACTTTCATGCATTGCGTGAGTAAAGCAGTTGAGCCGATAATTGCAATCAATTTTAATTTGAGCGACTTTAATAACATGAGGGTTGGTCCAAAACGCAGGAACGCAATAGGATAAACTATGGTAAAAACTTCAGCAACCTCTAGCGGGGTCCTTTATATTGTTGCCACACCCATTGGCCATCGTGATGATATCAGTTTACGCGCTATAGCAACGCTAAAATCAGTTGATACGATTTTAGCAGAAGATACCCGTCACTCAGGGCAACTGCTTGATTCATTAGGTATCCATAAACCTTTACTTTCTTTACATGCTCATAATGAGGCAACGAAAGCTGAAGCGATTATTGAAGCCTTACAACAGGGTAAATCGTTTGCGTTAATCAGTGATGCAGGCACCCCTCTTATCAGTGATCCGGGGTTCCCGCTTGTTCGCCTGGCGCGCCAAAAGCAAATTTCAGTAATACCCATACCTGGACCTTGTGCCTTAACCGCTGCTCTTTCAGCAGCTGGAGTGCCTTGTGATACGTTTACTTTTATTGGCTTTTTACCTGCTAAGCACACAGCCAGAAAAGCCAAACTTGAATCGTTAAAAACGAGTGAACATACCCTTGTTTTTTACGAATCCACGCATCGAATTCTTGATTGTTTAGATGATCTTATCGAAGTCTATGGGCAAACTTACGAAATGGTTGTTGCTAAAGAGCTGACCAAAGCATTTGAACAATTTATAAGTGGAACACCTCAAGACATTAAAGATTGGTTCCTCGAGGATAAAGCACGGTGTAAAGGCGAATTTGTTTTTATTTTGCCGGCGAGAGAGGAAGAAAAGAACGCTAATCGCAATGAAGAAGGGATGTTGTCCTTGTTGCTTAAAGAATTACCTCTTAAGCAAGCAGTGAAAATTGCGAGCTTATTAACCCAGAAAAATAAAAATGAGTTGTATAAATTAGCTTTAGCGCTAACGGATAAGGGTAAAAACTCCAATTAAGTAAGCAGAATTGAACACAGAAATGCGGTTTCGGCAAAAACACAGAGAAAGTATATACTTAAATAATTGAAACGGAGAATTCAAATGAAGGCCAAGAAACCCAAGTCTTTGCAACAAAAAAGTCAAATTTCTGCTAGAAAAAAACGCCCCCCTTTTGAATGCATTGCCCTGGTGTTGCAAGGTGGTGGGGCACTTGGCTCTTATCAGGGTGGGGTTTATGAGGCATTGGCGGAAGCTGAACTCCATCCTGATTGGGTTGCTGGAATTTCAATTGGTGCAATCAATGCGGCAATTATCGCGGGCAACCCTCCTAACGAAAGAGCAGCCCAACTCAAGCGCTTTTGGGAAACCATTACGACTAACCCTTTACTTGACTGGACTACGCTGTCCGCGCAGTTGGCTCCTAGAGGAGATTGGGCTCGGGGCCTGTTTAATAATATGAGTGCAATTCTTACTCTTGTAAATGGTACTGCTAACTTTTTTGCGCCTCGGATTCCTTCGCCTTTTTGTCATCCTGATGGCACCATTGAGGCAACGAGTTTTTATGATACTAAAGCGCTCAAAGCGACCATTGAGCGCTTCGTTGATTTTGATCGCATCAATCATGGAGAAACTCGCTTTAGCGTAGGTGCTGTGAATGTATGCTCAGGGAATTTCATTTACTTTGACAACACGAAAGAAACCATTCGTCCAGAACATGTGATGGCAAGTGGCTCGTTACCCCCGGGGTTTGCAGCCACTGAAATCGACGGCGAGTTTTACTGGGACGGAGGATTGATTTCTAACACGCCATTGCAGTGGATTGTTGATGGTGATACTCGTCAAGATACGCTTGCGTTTCAAGTGGATCTATGGAGCGCTCGCGGGACCATACCCCGTAATCTTAGAGGCGCAATGACGCGCCAAAAGGAGATTCAATATTCCAGTCGAACACGAGCCGCAACAAACCAATTTAAACGCCTGCAGCAAGCGCGTTGTGCCTTGTCTAAGCTGCTCTCGCAGTTACCGAAAGAATTAAAAGAAACTGAAGAAGCAAAAATCTTGAAAAAAATAGCGGATCATAAAGTTTATAACATCGTTCAGCTGATTTACCGCGCACAACAATACGAAAGCTACTCTAAGGATTATGAATTCTCCCGTCTAACCATGAACGAACATTGGAAAGCAGGCTATTACGACGTTTTACATACCTTAAAACATCCGCAAATTTTTCAGCGCCCCAGTAATAAAGAAGGGGTTTTCACGTTCGACTATACCAGCCAAAGTGAACGGTAATAGCGTTTTCCAATGGAAAACGCTCTAAACACAAGAGGGGGATGGCGTAAGGCCTTGATTTTCATTATTCTCTTTCGTTTCGGTGTACTTGGTATACGCATTATACAGTTGATATCCAATGTACGCTGCAGTCAGTACTAAAGCGGCTTCCCAACAAACAGCAAAAGTAACAATAAACAAGGTCGGCATCAGCACGTTTTTAGCCATGGTGAGAATAAACTCGTTACGAGCCTGATTATAATCTTTCATCACTTTAGCCATCTCAACTGGCGTCATCTCGTCTTTATGGATATTCGCGTATTCAAATTGAAGGTTCTTCTCTTGATACTTTTTAAAAGCATCGGCAGAAAGGTACATAGCGACAGCAAAGGTGCAAATAGCGTAGCAAGCAAGCACCATCACCGGAGCCGTCAGTACCATAGAAGCGGTAAAACCCGCCGCTAACAGTAAAGCAGCAGCACTATTAAACCAAAATGTTGAACTTAAAGCGCCCCAGCTTATGTCCAATTGATCACTTTGCTTTTTTAATGAAGCGATATGAGCGCTTAAGAACTCGCAACGTGCGTGTAGCCTATCCCTTTCCTCCTTTTTGAGATCTTCATTTTTTAGCTGCTCTAAACAGGACGTCAATTCATCCTTTGCTTGACACCACTCTCTTTCGAGTTGGGATTTTTGAGCGCGATATTCTTGTTCTTCCAAATAGCGCTGATACACAAGCCACGCGAAATCAAAGAAGAGAAATCCCGCAACAATCCATCCAGCAGTGGGATCGGGTATACCCACTAACGAATTGTAATTGGTGATGAAATTGACTGTGCCCCATACGATATCGTTGACCATACTAGGATGGCGTTTATACAATTCACCCTTAAGGCGCATCCACCAATCGTAACTTTCATCTTCTCGTTCTTCTTTTGATCCGTAGGTATGCTTAATCAGCATAGCGCCATTCAATATAAAGCGGAAAGCAAAGAATCCCACGCTTAATACCCTGAGAGTCGGATTGGGTCTTTCAAGAATAGAAATAATACGATCGGCATCAATGTTCCTGCCAAGTGCACTGCCTAACCGATCAAGCCACTGTAATTCTCGTGCCAAAAGAAAGGATTTAGTAATGGTCGTGCGGCAGAAATACCAATAAATCCGCTCTAAATTGCCCGCAGCGACATAGTCACGGGTTTTTGATACACGTGTAGGTGCTTTAAGTAAATCGATTAAGGCATCAGAAAATTTTTCCCCCAAGTAAGCAATAAAACTGTCATGGTTCGATTGTTCATCTTTTAGCGCCCGCTGCTTTATTTGCACTCTAGCTTTTATAAGTTTCTTGGCTTCCTCTTCTTGCCCATAAAAACGATGGCAGTTTTGCAGCATAATGCAGCAGTAGTAGCAATAAAACCAAAACGCATCGCGATTTATTTTATCTTTTTTAAGTTGTTCTTTTTTAAGTTGTTCGTATATAAGATCATATCTTTTTTGAATGAGTTTTTGATTACGGGCAAGAAAACCATACTTATGTTTTTCAGCTCTGGCATATGCTTCTTCGAATGTGGTCACGTTTGCAAAAAAATCTTGCACATCAGAAGAAAACTCTTCAAAATACTCTTCAAAAGCCATAATTTTCCAACCCATCAAAAAATAAACACCCCGTGTGAATATAAAACGTATCATGTCATTTTGCAATACACAAGCCATTTTGTATTTATTTTTTGCACATTGAATGGTATTTATTACTCATTTTGTGTTAATATTGGTCATTAAAAGGTAAATACAGGTCGTTATAAGTTATACCAATGCCCGGTTATCATACTTTAAGCAGCTCTGATTCTGAAAGGTTACTGAGAAATTCTCTCGTACAAACAGTCGATCACGATGAATTTAATCAAATTGTGACGGCCTCAAAAACCGCCATTCTGGGTACAATCGACAATAGTATTGAAACCCTAAGTTATTATCATGTCCCTAATAGCAATTTGACGGTCATTACCACGCCATTAAGAGCCTTTGAATATGGCGAAATGCTCACGCATTTAAACACTTTTTTTAAACAAAAAGAGGGCATTGCAGTACCACGTCAATTCCTTGTCAGTTTAATTGGGCATGGTGCTACCGAAGGACATATCGTCACCGCCTACTCCTCGGCTGATCGTCAAACGGTAAAAATTTTCGATCCTAAAGTGAGTGATGCCGTTAAGTTTTTTGCGAAAGACCGAGACAATAGTCTGTGGACACTCCTCCGGTCACTTTGGCGTGCTCTTAAACCCGCTCCTGACCAAGAAATTATAATTCCTGACAAAACGAATGGTTCCAGCTTTCGAGCGGATTATATTTCCCTAGGAACACAATCTTTCTTTGATCCCTTCTCCTGCGGTTATCACAGTGCGGCCACGTTAAAGATTTATGAAAGCGAACTTCAAAGAGGAGAGATAACCACACGAGAGAGTATACTTGCACAAATAGGCAATCCGGTCAGCCAATATTATGATGTCATTAACAACAGCCCTTCCGCCTATAAAGTTCAAGTGGGTTATGTTGATTTCTTCAAAAAGGCATTGTACGACACTTTCATGCCTTTGCTTAATGAGCAGCAACGCCAACAAGCTCATTTTGGTCACTATTTTATGGGATGGCCTCAAGAAGGGGGGGTTGGTAAAAAAATTCTTTATTTTGTAGCCTTAGGCTTTATTGTTCATCCTCTGGCCAATATTATACGTCGTCCACTTGAATTTTTACCTAATCTTATCTCTGAAACCGCCAATTATTTAAAACATCGTTTAATTGATTGGGCTCCTACCAGTCCTTTTGCCCAATACTTTCGCTCAGGGTTACTGCTGTGCACTTATGCCCTGCAAGGTTTCTTCAAGGGAATTTATATTGCTTTACGTACCATTACTTCACCCGTAACTAGTTTCCAAGCAGCGCAACAAATCAAAAACCCGATTCTGCGCACGGTATTAAGTGGTTTGAGTATTCTCACATCCATTGCAGCTTACATAAGCTTAGCGATATTTGCGTTTCCAGCACTTGCACCGCTTGCGGGCCCGGCCATAGAACCCATTATTAATATTCTCGCTATACCTTTTCTTAATTTGCTAGCATGGATGGGTTTTACTGCTCCCCCTGCTGCTGCAGCTTTTTTAACAGTGGCTACTGGAAGCACTTTACTAGCGCTCACCGAAAAGGTGGGGAATAAGCTATTAAGCCAAGAAAAAACACAGACCGAAGCAGACCAGATGGTAGTAGTACTCAGTAGTGAAGGATCAAATGTGGCTAGCAGTCTTGCTAAACATGCAAAAGAATTGCGAGCGGATGACTCTCTCGGTCACGATTCTCTTCATATGCCTTCTTTGTTTCAAAAACAGCAAACTAAGTCTTCTTTAGATAGCGGATTTGTCATTGTGGAAGGGGAAGAAGAAGTTGATGATGAGGTATCGGGGGACGATGTGGGTGATGAGCCAGTTATAACTACAAAACTAGGAACTAAGGCCAATTAGGGCTCTTTAGATCCGTCTTATTTTCCTATGCAAAAACTAGAAAAAATTCTCCCTAACAAATCATCGGAAGAAAATTCACCTGTGATTTCACACAACGCTTGATGTGCGAGACGTAAATCTTCAGCCAGTAGCTCTCCAGCGCGCAACTCACTCAGTTGTCTTTGCCCAGCTAGTAAAAAAGCCTTAGCTTGATCCAATGCCTCTAAATGACGTCTTCGAGCTAAAAATTGCCCCTCAGTAGGTTGATATCCCACAGACTCTTTTATTTTTTCTTTCAATAACACCAAACCTTGACCCAGCTTTGCAGAAAGATAGACCGCATCATCCTCTTTTTTAGGATTTAAATTGATGGCATCAATTTTATTAAACACTCGGATGATGGGCACACTCGAAGGCAACGCTTTACGAATCTCATCACTTAACACAGGACAAGTCGGGCTGGTCACGTCTGTCACCATTAATAGGCAATCAGCACGACTTACCTCTTGCCAGGCACGTCGAATACCTTCTTGTTCAACAGGATCATTGCTCTGCCGCAATCCCGCGGTATCCACTAAGTGTAAGGGAATATCGTCAAGCAAGATATGTTCTCGCATGACATCCCTTGTAGTGCCAGCCACCTCAGTGACAATAGCTACATCACGGCCAGCTAAACTGTTAATCAGTGTGGATTTACCCGCATTAGGTCTCCCAGCAATAACCACAGACAATCCCTCTCGCATAATCGCTCCTTGCGAAGCGTTTTCACGAATCGTGTTTAACTCGCCTAAGATGACACTCAACATGCCTGCCACTTTGCCATCACTTAAAAAATCAATTTCCTCCTCAGGGAAATCAATGGCCGCTTCTACAAACAAGCGTAGATGAATGAGTTTCTCATTGAGTTCATTAATTTTTTTAGAGAAATCACCTTGCAGCGAGCGAATTGCCATGCGGGCAGCGGTTTGCGAACTTGCATGAATCAAATCTGCGATCGCCTCTGCTTGAGTCAGATCAATTCTGTCGTTAAGAAATGCCCGTTCGGAAAATTCGCCTGGTCTAGCCAACCTTGCCCCTAAAGCCACACACTCATTAAGTAAATTATCTAGAACAAATGGGGAGCCATGGGCCTGAAATTCGACGATGTCTTCCCCTGTAAAGGAGTGCGGTCCTTTAAAATAGAGCATTAATCCAGTATCTATCACCTCATTCTGGCGATTGATAAAAGAGCAATAAAGCGCGACACGGGGAGAGAGTGCTCGATGACCATTAAGCTGTACAGCAATCTCATAAGCCAAAGGCCCTGAAAGACGGATAATGCCCACTCCACCGCGACCTGGTGGAGTGGCTATTGCTACAATCGTATCCTCTTGCATTATTTTGCTGAAACGACTGCTTTCTTAGGTCGATCATCGCTGTATTTTCGAGTGATATACCATTGCTGCAAAATGGATAATGCGTTGTTAACAACCCAATAAAGCACCAAACCCGCTGGAAAATTCCAGAATAAACCGGTAAACAGAATAGGTAGGAACATCATTACCTTAGCCTGCATCGGATCCGGGGGTGCTGGATTTAATTTTTGCTGAATAAGCATAGTCACACCCATGATGATAGGTAAGATATGATAAGGATCAGCCGCAGATAAATCCTTTATCCAAAAAATAAAAGGAGCCTGTCTTAATTCCACACTTTCGAGTAAAACCCAATAGAGCGCAATAAATACGGGAATTTGAATAAGAATAGGCAAACAGCCCCCCAATGGATTAACTTTTTCCTGGCGGTATAGCTCCATCGTTGCCTGACTTAATTTGGCTTTATCGTCCCCACACCGCTCACGCAAAGCTTGTAATTTGGGTTGTAATTTCCGCATCCCCGCCATGGATTTGTAGCTTGTTGCGGATAGGCGATAGAAAGCCAACTTTATCAATACAGTCACAAGGACAATCGACCATCCCCAATTGCCCACCACGGAATAGATAGCCTTCATCACTGAAAATAGAATAGAAGATAAGAACCATAGCCAACCATAATCCACCGTAAGATCAAGGCCAGGGGCAATGTCTTTTAATACGGAAGTGATTTCAGGACCGACATACAAGCTAGAACCGATTTCTTTTGTTGCGCCTGGTTCGATTGTAATGGGTTGACTCACGGCACCAATCGTAAAATTATCATCCACAGATCGGGTGTAGAATAAATTGCGACTGTCTGACTTTGGAACCCAAGCACTAACAAAATAATGTTGCTGCATAGCAATCCAACCACCTTGCGCATTCACATCAAGGTTTGATTTAGTCATATCCTTGAAGGTTACTTTCTTATAACGCTGCTGGCCTGGATTTGAGTAAGAAGCCCCTGTATAGGAACCGATATGGAAAATGCTTGATTTATCCTCTTGCGGTGAGCTTCGTAATAATTGGGTATTCATATACCCTTTCCATGGGGTTTCACCTTGATTTTCAATGAAATAATTCACTTCAATCAAATAGCTCCCTTTTGTAAAAGTGAACTCTTTTTTTACAGCCAAACCGTCCGCTGTTTTTCCATCTAAACGGACGACTAATTTATCCTCGCCAGGAGTTAATTGATATTGCTGTTGTGGACTGGAGTAAGCAAAATCGATATTTTGAATAGTTTGGTTAATATTGGTGAATAAACTGCTGTTTGCAACGTAGCGTTCGCTAGGTTGATTCTGAAAAAGGGTAATGGGTTTATCTTTTTCTTCAACACTGACAGGATAATCAAGTAATTGCGCACCTACAATATCACCTTGCTGTAAATCAATGGTTAAATCGAGAACATCTGTTTTCACTCGAATGGGTTGTGAACTGGTCGCAAAGCCTGATGGGGCGTTAGTTTTAGTGGGGGCTTCTGTGCTGGGCTGATTATTCGAAGAATGCGTTATTTCAGGTAATAAGCTACCGCCATTAACCGTGGCTGAACTCGCAGGATTAGTCATCTGTCGAGGGAGCGGGGGATAATCACGTTGCCAATTAATCCAGAGCGAATAAACTATTAGCGCTAAAGCGGCATATAAAGCTACACGTCGTATATCCATTAATACTTCTCTTTGTTAGGTGATACAGGGTCATAGCCACCTTTCGCCAAAGGATGGCATCGTAATAAACGACAAAGGGTAAGCCATACCCCTTTGAAAACACCAAGTTGTTTTATTGCTTCAATAGAGTAATCTGAACAACTTGGATGGAATCGGCAACAAGGCTTCATGATAGGTTTAAGTAAACGTTGGTATAAAAAAATTGGCATACAAATCAGGCTGCGCATGAATTGATTAATTTGTCCCATATAGTACCCAATCTAGCAATAATTTTCTTATTCTCGATTTCCGCTAGACCTGGTCTGGCTATAAAAACCACATCAACTGCAGGTAAACGAGCGATACGAAAGGTTTCACGCAGTAAACGCTTTATACGATTTCTATCATGTGCTTTAGGTATCGATTTTTTTGATAGTGCTAGTCCAAGTCTGGCATACCCCAGTGAGTTTATACGATGCAGAACAATAAACTCTGAGGTAACCAATTTTCTTGCTTGTGCAAAAACGTAGTCATAGTCACTTTTTTTCAGTAACCGCCGCGTTTTACCAAAACGGTCCACTTAGGCGGATAAACGCTTACGACCTTTTGCACGACGACGCTTAAGAACTAAACGACCACCACGTGTTGCCATACGTTGTCTAAAACCATGATCACGTTTGCGTTTCAAATTACTTGGTTGAAATGTGCGTTTCATGATGAACCTGTTGTTAATTAAATTTTGAGGTTGGCAATGATAGAAAACTTTACATCTGCTGTCAAATAACCAGACATCTATTTATCGACTAATAGGACATAGAACAGGAACTTAAACGCAGTTTGTGACCGAAAATTCCAACATCTTGAATCAGTAGAGAGAGGCAAACAAATTTTTTTTTGCGCCAGCCAATAAACATAAAAAATAAAATTTTTTACTTTGTTCTTATTATATAGTGAACGTTTTACTGTTGATATCTGCAAAAATTTTATATTTTACAGTAAGTTATCACTTATTAAACGTGTTGAAAATCACTGCTTCTTGTTATGGATAACTGCTTGAACAAACCTTCTTAAATAGCTCATTCGGAATATATCCACTGAGTATGTTGATCTTTTTCTTGGGTCTATCCACAGTTTCTGTTGTCGATCTTTTTCTTTTTAAAAGACAGTTAAATTTTTTATGCGGATTGTGGATAACTCTGTTTTTTTGTTTGTAGCAGAGTATAATTGTTTCCCCAAGTAATAAATTGAAAGCCTCATAAGCTCTTTTTTGTGGCTCATAGCAAGTTACTTATTAAGATTATTCATTAGGTGAACATTCAGTAGTAATATAAAGTTAGCCTTTAGGGTGTGTGCAACTTTTCTTTTGCCTTGTTTAAGGAGTTTTTGTGTCTGAAGATGTTTGGAAGAAATGTCGGGAGCTTCTTGAAGATGAGTACCCGCCGCAACAATTCAATACGTGGTTACGTCCTTTACAGGCTGAAGTTCATGATAATGGTCTTGTCCTATTAGCACCTAATCGTTTTGTTGTTGATTGGGTAAAGCGAAATTTTTATCCGAGGCTAAAGGAACTAATTAGTCAAATTGGTGGTGATGCTTTCTCTTTATTAAGCATTGGTATTGGAACTAAAACGTCGGAACCTTCTGTTATAGATAGCCAACCCACTAAATCGGCCACTCCTGTTGCAAAAGCAGCACCTAAAAAAACGGCTGACTATAAAAACAGTTACCTCAACAAAAAATTTGTTTTTGAAAGTTTTGTCGAGGGAAATTCAAACCAATTAGCACGTGCTGCATCTTGGCAAGTCGCTGAGCGTCCTGGTGATGCGTATAATCCGTTATTTATTTATGGGGGTGTCGGTTTAGGTAAAACGCATCTGATGCATGCCATTGGTAATGCTATCTTGAAGAACAATCCTGAAGCTAAAGTGCTTTATCTCCATTCAGAACGTTTTGTCGCTGATATGGTTAAAGCGTTACAAACCAATTCCATTAATGAATTTAAACGATTTTATCGCTCATTAAATGTATTGCTTATTGATGATATCCAATTTTTTGCTGGAAAAGATCGTTCCCAGGAAGAATTTTTCCATACTTTCAATGCGTTACTTGAAGGTCAACAGCAAATTATCCTTACGAGTGATCGCTATCCAAAAGAAATTGAAGGCATGGAAGAACGGCTTAAGTCTCGTTTTGGATGGGGGTTAACTGTCGCTGTCGAGCCCCCTGAACTCGAAACCCGTGTAGCTATCCTGATAAGCAAGGCCGAACAATCTAATATTGAACTTCCTTATGAAGTGGCTTTTTTTATTGCTAAGCGCATACGCTCTAATGTTCGTGAACTAGAAGGTGCCTTGCGAAGAGTTATTGCCAACGCTCATTTCACTGGGAAATCCATTACAATCGATTTTGTACACGAGGCTTTACGTGATTTACTTGCCTTACAGGATAAACTGGTTACTATTGAAAATATTCAAAAGACAGTCGCAGAATACTATAAAGTGAAAGTGGCCGATCTTCTCTCTAAACGTCGCAGCCGTTCGATCGCAAGGCCTCGACAAATGGCCATGGCTTTAGCAAAAGAATTAACTAACCATAGTTTACCGGAGATTGGCGACCATTTTGGTGGTCGAGATCATACAACGGTTCTTCATGCCTGTCGTAAAGTGAAAGAATTAATTCAGGATGATAACGATTTTGCTGAGGATTATAAAAATCTTATGCGAACGTTATCATCTTGATCAGGAAGGATTATGCTTGATTTAACACTCTCAAAAGAACAGATACTTAGTCCCTTACTTACTGTTGCAGGCGCTGTGGATAAAAAACAATCCTTAGCTATTTTATCGAATATTTTGCTTCGCTTCTCTAACAATCAATTATTATTAACGGCTACGGATTTGGAAATGGAAATTACTGCTCGAGTTAGCTGTGAGTCTAGCCAAGCGCCCAGTCAAATCACAGTGCCTGCGAAAAAATTTGTCGATATTATCCGTTCACTCGATGATGAATCGAGCCCGACAATAAGTTTAAAGTCAGGAACCGTCATCATTAAATCCGGTCGTAGTCAATTCAAACTCGCTACTTTACCGGCCGATGACTTCCCCTCCTCTGAAACGGAGTCAAATGAAGTTGAGTTTTCTGTCCCGAGGATATCCTTTATGCATCTTTTGCAATCGACTCACTTCGCTATGTCGCAGCATGATGTGAGAGTGTTTTTAAATGGTTTACTTATCGAACTGGATGCGCAGAGCATTACTTCCGTTGCTACTGATGGGCATCGTATGGCTATTTGCAAGTTGCCTTATGAAAGGACTTTTTCTCATCAACGTTTTTTGTTGCCTAAACGTGGCGTGCAAGAAATGTTACGCTTATTGCAAAATGTAAATGAGGAAGAGATTAGTATAGCCGCGGGTAAAACACATTTTAAATTATCCACAAAGGAATATACCTTTCAATCCCGGTTAATTGATGCTCGTTTCCCTCCTTATGCTAAAGCAATTCCGCGGAACCAGGATAAATTTGTTCTTATTGACAGGGATTTATTGAAACGCTCGCTTTCTCGAATTGCTATTCTTGCCCATGAAAAATCCAAAGCAGTGATGTTGCATATGCAGCGCGGCACTCTTACGCTAATTGCTAACAATCAAGAGCAAGAGGAAGCAATGGAAAGTTTGGAAGCCCATACGGAGGGGAACGATATAAAGATTGGAATCAATGCAGGGTATTTGCTTGATGTGTTAAATTCTGTCGCCGAAGGCCTTGTACGAATTTCCATGTCTTCGACAGATAGCAGTATTTTAGTTGAGTCTTTACAAGATGAGCAGTACCAGTACATCATTATGCCTATGAAATTATGACGCTTGCCCAGTTGCAGATCCAAAATCTGCGTAATATTCAATCTCTACGTGTTAATCTTCATCCTCATTTAAACCTCATTGTTGGCGCTAATGGTACTGGAAAAACGTCCTTTTTGGAGTCGATTTACTTATTAGGAAGCGGGCACTCTTTTCGTACTCGTGAAATTTCTCCCTTAGTGCGTCAGGGTGCAGAGTGCTTGACCGTCTTTGCTCGTACTGTTGATGAACAATCCATCAGTATTCAGAAATCGCTTTCCTCTCCTACCCAAGTCCGTCTAAATAATCATCCTTGTCACAGCAGTAGTGAGCTTGCTCATTTCCTTCCTTGTCAGGTGCTCTATCAAGATATTTTTCAAATTATTGACGCGGGTCCTTCTGTTCGCCGCAGTTTACTTGATTGGGGATTGTTTCACGTGGAACATTCTTATCATCCATTGTGGAAAAGTTATCGGCGTGCTTTAAGGCAAAGAAATAGTTTACTACGTCAGAAAGCGGGTAAAACAGAAATTGAGCCATGGAATCTGACATTAGAGCAATTGGGCAATAAGCTTCATGTGTTCAGAGCTGATTATTTTGCCAAACTCGACAGTGTCTTTCAAACCCTCTTAAACAAGTTAACTGAAATAGAGTGTAACTTAATTTACTATAAGGGATGGGACAAAAAGGGTGTTAACAAATCATTATCCGCTGTTTTAGCGGACTCGTATGAATTGGATTTAGCGCGCCAATTTACACATTACGGTGCGCATCAAGCTGATCTAATGATTGAATCAAAAAAGCAAAAAGCAAAGCACTATTTATCGCGCGGGCAGCAAAAAATCATAGTGATCACGCTTAAGCTCGCTCAGACTCTTCTTCTGGCAACCCCTTGTATTTTTCTTTGTGACGATATTGCTTCAGAGCTCGACCAAGCGCATTTAACATCGCTTTTTAACCTAATTAATGCTTTTAGCGGTCAATTTTTCATTACTGCAACAGACAGACAAATTTTACCGCTTGATATAAATTCAGAATTGCTTTCTCAGATCAATTTATAAAGGAAATGAACGTTTCACGTGAAACATTTCTCAGAAAAAAACAATTCACACAAGTCAGTAACACTAAGCTATTAAACAATCTAACAATAAAAGGAATAGCAAAAAGAACTTTTTTTCATTAGCTCAATAAAAATAACTGCATTAGTTTATGAAAAAAAGAAACGCGATAAATCTCTCTAAGGTAGCATTCATATAAATGTTGTCGTTTTTAAATGAATGGTTACAATCTTTAGATGTGCTGCTGTATGATTTGCTTCGTGCTTAATTGCCATTAAAAAAATCCATCTTGAAATAAGGAATTTAATGATGAATTCTATAATCGAGCCAACTACTAGGCGGTATGATATTTTTTCTTTATTACCTTATGCTGAAAATACTGTATTGCTCAATAGGAAGCAAAAAATCGATTTGCTTTACTTGATAAAAAAAATAATTGATTTATCGCTCGTATCCTTTGATTTTTTTTACAAAGGGATTTTACATAAATTCGATGCTCAGATAGGAGAAAATCTTTGCCAAGTGAGGGCCTATAAAATTCTCCATCTGCAAAATAAATGGATGAACAATGATTTTGTCAAGCAAGAGTTTTTCCGAAAAACCAAGGAGATTAAGGACTATAAACAAAAAATAGAAGATGCGGTTACTACTTGGGAAGATAATAATAAAAAAACAAAATACGATAATAACTGTGACAAAAAAGAAACAATAAAAAATTTTATTGAGAGAAACCAACTTTCTATACAATTAAATGAAGATTATATGTTCATTATTATTTGCTATTTCTTAACTTATTTTAGTATCCGTGATGAGGGTTTACCTGTCGCTATAGATTTGGAGTTGATCGCACAAAAATTTAATATTTCCAAATACAAAGCAAAAAAAATAGTTCACATGTATCAATTGCACGCAAGTGAAATTGGTTGTGTTTTTGTGCTTAATATCGCTGAAGAATTACCTACCGTATTTGAATACCCTAAAATTTTATCTAAGGTATATAGAATAGCTGATGAAGATAGAGCTGTGCTCCCTTGTTATTTAGTGAGCCATGTGATTTTCTCTCACTGTGTACAGGAAAAAACATTCATTTTGTTTATTGTTCATCAAAAAAAATTAAAGAGTGTTCTTTACTTTTTATTATTGGGCAAAGGAAAAAATAGCTTATCTCTTTTTTCACATAAGAACTATCTAACACAACAGTGCCTGGTTGTTTCTGGCGAAATGCTTGAGAACAACCCAGACACCTCTTACCTTAGTATAAGTAGAGAAATTTTAAAGAAAAATCCCTTACGACTAATCTTAGCCAATACCGCTGCACATCCTCAGTACGCGGGTACAAGGTTACAAGCCTTTCGTGATAATCCCTTTATATTGCTATCTCCAGAAGAGAAGGGTTATCATGAAGAAAGCCTTTTAGAGATGCAACGTTTTGCTATACAGGAGGGATGCTCCAAAATAAATCCAACTGTTTTTTATCTGAAACATATTTATGCAAGCCAAGTGGGTAGAGAAATAACTTGGTTGCATGAAAATAATCAAAGTTGTATCGAAGTCTACTCTGTCTTAAACGAGTGGGAGTATAAATGGGAGTATGAAAATGAGGAAGAAACCCATTTTTAATCAAATGGATATACCAAAGCAAATTATTGAAAAATCGTGTGTCCTAATCCATTGGAAAGATCTTAATTTTACTTATTTAGGTTGCAACATAGAATATACTAAATATATCGGTTTACGTTCGCAGTTAGATATTATCGGTAAAACGGATTTTGATCTTTTCTCGAGTAATAGCGCAGATCAACTAAGAAGAAATGACAAAGAAGCTTTTAAAAAAGGGGCATCCTGCTTTTTTGAAGAAGAGATTACTCTGCCTAACGGAAGCACCTTAAGCTATCGTACGCAAAAAATTCCTCTCTTTAATGATGATGGAGCGGTAATTGGTCTTGCTAGCGTTTTGTATGACAAGACCGCACAAACCTCAGAAAATAGCATTTATATTGAAAAAGAGAAAACTGAAATTGTTCTAACAAGTCTTATCAATAAATTACCCGCACACATATATTGGAAAAATGATCGCTTAATTTTTCAAGGTTGCAATAAAGCACAAGCTAAATCAGCCGGGTTTTCTACCCCGCAACAGATGATTGGTAAATCGGATTATGAAATGCCCTGGAAAAAAGAGGCCACTGCATTGCGGGCAATCGATTTAGAAGTAATGCGAACTAAAAAATGTATAGTCCAGGAAGAAACTTCACAACTGGCTAATACGAATGAGTTATCTACTTTCTTATCGGAAAAAGTACCCTTAATTGATAAAAAAGGAAATGTGATTGGTGTCTTAGGTCTTTCATTTAATATTACTGAAAGAGTAAAAATGGAGGAAGAGTTACGTCAGACAAAAATTGCCGCTGAAGCAGCTAACCGTGCCAAAACCGAATTTATTGCCAATATGAGTCATGATTTGCGCACTCCTATAATCGGTATCTTAGGAATAGCAAATCTACTGAAAGATAAAATGTTAGCTGATGAAGAAAAGCAATATGTTCAGTGGGTCAATGAAAGTGGTGAGCAACTATTAAACTTATTAAACGATATATTAACTAAAGTATCCGATGGTGGAGAAGATCAAAAGGTCACCGAAGAACTATTTGACTTACGACAATGTATTAATGATATTGTTCAACTTGAGAAACCTGCCATCGAATTGAAACAACTTAGCCTAAACGTGATGATCGCACAAGATGTACCCTGTTATATTATCAGTGATCGTTCCAAAATTTATCGTATTTTACTAAATCTCTTGGGTAATGCGCTTAAATTTACCATGGAAGGTTCAATTACTATTGAGATAAAAAAGAACCGAAGTCGCTTGATTTTTAAAATTATCGATACCGGAATTGGTATCGCAAAAGAGATGCAAGAAAAAATATTCGAACGATTTTTTCAAGTGGCAAGACCCTCTAAAAAAACTTCTCCGGGTTACGGCATCGGGCTAAATCTTGTTAAGAATTATGTTGATCTGTTGAATGGAAAAATACAAGTGTCTAGTCAATTAGGAAAAGGCTCCACTTTTACTATTGAATTACCATTAAAAACTGAGAACGAATTATTAAAGACGATTAAAAAATATGACAGAGAGAGCTCTCAAAAAAGAACGTATAGGCTTAAAAAAAGCACAAATGAACTCCATGTTTTGTTGATTGAAGACAATGAAATTGCCTTGAGGGTTCTTGAAAACATTGTGAAAAATGAGAAAAATTGTCGTTTTAGTTCTGCGACAAGTAGTGAAGCTGCCTTAGAATTAATTAAAAAAAACGTTTTTGATTTGATTATTACTGATATTAACTTACCAGGTATTTCGGGTAACGAATTAGCTCGCATTATCAGAGAATGGGAAGCTAAAAAAGAACAAAACCCTATCCCAATTGTGGGATTAACAGCAGATAATTCGAATAAAGTAAAAAAAGAGGCCCTGCAATCCGGAATGACAAAAATATTGGAAAAACCCCTTAAATTAGATCATCTGCGGTCAATGATTAGTGAGTTTTTCACGCATTAAGGAAAAGAATTAATTAATTCTTCTACTATCTTAGAGAAAGCGGTTAACCTTGAAAAAAATTTAGAAATTGATGAACTACGACTATTTAAGTAGCATAGCAATATTAATTTTTATTTGGATTTAAAATGAGAGAATGGTTAAGCTGTTTTTTCGCGAATGCACAGGGTACTACACTAACTTTAAAGGGCCAAATTTTTTCAAGATTTGATTGTGAGAAACTAGGTGGCGGATCTGAGAAAACTATATTTAAACTCAAAGGCCAAAATCAATGTTTTTTTATTCCTAATAAATGGCGTAGTGAAGAAGAATGAGACAAAAAAATTAAGCAAGAAAAATCAAAGCTTGATCAAATTAGCTCTATAGGATTAAAAACGCAGCAATTTGAAGTTGTTCCTCTTGAAATTAAGCAACCTGGAAAACCTGCTTATACAATTAACGTTCTCTTAGCAAAAGATTTTAAGAGTCTTTGTGAAGAGGAGTCTATTGTAATTTATAATTATAAAAGTACGGAAAAAATTATTGGGCAAGCCCCTAATTTTGTGGCGATGAGAGAGCAATTTAAAATTGCTGCTTTTGTGCAAGAAATGTTTAAAAAAATTATTAACGAATTTGCACTTGCTATGACATTTTTATTACCAATTGGAGCATTGCAATCTAACGACGATAGTGAGCATTTTTGTTTCGAGGTATCTGAAAAGAAACCTCCAGTTGCACGATACATGTTTTGGGATGTTGTCTCCGATTTTGGCGGGCTAGAGTTACCTGTTATTCCTACTTTAGATGATTTAAAAGCGGGTTATCGAGATGATCTAAGCAACCGTTCTAAAAGAGGTTCTCAGCATGGTTTGCTACTTCTAGCTAATGCCGTTGCTTGCGCTATCTACGAAATGAATTGTAGTCAAATACCGGAAGGAGACCTTACCTTTGTTAGAGAACTTGAAAATGATATTTTACCGGCCCTCAATAACGATACTTTTCTAAACCAAGCCCTCGATCAGGCAAGAATAGTAGGCTCTAAATTTTTGGATGAATTTTTAGGTCAAATAGAGCAGACGAGTAATGCAATAGATAATGGTGATCTGCCACTTGAGTTTTTTATCCATTTAATGCGATCAGCCATTACTACTGCTAATGTGACCTTAGTGCAGCGTGTTGCACGATTACATACAAATCTCACTGATGTATCGCAAAAATCCATTATTGATATCATGGATTTTGCTAAAAAATATAACAATCAACCGGTTAATGAGTATTTAGAAACTCATTTTGCTGCAGAAAAATTAAGACAAGATTTAGAAAAATTAAAATCTAAGTTTTTATCCGCTTATGATAAACAATTTGCTGCTGATCAAAGTGCTTGGTGCGGTTTGTATTCATTTTTTGCTACAAGCTATGTAAATAGAGAAGGATCATTAAAAGAGCTGGTCCGTCATGCCCAAGGGCATTCTGCAAAAGGTAGTGGTGCTCGCAGCCGAATGGTTATGAGAGAGTTAGGTTGGTTGAACGAAAATAATGAAATTAGCGGTGACTTAAGTAGTGTTTCACCTCAACTAGGTTAACCCAGCGGCTGTATAGATTAGCAATCTATACATAGTCGCTTTAATGAGCCCTTCCTGCGCAGGCGGGAACCCAATTCTTGCAAACAAACTAAGGAATTAACCTGCTGAAAGGTACCCGCCTGCGCGGAAGTGACAAAACATTGCCCAATTAAACCGTTTTTATTTGATCAGCTTGGCATGATCTTGCCCTGTAGGAATGATTAGCGTAATTGACAGCCCTCTGTAACACAGATTAGAATGGCTGATTTTTGTCAAGCATGGTTTTTTAATGGGAAATGGCTCAATAAATATTGCCTTATTAGATATTGCTGCCGCAGCTAAACGCTATTCTCTTTTGAGAATATTAGGATCACAGGATATTCGTCAGCGTTATAGGCGTTCAGCGCTAGGTCCCTTCTGGTTAACGATCAGTATGGGAATCATGATCGGCACAATCGGTATTGTATTTGGACAGATTTTTAATTCTTCTTTGAGAGAGTTTTTACCTTTTTTATCGATTGGAATTATCCTATGGGGCTTTTTTTCTTCAATTATCACCGAAGGATGTACCGGATTTATCGCAGCAGAAGGGATTATTAAACAATTACCCTTGCCCTTATTTGTCCATATCATGCGAATGATTTGGCGAAATATTCTCATATTGGGACACAATATCCTCATTTTTCCTTTGGTATTATTAGTGGTTGGGAAGCCGCTGTATTGGGTAGCCTTATTAAGTATCCCAGGATTTTTATTAGCATTGATTAATTTGACTTGGGTTGCCTTATTGCTGGCTACTGTTTGTACAAGATATCGTGATTTTTCTCAGATGGTCACTAGTCTATTACAAGTAGTCTTTTATTTGACGCCAATCATGTGGATGCCCTCTCTTTTACCACCTGGAAGAGGGTACTTTTTAGAGTACAATCCCGCTTTTCATTTGCTCGAAATCATTCGCGCTCCTTTACTTGGGCATACTCCGACTTTAACTAATTGGCTTGTATCAATCATGCTGGCATTGTTTGGATGGGGTGTGACCTTACAAATCTATAGTCGTTACAAGCGGCGAATTGCTTATTGGTTATAAAAATATGGCTTCAATTGAATTTAATAACGTTAGTGTCGATTTCCCTATTTATAACACAAATAGCCGGTCACTCAAGAAGCGTCTTATGCAGGTTGCTACCGGTGGGCAATTAGGTGCCACGGAGCAGGGCGTTGTGGTTGTACGTGCTTTAGAAAATCTGAATTTTTCGCTTAAAGACGGCGATAGAGTTGGGCTAATTGGCCATAATGGTGCAGGGAAAAGCACGCTGCTGCGGTTGCTCAGTGGTGTTTATGAACCTTCTTACGGAACCGTTCAAACAAAGGGTGAGATCGGCTCACTGATTGATATTTCCTTGGGTATCGATTCCGAGGCTACGGGTAGAGAAAACATCTATGTACGAGGTGGCCTTCTTGGAATGACAAGAAACGAGATAAAAAAGCACTTGGATAACATCGTGGAGTTTTCCGAGTTGGGTAACTTTATTGATGTACCTGTTCGTACTTATTCTACAGGTATGCATTTACGTTTAGCTTTCGCGGTATCAACCATTCTCCGCCCCGAGATTCTTGTGATGGATGAATGGCTATCCGTGGGGGATGAAAATTTTAAACGTAAGGCGGAAAAAAGAATGACAGAGGTTGTCCAGTCTACCAATATTCTCATTATTGCTAGCCACTCTCCTGAGCTGATACTGAACACATGCAACAGAGTGATATGGTTGGAACATGGGAAAATCAAAATGGATGGTGAGGCTCATTCTGTTGTAAATGCTTATTTTGCCGCCTAATTACCAAAAGCAAGCTCAAGTTTTACCGTTGGATTAAGTGCGTTGCTAGGCAAAAAGACAGGTGTTTATATTCAAAAATGAGATGCGTGTGCCCTGATCCTCAACATCGAATCATACAAAAGAACTGCTATTCGTGATATAATATTTAATTCGATTGACCATTAGGCAAAGAGGGTCCTCATGAGTGTTGACGCGAGTTATGATTCGTCGAACATCAAAGTGTTGAAAGGCTTAGACGCGGTTAGAAAGCGTCCGGGTATGTACATTGGTGACACCGATGATGGCACTGGCTTGCATCATATGGTTTTCGAGGTAGTAGACAATTCCATCGATGAGGCGTTAGCGGGGTATTGTCACGAAATTTCAGTTATCATTCATGCCGACGAATCAATAACGGTTAAAGATGATGGCCGAGGAATACCGGTAGATATTCATAAAGAAGAAGGCCGCTCCGCTGCAGAAGTCATCATGACAATTTTGCACGCAGGAGGAAAATTTGATGATAATTCCTATAAAGTATCAGGCGGATTACACGGTGTAGGTGTATCTGTTGTTAATGCGCTTTCCGAAGAACTACACCTCACCATTCGTCGCAATGGTAAAGTACACGAGCAACACTATCGTCACGGCGTCCCTGATTCACCCTTAGCGGTAACCGGAGAGGCGGACACAACAGGAACTCAAGTCTGGTTTAAACCCAGTCCAGCTACCTTCAGTAACATTGAGTTTCACTACGATATTCTTGCGAAACGACTACGCGAATTGTCCTTTCTAAATTCAGGTGTTCGTATCCATTTGTATGACGAGCGTACTCAAAAGCAAGATACATTTTGCTATGAAGGGGGTATTAAGGCGTTTGTTGAACACTTAAACCGCAATAAAACCCCTATCATGCCGGTTGTTTTTTCACTTAGCGGTGAAAAAGACAACATTAGTGTGGAATTGTCCCTGCAGTGGAATGATTCGTTTCAAGAAACCATTTTTTGTTTCACCAATAACATTCCTCAGCGCGATGGCGGAACCCACTTAGCAGGTTTTAGAGCAGCATTGACCCGAACTCTTAATTCTTATATTGAAAATGAGGGTTATGCGAAAAAGGCAAAAATCACCACGACGGGGGACGATGCACGGGAAGGCCTTACTGCTGTATTGTCAGTAAAAGTTCCGGATCCGAAGTTTTCCTCACAAACGAAAGATAAGCTCGTCTCTTCGGAAGTGAAAGCGGCAGTAGAATCGTTAGTTTCAGAAAAATTGAATGATTTCTTATTAGAAAATCCCAGTATTGCCAAATCGATTGTTGGAAAAATCATTGACGCTGCTCGCGCTAGAGAGGCTGCTCGCAAAGCAAGAGAAATGACGCGGCGTAAAGGTGCGCTGGATATTGCAGGTTTACCTGGAAAACTGGCTGACTGCCAAGAGAAAGACCCTGCTCTCTCTGAACTCTATATCGTCGAGGGTGATTCAGCGGGAGGCTCGGCAAAACAAGGACGAGATCGAAAGTTTCAAGCGATATTGCCACTTAAGGGTAAAATTCTCAATGTCGAGAAAGCTCGCTTTGATAAGATGCTTTCCTCGCAAGAAGTGGCTACGCTAATAACTGCACTGGGTTGTGGTATCGGGCCTGATGAATACGATCCGGATAAGACGCGCTATCACCGCATCATCATCATGACTGATGCTGACGTAGACGGTTCGCATATTCGCACTTTATTACTTACCTTTTTCTATCGACAAACACCTGAGCTTATCGAGAGAGGGTATATCTATATTGCTCAGCCGCCATTGTATAAAGTGAAGCGAGGTAAACAAGAGCAGTATGTCAAAGATGACGAAGCGCTTTTTGAATACTTAACTCAAAATGCAATAGATAGTGCAGAATTTTTCCCAGCGAAAGGGGCGCCTGCGATTGCTTCAGTGGCATTGGAAGAGTTAGTGAAGCAGTATCGACGCGTTGAGAAAATAATAAAGCGTCATACCAGACGCTATGATGGAGAAATTCTCCGAAGAATTGGTTACTTGCCTCAACTGCAAAGCGAAGATTTTAAAAAACAAGACGTGATGAGCAATTGGGTAAAGCAATTGCATCTTAGTCTGCAGCAATTGGACAATAAAAACCTACACTATCACGTGGATATTGTGCATAACAAAGAAAATGATACCTATCTTCCTCGCGCATTGATTAAGCAGCATGGTTCGGAGCATTACATTTCCTTGAATGCCGAATTTTTCCTGTCAAAAGATTATAAAGAGCTATGCCATCTGGGCGCGAAATTATCAACTCTTCTCGATGAGGGAGCAATGGTAAAACGCGGTGAGAAAACCCAACCCGTTGAATCTTTTGAGCAAGCACTGGATTGGCTCATGGAAGAGGCAAAACGAGGTCAAACCATTCAACGTTATAAAGGTCTCGGAGAAATGAATCCTGAGCAACTGTGGGAAACCACGATGGATCCAGAAGTGAGACGCATGTTACAAGTGAGTATAGAAGATGCTGTTGCAGCAGACGAGATATTCACAACGCTCATGGGCGATAACGTGGAGCCTCGAAGAGACTTTATTGAAAGCAATGCGTTGGAGGCGGAAAACATCGATGTTTGATTGCTCTTACTTGTGTGAGGGGTTATCAAAAAAGGCACCCGTATATAGGTTGAAGCCGATATACGGGAATTTCGAAGAAAGAACTTCTATTTGCCATCGAATTAAAAACCGCATCCTTGCGGCGGAGCACGTCCATTGTGCTTGTCCCTTAATTTGACATCCTGTCAGACAATCCGTGTCATCCTTCTATTGTTTAAGTATATCTGTTCTAAGCCAATTGTCATTGAAGGAATTGATGCCCAATACGTAAGAGATTTCTCAAATGAATGATGGCATTGTCTCGTTATTGGGCTATGGAGCCTGAACAAGAGAAAGAAAAGAAGAGAGATAAGTAGGCATGAGGTAGCGTTTATTGATTTTGATCCTAACGCTGACAAGCTATTAATCATTTTGTTTGCATATGATACTACTATAGTTACTAAAGAAATGTCATGAGAAATAACGAAAGTATAAAAATTTTCTATAAAGACTTTCAGTTGTAATTTATGTAAAAAAAATAGGCTTAAGGCATAAAGTTTTCCATTTACACGCCGATTACACTAATGAAAGCAGTTGCCTGAATAAAATAATAATAAGGAGTAGGCAATGATTAAAAATCATCTCTTACAAGATCCCTTTCTCAACGAATTACGCAAAGAAAAGATCCCGGTATCCGTGTTTTTGGTCAATGGTATCAAATTACACGGTGTAGTTGATGCCTTTGATCAATATGTAGTAATGTTAAAAAATTCCGTCACGCAAATGGTCTACAAACACGCCATTTCGACGGTAGTACCCTCACGGATGGTTAAGCTGCCCACTGGTGAGGACGAAGGAAATATGGCAGACTAACACCATTCTTGTTAATGGAAATGCCGTCTTGTTTGAACGTCCACAAAGTGGCGAGCGCGCCATCTTAGTCCAATTGGCGCTTCCTGGTGTCGATGCAGAAAAAGCATTGGCTGAGTTTAAGGAGTTGGCTCTATCTGCACAAGCTGAGGTTGTGGCTTGTGTGCTTGGGGCTCGCGCCACACCGGAAGCGAAGTATTACGTGGGTGCTGGTAAGGCGGAAGAGATCCAACAACTTGTTTCGGAACATGCTGCGGAACTGGTTTTGGTCAACCATGAATTATCCCCTTCGCAAGAGCGAAATCTGGAGCGGTTGCTCCAATGCCGAGTAGTGGACCGAAGTGGTCTAATTCTTGATATTTTTGCGCAACGAGCCAGAACGTTTGAAGGAAAATTACAAGTCGAATTGGCACAATTGCAACATATTTCTACTCGTCTTATCCGTGGCTGGACTCACTTAGAACGTCAAAAAGGCGGAATTGGTCTAAGAGGCCCAGGTGAAACTCAGCTAGAAACGGATCGACGCTTGGTGCGTGAGCGAATTAAATCCATCAATAAGCGGTTAGAGAAAGTAAGAAGAAACCGCGATCAAAATCGCCGTGCGCGACAAAAAGCAGCATTACCCACTGTATCGCTTGTGGGTTATACTAACGCGGGTAAATCCACGCTATTTAATACCTTAACGGGCGAGCAAATTTATGTTGCGGATCAATTATTTGCGACATTAGATCCCACCATGCGCAAAATAGAATTGCCCGGTGCTGCCACAGCAATTTTGGTAGATACCGTTGGTTTTATTCGCGATTTGCCCCATCAACTGATTGAAGCTTTTCGTGCAACGCTGGAAGAAACAAAAGAAGCTGATTTATTGTTACATGTTATTGATATTGCTGATCCACATTGGCGTGATATGGCTTTTGCTGTGCAACAAGTATTAACCGAAATTGGGGTGATCGATATACCTACCATTCAAGTGTTCAATAAAATTGATTTACAGGAGGAGTGGCATCCCAAAATCGATCAACAAGAAGACGCTTGCAAAGTGTGGGTCTCGGCTAAAAGCGGAGCCGGGCTTGATTTATTGCGTGAGGCCATTGCTATTCAACTTCAGGGCAAAATTCATGAAGAAGTACTATTTATAAAGCCATCAGAAGCAAAACTGCGCGCAAAACTTTATCAATTAGACGCGGTCCTTCAGGAAACTCCTGCGGATGAAGGTGGATGGTATTTAAAAATTAAATTAACTCAGACGCAGCGCAAGCGCCTATTTACTGAAATGAAAATAGAAAGCTAAAACACCAAATCATGGATAAGGCTTGGTATCAGCCTTATCCAGAAACACAGTTAAAGTTTAGAAAAAGTAATTTACGGCAATTGCGCCTGTGGTGAATTTGGAAGCATGCGGTCCAGTCACTGAAAACCAAATCCCACCAATAATTCCCAAAGAAGAGGTGAAATTAAACTCGACAGCGGGTGCTAAAGAAACGGAGTCTCCACCGGGTCCTCCGATACTGGCAAGAGTACCGCTGGGCGTAAATCCTGGATTACCGCTAAAACCAGTATTTGAACTGTGAATATAAAGGACCTCGAAGACTGGAACCCAGTGTTGGGTGAGTGCATATTCAAATGCGATATCAGTAGAATAAATGTTTCCAGGGCGAACACTCCCTTCTGTCGACTCTACTCCTCCGAAGGCGCTCACACCTTCGATTCTCGAGCTACTTGGAAATGCAGCGACAAGACTTAAACGGCCACGGAGGTAGTGTTGGTTATGAAGCTCCCACAGTTTTTGGAAGTTAAAGCCTATGGATGTGATGTAGGAGCCTATTCCTGTCTGATCTGATCCTAATTTTCTTTGATCCAAGCCTTCAAATCTTCCTGTTGGAAAAATCTCTTGAATGGCAACTCGAAGATCAGGAATCCAGCTTTTTTCTTTTTGCCTCAATAGTTGAATGCCTAAAGCTAAACTATAATCGCCAATTTCAGTGGAGTGTTGATTTTGAATCCAGCTGTAATCATAAGGTAGTGCGGTTTGTAAGTCTAAAAAATCAGTAAGACCAGCAGTTAAAATAGGAATAATTTCGATGTTTTTAAAATCCCCTGGATAAGTCGTGTAAAAAGCATAAGGTTCGAAATTAAAATGACCTGCTGGAATCGTTTTGCCAGCAGGAGCAAGCAAAGGTCCTGTCCACCATGGTCCAGCGATTGCAACATTGGTAAAGAGTAATAAGATTAAAACTCGCAAATACATAATGTAGCCGGTTTTGATTGGAAAATAGCATTTTAAACTTTTTTTATATTTATGGAATTGATTTTGCAACAATTTGCAGTAAATCTTTCCTATTCATAACAATGACTTTCAAAAAAAGACAGGCGGTATTATCGTTGCTTGAAATAGGACAAAGACGTTAACTATTGGAGCGAATTGCCCGATTTAAGCTCTCTACAGTTTGATTACCATATAAAGCATCGCGTAGTTTACCTTCAGGGCTAAAAACAAACGTTGCCGGTACACCTCGTATATCTCCTAGTTTAAGCTCTCGGGCGGGATTATATTGCAAGCTTGGGTAGCTAATATTGTATTTCCTAATTAAAGCAAGTTGGTGAGATAAAGGAAGAGAATCATAATTCACTGCAAATAAAGCGACTTTGTCACTACTCTTTTTATAAAAACGGTTTAATTCAGCAATTTCATCGAGGCATGGCTGGCACCAGCTAGCCCAGTAATTAATAAGAACCCATTTGCCTTTCAAGCTATCAAAAGGGATGCGATGCCCGCTTGTGTCTTTTAAGATGACGCTCGAGCAATTTCCAGGGTTTGCAGTGAAGAGAACAACAAAAAGTGAAAGAATGAAAGGGATGCAA
Organism: Legionella maceachernii; assembly: GCF_900167045.1. Lineage (GTDB taxonomy): Bacteria > Pseudomonadota > Gammaproteobacteria > Legionellales > Legionellaceae > Tatlockia > Tatlockia maceachernii. The sequence continues at coordinate 43,641 of NZ_FUXJ01000006.1, read as the reverse complement.
CGCATTCAGTAACTCCATAGGTCAAGATAAGGCCATTCTAACATAGGAAATACCTGTAAAGTGATTACTGGTTAAAAAAGCATCAAATGATCGCACTGTGCTAGGCAAATTACCCATTTTTCATCTATCCTAGACTTACTCTTTCGAATAGGTATAGAGCAATGCGCACAATCCATGTTGAGCAGCAATTAATAGGGACTCTAATCCGAGAAGGTGCTGGAGTAAAACTGATGCGCTATATTGGCGCTGACCGTAAAAATCCCTTTGAACCGATTCTCTTGTTTGACTTTTTCGATAGTGATAATGAGATGGATTATATCGCTGGCTTTCCCTCTCACCCTCATCGTGGCTTCGAGACGATTACTTATCTTTTAACAGGTCAAATCGCTCATCAAGATAATCAAGGCCATCAAGGTGTAATTGGTCCTGGCGATGTGCAGTGGATGACTGCCGGCCGAGGAATAATTCATTCCGAAATGCCACAGAAAAATAACGAAGGCATTACCGGTCTTCAATTATGGCTGAATTTGCCTGCTGTGGATAAATGGACAAAACCCCGTTATCAAGAATATACTGCGTCACAATTGCCTGTGGAGAATCATGAGTCGGGGATTCGAATCAAAGTCATTGCCGGTAAAACAGATCAAGGAATCCAATCCCCAATCGCTGGGATTGCTACTGAACCGCTTTTTCTCGATATTCGTTTACCGAAGCAGCAAATATTCGAACAACGTATCGCTAAAAATCATCAATCCATGGTTTTTGTGGTATCGGGCGAAATCATGATTCAGGGGGAAACAGTTAAATCACGTCACTTGGCTATACTAAGCCCTGGTGAGTCTTTAAACCTACAAGGTCTTGCACATGATTCACACTGCTTGCTCATTACCGCTAAAAAATTGAAGGAACCAATTGCCAGGCTTGGTCCCTTTGTTATGAACACTGAAGAAGAGGTGAGGCAAGCGGTAGAGGATTTTCATAACAACCGCTTTTAATCAAGGAGAAATCAATGACTAAGGTATTAGTTTTATATTATTCCAGCTATGGCCACATAGAAGCGATGGCAGAAGAGGTTGTCAAAGGGGTTTCTGAAGTCGACGGCGTGATAGCGACATTAAAGCGCGTACCGGAAACTATGCCAGAGGACATTGCAAAAAAAGCGGGCGTTAAATTAAATCAAAAAGCAGAAATTGCTGTGCCTAAAGAGCTTGCCAATTATGATGCCATTATTTTCGGGACACCAACTCGTTTTGGGAATATGGCAGCGCAAATGCGAAATTTTCTTGATCAAACAGGTAGTATGTGGATGAATGGCGAGTTAATTGGCAAAATTGGTAGTGTCTTTTGTTCCACAGGAACAGGAGGTGGCAATGAGTCCACGATTCTCTCCTTTTGGAATACCTTAATTCATCATGGCATGATTTTAGTCGGTGTTCCCTATGCTGAAAAAGGGCTGACGAATACCACTGAATTACACGGTGGTTCGCCTTATGGGGCTGGTACCATTGCTGGCTCTGATGGAAGTCGTACACCAAGCGCCCTTGAACGGCAAATAGCACGCTACCAAGGTAAACATGTGGCACAAATAGCAAAGCGCCTCTTCGTATGAGGTACATATTGGACTAATTTAAAAAGATTAAGCCATTTGAAATAGAAAACAAATGAAGTTATATTTCAATAAACGAGCTTTTTGTGATAAATTTGAACACATTGTTATTTGCTTGACAGAGCAAACAATGTATAATACTCCCTTTTCTTTATACCCAAGTATTCAAAATAAGCACTTGATTAGAATTGCTCGTACTTAAGGATACAAGAGATCGATATGGGTTTAAGTTGCAACTAGGTCTTTAGCAGGGGCGCGATGGCAATTACTTTCTTGATTTATGCAATAGTGATCTTAAGTGTAATCTGTGTAGTGGCCATGTTTTATCGACTTAAGTATCAGCCTTCTGTGCAGTTATCGTTTTTAGATTATGTCAAACTGAGCATAAGCGGAATTTTGGCTTTTATTGCAGACACCTTAGGCATAGGTAGTTTTGCAGTGAACGTTGCTTTAGCAAAACTACTGGGCACTTTTCCTGATGATGAATTACCGGCAGTGAATAATGGTGCCCAGGTTATTCCAGGTACTTTCGAATCATTCTTTTTCATGCAATTAATTGATGTGGATTTAGGTACCCTAATCACTTTGGTGACTGGAACTTGTTTAGGTGGTTTAATCGGTGGAGCTGTTGTCAGTCGTTTAAGTAAGCAGGCAATTCGTTTAGCAATGATGTGTTGTTTTGCAGTAATAATTGGCTTGTTAATTTGTCATCAATTGCGTGTGATGCCTGTTGGTGGCGATCTGGTGGAATTGCATTCTTGGAGGCTTGTTGTTGGATTTTTCGCGATGATTGTTTGTGGGGCTTTAACTTCTGTTGGCATCGGTTTATTTGTGATGGTTCAAGCGGTCTTATTTCTCATGAATGTATCTCCGGTTGTGGCGTTTCCTATTATGACTACTGCTGGCGCCATGCAGCAACCTCTTACCACTTTGGTTTTTGTGCAACAAAATAAAATCCCATTGAAAAAAACCCTTATTTTAAGCGTTGCAGGTTGCATCGGTGTTTTCATTACGTTGCCTCTTTTCACACATATCACTGTTACTTGGTTGCATTCTTTATTGCTTTGTATTTTAATTTACAACCTTTTTGCTATCAGCCGTGCGTATTTTCGTTCTAGGTCAAGGCGTTATGAGCAGGCGACCACTTCCTCTCTTGCTGTTTAAATAGCAGTTTTTCCTGTTTTCTCACTAGCTGCTTTGGCAAAATGCTAAAATTAAAAAATACTGTGTTTTTGCTTAAGTTACGCTAATGTTAGCAATTTTTTTATAGGCCAATAAATGGAAGAATTAAAAAGTAAATCGCAAAAAAAACGTGATGCCGAGGCGCTAAGAAAAATGGGCGTTAAATTGATTGATTTAAATTTGACAAAACTAGATGCTTTGCCATTACCTCCTAATTTACGGCAAGCCATTATCGATGCAAAATCAATTAAAAGTCATGGTGCTATAAGGCGTCAGTCTCAACTGATTGGTAAGCTTATGCGCGCTGCCGACAGCGAGGCGATTTTAAAAGCCTATGAGGCTATTTTGGCTGAAGACAATGCGCAAACAGCGGTGTTTCATGAGGTAGAGCAGTGGCGTGATAAATTAATTCATGGAGGAAAAGAAGCCCTCACAGCCTTTATTGCGCAATACCCGCAAGATGATATCCAACAGCTTCGCCAGTTAGTTAAAAAGGCTATGGACGAACAAGGCAGTGACAAGCACACAGGGGCAGCTAAAGCTCTCTTTCGCTACGTGAGGGCTTGTTTATCATGAATTATTCTCTTTTTATCAGTTGTCCTAAGGGACTGGAGTACCTTTTAGAGGAAGAAATGCGGACTTTAGGACTTCATGTGACCCGTGTTAATCCACAAGGGGTTTATGGCGAGGCCGACTTAGCAACCCTCTATCATCTTTGCTTATGGACGCGATTGGCTAATCGTATTCAACTTATTTTGTTTAGCGGAGAAGCCCATAACGAGCAAACGCTTTATAAATTGTGCAATCAATTCCCTTGGCAGACTGTTTTTACACCGGATAAAACGTTGGCAATCGAATTTCATGGTTCATCAACGCATATTCGCAATTCAATGTTTGGTGCACAAGTCGTGAAAGATGGCATCGTTGATCATTTTCGCCAATTTAAAGGGACGCGGCCTACCGTGGATCGAGGAAGGCCAGAAATCCGATTACATGCTTATTTAAAAGATGATAATGTGACGGTGAGTTTAGATTTGACCGGTTATAGTTTGCATCAACGCGGTTACCGCACCCAAGCAGGTGAAGCGCCATTAAAGGAAAATATCGCAGCAGCCATGTTATTGCGTGCAAAATGGCCACAGCTTGCAGCCGCAGGTTACGCTTTACATGATCCATTCTGTGGTGCTGGAACCTTGGTGATAGAGGCCGCAATGATGGCAGCGCACATTGCGCCAGGATTACTGCGTCATGATCAAGCACTTGTTCATTGGGTGCAACACCAATCTTCTTTATGGGAAAAAATAAGGGCACATGCGTTAGAACAAGTAAAGCCAACGCCTGTTAAATTGCGCGGAACGGACAATAATCTTAAACTGATTAAAATTGCTCATGCCAATGCCGAACGTGCCGGTGTGTTGCCGCTAGTGGAATTTTCCACATTAGCGGTTAAAGACTGCAGGCCAACCCATGTTAAGGGACTTGTCATTTGCAATCCGCCTTACGGAGAGCGCTTAGGCGATGCGACTCAACTTGTTCCCCTCTATCAGCAGTTAGGGAATACACTTCATGCTCATTATCAAGGCTGGCAAGCCGCGGTCTTAACGTCTAACTCAATGCTTGCCAAAGCGCTGGGTTTACGCGCAGGCAAACAGTACACTTTGTTTAATGGGGCCTTGGAATGTAAGTTATATTGCCTAACCCTTAGCACAGAGAATCTTTTCAAAGGAAAAGAAGCGGGCGCTTTATCCTCAGGGGCGCAAATGCTTGCTAATCGACTAAGAAAAAACATTAACCATTTGCAAAAATGGGTGAAAAAAAACCATATTAGCTGTTATCGGGTTTATGATGCCGATCTTCCTGAATATGCTTTTGCAATTGACATTTATAATGATCATGCCGTCTTGCAAGAATATGCACCACCCGCAAGCATCCCCTCTCACAAAGCCGAAAAGCGCAGTTTAGAGGTGATTCAAGCAGTACCCAGTGCTTTAGGTGTCTCGCCTGACAATCTGGTAGTCAAACAACGAAAACAGCAAAAAGGCAGCAATCAATATCAAAAAATGAAGCACACTAAACGCACCATGACAGTCGTTGAAGGGCAAGCAAAACTAAAAGTGAATTTGTATGATTATCTAGATACAGGCTTGTTTTTAGATCATAGACCAATGCGAATGCGCTTTTCTCAGTTAGCGCCTGGTACCCGTTTTCTTAATTGCTTTTGCTATACGGCCACCGCAAGTGTGCATGCCGCTTTAGTTGGGGCAATCACTACCAACGTGGACTTATCAAAAACTTATTTAAGTTGGGCTGAAGAAAATTTCCAGCTTAATCATCTTGATCGATCAAGGCATCAATTTATTCATTTTGATTGTATTGAATGGCTAAAAAAAACTCGGGATCACTTTGATGTCATCTTCTTAGATCCCCCGACCTTCTCTAATTCAAAACGAATGACACACACATTGGATGTGCAGCGCGATCACGTGTCATTAATTGGTTTAGCCATGCGAATTTTAAATCCAGAGGGTATTTTGTATTTTTCCACCAATTTGAGACAGTTTAAGCTATCTCCAGAAGTGAATGAAAAGTATAAAGTAAAGGACATTACTGCTGAAACAATCGACCCCGATTTCAAAAGAAGCAAACACATTCATCATTGCTTTATGATCACCGCATAGCCCTGCTTTGTCTTGAGCCGGGCTACAGGGACAGGTTTATTAAAGTTGCGTATCCGTATCTGTTTCTTCTGTGGATTCTTGAGTCTCGAGGGGCCCTGATAGCTCAGCTTCTCCATGAATTTGCGCTTTTAAATCTTGCATGCGGCCACTTAGGAAAAAAACCTCCGCGGTTAAAAACATGGGTGCAATCAGTGCTTGCCAGAGATTGTCTGTGAATGCAGGGCGATTCCCTTCCATAAGGTGGCCTATTAATTGTATGGCCCAACCTAGCACAAAAGTCACTATAAAAATCCAGAGTGCTGTACTCGTGGGCCCATAGTAGCTCACCAGATGTGCAAACCAAAGCAAGATAATGAAAACACCAGTAAGGACTAAGGCTAAGCGCCAATTAAGGTAATAGTAATAAAGGAGTAATATCAGGGTTGCTATGCCGGCAAGAGTAATATCCAATACCCCTGGGATAACCAAATGGATAAACCCTAAAAGAACCATGAGGGAAAAAACAACCAAAGGCACCCCGACTAAATGGGTGTAGCAGGTAATTGGTTTCTGATGGTAAGTCCCGTAAAATCGCGCTTGCTCAATAAAAGAGTTCATTTTAGTCATCCTAAAAAGGTTCATTTAAAAAGTAGCATAATTTTGGTTAAATTAATATTTTAGCGCTTTTTGACGAAGGTAAATATCGGTTAACTTTGCCTCTATTTAATAAGGGCTATTCATTCAAATAGGCACTCTACTCCAAACCATGTCGCCATTCCTGCGAGCGTCATGAGTACGGAACCTGTTAAGTGAAGCGCAATTTCCCCTAGAAACATACCGTAGCGCCCTTCTTGTAATAAAGTCACAATCTCTGCCGAAAATGTGGAGAAAGTGGTTAATCCCCCACAAAAACCAGTAATGATAAACAAGCGCCATTCTGATCCAATGTAGGGGAGATAGGCAAAAAAAGCAATTGCTAAACCGATGATGTACCCACCCAGCAGGTTTGCAGCGAGGGTTCCTGGTGGTATTGCAGGGAATAAATGATTAAGCTTAAGCCCAAGAAACCAGCGAAATAAGGCTCCTAAAGCCGCGCCTAGCGCAATAGCAACGAACGATTTCCACATGATGGCCTTAAAACGGAAATGGCTAATCTATTCAAGAAAATTGCTATAGAAGTTATAACTTCTTGAAGAAATAAACAATATTACCCACGAGTTCTTTCTCTAATCAATGTATATCAATAGCCCGAAAAGCTTATTATTGATTCTTTTTGTTTAAATTGTTATCATTGATGGCCTTTAGTTATTGGGATGAACTATGAATTACTTCAAATTATTAATTGTCGGAATGGCCTTATTTTTCACCAATCAGATTCTTGCTGCCGAGGAGCTTAGTCTGAGAGAAAAAATTGGCCAAATGTTAATTATCGGATTTGAAGGCAAACGAATAGATGATAATTCACCCATTATTAAGGCAGTTAATGACGATAACATTGGCGGCGTTATTTTATTTGATTATAACTACCGCACTCAACGTTTTGATAAAAACATTGAAAATCCTGAGCAAGTAAGAAAATTAAATCATGATTTACAAGAAGCGAATAGACGCGCAAACCAAACCCATCATCGTTTGCAACTGCCTTTACTGATTTCGGTGGATTATGAAGGAGGAGCAGTTAATCGATTAAAAACGGAATATGGATTCCCTGAAACCTATCCCGCAGCACAAATCGGTAAGATGGGAGTGGGTAAAGCGGAAAGATTGGCTGATACGATGGGAAAAACGTTGGAAGAGGCGGGGTTTAATTTAAATTTTGCGCCCGATCTTGATGTGAATGTTAATCCAGATAATCCAATAATTGGCAAACAAGATCGCAGTTTTTCTGCTGATCCCAATGAGGTAGCGGGTTTTTCGAGTATTTATTCTCGCTATTTTCTTCAGCATAAAGCCCAATGTGCATTTAAACATTTCCCAGGTCACGGGAGCTCCAACGCGGATTCGCATCGTGATTTTGTCGATGTGACCAATAGCTGGCAGGAGTCCGAATTAGAGCCCTTTAAATTGCTTTTGGGTAGAAGTGATAGCTGCAATATGGTCATGACAGCGCACATTGTCAATCAGCGACTCGATGAGTCAGGATTACCGGCTACTTTATCGTATAAAATATTAACAGGGCTTTTGCGGCAACAACTGCAATTTGACGGTGTCATTGTTACTGACGACATGCAAATGAAAGCGATTAGCGAGCATTACGGTTTAGAGCAGGCTCTGACTTTAGCGATAAACGCAGGTGCTGATATGTTTATTTTTGGTAACCAGTTATCTGAACAGCCGCAGGATTCCAAAGAGGTTATTGACATCATCGAAGCAAAAGTAAAGTCAGGTGAAATCAGTCAAAGCCGCATCGATGATGCTTATCGTCATATTAAAGCGTTTAAGCGTTCTTTGTTAGCGATGTCTTAGTAATCCACTGTAAAATATCGTGGATCATAACGATAGCAATACCACAAAAATTTTTTATTGTTTTGCACGATGTTAATTCGCAATAAATCGAGTGGTGTAAGCTGTGGTTGTTGATTGAGAAAACAAACCCTGTTGTCACCACTAACGTTAACAAAATGAAAGTTGTGACTTGGTACGTAAGTATTAGGAAAAGTGTAATAATCTGCTTCTGGCATTAAGACGACAGGCCTTCCGGTAAGAAGAATTTTATCAGCAAAGCATGAAAAGCTAATTGCCATTAAAACCAAATAGATGAGTTTAGCTAGCAGTCCCTTCATCGCATTCTCCAACCGTACTTGTTTCTAACATTATAGACGCTTAGTTAGGACCTTTGGTGATTTACTTATCAAAATTTCTACCGGCAGAGTAGGGGGCCTCTTGAGCTTAGGGATGGGCGATTTCATTGTAACGAAAACAGGACAGAAGATGATCATTCACTATCCCCACTGACTGCATGAAAGCATAGCATGTGGTTGGTCCCATGAAGACAAAACCGTCTTTTTTTAATTGCTTGGCCATGGCAGTGGATTCTGTGGTAATTGCCGGAATTTCGCTTAATGCGTTGCGTTTGTTTTGTATAATTTTTCCATCGGTGAATTGCCAAAAATAATCCACGATATTTTCATGCTCAGCAATGCGCAAAAAACTTTGAGCATTGGTTTTGACCGATTTTATCTTTAAACGGTTGCGAATAATTGCTTCATTGCTTAATAAAACTTGTATCTCTTCGTCAGTGAGGCGCGCTAATTTTTCTGGAGAAAAAGAATAAAAAGCGTGGCGCATGGCTTCTCGTTTTCTTAAAACAGTGAGCCAGCTTAAGCCGGCTTGCATGCTTTCTAACACAATCATCTCAAATAATTTGGGAGGGTTTCTAACAGGAACCCCCCACTCTTCATCGTGATAGGCCGTATAAAGCGGATCTTTAGTACACCACGCACACCGTTGCATAAAATCAAATTCCTTCACTAATGATCTGGTTTACTTCCGATCTCGAAATTAATGTATTGTATAAAAGAATTGTTTGATTTTAAGCGGAGCATTTCCTGTGTCAGTGTAAACAGCCACAGCGGCAAATTCTCCATTGATGTCATAATCACAAAACCAATAATCTTCAACACGGAGGGGAGTGGGATTACCCATTAAGCTAGGAAGTTGTTTATTTCCTTCGGCTATTGCTTCAGTTTTGGAATTAGAAGCAAAAAGACCTACCGCAAAGAACCAGGGCTCATTAGTGTCATATTCACTGACATGATAAGCATAATAGACTCTGGGAAACAGCTCCATTGCCATTGACACACCTTCCATTTTGATTGCATTAGCGCTTGGGCATTTTTTCGGCGCTGCAAAAGAAGAACATGTAATAATGATGGCACTTATCAAGCAGAATAATTTAGACTTTAATGTCATATAGGTCGCTCCTTTGATTGAAAAACTTCGCCAGACTAGCAATGCTGATTCTTTTATGCAAGAACAATTTTGTTGTCCAATAGGTGGGCTAGAAAAAGTCAAAACTCCATTTACCCAGCATAAAAAGTACATTGCCTGAGTGTGAACCTCCAGGAATGTAAGTGGCTGCGATAGAGACTTTATTAAAATTTATTGACACCCAAGGAATAGCTCCTGGGAACGGAATTCCGTGCAATATATCTGGGCGAGCAGTAACTAAGACAGAATATCCCACACCAAAACGCACTTGCTCACTTAAACTCATTACTTTGAGAAAGGCGTAGCCTATAGCTGGTTCGACATTTTTGTGCGAATCTAAAAAAGCAATGGCAAAGAGCCCTCGCCAATTACCGCGCCCGTCAAATAAACCTTTTCCTAACCCCCCACCCCATGCTTGCTCATTAAATCTTTTTATTCTCGTTTTCGGATAAACAAAGCGGTTATGCCAAGCGTAACCGCTAAGATAAAGTTCATTATTTCCCTCTGTCCAAATTTGATAGAGGCGGTGACAGACTGGTTGTATCCAGGCAGGCCAATTTGAGCAGGCTATAGAGTTATGAGCAAGCGCGGTGTGTAAAAAAAAGAATAGTAGACAGCCCGGTATTTTTTTCATGCGATGTTCGATAAAACTAGGTTTCTACCTAGCCGCTTTAATGTTAAAGTTTTAATGTGTCTTTGCAAAAATTGGCTTTTATTTTGCAGGGCATATAGCAAATTTACTCTTTCTTGTAGGCATACTAACATGGACTTGTTTCGCAAAAAAGCGGTCAATGATTCCCTTGATACCGAAAGTGGTTTAGCGCACTGTTTATCTGCATTTGACTTAATTTTTCTAGGTGTGGGTGCGATTATTGGTGCTGGTATTTTTGTATTAACAGGGATTGTGGCTGCAACCCAAGCGGGTCCAGCAATTATTTTATCTTATGTCGTAGCAGGATTTGCCTGTGCTTTTGCTGCGTTGTCCTATGCCGAGTTGGCTGCAAGCGTCGGTGGTTGTGGGAGTGCTTATGGTTATGCTTATGCTGGTTTTGGGGAGTTGATTGCATGGATAGTGGGTTGGGATTTATTGCTTGAATATTCGATTTCGGTTTCGGCGGTCTCCGTCGGGTGGAGCGGCTACTTCAATGATTTTTTACATGCAATTAGGCTAAAATTGCATCCTGCCTTGCTTCATGGCTTAGGAGATGGCGGCATTTTCAATTTCTCTGCTTTTTTTGTCATTCTTTTTTTAGCGATGTTACTCATTTATGGTGTTAAATCGAGTTCGCGCTTTAATAATTTCATCGTGCTTGTCAAGTTGACGGTCATTTGTATCTTTATTGCTATAGCTGTGACAGAGGTTAAGGAGCAAAATTGGACACCGTTCATGCCTTTTGGTTGGAAAGGGGTAATCGAAGGCGCCTCTTTAATCTTTTTTGCTTACATTGGATTTGATGCGGTTTCCACTGCTGCCGAAGAAGCCATTAAGCCGCAACGCGATGTGCCGATAGGCATTATTGGCTCATTACTTATTTGTACCATTTTATACATCATCGTTTCTGGCTTACTGACGGGTATAGTCCCTTACTACACTTTGAACCAATCTTCACCCATTTCGCATGTTTTACTCACGTTGGGGTATAAGATAGCGGCTGCACTGGTAGGCATAGGTGCAATAGCCGGTTTAACAACGGTAATGCTCGTTTTGTTTTATGGATTGAGTCGCATTTTTTTAGCCATGGCCCGCGATGGTTTGCTCCCTGAATTTTTTTCGGTTGTTAACCCCTACACCAAAACGCCCATACGCATTATCATAGTGAGTGGTTTAGTCATGGCTTTATTATCGGCATTAATACCCATGCATGATTTGGCTGAGTTAGTGAATATCGGAACGCTTTTCGCGTTTATCACGGTTTGCACGGGCGTTATTATCTTGCGCTATACTCATCCGGAATTACCTCGCCCTTTTAAAACGCCATTCATGCCAATTATTCCCGTCTTAGGCATCCTAAGTTGTGCCTACCTCATTTTTCATCTACCATGGGTTACAATGATGCGTTTTATCATTTGGATGGTGGCTGGGATGCTCATTTATTGGTTTTACGGGCGTTTCAACAGTAAACTGAATAAAAAAGAACAAAAAGGTGCGTAAACAAACTGGAATTGTGGAGTTACTCAAAGAGCTCATTAAAACTCATGAAGATGAGGTTTCTGTCTCGTACGGTGAATTAATAAAATCAATTGGGGCGCAGGCTTATGGTTTAATCATTATCTTATTTGCCTTGCCCAGCGCCCTACCTATATCCGTAGTGCCTGGTTTTTCTTTCATTTTTGGTTTGCCCATTGTTTTTATTGCGCTTCACATCATTGCTGCAAAACCCAGTTTGTGGTTACCGAAGGTACTCGCCAATCGTACAGTTGAAACACAAAAGTTGAAAAAAGTGGTGGATAAAACGTTACCTTATTTATCCTTAATCGAACACCTGCTAAAACCGCGTTGGTCATTTTTTACTTCACCACTCATGGAGCGCTTACATGGAGTTGTGTTATTGGGATTAAGCCTTTTACTTTTGCTCCCTATTCCATTCAGTAATTTTATTTTTGCTTTTCTAATCATCTTATTTGGTTTAGGGCTTTCTGAGAATGATGGCCTCATACTCGTCTTGGCTTATATTGGGTCATTTATCTATGCTGTGTTTTTAACAAGTTTAACGCGAGAGTTATTTCGATTATTTGCGGGTAGTTAGAAAAACGTCAGCATAATTGCTGCGGCGATGATGCCTGCAGCAGGAATAGTGAGTAACCACGAAAGAAATATTCGTCTCAAAATGGGCCAATGGGCTCCATTAATCCCGTTTTGAAGGCCGACCCCTGCAATTGATCCAGTGACCGTATGAGTGGTTGACACAGGAATGCCGCATTCAGTGGCAGCAAAAATCATTATTGCAGCACCCGTTTCAGCGGCACAACCTCGCATAGGATTTAATTCGGTGATTTTACTGCCCATGGTATGCACTATTCGCCATCCGCCAGCGAGTGTGCCTAGGCTAATAACAACCTGACAAGAAATAATCACCCAAAAAGGGACATAAAAAGTATCTCCCAGCAAAGAAGAGGAGAACAGTAGAACAGCAATGATTCCCATGGTCTTCTGTGCATCGTTACCTCCATGCGTCAGACTTAATAGAGCGGAAGAGGCAAGTTGAAACCACCTAAATAGTTTATTAACAGCGGGCTCAGAATATTTTTTTAAGAGGAGGCCAGTTAAAAAAGTCAACAAAAATCCAATGATTAGACCAACTGCAGGAGAAACAAAAATACCAATGGCGACTTTAATAAAGCCTGCAGGTTTAAGTGCGGCTATACCGCCTTTAGCGATAGCGGCACCAGCAAGCCCGCCAATCAATGCGTGGGATGAACTGGAAGGTAGCCCATAATACCAGGTGACCAAATTCCAAAAAATTGCCCCGACTAAAGCAGCAAAGATAAGCTGTGCATCGGTAATGGTTGTATCAATCAATCCACTGCCAATGGTTTGAGCAACCATCAAACTAAAAAACATGAATGCAATTAGGTTAAAAAATGCAGCCCATAATACGGCTTGACGCGGCGTTAAAACTTTTGTGGTGACAATGGTGGCTATGGAGTTGGCGGCATCATGGAAGCCATTAATAAAATCAAAAAAGAAGGCGATAAAAATGACGAAAACAACAAATGAAGTGCCAGTCCCCATGGTGGTGTCCTTACAAAGACAAAATAATCGCCTTCAGTCAAATATATCAACTAAAGGCCACTTTTCGCTTTCGGTTTAATCCTTACTTGCCTAATTCGGGCTCCTTGGATATGTTCAATAGTAGCAGAAAAATCAGGAAAGCTAATTGTTTCACCCTCTTTGGGTACAGCGCCCAGTTTATGCAAAATTAAACCCGCGATGGTAGTTACCTCTTCTTCTTCATCAACAGGTAAAATTAACTCACGTTGCAAGGCGCGCTCAAGCGCATATAAAGGGCAATCGCCTTTTACAGTTAAGCTACCATCCTCATTGGCTATCCAGGCTTCCTGAGTCTTATGAAACTCGTCCTTAATAACACCAATGACTAAGTGCAATAAATTATCGAGGGTTACAAAACCAACAATAGCATTTTGTCGTCCATAAACTAAAGCAAAATGTGGCATTCCTTCCTGAAATTGACGTAACAAGGTTAATACGGGTAGTCTGTAGGAGATTTTGGGCACTGGCCTTAATATTCCTTCGAGAGAAATTTCCCTTTTATCTTCTACGTCAAGTAAGAGCGGTTGCAAATCCTTAACGTGCAAAATACCAATGATGTGTTTTTGGGTTTTATCATAAACGGGATAGCGGCTGTAATGATAACGGTTTAATGTGTCCATTAATGCTTTGCTCGAAATAGGGTTATTGAGCATGACCATGTCATCATAAGAACGCATGATGTCACTGACATCAAGATCCGCTAGCTCAAGTGTATGGGCAAGGATACTGCTTTCTTGTTGAGTTAATTCTCCGTGAAGCTGGCTGGAGCGTAAGATCAGTTTAATTTCCTCACTGGAGTGGTATTGTTCTCCTGGATGGATTACATCTAACCCTAAACTTTTGAGCAAAAGGTTCGAACACGAATTAAGAAGCCAAATTACAGGGTACATGAGCCAATAGAAAAAATACAATGGAATCGCGGTCCATATAGAGATTTGCTCGCTTTGACGAATCGCCAATGATTTTGGCATCAATTCACCTACTACAATATGCAAAAACGATAAAAACGAAAACGCGACGACAAAACTGGTAAATTCAATCAGACCTGGTTTAGTGAGTCCTATCCAGGAGAAAATTGGGCTAAGCAAGCGAGCAAAAGCGGGTTCACCAATCCAGCCAAGGCCGAGAGAAGCGAGTGTAATACCAAGCTGACAAGCGGATAAATAAGCATCAAGGCTATGATGCACTTTAGCTAAGATGTTTCCACGCCAAGGGTAGGCGTCTTTAATCATCGCTACGCGAGTGTGGCGCAATTTTACCATACCAAATTCAGCCGCAACGAAAAAAGCATTGAGCAGAACCAAAACGATGGCTATGAGAATAAGCAGTAAATTGGTCATAGATGATAACTTGAGTAGGTCATCAATTTAGACACCCTGCTCATTAACTTTTTAATAAATAAGGGAAGTTCAGCAGCGCCAGCCTCTTTAGCTACATCGGCATGATGGGCCTCATCTTCATGCATTTGCTCAAGAACCGCTTTTGATTTTTCATCCTGAAGGGGCAGTTTTTGTAAATGGTTTCGCAAATGCTCGGTGACTTGCCTCTCGGTCTCTGCCACAAAACCTAGACTCCAGCGATCCCCTGCTATGCCCGCTAAGCTGCCAATAATAAAGGAGCCTAAGTACCAAATGGGGTTTAAGAGACTAGGTTGACTGCCTAATTCGAGTAATCGTTCCTCACACCAAGCTAAATGGTCGATTTCCTCAGCGGCAGCTTCATCCATCTGCGTTTTGACATGAGCAAGCTGTGCTGTGAGTGCTTGTCCTTGATATAAAGCTTGTGCGCAGACTTCACCCGCATGATTTACCCGCATTAACCCAGCCACATGCCGCCTTTCTTGCGAATTTAAGTGGGACTCAGGTAGGTTTTCAGCGGGCGATTTTCGCAGGGAAATTCGATGCGCAGGAGGGGCTAGAGTCCGTAAAGCAGCATCAATTTCGCAAAGGATACTTTCAAAAAGATTTAAGCTGCGCATGGCGATCTCGAGCGTTTAGGGTTATTAATATTAGCGTAGCTGATTTATACCCAAAACTCAGTATTTGAAGTAGGTTGAGTATATTTTATTTTCAGACTTAACCATTTTATTAAAAACCGCGCTGATTACAATAAAATTGTGCGATATTTGGAAATGATGATGCCATGTCGGATGTGTAGATTTTGGCCAGAGCTGTGAGTTTCGTGTATAGTTGAGCCCTTATACGGTCAGTGAGATTTGATTATGCCTTTAAAAATGCGTGTTTTCACCTTGAACTGTGGGAATGGTTCTTTAGGTGAGCAAGCATCCACAGAATTAGTTTCTCAGCTTTCAAGTTCGCAAGCCGATTTATTTATCCTCAATTGCCAAGAAATTCATTTTGATTGGGCCATACAAGCACTAAGACAAATGGCCGATAAGAAAGGATTAATCGTAAGAGCCAGCCCTCACATGGTGACCCACACCAAATTTGGTACTCATTTCCACAATAAAACAGGAATGATGACTCTCATTCTGCACAAGAAAGAAGTTAAAATTGAAGCGATAGAGAGTACAGTAACAAGAAGAGGCCCTAAGCGCTTGAGCAGTGCCTTTAATAAAGGTGGGATATTCAGTCGAATAAGAATCTCTAAGACGATTGCAGGTAAAGCTGCTCTATTCACTATTGATAATGTCAACGCTCATTTAGATGCGTTTCATGATGCAGTAAGAGCGCAAGATTGGGCCAATGTACATCGCCTACACCGGAGAAAAGTGACTTCTTGGGATGAATTAAAGGAGGCAATCCCCCATCTGATCTGCAGTGGTTATGACGCGAATACACGTAATCGATTTTATGCCGATGGAAATAAAACAATCAATCGCTGCGCTTGGGAGGCTCCTTATGACGAGGACATGCAAAGCTTGATGATCGCGCCCTTGGGTAATGTTCGGGAGTCTCAGTTTTCTACGTATCGTAGCAATGATCCCGATATCCTCAGTAAGCCTGCTCAAAACAGGAAAAATCGCAGTAAAGGCGGAATGCTCGATATTGTGGCATATACGGATCTTGATGCAGTTAAAAAGCAATTAGCCTCTGCGAATCTGCCGTTGGTACAGCCATCTGAAATTTCCATTAGTGCGGAGTCGAATGGGAGCCGCGATCATAATGTGATTGGGAGCCGAATTGTCATTATTGATGAACGAAAAAATGATTTTGATCGAGTACGCGAGGTGATAGCTTGTTCGTTAGCGGGTGTGGCCCCTCAACTGGCAGCTCATGTGTTAAGTGATGATTTTGCTGATTCTCCAGCTCAGCGAGAATACCTCCTTACGGTATATCAGCATTATTTATCTCCTCAAGGCCTATTACAAAAATACCTGCAACTCCACGCCCAAAGACTGCAGTACTTACAGGATTTTGAAAAGCAGGAGACGGTAAGGGGGCGAGACGCTTTTTGCAAACAGATGTTTTATTCCCCTCAACCTTGGTTTGCTAGTCATGAAACTGATGGATTTAACACCAAGGAGGGATTGATTCAGCTCGCAAATAATCAGAACTGCTTGCTTACTTTAATGGCTTTGCAAAGTAAATTTTTAAACGAGGCGGTTTCAGAAAAGGAAAGCGAAGTGCTATGCACCATCGTGAATAAAACTTTGGAAAAGATGCCAAAAAATTTGGCTCTGAATGAGCAACAAAAATGGATTAAGCAAACGTATCAGCTCTTATCAGTCAATAAACTCTTGCAAGAGTATGACCGTCATTTGACACTGGAAGCGGGTGAAGGCAATGTAAAGCCACTGGGCGATATCGATCCGTTATTGACCCATAAAAAACAGAAAATTGCCGATCTTGAGAGTGCACTTTTGGCTGATACCGATCCAGAACAAGTGATAACGGATCTGCAAACACAGCTTGAGCAAATAAAAGAGACTTTAGCAGAACACCGTCATAATGATTTCTGGTCTGTATTGTATCGAAAATTAAAAGAAATTCTTACCGGTGCTAGTTTAGCGCGTGGTGGATTTTTCGTTGTTGATGTAAAAAAACAGATTCAAAGCGAGGACAAATCTGTCGCAATCATGCCCTTTCCTGTGAGCGTTGGTAGGCCCGAATAAAGGATTGTCATTGCTATTAAGCTGAGAAGCGATTTCTTCTGAGCCACATCGGCAAGTCCTTCAAGAGATGTTGTGATTCTAGGCAAGTAATGGAATGAATTTAAATTGGCCTGTGTCGTTTAGAGCGCTTGTTTGTCTCAACGGATTTTAAGATTTTGGAATAATGCGAATTTAAAGGATTGTGATCGTTGCGCCGTGCGAAAGCCGTTGCATGATCAATGGAAATATTGCGAATGCGCTCAAGTCGAAAATTTTTCCATTGAGGTACTTTGCCACTTTTACTCCCATTACCGATTTGGTAACCGTGAAGCTGCTTGAATTGATTTAACAGCCCATAGTGATGGGGTTCGACCCGACGCGAATAGCCATTATAGTCAAAGTGGATAACCTTTTGATTTTCAATTGCTTCTTTTATTATATTTTCAACTTCTTTCATGAGTCAGCCACAAAGCAAATCAAAACAATGTTTACAAGATAATTATTGCACAAAGTCATGAGTTGATTGCTGATAAGTGTTTAAGAAATCGTCTTGGACGACGATCGCCAACTGGTTAATGGCTTGAATTGTTTCTTCTTTTTTTAAAATTCCTGTTTTGAACTTCCACCCCTTCGGTAAGTTTAATTTAGCGCCTAATTGGCTGAGTGAATTTTCGTTTTGAGTCATTTTTTGTGCGCTATAAGATTGCATGACGAACACGTTGCTTTGAGAATCAATGAGCTCGTACACAGGTTTACCCGCTTGATAAATCCATGTGGTTTGTCGCTGGACTTTGTGTTTCTGGTAAGGGTGTTCGAAAGAAAATAAATCAGACAAACTGATATAAAGAACACCCGCTTCTCGCATGGTAATGCCATTAAATGTTTTTACATCCGGATTAATTAAATGGGTATTTTTAAACCCATCGAAAACCCAATAACGAGGCCCATTCAGGTGGATAAAGGAGGAACCTGTTTCTTTTTTTAGCTGGGAGACGGATAGCGTTTTCCACTGATTTTCAGGACAATCATTTAGGCCCCATGTATTATAAACAAGATAAGTTGTAAGCTTTTTTCCTATTATAATTTCGCAATAACGCCCTCCCCGCATGCCCATGCTTTGCGCGGCATAAGAAAAACAGGAAATAGTGAGGAAGAGGAGAGCAAAGAAAATGCATTGACTACCGTTTAAATGCCCTGGGTCATGCAAAAAAATCCCTTTAGCGCGCATGATTACTCCACGAAGTTCAAAGCCATTTGTTGTTACAAACTAGTCGCAATACCTGTAGTTTGTCAACGCTTGCTTGAATAAGCCTTTTTTATCCACTTACTCGATGTTCTAAAAGGATTTTGCTTCTTGCTTAGGGCATTCCTAAAATGGGCATTTATTTTTTAGCGTGAGCACTAAAAAAAGCCTCAGCACGCCGAGTGATTTCATTTGGAGTTAAATCTTGTATGTGGGTGGCTATCATCCACGAGTAACCAAAAGGATCTTTAATCTGGCCGACTCGATCCCCCCAAAACATCTCTGTTACAGGCATCATTGCTTGACCGCCAGCGGCTACTGCTTGCTTAAACGCTGCATCCACATCTGAGACATACATGAAAAAGCCAATGGGGGAGCTTCCAAGCGTCTCCACGCTTTTAGAGCAATTTTCTCCTCCATTCATTTCATCACCCATCATGATAATGGAATTACCCACTTTCAAAGTAGCATGCATGATGCCTTTACCGCTCGGGTGGGGGAAAACAGTCATTGGCTTGGCGTTAAATGCTTTTTGATAGAATTCAATGGCCTGTTTGCTGTCTTTAAAGGTCAGAGCGGGGGTAATGGTATGAAATCCGTCGGGTATTGCTTGAGTCATCGTGATCTTCCTTATCTAAGAAATTTCAAGTTCATTTAATAGGTTTTTTAATGAATAGTTTTCGCAGACTATTTTTACTGCTTTTTTATACACTGAAAATACCTGCTCTTCGTTATTATTATTCCCCGCAATTAATTTAGTGAGTTCGAAAGCAATTTTCATTTGTTGATTACTGGCTTCAATCAGTCCATTAATTGCACCGGTCATATTTGCTTCATCAAAAGGGGGTAAATCATCGGAAAACATGAAGTCGAAACTATCAGGCGTTATTATTTCTTCCTGCTTCGCAATTTTATTTTTTGCCATAATGGGCCTCCATACGGGTTAGGTTCGGAACGGATCATTGCACAAGCTGTATTGGGGACTGAAGCCTAGTTTACTTGATATGACCCTAAGTTGAACGTAGTGATGATAACACTAGCTGGTTAAACAAAACAGGTGTTTGTCCGTCCTAACTATTTTGAGGGGGATGTTAATGAATTGTTGGGATTCCCATCGAATTCTTTGAGGTTAAGGTCCTCAATGTCTTTGATTTTATAAAATAATCTTGTTGTCTTATCTTGGGTTATTTCGTCTCTCATTTCTTCAAAGAAGGAATACATCCCTGAGCTTGGAAGGGGTTTCCTAATCTTATCAATTTCATCTTTATACTCTGTGTAAGAAAACCTATTTGAATTCAGTTTCATGATTTGGGCAATTTTGGTTGGGATACTATAGGTTTCACCCTCTAATGTGACTTTTGCACCTCCTAACAGGATCCCATGGGGGCCTTTGATAAAGGTGGTTTTGCTTTGCCAGTATTTAAGATGTTCTGCATTAAGGGGATTCAGCATTAGTCGCTCTTTTAAAGAGAGAATTTTGTTAAAATCATCGACTGAAGTTCTTATTTCTTGCAAGGAATCAGTAATGGATTGTTCAATGTTAAAAGTTGGGACATAGGCTCTATTTTCCGATAAAAATTCGCTAAGCTCCTCGCATAAAAATTGTTTATGTTCAGAGACTTCTAGGCTCGAAACAAACTGCCGAAATCCTCGGCTTTTTAGCGCTTCTTTTTTCAGTAAACTAAGACGCCCTTGAATAAATTCGCTTATCTCCTGTTTTAATTGAAGATCAGCTGGTGCATTCAAATCTTGAATCATCGCTATTAATTCAGGAGGTGAAACTAATAACTTGAGTACTTGTGCATAGACTTCGGTTTGGAACGCTTCGCTGGCTGCAAGTCTGTCTCTTATTTCTTTACTTAATCCACCTGCCCATGCACTGACCTTGTAATTGGGTGGATATAAGATCTTGTCTAAATCTTCAAAAGTAAATTCTATTTTGTTAATGTCATTTTGGATTGACATTAATTTTATGACAATAGGCCACAATGAGGAGTCGTGGTCAATTTTAACTGCGCAGCCATTGCTATTGTTGCCGATGTTATCTGATTTTAAATCAATCTCAGCTAAGACTAAGGAGCAAACTAGGATACGAGCTAACGTTTTATAATCTTTAGGCTCACCTCCTTCGGCCATTATCGATTGAAAGGTATGAAACCCCGGAACCCCTTCTGAGGCAATGAAGCGGCTCTTGTCGCTGACCAAGCGGGTTTTAGGTTGGGTATTACCGATCCAGAAGCGGTATAATTCACCTGCAATAACCTCGAGCTCTAAAGGCTCTGTGGGAGAATAAGCCTCTTTGAGAAACCATGATTTCTTATCTCGTTGGCTGCCTTCTTTTTGTTTTTCTTTAGGTTTTTTCTTATACACGCTGGCAGCGTGTCCACCCGAATTGTCTTTTACCCCTTGGCCGCTAAAGTCCGCTAAATTTTTAATCAAACTAGGCATGAAAAGAATTTTTAATGCACATAATGTAATTATAGTGGACACATAATTACCTAAGCCTTAAGGGCTTTAAATTTGAGCAAATGTTTTTAGATGGGAGCAGAATGGATTGGAGTTGATAAATCGAGTATAATTGCTGGTTGACCAAACGTCCGTATAAATCAGCGATGACAGAATCCGCCTCAGCAATTTCTTATTTATCCGTACAAGAGCTACGGCCCGTTTGGAAGACGGCGATGCATGTTGCTTATGTTGCTACTCATATCGATGAAAATCATCCTGAAAACTGTTCTCAATGTAGCGAATTTAAAAAAGACATCACCCTACAAAAATTGGAATCAACGGTTTATTCCCATTCAGATGATTTGCAATCATTAGCTTTGTTTTGCCTTGGGGTGTTCTTCACTTCACAAGATAAAGTGAGTGAGTCGGAATTCAAACGAGGTATTCATTTTTTAGAGCAATCCGTACTGCTTGAAAATCAGCACGCAGCACATTATCTTGCTTCCATCTATGCAGGTACTCACTGCAATAAGCTTTCTTTATCCATCAAAGAAGGAAAAAAAGCGATTGACTATTTTATTATTGCTTTCAAATTAGGGAGTTATGAAGGGCTGAATGATTTGATGTGGCACTTACGAAAAGGACAAACCTCCATTGCAAAAGATATCTTTGTTTGGCAAAAACTATTGAACAACCTATTTGTTGATGCAGGAGAGGCAGGTGATAGCACCGGTATCGCCCATTTAATACGTTGTCTTATTCAACAAAATTATTCCGACTCTCACGACGAAGTTTTTTTATTTCGGGCCGGTGAAATATTGAGCTTTTGGATGAAGAAATCCTATTGGAATAGTCACTATACCGCTTTAGGACGGCAATATATTCAACAAGGGATGGATTCAGGAAATAAGGATATGATTTACCTCAACAGTGTTTTTTCGAAATCTCTCACCCAAGAAAAATCGAAGAGCGTTGGTTTTTTTAGTGCTCGATCATTATTTGAATGCATAACGCAAAGATCAGATAATAACTACCTAAATAGCATTTTACTTATTAATAGGCTACATAATGAAATAAGCAGTATTCGAGCGCTATTATTGATGCAAGACAATGAGACGCTTTTTATTTCCACTGCTTTTGGTAAATTACATCAATTTGCTTGTAGGATTGCTGGCGAATTAGATGAATTCTTTCCTCGATTTAACAAAGAAAATTTAGTGTTGGCAATTGAGGAGGCTTATAAACTTGCAAAAGACCCTTCATCTACCTCCGATTTGCGAGAAAAACTGTCGAGTATACGAGAGCAGATTTTAGCCGTGCCCGTCACCAAATGCGTGGAGAATCCATCGTTGCAGCAAATTTTATTGGAATATATGGACAACTTAAATCAACTGGTTGATGCGCTAGATGCTAAGAATGATGCGGTTGCGCGATTAACATTTTCCGTTTAAATCGAGTTTCTTTGCTTAATAGCGCATGCTGTTTTTTCGATGGAACCTAACGAGGTAATGTATTCAGATCGTTCGTTAAAAAAAGAATTACATTGTAAGCAGGGAAAGGCGCGATTAAAGTTATCGCTTATTACAAAAAGTAAATGCCTAAGAATTTGTTTATAATCCCAATGGTTAGTTAACTGTAATCTTGCTTGATGGATATAAGTGACGCAATTTTTATAAAATGAATTGGAGTCGTCTTGTATGGCATCGATTAATTTAACCATTTCTTTTTTGATATCATCAATAAGTTGAAATCCTAATCTGGCCTCATCAATAAATCCGGTTTCAGCCATTTTTTCAGATTTTTCTCGAAAAAAGGCCAACGCACTCATTAATTGATTTATTTTTCTCGTTTTATTCACTATCTCAGGATGGTCTTCATTCCATTTTTTAATCGCGGGGTTTCTAGCTAAGTACACAATTGTTTTTGTTAGCGATCTATTTTGCTCAAACAAAGCAATTAACCTTTGATTATCGCCGTAGCGTAGGCAGGCAGTGTCCTTGGGGCCTAGTGCTTTGCCAATGAGTGCGTCAATAAACTCTGCAAGATAGGAGACGGGGTTTGTTAAGCTAAGATACAGGGTGTCGGTTAAATTTTTAATATTGCCCTCTTGGCCAGAATTAGCAACCCAGCCCTGAAATTCAACTTGATTAAGGAAGGGCGCAGAGAAAAAATCCAAATTCACGGTGATAAAAGCCGTCGCTCTTAAGGTTTCCGCATGCATAGAAAAATGCTAGAAATTATCAAAGCTGGCCATGATACCACCTTTTTGGCTTTGAACGAAACAGAGTTCCTCAATTGAGTAGAAATGCGAAATCTGGTTGCTAAAAGCCGGTACAGGCAGTAGGCATAAAATAGGGTGCAAGCGATATTTTGACAAACAAAAAATTAGCATATAGCATAACCGTGTTTGTTAGATGGCGCGGGGTGTCGGGAAACCGACTGAGAATTTACCCGTCGAACTTGATCTGAGTCATATCAGCGTAAGGACGCCTTCAATAAATCCATGTTCTATTATTTCTACAGGACAGGATCCCTTTTGCCATCTCCCGATTTATTCATATTCATAGAGGAGTTATGGCGATGTCATCTCATTTATCTACTCGAACCACTTTGCTATTAAATTGGTACGCAAATCCTTATCACACCCCCATTTTTGTGGCAGAACAACTCGGTTTTTATACACAGGAGAACATTAAACTTGCCATTTTAGAACCTGCTGATCCCAGTGATGTGACGGAACTTGTGGGGTTAGGAAATGTCCATTTTGGCGTAAAGGCGATGATTCATACGGTGGCAGCGAAAGCGAAGGGATATCCAGTGACTTCTATTGGAACATTGCTTGATGAGCCACCGACTGGGTTGATTGCATTAAAATCAAGCGGAATACATTCATTCCATGATATTGTGGGTAAACGCGTGGGTTACATTGGTGAGTTTGGTAAGAAAATCATAGATGATTTGGCCCAGCTTGCCGGAATTGATCCTTTAAGTTATCAAGCAATCCGGATTGGGATGAATGTGACGGATGCGATTTGTCGTGATGTGATTGATACAGGCATTGGATTTATTAACTTTCAACGCATTGAACTGGAACAGCGCAAAGGCGAAACCGTATTTTTGCGTCTTGATCAGTTAGCGGGGCTTGGCTGTTGTTGCTTTTGCTCGATTCAATTCATTGTTCCTGAACAAACGCTGCAGCGCCCTGAATTAGTCCAAGGGTTTCTGAGAGCAACGCAACGAGGCGCGGCTTTTACGACAGAACATCCCGAAGAAGCCTATGAATTATTGTGCCAAACAAAACCACAATTACGCACGCCCATGTACCAAAAGATTTTCACCCATACGTTACCCTTTTTCTCACGATCATTACACAATGTAGAAAGGGACTGGAGTAAAGTAGGGCGTTATACGCAGCATTTAAATATCATTGATAAAGCTTTTGATATCACTCAATGTTATACCAATGCGTTTTTACCTAAAGTCCCGTACTCTGATTTAGAACCAATTGCTTGTTGTCTCGAAGAGTAATTATGCAAGCAGGAATTGTTGGTATGGGCATCATGGGGCGTTTGCTTGCGCTTGCATTGCACAATGCAGGATGGCAGGTGACGCTCTTTGATCAAAGTTTCGGTGCTTCCAATTGCAGTCTAGCTGCCGCTGGGTTACTAACGCCCTTTTCAGAATTAGATAAGGCAACTGCATTGATTTCTTATCTCGGTCAAGAATCAATTGGCATACATTGGCCGCGTATTATTGAGCAGTTGTCAGCATCTGTTTATTTTCAACGTTCCGGAACCCTCGTGGTATGTCATCCTCGTGATCAGGCAGAGTGGCAGATTTTCAGCCGACGTATTGCAAGCCAGATGGTGCAAAATCGGTCTTTTTTTAAACCGTTAAATAAGACTGACTTAAGGCAATTAGAACCCGAGCTGACCCAATTCGAGAGTGCTTATTATTTTCCCGATGAAGGGCATATTGATTGCCAATCACTCATGTCTGCCCTGCAAAATTATTTTGACATCAATAACCTGACCCTTCATGTTAACACCGCGGTTATTGCTATCGCGCCGCGATCAATCACTACAAACATCAGTACACATCATTTTGACCTGGTGTTTGACTGCCGAGGGTTAGGTGCTCATGAGACGTTTAACAATTTACGGGCACTGAGAGGGGAGTTAATTTGGTTACATGCGCCAGAGGTGCAATTAAAACGACCTCTCCGGGTTTTACACCCTCGTTATAATCTTTATATCGTACCTAGACCAGGAAATGTTTACCTCGTTGGAGCAAGTGAAATTGAAGCAAATGATCTTAGCCCAATTTCGGTGCGCACAACATTGGAGCTGTTAACGGCAGCGTATTACGTGCATGCCGGATTTTCAGAGGCGCGTATTATCAAAACTGTAACGCATTGTCGACCTACGTTATTCAATCATTTGCCTTGTATCAAATCGACCGATGGACTGATTGCGGTTAACGGACTTTATCGTCATGGGTATCTCATAGCCCCCGCATTAGCGGAGGAAATTTTACGAAGCCTTAGCGGCCAGCATCAATCGATTCGATATCCAGAAATTTGGGAGTGCTTCACGTGATCAATATCTATCTTAATAATGAAAAATATCAAGTAAAAGCGAATGAATCTTTGCAAGCGTTTTTATTGGCTCATCATTACATGGAACTGCATTTTGCAATTGCGATCAATAATCAATTGATACCCCGCGCTGCTTACGGCACGACGTTGTTACATGAAAACGATCGGATAGACCTGATTGTGCCAATGCAGGGAGGCTAATTATGTGGGAGTTAGCCGGAAAAAGAGTAAAAAATCGTTTGCTACTGGGAACTGCGTGCTATCCATCGTTAGCGATCATGGAGCAGGCTATTAGAGCTTCTGAGGCGGAAGTCATTACTCTTTCAATAAAGCGCCAAGCGCCACAAGGTTTAAATAGCGAATTTTTTTGGTCCACGATTAAAAATTTAGGTTGTCATCTTTTACCCAATACAGCAGGATGCCGTGATGCCAAATCGGCAATTACTACGGCTATGTTATCAAGAGAGCTGTTTGATACGCCGTGGATCAAATTAGAAGTGATTGGGGATGATTATCATTTACAACCCGAACCCTTTGAATTAGTCGAGGCGGCCAAATGGTTAATTAATGAAGGGTTCGAGGTCTTTCCTTATTGCACCGATGACTTGGTGATATGTCAAAAATTAGTGGACGCGGGCTGTAAAATATTAATGCCATGGGCTGCTCCTATTGGTTCAGGCAAAGGATTAATTAATCCTTTTGCTTTAGAGACATTGCGCTGTCGTTTTCCAGAAATAACATTAATTGTGGATGCAGGTATTGGCAAGCCGTCTCATGCAGTGCAAGTCATGGAACTCGGGTTTGATGGGGTATTATTGAATACTGCCGTGGCTCAGGCCGCTGATCCTATTCTCATGGCGAAGGCATTTCGACACGCCACCATGGCTGGGCATCAGGCTTTTGCAGCGGGGATGATACAGGCCAGAAATGTAGCTCAGCCCAGTACCCCTTTAATTGATACTCCCTTTTGGCATTACAAGGGGCTTTCATCATGAAAAGATCAGTCGTTTGGTCCAATGCTGAGGTTGCAATACCCACTCGGATTGAAGCGGAACGCATTTTAAATCGGACATTAACCTCTTATGAAGATATCCAAGATGCCGCCCATGCCTTTTTAGCTCTTGGGGCTAAAAGTATTTTACTTAAAGGTGATCTTATTGAAAAGGAGGGGTTAAGCCAGGATTATTGGACCGATGGTCAGGAGTCATTCTGGCTTGCCAATAAACGGTTGCCCAATAAAAATTACCGCAGCACGGCTTGTACACTCTCTTTTGCAATTGCAGCTTACTTGGCTCTAGGCTATTCGATCAAAGATGCTCTTGTGATTGGCAAAATGCATGTAAATCGCGAGATGCGCAATGCAATTGAAGGAGGGGAAGACACGGCACAATTGCCTCATGCGGTTTGGCCTGAAAATCAAATGGATCTTCCTTATCTTTCTCCTAGGCCTTTAAAGAAAGAGCCGCTTCCTTTTAAAACCTGCCAAATAGGATTATATCCCATAGTGGATAGGAGCCATTGGTTAGAAAAATTATTGCCCTTGGGCGTTAAAACGATTCAATTAAGAATAAAAGATTTGCAAGGGAAGCCTCTTGAGGAGGAAATTAAGCGCAGTGTCTTTTTAGCAAAAAAATACAGTGCTACCTTGTTTATTAATGATTATTGGAAGCTTGCCATTCAATTGGGTGCACAGGGTGTTCATTTGGGGCAAGAGGATTTGTCTCAGGCTGATGTGGCTAAAATCCGCCAATCAGGATTGTATCTAGGCATAAGTACTCATTGTTATCACGAAGTGGCGACTGCACATTGCTTCAATCCCAGCTATATTGCTTGTGGTCCAATTTATTCCACCACCAGTAAACTCATGTCATTTAATCCACAAGGCATTGAGCAACTTCAACGTTGGCGAAGAACACTTCAATACCCTTTAGTGGCTATTGGCGGAATCAATTTAGAGCGACTGCCGCAGATTTTACAAGCGAAGGTTGAGGGCATTTCGCTGATATCAGCCATTACCAAAGCAGCTGATCCTGGCATGGTAACGAAACAATTCCTAAAAATAATAAGAGAGCAGGTTTATGATTAATCCTGCTCTTTCCTCTGACGAATTGCTTCGCTATTCAAGACAAATTAATTTAAAGGAAATCGGTTTATCGGGACAAGAAAGCCTTAAAAATGCTCGTGTATTATGCATCGGGCTAGGTGGGTTGGGATCGTCCTTACTGCTTTACTTAGCTGCGGCTGGTGTTGGGCGATTAGGCTTGGTAGACTGCGATACGGTTGAGTTAAGTAACTTACAAAGGCAAGTACTTTACCGATTATCACAAGTCTCTTTTGCAAAAACGGCGTCTGCTTCCGCACAAATTTTGGAATTAAATCCAAATACTCAGGTGGATGCTTATTGTGAAAAATTCACAGAACGCAATGCCACACACCTTATCAGCCAATATGATATAGTGGCAGATTGCTCAGATAATTTTCACACTAATTATTTAATCCACGATGTTTGCTTCTCCCAAAGAAAACCTTACATTTATGCAAGTGTCTCCCAGTTTCAGGGCTACTGCTCTGTGTTTCACGGCAAGGAGGGCCCTTGTTTGCGTTGTTTATTTCCAACTCCCCCTGATCCTAAATTTGCTCCATCATGTAATGAAAACGGTATATTAGGAGTGGTACCAGGCATATTGGGTACGATTCAAGCCACAGAGATCATTAAGTGGGTATTGGGAATCGGCCATTCATTAAGGAAACGGTTACTAGTCGCTGATTTCCTCAAAATGACTTTTAGAGAAATTCAATTATTTCAAAATCCAGACTGCCAATTATGCGTCCATAATCAGTCGTTGCACAACCCTCTCTCTTCACCCCCTGCCGATGAGGTGAATTTGACGGATTACGCGATAACTGCAGAAGAGCTACAGAGACTTTTAAAACATCCCGGTGTTACTTTGGTTGATGTGCGCTCAACAAAAGAACATGAGGTTCAAAACATAGGAGGGAAATTACTCCCCTTCGCTGAATTATCGGGTAGACTCACCGAACTAAATCCAAACCACACGATTATTTTATACTGTCATTCTGGCATAAGAAGCATCAATGCGTTGAATCTTTTACTTAACGCCGGTTTTTCTTCCGTTAAGTATCTAATAGGAGGGATAAGTGCTATTGAGGGTAAGAAGAAAGAGCGCTTGGCTGCCTTTAAGGGGAATGCGATTCTCGGATAAAACATCAGGTTATAATTTAAGTGCTTTTGCATTTAGCTAATAAATTTTAAAGGCACAACAAAAAACAAAAACGAATTACCAATCCCCATAAAATTAGAGCACCTTTGATAAAACGGTTGAATCGGTTTGAATGTTTTTTTCCACTACATTGAAATAAATATTCACTATATATTTTGCGATTTCTTTTAATATATCAGGATAATCATTGGTAAGCTGCTCAAATACATTTCGTGATAGTTCAAGCATTGTAGAATCTTCATTGACGATCACTTCAAGTGGACTATTGTGTTCGCTAAGGATAATAAATAAACCAATAAGATCATTCTCTTTAGCATAACGTTCTATTTTTCCATGATATAAAATAGTGGCACTACCGCTGAGTATCATATAAATTTTATCGGGATAATCTCCAATCTCAATCAGTTTTTTCCCTTTTGGAAATTCAACAAGATGACATTCTTCGGCAACAGAGATGAGTAATTCAGCGGGAACATGCGAATAAATGGGTACTTTCCGTAATGCAAAAACTTTATCTACTGTATCCATAGTATTGTCCTCTGAGGCTTGATGGTACAACATTTTTTTAGACCAGCAATCTAATTCAAATTGCGATATATCCAAGTCATTCATTCGTAATTTATCTTCAATTGCAGCAAAAACTTTTTTAGCAAGTCCTCTATCTTCAATTAACCAGTCTAGATATTCAAGCGCAATATCATGCTCTGAATTAGAGTGTTGTAATTCTTGCTTAGAGGAAAGCTTAGGTAAAATTTCCATAATACTCTTAGGTTGAATGAGTGTGGCAAGATAGCAAATAAGTTTTTTTTCAATCAACTGCTTGCGCAGCATGAGCTCATGCTTTTTAGCCAGGTTGTCTTCTTTTTTAAAAAGAAAATTAAAAATATTTAATTCGTTAACCACACAATTTAAATGCGAAGAAATATTGCATTTTAATTGGCTGGATAATGGAAATCTCGTGGCTCTTAAAGCAATTTGCTTTGACAATTCAACTGAAAATAGAAATGGAGCTCGCGTTATTAACCGTCCTAAGCATCTCTCAGTGGTGGTTGTATTCAATCTACACAGCACTCTAATCAAAGGCTTATATCGGTGAACATTGACTGTTAAACAAGTACGTAGTATCAAAGGTGCCACATCGATTTTAATTTTTATTAGCGATTGCATTGCATCATAACTGACTCTGGGTTTATCCAACTGAGCAATTAAAAGACGGACAATGCGTTTGTCTTTGGTGTGATGAGTGGCTTTGATCGCTTGTTTGGCGACCTTATAACTCGGATCATTAGTCAGTTTTTTTATTAATTCAACAGGGTTACCAATATCAATATGATTCAATGCCATGACTGCAAAAAAACGCGCATCCTCATTCGGCGAATTTGCCATTGTATCTAAGACTTTTATCGCATGACTCACGTGGTGGAGCTCTCCGTAATTTATAGCGGTGATAATTGCAATAGCTTGATAGGGAGGATTGGAAGAATGTAAATATTCATCCAATTTTTCGATTATTCTTTCTTGGTATTTTCTAAAAATTAAATAGAGAAGTTGCCAAGTCGCTTCTTGGTCGGTCTCCTTTTGCAATTGCTGCATAATTTTATTATCAATAGGTAATTTTCCAAAATATCTCGAGGTTTTATAGGCTTTTATACGAACGGATGGGTCAGGATAATCAAAAAGAGTGATGAGCTCTTGGGTCACTTGATTTGGGTTTGCCCATCTTAATATGGACAAGCCC
Organism: Legionella maceachernii; assembly: GCF_900167045.1. Classification (GTDB taxonomy): domain Bacteria; phylum Pseudomonadota; class Gammaproteobacteria; order Legionellales; family Legionellaceae; genus Tatlockia; species Tatlockia maceachernii. The sequence goes on along the minus strand of NZ_FUXJ01000006.1, from coordinate 13,172 downwards.
ACTTTAATTTTTATCGGGTCTTTGCTGGATAGCAGATTTTTAACTTGATTTGCTAAAAAATGATAATCATTTTCTTCGTTAAAGATTGGCAAATAGAATCTTTTTTCCTTAATATTTGAAAGCAGCGTTTCCCCGTAAAATTGTTTTATTTTCCAAGATAATATCAGCATAAAAGCAAGAAATAGCCCAGTCAAAATCTGATAAGAATAAAAAGCATATCGATAAGCAAAAATTAACAAAATGAACGAAGCCGCAATTTTTGCCATATTATTAGTGACCGCTTGAATAAAAATTTGGCCTCTCTTTTTTAATGAAAAAGGAAGAGCATTCAGAGCAACCTGCCATCCAAAGCTTATCAAGCTGGTATAAAAAATCAGAATGATTAAGTTAAAGAAAGTGATAGTGTATAAATAAGGATAAAAGATTGAAGGTATAAAAGAAATTAAGATAACCCCAGTGGAAAGCAAAAATAATGCCGAAATGCCAAACGATTCCAAAATACGCTTTCCATAAAGCTGAATAAGAAAACTCCCTCCCTCCATAAAAAGATAAAACACAGTCATAAACTTGGTGACTTGTGTCGTATCAAGAGTTTGGCTTAAGCGAAAGAGCATTTGATAATTTGCGAATACAGAAATGATGTTTATCAAAGCCAGAAAACTGGCGACTGACACAAATAAAGGATATGTTTTTAAGGAAATAGATTTGTCCGTTGGTTCTTTAAAATGGGTTTGTTGAGGTTGAATTTTTTTTACCGCAATACAATTGACAGCCATTAATAATAGAGCAAAATAAATCAGAAACTCTTGCCCTAAAATATCGATACCAATATAAGCTAGAATACTGATAAGGATACTGCTTACACTGATTAAGACTAAAAATCGGTTAGCAAAACTTTTGAAAACGCGCAGTTCAAAGGAAGCGGCCGCAATATTCCAGCTCGTTGCATTATAAATAGTTAATAATGTAATGAATAAGAAAGTATAAATGAGGGCTAACAATTTTGATGGCCAAAGATTGAAAATTAAGTAAACTAAAACAAGCACCATAGAACTCACTTGAATGATGAGTATTGGTGCTTTATTTGCGCTTGAAAGAAACCGAACTAATCCTCCTACTATTAGCGCAGAAAGAAGCCCTGATACGATAAAATAATAAGGTAGAGTTGAGCGAGAAAAATTTCCCAAGTAAAGGGCTGTTGAATAGGAGCTTAGGAGGATGCTCATCCCCACTGCAGTAATCAGGACTACAGAGACTAAATAGAAATTTGTTTTATCTTTATCATCCATCGCTCCACTCTTAAAGCCTTATCTGACTTTACAATAATCGAATGAAATTTAGTTTTGGTTATTGCTGCAATAAAAAATCGTAGGAAAGCATTCTGACTCTATCACTAGTTTAGCATTCCTTTAAACGCGGTGGATGCCTTCTGATATCTCTAACAATGAACTGCCATTTTAACTATTGCGAAAAGTTGTCTCCGCTTAGATACTATCGAAATTAGTATTTAATCTCCCTAAAAGCTGTTTTAGCATGTGTTTTTCCTCTTCTTTGAAACCTTTTAAAGCGAACTCGTTTAACTCGTGGGCGCATTGTTCGATAATTTTTCTACAGTTTCGACCTTTTTCTGTCAAGCGAATTTGAATAGCCCGTCTATCGGTGGTGCTCGGAGTTCTTATAATCAGGCCATCACGCTCCATCCTATCAAGTGTCCTGACTGCTGTGGGTTGCTCAATGCCGATCTGTTTATGCATTTCAGATTGAGTTAAACCCTCTTGTTGATAAAGTGCTATTAAGAAATAAGTATAAGCATCAGTAAGGCCATATGGCTTTAGTAATTCGTTGGCTTTCTTAATTAATAGCCGACTTGCCTTTTTGATCAGCGTTGAGGGATACATTTTTTCCTTTTAATCTTACATAGCTTGCTATATATTAACAAGCTATGTAAGATTAGTCCAGTTTCATTAGAAGAGGTTTACCATGATTAAACAACCGATTTTCCAAGTCGATGCGTTTACTTCCACCTTATACGACGGCAACCCTGCTGCTGTTTGTCCGTTAGAATATTGGCTAGATGATACCGTAATGCAGCTTATTGCAAGGGAAAATAATCTCTCTGAAACCGCTTTTATAGTCCCCAATGATGAGCATTATGAAATACGTTGGTTTACTCCTAATACAGAAGTTGATTTATGCGGACATGCTACCTTGGCTAGCGCTTTTGTTCTATTCGAGCTGTTAAAGCATCAAGGAAAAGAAATCCGTTTTCATAGCAAAAGTGGGGTCTTAACAGTAAAAAAAGAAGGGGCGCTATTGCAGATGGATTTCCCCGCATTACCTTTTACACGGATAGAACCCAATTCTGATCTGATAGAAGCGATAAGGGTAGTCCCAGATGAAGTCTATCAAAGTAAATTTGACTTATTGTGTATTTTTAACGACGCGATGCGGGTGAAACAGGCAAAACCTGATTTAAATGCTTTGGCAAATAGGTCATGTCGAGGCATTATTTTCTCTGCCCCCGGAACTGAAACGGATATTTATTCAAGATGTTTTTACCCTGGTTGTGATGTTCCTGAAGATCCCGTAACTGGCTCTGCACATTGTGTTATAGCTCCTTATTGGTGTGCACGCCTCGATAAGGAAAAAATCCATGCGCGGCAAGGAGGGAATCGCCAAGGAGAACTTTGGTGCGAGGTCAAGCAAGATCGAGTAATCTTATCGGGATACAGTCAATTGTATTTACAAGGTGAAATTTGGGTTCATTCACCCAAGAAGGAGTTTGCTCATGACGCTTAAATTATTATCGGTTTCGGAAGTGAAACAAAGTATCACCATGACTGAGGCCATCGACGCCATGGAAAGGGCATTTATTCAATTAACAAAACAAGAGGCTGTATTGCCTTTACGAACAGGCATTCCTGTAGGAAAAAAGGGATTGACCTTGACCATGCCTGCTTATTTAGCGGAAGAAAAAACTTTAGGATTAAAAGTGGTGTCCGTGTTTCCTGATAATGTCCGACACAATAAACCTTCCATTAATGGCACTATTTTGCTCCTTGATGCTACGACAGGCGAACCTCTTGTTCTAATGGACGCAGGGTATCTAACTGCATTGCGAACGGGCGCTATTTCTGGCTTGGCCACAAAATATTTTTCGCAGGATAAGCCCTCAACTGTAGCTATAATAGGTGCAGGAGTGCAAGCCATCACTCAACTTGAGGCGGTTGCTGCGGTACGCCAAGTGGAACAGGTATTGGTCTGGTCGCGTCATCCAGAAAGTGCACGAAAATTTGCTAAGGACATGGAACCGTTTTATGACGTGCAGGTGTGTGAACAACTCTCTTCAGCGCTAAAAAGGGCGGATATTATTTGTACTGCAACGGGAAGTACAGAACCTTTAGTTCATGTACACGATCTGCAATCCCACGCACACATCAACGCCATTGGCTCGCATAGCCCATCGATGCAAGAAATAAGCGGCGAGGTTCTGCAAAAAGCAATAGTGATTGTGGATCAACTCGAAGCAGCAATGAGTGAGGCTGGCGAAATTATTCGTGCTGTTGAGCAACAGAAGCTTAAAAGAGAATCCCTCATTGAACTTGGCCCCTGGCTATTAAAAAAAGCTCCGCATTTTCAAGAGCAACTTACGGTATTTAAATCGGTTGGTCTTGCTATTCAAGATTTAGGAGTTGCCCAAGTGGTTTATCAGAATGCATTAAAAATGAATTTGGGCTCGACGTTTAAGCTTAATTAAAGGCTATAAAAAAGTACAAACCTATTTAATCGCCAAAGTCTATTTAAGGGTGTTTTGCAAATTGTTGGGTAAAACATGTTAAATCACTTGAGTAAAGCCACCACCAAGGGGGGGCGAATGGATTAATTGAACAGTCATACCGCCCATCGATGTATCAATATTTCCTCCCTTGGACCGCTAAAACGGGTTTTTAACTTGTCAGGGTTTTCTGACGAACTGGCGACTTTATCTTATGCGATAAAAAACTTGACTATGACGTTGCGTCATAGCCTAACCTTGGAAACAAGGAGGAAAAAACGATGAAACAATGGTATGCAAAAGAGTTAAGCCAACTTACCCAAGTATCAGTGCGAACTTTGCATTATTACGACAGGATTGGATTGCTTAAACCAAGTATGCGGTTACCGAATGATTATCGTTTGTACTCTGAAACAGATTTACTAAAACTACAACAAATTATTGCACTGAAGTTTTTTGGTTTTGAACTTTCTCAAATCCAACTATTACTTGCCAAACAAGAGAATGTTGTTGAGAACTTCGCGATGCAATCTAAATTTTTGCAAGAAAAAGCGGAGGCTCTTCAAGAGGCCAGTATGATTTTAAAGCGCATAACGGACAGTTGTAGCCATTGTAAATCCCTTCCCTGGGAAAATATAATACAGTTAATTGAGGTATATCAAATGACGCAACAATTAGAACATGCTTGGGTTAAGGAAATATTCACGCCCGATGAATTGAAACAGTATGTGGAATTTGAAAAAGAAATGAAAACGACGCATCAAAAAGCTGCTTTTGAGAAAAGTTGGCAACAGTTGATGGAGGAATTAAAAGCTAACGCACATTACGACCCCGAATCAAAAAAGGGCATTGATTTTGGCAAGAAATACATGGATTGGGTGAATGGTATCTATGGTAAAAAATATGCTCATCTTCGAACAAAAAAATGGGAGCAGGGGTTTGGTGAAGGGAAAGGTCTTGATGAGATCGGTTTAACACCTGAACTCTTGGTATGGATTGAAAAAGCTGTGAATGCTTATTATAAAGCCAGAATTCACGAGGTTCTGGGTCAAGTTGGAACTATACCTTCTTCCGCGGTCTTGAAACTTTGGGATGAGGTAATTGATGATATGTATGGCGATGATAAGGCCACAAAAAAAGAACGCACAGGAAATATTATCGAAATGGCGCTAAAGGATGGGCATGTGAGTCAGATGGCAAAAGATTGGTTAAGAAGTCTTTCTAAGCTGTAAGATATCCCTCTATAAGCCCGGAGGGTCAAGCCTTGCTTTTTTGCTATTGAAATTAAGAAACAAAAAGCAGCTTGGCCCTCTGACCGAATTAGGGTAGCATTCGCGACAATTTACGGAGCGTTACTATTAAAGACTTAACCTTGATTACTTTCCGGCTGTATAAAAAAAAGATGCTGTTAAAATTTAAACATCATTTCAATTTCAACCCATAAAGTGAGTGTATGAAACAGATTGCATTAGAATGTACAGAGCTAAAAAAAGGGTACCAGATCGCAATTGATAAAGTTAATGCCCTACTGCCTGGTGCACCATCATGGGATATTAAAAAATATATATCTAGAGGTACTTGTCTTGGACAAGTATTAGCCCTGGGGCGGGCGTTTTTGTATGCAGAAAATCAAGAAAATCTAGAAGTTGAGTTTTTTAGCAACGCACTTGCTAACAACATTGATGAAATTTTGAAGTTCCATGCTGCAATAGGATGGGGCTGGGCTGATGTAAGGAACAAACCATCCGCAATTATCGATTTCTCTATGACTTTTCCTGCGAATGTTTTACGGACAGATACGCACATTGACGAAGTTAAAAAAAAGCAATATCGAATGACAGAAACTCACTCCCTTAATGTAAGGAATATCATTAATGAGGTTCGCTGTACTACTTTAAGTTTTCATCCAGATTCATTCGCATTAGAGGGCCATATTGTATTTTTATATAAAAAAGATAAAGAAACGATCGTTTTATACGATTCAGAGGTAAATACTTTTTTTGAAGGATCACCAGAGGAAATTGAAGCATTATTAAAAAATACATATGAAACACAGCTACCCTTTGCCGCAATTGCAACATTTGAAAAGGTTAATGCTTATAATGCTCTACGTTTCCAATTTGGAGAGCGCAATATCGAAAATCCTATCTTAGAAATTAAACATTCCAATTCTATGTAATAAATTCCTTAAGGCTCGCTACCTAAACACACGGTTGAAATGGCAAGGAAAGAAGCCAAAAGCCAGAATGAAACCTTGATTACGCTTTGCTTAAAGTACACTCGTTGAATCTGTTATAAATAAATTAAAGGATTGCTAGGATGGGAGCCCAATTGAAAACACTTATAATGACAACTACAAAATTAAGTGGGGAACAATGTTCTCTCCAGATGGGGCCGACCGACCATATACTGGCCAAAAGCGAGTAAGACAGACATGAATGTTTGCTTGAGGATAAAATGACTTAATGATATTATGATCATTTTTAGATCTATTTAGTTATTAATAAATCGGTTAGAGAGAGGTGCGATGCGATTATTTAGTTTAATGCTTGAAGAAGCGCAAAAATCAACAAATAACAGTGCTATTTTTGAGCATCTGTTTGCTCTAGAAGGTCCGTCTTCATCAGGCGAATCTACGGGTGGATTGGATCCTGAGTTAGACCCAGGTCTTAAGAAAATAAGAGCTGGGCAGTTGCCGCAAGAAGATCCGTCTTCATCAGACGAATCTATGGGTGGATTGGATCAACTCAAGATACAGATTATTCCCGAAAACTATAAAAAACCAGAAAAAGGTCCTGTTGCTGTACTAAATCTAAGTACTGGCAAAAAAACTTTTTTTTCACCTAAATGGTTTCCCCAATCTTCATTCGAAGGTCCTAAGTTTCAGGAAAATGAATTGCAGGAGTTTATGGATGAGCTTAAAGCACTGTCAGGAACACAGACTGAGGAACAACGTTTGGCCCATCTTTTATTTATTTATTTTAAAAAGCTCTACAATTGGAATATAGCTGAGCTCGACGTTCCAAAGCCCCATCACTCTGCTGAATTGGGCAAATAAATTAAGAGTTAGTGGGCAAGCAACGCGAAGGGCCTCCCAATTCTTGGCAGTAACCCCAACAAGGAGATCCCTCACTACGTTCGGGACGACAACACAACTGTCATCCTGAGCAACGCGAAGGACCTCCCGACTCTTGGCAGCCTGCGTAGCGTTGATGAAGCAAAGCGTAATCAAGGTTTCATTCTCCAATTTTCATTTATCAGGTCTCTGCGAATCTAATGATGGAAGAAGAATGTGACCACTCATGCTAATCGTCTACTAAGCCCTGTCTGATTGGATTGAAATGAATATAGCTTTGATTGCATGTTCCCAAATCGACGCTGACAAAGACGGTACGCATTGTGCCTCGTTTTGGTTAATGCAAATCCTGATTTATGAACCGATTTTGAGAATTGTGCTTTGCTTTTTTCAACCGTTGCGAGTAATTCCAATCCTTTTTGGGTAACTCTTGCTATTGCAAGGTTTAGGAGTTGCCCAAGTCGTTTATTAAAATGCATTAAAAATGAATTTTGGTTCGACGTTTAATCCTAATGAATGGATTAAATGAGATAACGTCGAATTCCACGGTTATTGGTCTCTATTCAGGAGGCCTTAATCCCTTTGCAGTTTATTGCATAGAATTTGATAATGGATTTGCGTAAAACCACCCCCAAGGATGCGTGAATTGATGAGATGAAGAGGGATGTCTTGGTTTAATTCGCCAAACAAACGTCTCCCTTTTCCTAATAAAATAGGGATTAAGGTAATGATTAACTCATCAAGGCATCCTGCATTTAAAAAGCGCTGAATAGTAATGCCGCCATCAATGTATAATTGTTTCATTCCTTGGGCTGCTAAGCGATTTTTTAACGCAGCAGGATCTTCAGATGAACATTCAACTTTATCTTTTAGGGCATCCGGTATATCGAGTTTTTGGCGAGTCAGTACTATTACAGGCAATGCATAAGGCCATGGCTTAAAAGTTTTAACCATGTCAAAGGAATGCCGGCCCATAATGATCGCATTAACTCCTCTAATAAAATCACGGTAACCACCATCTTCTCCTTCAGGAGCGAGTTCATTGGCTTTCATCAACCAATCAATTGTCCCGTCCTCTCGGGCAATAAATCCATCCACGCTTGTTGCAATAAAGACCGAGCATTTTATAGACATCACACTGTTTCTCCTGAAAACACTTCAAACCAAGTCTATTGAAAGATTTATCTTACGAGGATAAATTGAGGCCGAAATTGTAATCTATACCGCAAAGAATGGATAGGCTGGCCTGGTATCAATATTTGATCAAATGGTTACCCCTATTCGGGCGCGATAAATTAGCCTGCGGAGCCTTGATTACGCTTTGCTTTATCAAGGTTCCGCTAGCCATTAAACTTTTGAATCTTGCAAATTAAATTCATCATGACTAAGTGAACGAATGACCTTAGCAGGCACGCCCGCAACGAAACTGTTTGCAGGAACATCCTTCGTAACAACTGCGCCAGCTCCGACTACTGAATTTTCTCCTATAGTAACTCCACCTAGAATGGTTGCAGCTGTTGCAATCCAGACGTTCTTTTCAATTACGATTGGCTTTGCTTCAACATAAGCGCGTCGCTTGGTGGATTCCAGTGGATGAGCTGAGGTGATAATGTTTACGTTTGGACCGATCATGACAAGATTTGCAATATCAACACCACCCATATCATAAATAGTGCAACACTGATTAATAAATACTTTGTGCCCAACTCTTATCTCAAGACCACCTGATGTATAAAAAGGCGGGATAAGCTTAAAAGTTTCATCTACCTTTTGACCGATTAGCTCGCTGAATAGGGCCCTTATTTCTGCGGCATCATCGAAGGAAAGCTTGTTTAGTTTTGCCGTCAGCATCATGGCTCGCCTGACTTCATTGGCAGTAGCATCCCATTCAGGACTGTTAGTTTTCACTCGTTTGATTATAGTGGGTTTCTTTTCATTCATTTTTTACTCCGATGCCGCACCTCAATTTTGGCGACTGGTAACAGTTTGAAAGAAAATCAAAAAGATTGGAACAAAAGAGTTATTTCAAAATAATATGATAGTCGGGCTGTCCCGTGTCTTAAACCTACTACGGAATCAAAGCAGAGTGGTTCCAAATTGAGGGCAAGAAGTCTGCGTTGATGAAGCAAAGCGTAATCAAGGTTTCATTGCTGGTATATGATTTAGCAAAAGATATTAGTTAATCATTGATGTTTTTTCACCTTTTAAAAATGATTTAAAGATGAGCCGGAATTCATCTAATTAATGCAGTGGATTCATTGTGAGGAGCGTTATTGCTGTTCCCAATCTCATTCGATACTAGGTGAGCTATTAATGCAACCAAAGACTCTATATACTTAAATATTCCTATCGGGGTCGAAATTATTTTACATGCAGCTATGTAGGCAGTAGCTAAAACATTTCCTAGTAAATCAGGAGATACATCATTTGCTGGAACATGCTCTAAGACTAGGCCATAAAAAATTTTTTGATAGCGCGGACTAATATAATCTGAAAAAAGTTTATCTAATTCTGTGCTATCAAATTCATAAACGCCAATATTACAGTCGAAGTACTGATACCTGTCTTCGCCAATCTTTTTTATGGCAAGGGCATGACCAGCGAATGCACCTAGGTAGCTAATCACAAAGGCATCACCAATATTCGTCAACCCCTTTTTTATATCGTCTATTAAATCATTTTGATGCCAATAATCGATATAGAAATTTGCTAGCCTTCTTTGTTTACCCGTAGGAATGGCTTGTGACCATTGTTCTGCAGCGATCTCACTATTCAGGGGAATTTCATGGATTCTTTCTTGATGCGGTAAGTTTAGTTGTCCTCGTGCCCAGAAAGAGCTGTAACCATAACAACAACCCACTAATGCCTGAGATGATTGTCTTGTTCTAATAATCGGTCTTGGCATAAGAAGTCCTTGAAAGTGTTGATTTAGTATAACAATTGAACATTAAGGCATTATTAAGAACATTTAATCAAAATGACAAGGTCAACTCATCGAAAGATGCTCGTTAATTTTGTAGGCTGAAGAGGGGTGCATTCTTTCATGAGCGTACCCCAAAGTGCACCCAGAGAGGCAATGAGGAATTTGAATTTTCAACAGCGCTATTACGATGATGCGATGAAAGGATTTGGTGTCAGAGTCACCTCTGGTGGAACAAAAGCTTTTTTGTTGAGAAACTGATAAAAAATAAACTTTCTCGCATTACCTTAGGCCGTTACCCTGAACTCACGGTTGAAATGGCAAGGAAAGAAGCTCAAAAGTTGCTCGGACAAATTGCAACGGGAAAAGATCCTGTTGCTGAAAAGCGTGCTGAGAAAATGCGCCAAATTACCTTAAACGAGGTACAGCAATTACAGAATGATGTCTTTCGGGATTATCTCCTGCTGATATTACTTACTGGCTTGCGCCGTCAGGAAGCCGCTACTTTACGTTGGGATCAAGTTGATTTAAACGCAAAAAACCTTAACTGTACTTGATACCAAGAACCATGAGTCTCATACTCTTCCCCTTTCAAGCTATCTCTATGAGCTGCTATTATCGCGCAGCCGAAAAAAGATTAATGGGTATGTTTTTCCTAGCACCGGAGCCGCAGGCCATATTATTGAACCGCGTAAGCAAATGGCTAATGTAACCAAGCTCTCAGGCATTCATTTTACGGTTCATGATCCCAAGACGAACCTTTATTACCATTGCTGAGGGGCTGGATATCTAAGCTTATGCGTTAAAGCGTTTGATGAACCATAAAATGAACGGTGACATCACTGCGGGATATATCGTGACCGATGTTGAGCGGCTCAGAAAGCCAATGCAGCAGATTACCGATTATTTTTTGATGTGCATGGGGGTTCAATCATCCTCTCCAGTATTAGCAATCGAATTACAAGGGGCCTCTTATGAGTAAGCGCCTTGTTTTTGCTTTAGTTTTCATGAGTTCAATTTGGTGCACAGGTTGTGCACCAATTATCATAGCATTGGTCAATGATATTGATAATTTAGTTTACTTAGAAGACAAACCACATTTACACCTCTAAAATTTGCTTTAACCTATTAAGCTGCTCTTTCTTTTTATCATCAGTGATTTTACTAATATTCCTTAGCTTCCACTGAACTCCCGGAAGCGTCTCTATCCCTTCAATAGGCAGTAATGACCAATCAGGGGTTCCAGACTTCAATGTTAGTAAAAATTTCCTTTCATTATCTGTAAAAGAAGTCAGCAGTAAACTTGGTAAATTCGATCTGATATTGCTCAGCTCTTCGTGAGAAATGGGAGTATCGGTCATCCCTGAGAATTCATTTTTAAAAGTTTTTTCAAATTCCTGTTTTGATACTTCACTGATTTTAGGAGCAAGAAGTTCATGCATGGGTCTGGAACCGCTAGCAAGATATACAATAAATGCTTGTCTTATTTGTTCAGTTAAGCCTTGGTTGTCCAATAAAAGTTTTAAATCAAATAAATCTCGAGGATGATATCTATCTAATGCAGCACAGATTTTGCCACCATATAAATCAGCAATAGATAATGTATTGATACGCATGAACTTTAAAAATTGATCCTGCGCTTTTTCGCATAATTCCTGTTCTTCACAAGCAAAAACAGAGCCTCTAAGCACAAAATTAGGCTCAATTTTAATCATGGCATTTTTAGCAAAAACTTGCAGTTTTGCGAGAGTTCCATTTTTTGTGATTACTTCTTTAACCACTAAGCCCTGATTCTCAATGAACTGTTTCATTTTTATCATCTCGGCTTTAATATTTACAAGAAAAATATCTCTACTTTCAATCGGTAAATAAGTTAGATCTATATCAACGCTTAAACGCGGCATATCTCGGATGAATAAATTGATCGCAGTACCACCTTTTAAGGCAAAGCATTTAAAGTTGTTAACTACTGGTAATACCTCAAGCAACAACGCTACCTGATTTTTATAAACTTCTTCAAAACTCAATTTATGACCCCTTTATTTCAGGTAGAGATAGCTTATATTTAGAATAGTACTTGCCTCCATCACCTAGCTCTCGCTTGCCTTTTCCTAAATCAATTTTTGTTATGTCCAGGCTAGAAAGCCATGAATGATTAAATTGTTCACTTAAGTGTAAAAAAAGTCTTTTTACTTTGATTGAATTACAATTTTCTAATAGTGTCTGAACTAGCTTTGGTCTTAGTTGGCCTAAGTTTTCTATTAGATAGGCTATTTCATCGAATGATTGATGTTTAGGGTATAGGTAAAGTAATTCCATTGCTGCTCTTTCAGGACTTGATAACTTTAAATTTATTTCATTGATTGAGCGTTCTATAAACCCTATTTCATTATTAGCATCAATAAATAGCGAGGATTTATATAATTCAAATTTTGCATCCCATTGCGGTGCTAATAGCCATTTAGGTATCTTAGTGTTTGGAGGAGCAAATAACATCACTTCTTGCATTCCTTGCATGGGTATAAAATGTCCTAGTCCTAATAAATGTAATGCAGTTTTACCCCCTACATGAATAGGGATATCTAGCTGGCTTTGTAATGCATTTATAGCGCCCGCCCAAGTGATGGGAGTTCCGGCTTTTTTATATGCATTCGTACCTAGCTTTTCCAGTAATCCAGAGTGGACATACCACCATGCCAGCTTTGCTGATACTCCATGATTCTTAAGCCAAGCAGAAGTTAATACCACCCCTGAAGGGGCAGTAACCATAAAATAGTTTATTTTTGATTCATTATTTCTAGTCATACTAGAAATATTAGCAAAAATATAAACCAAAGTTTAGTTTTTCTGTAAAACTTCGAGGATTACTAGAACTTTTAGAATAAATATAAACTGAGAGATTGGACGGTTGCTCTTTCCTATTTGTGAAATAGCCCGCTAACATTCACTCTCTTGTCCATTGGGGAGTACAGCATTGCAAAGCTCACTAACAGAGTTTAGCTGCTCTTGAGATATTTTTGCTTTATACAGATTTGTCCCTGAGAAGTTTACACCCGTTAAATTTGCACCTGTAAAATCAGCAGATGTGAAATTATTATTGATTAAATGTGCATTCCTTAAGTCCGCATTAGCGAAGTTACTATAAGAAAAAGAGTTACGGTCGAAAGTTGTGTATGGAGATAATTGAAAAAAAGAAAAGGTGGTGTAGCCTCATTAACTGTTGAGGTTAATGGAAAAATCCAAAGAGGAGACACGGTAATCCCCCCATTTTTAAGTGATGCTAAAAGTAGAGGATTAAGCAACTAGTGCCAATTTTTGCTTTGGAGGAATCCCTCCGATAGCAGTATTAGGTCGTTCATTATTATACGTCCATAGCCATTGTGTCGCATGGTGTTGTACCT
>NZ_FUXJ01000007.1:192255-215257 GCF_900167045.1 Legionella maceachernii | reverse complement strand
GCCACTGGAGCGTTGCTGCGGGACTAAACCAAGCCAAGCCGCTACCTCTCTACCATTCCTAAAAACAGTTGGATCACCAATAGTAGCTACTATAGCCGAAGCTGTTATAGGTCCAATACCTTCTATACTTTGAATTGCTACACAGCGAGGGTCGGTCTTTGCTTGTTCACGTATTTCTTTATCGTAGTACTTTGCCTGCTCATCATAAATTTTGAGTTGTTCGTATAGCTGTAAAAATATCCTTTTTGAACAAGAACTTATTTTATCTTCATTAGAATCTAATATTTCAGGTAGTTTCCAAAGGCGGTGGATACCCTGAGCAACGATAATTCCGTATTCTGCTAAAAAACCACGAATTTGATTTGCTTGAGCTGTTCTTTGTTTGACTGCAAGCTCTTTGGCTCGGTGGAGTAATAATACATCCTGTTGGGCCATTTTTTTTATAGCTACAAAGCGCATCGTTGGTCTTGTTACTGCTTCAGCTATCGCTTCGGCATCATTAGCGTCATTTTTATTCGATTTTACATAAGGTTTCACAAATTGTGGTGACATCATCTTTACCGTATGCCCCATTTCTTCAAATAATCGAGCCCAGTAATGTGCTCCTCCGCATGCTTCTATTCCGACAAGACATGATGATAAATTAGACATAAATTCAACTAGCTTTTCGCGGCTTAATCGTTTACGTAAAACACCTTCTCCATTGCTATCTGTACCATGAAGTTGAAAAACATTTTTTGCTAGATCTATCCCTAATACCTTAATATTATCCATTATGGATCCTCCACTTTTTGAATGAATCTAAACAATCTCATTCTGGCTCATTACGAAGCCTCGTTAAAGTGGCAGGGTCCATACTATTACTTCAGTATTTGTTCAATTATAGAACACAAAATAGAGGGAAATAATGAATTACCAGATATTATAGAACAAGCAGCTTTAGGGGTTGTTGATAGACATCGGCTCATTGAGCTTTTATAATCTTATATTTTTTCAAATGAATAAGGTCAATTAAATTCCATTTGCAAGCAAAATTTTCATTAAACGGCTGTTTGCTTTTAAAGACAGTATCTACATCTACGCTTGCTATTTTTGACCATGACCATACTTGAATTTTTCTCCCTCAATTTTTTTTCCAGGTGATTTTTCTTTAAACTCTTCATATTTATCATCTTCTTTAGTCTTGAAACGATATAATGCATACAACGACTGTATTAGAATAACTAAAGGCAAAAAATCTGACAAAGATTCAATTGTTAACATAATTTTTTTTTGGCAATAATACGTAGATATTAATGGGAGCAATTTCCAAAAAATATAATATCCACAAACTAATATATAGAGTGTCCATCCTAAATATGCATTAATTTTTAAATGAGAGATTAACTTGTTTTTCTTTCGATGATCTGCAATATAACAATGGATTAACTTTTTATCTTCTTCATCCAGAAATTGTCTTTCAATGTTAGATATTATTACTAGGTTTCTGTTATACCAACTTCCAGCATCTATTATATGTGCAATAAACCAACTAATTATAATGAACAGAAATGATACAGCGAGAAATGGTGGTATTATTAGTTTGTCCTGTAAGAAAATAATCGAAATAGCCGATAAAATCGTTATGAGAGGTTGCCAAGTCAGTGTAATATGTCGATTTATATCGTTAAACATCTGATTATACATATTAATTAAAAACTCGTTTCTCGTGTTCATAAATTCTCTCTATGATTTATAATCAGACCATAATTGATTGATGTTTTGTATAGAATCTCTAATACATCGCTGATAACCACCCATGGGATGAGAGGTAAATTTTTTTCCATTAAAAAAATCACCAAATTTTGCATCTAGAGTAAAGCGATTACAATCCATTGAAAATACATCAATTGACTTGGCAATTTCCCTTTGGAGTTGAGGGTGCCCACCTAGAAGATGAACAGGTCTATCAAAAAATGATAGTGGTAATGTAGTTTTTCCATATCTCGTTGGAACGCTATATCCAAGTAAGAAATGTTGTGGAATTTTCGTGGATATGTGGATTAATCGGATATCCTTGGGGACAATTACCACATATTTACAATACTCTTGTAATACAGCTGCTTGTTTCAATATTTGATTTAACTCACTGATACACTCAATATCTCTTGCTACAGTGAGCAGAGGCTGGAATTCTTGTACGGCTCTTAAATGCTTTTGAAAATCATAATTTTTCCAATCAATATCAATCATCCCTACGTTATCAAAATTTCTAATATCTCTTAAATTTGTGTACCGTGCTCCCGGAAGCCAACCAAATTCTTGTCCGACTTGAATTGTATTTTTATTATGACAAACAATTTTTAATATGCTCACCAACTTTCCAGAATTATCGCTAGGATCCTAGATATCGACAATATTAATAATAAATTTAATTATCATTTTATTTCCCAAGCATAAACTCTTAGCTACTCACTAATTTAAAGCATCAAAGAAATTAAAATATTGGTTTTTAAAGTGCGACACATATGCGACAGAAAAATTAACCATAAGGAGGTTTTTACGTAACTTATTGATTTTACAATGCCGTTGCGCGGAATCGAACCGCGGGCCTATTGATTACGAATCAATTGCTCTACCGACTGAGCTACAACGGCGAACTTGCGAAGTATATACTTGCTAAAGAATTGGGTGCAAGATGTAAATGTTGTTTTAGATGCAGAAGGTTATCGGGTTAAACTGCTGGGGCGGTTTGATGGAGTAAGATGTCTTCTGTTTTTGTTTGTGGGCCTGCTTTTACAGAGGAAATAGGTATTGGTTTAAGGCAGAAAAAGCCTCTCTTGATGAGTTCATAGTGGTCTTTGGCGCTTAAGTATTCTAGTTTTTCTGCGACCTTGGATGTTGATGTAGTCTTTACGGGTAAAGTGAATTGGTCGATAACTGATATTTTGATTTTTTCGGGAATAGCAGTACTCTCTATTATTTTTTGTTGGGCCTCATGGATTACCTGCGCGTACTCAGCCCTCAATTGTTTAATGTTCTTTTTTAGCCCTACAGCGTTATCGATAGTTTGTGCCGTCTCGGATTTGAAGAAGAAGAAAAAATTGGCCAGGAAATTAGATAGCTTGACCATAAAACCGTCATGTTTTTCAATGAGTGCATCTATTTCACTGTCGTACTCTTCAGTTAATACAAGCGCCCTTTTTCCATTTTCAACCAGGCGCCAAAGCTCCTGAAATTGAACCAGCGCTTGAATTTTATTCTCTTTTGAGTCTGATAACGCTTTAGCCGCATTAGCGAGTTCTATCAACTCGCAATTTAGAAGCAATTGCTCTAATGCCTTATCACCCTGGGCAATTTTCTCACTTCTGTCTTTTATTCTTTTTCTAACCGTTTCTAGTTCGCTCGATTTTTTTTCGAGATAGGTTTTTATCACATTCTCAAGATTGATTTTAGCCGCACTATCAAGGGTATCCGGCAAATAATTCGATACACTTTGTGTCAATTTCGGGGATGCATAACGAAGCAAACTCGTAGGTAAAAACATCATCGTGCTGGATGTATATTGAATGGATGAAACTGCTTTCCTATACAAAGAAGGATGAGCAATTTCCTCTAATTTTTCCAGCAATTCACGTTTGTCTTTTGTGTCATCGGAACTAGTTATCAGCTCATCAAATTTTTTGCGATTTTTAGTGATAAAGTCTAGTATATACAATCGGCCTGTCACCTGTTGATTGTTTTCCTTTAAAGCAAGCAATAATGCTTCAGCATTTGTTTTTTGTTTTGACAATAACTGTTCGAGATCAAACGCTTCTTGCAAAAACATCAGATCACTTGGTATGCTTTGTGTTCGCTGTAGTAATGCTTCAATTCTCTCAGACAAGGGAATTGCTAAATTATTAACTATTTTCCAATCAATGAGCGCAATATAATCAATGAGCGATTGCGGTGAAGACGAATCAGTATTTGCGGAAAGATTTCGTAAGGCAACTTGCCGTTCTAATAGTTTAATTCTTTCTTCAGTGGTGCTAATTAACTTCTTGACCTTTTCGTGTAGTGCATTGACATTAATACCGGCAGTACGCGCAGCTAATTTAATCCATCGTGGAATACTACCCATGGTTATATCAATGATTTTCAGTACAGTATAAATGGATTTACAGGCTTCTTTTACCTGAGTTTTATTTGGATTTTTATCAACGCATTCTTTAAGCCATCGCTTAAATGCATCAATTAATTGCTCGATGTTTTCCTTCGTATTGTGGTAGGGGTCCTCATATAAGCTCTCTATGGATTGGAGCACCATTCTAATGACTTGGTTTTCTTCGTTCGTCGCACTTAAATTTTCTAAATAGTCAAAAATCGCAAGCCTAGCAAAAGCTAAAGTTCCCATACTGCGCTTACTGTGTTTATTAAATTCCTCAAATTGCGGGGAATCGCTATCCAGTAGATCCGCTTTAATATCTTCTAAGCTGGTATGATCAATATACTCACTGATCGCAATGGCAGTTTTTAATTGATTACTCTCTGCTGCAGCACTCTTGTTGCGCCAAACATTAAAAATCTTAGTGTACTTAGTCTGTTTCATGCCTGCTCCCAATATAAGGAACAATAAAATGGTTTTTTTCTATTATACAGCTATTTCTTCCTTGAACCTTAAGGCCTTCATTATTGCGACAAAACGACGCCTACAGTCCAATCGCCTACCTGACTTGCGGTGAGGTAGTTAACTAGCTGTTGTGAAGGCAACCCATAGCCATCAACCATTAATGCATAGTAATAAGCTGGAAAAAGACAATAGCCGTAGAGGTATTCATTACCCGGATAGAGGGAATTTAAAGAAGTCCATGGCTGGTGGCAAACTTGAGTGTTCGCTTGTTCAAGCAGTGCTTCATTCGTGAATTGGTTGCCAGAGAATTGAAAAGGTTGAGATTGCACGAGCTCAGCCATACCGCCTATCACAAACCAATTGTTTATCGGATTAGCGGCAATCGCTGGCTGCACGATTTGATTGACGCGATGAACGCCATTCAATAATGAGCTCACCTCTGTCTTGCAAGTTGCAGCCTCACCTTCAGCGGTTAAACCATTGGGCAATTCATATTCGTTAGCAAAACAAGAGGTCGCATCAAGGTATTGGTGAGTCACTTCGGTTTGACCAAGCCCTAAAAAGCTGTGAACAAATAGCTGATAATGACGTCCATAAAGATCAATATGTTGGATATCTGCAGCGTTGATTCCCTCGGTTTTTTCAATCGGAAAAGCGATTTGTACCGAAGCGCCCCCCATATCCATGGTGCCAACTGCCTTTTTATTTTCAGTATTGAATGCACCTAACTTGTAATTCACCGCTAGCCAACCAAAAACCCCCTCTTCGTTGCCAGTGATGGTTTTAGAACGTTTTAATTGCCATTGAGGCTGATTGGCAAACCAATTTTGCACTAAATTATAAAATTGCTTCTGTTTTGGGACAGGAAGTAAACGCATGCCTGCAGTGGCATAAAAATAAACGGGCACATTTTCTTCCGGTGCCCCTGAAAAGAGTATGGTAAGATAAGCATCGACGGTGGCTTGATTGGCTTCGATGGTTGCGATTCCAGGTTTGATTTTTTTAGACCACAATTCTTTGATATTGATTGGGCTGCTGGTTTGGTCGGTATCATACGCATAAATATGCAATCGAGATCCGGTACTTCCTGCATCCACTACTGCAATGCATTGATGCTGTTGACATTGAGAACTAGCAGTTGCTGTGAAACTAACAAAGAGTAAGAAAAACCCTAACAAGCGAGTGACAACACGCACCATGATCTAGCCTAGAAGTCAAAATTTGGGTCGATGGTACATTGTGTCTATTTTGTTGTCAATGAGAATTTTAATGATACAGAATTTCTTTTATCGCATGTCGGCAAAATCGGCTTATTTTTTAGAGAGAGCTCAACTGAAATCATACCACATGAGGCGGTATTATAAATTGGAATCGATTGTCTTGCGAATGTGCGCAATGTCTGTTGGTGAGGAAGATGATAAGGATTATCAAAACCTGAGGAAATAATTGCATAACGCGGTGCGACGTGCTTAATGAAGGCAACCGAAGAAGAGGTTTTACTTCCGTGATGAGGCACGAGCAACACATCGGAACGAAGCTGATTTCCATAAGTAGAAATTAAATATTTTTCGGCAGCTTTTTCAATATCGCCTGTGAGTAGCACTTTTCCTGCTGAATTTATAATGTGTAAAACACAAGAATTATTGTTTTTGCTATTTCCTTTTTGATTGGTTGCTAAAAAACGAAAAGTAACACCGTCCCATTGCCATGCTGGATATTGATGGCAGGTTTGGCCGCGATGATAAAAGGCTGTGTTATCCACCAAAAATTCAGCAATCGGGTATTTCTCTTCAAGAGAAGAGAGCCCTCCTCGATGATCCAAATCAGGATGGCTAATAATCAGCTTATCGATTTTTTTAATCCCCAAAGTATTCAAATAAGGAATAATGGCAAACTTTCCCATATCTCCTCCTTGATAAAATTTCATGCCGGTATCATAAATCAGAACATGTTTTGCAGTAGAGACCACAATAGCTAACCCTTGCCCGACATCCAAAACATCAATCTTTGCACTGCCCGGTTTAATTCGTGGATAACCAGGAAAAAGACTAGCAATCAATAAAACCATGAGCGCTGGAAAAATGGATTTAATGGGTAGGAAAAGAACCAACAGCATTACCAGCATCAATGCAAGCGGGAATAACCAGTGAGGGTAAGAAAAATCGAGATTAAACATCGAAAACGAATCCACCCATTGCAAAAAAAACAATAACCATTCGATGGACTGTTTAACAGGAATAACAAGCAGATGAATATTAAAGCACTGGAGTAAAAAAAGACTCATTAAAGCAAGGGGCACAATCAAAAAACCGACCCACGGAACCCCTAAAAAATTAGCGACCAAACCATTAATCGAGCCATAAGAAAACCAGTATAAACCAAGAGGCATCAAGCCAATTAAGCATGCAAATTGGATAGCCATTGCTTTTTTAAGGGCACCACCAGCCACTCGCTGATTGATCAAAACAAGGATAGCCACTGCAATAAACGACAGGTAAAATCCAGGCAACAATACCGCATGAGGTTCATACAGTAGAACAACCAACAAACCGTAACGCCAAGCCTGCCAAACGGTAAATCGATAATTTAAGAAATTGCGTAATAACAGAAAAAAACAAGCCAATAATGATCGTTGAGACGGTGGAGCAAAGCCTGCCAATAATGCATAGATAAACCCCATTACCATGCCTATTCCAGTGGCCATTTTAACCGCAGGACAATACATACAAAGTCGGCTCGAACGAGACCATAACCATTTTATTAACCAGTAACTAAATCCGACAATCAAGCCAATGTGTGATCCTGAAATGACCATCAGATGGGTCGTTCCCGTGCGTCGAAACAAATCCCATTGCCTTTGATCCACATTCGAAGTAACCCCTAAGGTCAAAGCCTGTAAAACACCGAGCACGGGGGTATCTGTCGATTGGCCTAATGTGGTAGCAAGCTTATCGCGAAATGTCAGCAGAAATTGCTGATTTGTTGCCTCGTGTAACTTAATTCCTTTGCGAATATAGCCTGTCCAATCAATATGACGCGCCTTCAATTTGCCAACAAAATCAAAATGGCCCGGATTGGCTAAATTCTCAGGCCTTTTTAGCTTGACATTGAAAGACCAAGTTTGACCCGCTTTAAAAGCAGGACAATAGCGATAGCAAGATAGGAGAACCACAGCGTGGACTTTTTGGTGATTGAGTTGGGTAGCAGCAAACTCAAATTGGGTTTTGCTCGCGCTGGTAACTGGCAATGAAACTACCGTGCCTTGCAGCTCAGCTTTTGCAATGACTCGGACATCCGGCATGCCTGTATTACTAACACACCACCAGTGAATCAGCCCCCAAAGTACTGCCAAGAAAAACCACCCAATGGCTAAGCGGCTTGCATTTAAAAATTGGCTGAGAATAAGAACAAATGCGGGATAGATCGATTGGGTATAAACGAGAGCTATCCCTGCCCAAAAGCAGATTATTTCCATAGTAATTGCTGGACTTGCTGAACTAACAAATACTTTATAGTAAGTGCGTTCGATAAACAAATGGTTTGCTTAGGATAAATGTAAACAAGTCAAACGAAAGTAGAGAAATAATAGGAAAACCCTAGAAATATCAATCGGATTACACTAGGATAAGCAAATCTGAGGTGAAATGGATATTTCTCTATGATTATTGCCGCTTTAAATGAGAACAGTTCTAACGAAACTCGTGTTGCCATCACCCCCAATGCAATAAAACATTACCTAAAGCTCGGTCTTGAAGTGATGTGTGAGAAACACGCTGGTCAAGCTTCTGGCTTTAGTGACGCTGATTACGAAGCGGCGGGAGCGAAAATAGCTGCCAATCGTAATGCCTTGTTACAAAAAGCCAACATTTTAGTTTGTGTTAATGAACCCTCTCCCGCTGATCTTCAAGGCTTAGCCCCTCATAGCTTAGTCATAGGCCATATCGACAATAATGAATCAAGCGAGTTGCTTACTTGGGCTGCTGAGAAAAAAATCAGCCTTTTTTCGATGAATCTTATTCCTCGAATAAGTCGAGCCCAAAGCATGGATAGCTTGTCTTCTCAAGCTAACTTGGCCGGTTATCGTGGCGTTTTGGAAGGTGTGGTGCATTTTAACCGTGCAGTACCGATGATGATGACTGCTGCGGGTATGATTCATCCTGCAAAAATCCTTATTTTAGGTGCAGGAGTGGCTGGTTTACAAGCGATTGCCACTGCTAAACGATTAGGTGCTGTCGTTTATGCCTTTGATGTACGCCGGGCTGCAAAGGAACAAGTCGAAAGCTTAGGTGCAGAGTTTATTGAAGTGGGAGATGGGCAAGATGCTGAAACCAGTGGTGGTTATGCAGCAGAGACCAGTGAAGAATACAGGCGTATGCAAGCTGAACTGATTGACCAATATGCCAAACAGGCGGATATCATTGTTTCAACAGCGCTTATTCCTGGTAAAAAAGCACCTCTATTGCTTACTAAAAAAACAGTTGAGCACATGAAGTCCGGTTCTGTCATCGTGGATTTAGCAACCTCTCGCGGAGGAAATTGCGAATTAAGCCAACGTGATAAAGTAGTCAAGGAAGGCGAAGTCACTATTATTGGCTATAGCAATTTAGCCGGACTCATTCCCGCAACCGCAAGTGAACTTTACGCAAACAATCTTGTGCATTTAATTACTTTATTAGTGGGGACCTCTAACGAACTTAGCTTTAATAAAGAAGATGACATTCTTAAACAAGCCATGCTTTCTCACGATGGGAATTACTTGCCGTTTCAAATGGCTAAGGAAACGCTATGACTAGCATTAATACCCTAAGCAACCCTTATGTTGCTATTCTGACTATTTTTGTTTTGGCCTGTTTTGTAGGGTATTACGTCGTTTGGAAAGTAACCCCTGCCCTGCATACTCCTCTCATGTCGGTAACCAATGCAATCTCAAGTATTATCATTTTGGGGGCATTGATTGCAGCGGGAACTCAATCGACGAGCTCTATCACTTATCTGGGTGGTTTGGCTATTTTTATCACTGCCATCAACATATTTGGGGGTTTTGTGGTAACGCAAAGGATGTTACGGATGTATAAAAGTTCAAAAAAATAATTCAGCCCGTTTCACTCCCAGTGAAGCGTTTAGGATATAAGCGTTATAGGACGAATATCATATGACATCATCAGTTCCCTTTTTATACCTCATTGCAGCAGTATGTTTTATTTTAGCGCTTAAAGGACTTGCTAGCCCGTCTTCTGCGAGACGAGGTAATTTATTAGGTATTTGTGGTATGGCGCTAGCCATTATTTCCACCCTCATGATGCCCTCGGTGAATCACCATTGGTTGCTCATTGTCCTTATCCTCGCAGGAGGTGCCATTGGTACCTTCATTGCCCTTAAAATTAATATGACGGCAATCCCGCAATTAGTGGCAGGATTTCACTCGCTCGTAGGTTTAGCAGCGGTATTGGTTGCTTTTTGTGCTTTTCTATCACCTCATTCGTTTAATATTGGCACCCCCGGAGACATTGAAACCACCAGCCTGGTTGAAATGAGCCTAGGTTTGATTATCGGTGCAATTACTTTCTCAGGATCTATTATTGCCTTTTTAAAATTACAAGGATGGATGACAGGGAAACCCATTCGTTTTAACGGCCAAAAACTGGTTAACTTGCTTATGGCGTTGGTTATCTTAGGCCTGCTCATTTTCTTTGTTTTGAAACAATCTTTTTATGCGTTTAGCTTCTTAGCTCTGCTCTCGTTTTTAATTGGAATATTACTGATTGTTCCTATCGGTGGTGCGGATATGCCCGTCGTCATTTCAATGTTGAACTCTTATTCAGGCTGGGCTGCAGCAGGAATTGGTTTTACTCTAAGTAACCATCTTTTAGTGATCACAGGTGCCTTGGTGGGCGCGAGCGGGGCAATTCTCAGTTATATTATGTGTGTAGGCATGAACCGCTCGATCATCAACGTTATTTTTGGTGGCATCAACGCCACTGATTCGTCAAGCAGCAGCGCTCGTCATGAAGGGCAGCAAATCAGGCAGGCTAATGGGGAAGATGCCGCCTTTTTATTATCTAACGCCAAAGATGTCATTATTGTGCCAGGTTATGGAATGGCGGTTGCCCACGCACAGCATGCGGTAAAAGAGCTCGTTGACGCCCTTGAAAAACGATCCATCCGCACCCGATTCGCTATTCATCCCGTTGCTGGACGTATGCCAGGTCATATGAATGTGCTTTTAGCGGAAGCCAATATTCCCTATGACCGTGTCTTTGAACAAAGTGAAATCAATCGTGATTTTGCGACTGCGGATGTTGCTTTCGTCATTGGCGCCAATGATATAACTAATCCAGCCGCCAAAACAGATCCAAGCTCCCCCATTTACGGCATGCCCGTTCTTGAGGTTGAAAAAGCAAGATCTATTCTCTTTGTGAAGAGAAGTCTAGCACCAGGTTATGCTGGTGTCGAAAATGATTTGTTCTATCATGACAATACTTATATGCTTTTCGGAGACGCAAAAACCATGACCGAATCAATCGCTAAGGCCTTGGCAGAAATGTAAATTTCTCACTTTGTTCTCAGGGCTTCAAGTCTGGATAGAGCGCAGTCATTTCTGAAAATTGTAAATAAAATCTTAAGTTACGCTGCACTCTGTCCGAGTTACAAAACCATCCAAATCCTCATTGCCTTGCTACTAAAATAACGGTATCTTACCCTTTTTTAACCAGGAGACTTTATGCTGCGAAAAACCTGTTATAGTTTGCTGTGCGCCGGTGCACTTTTTAGTGCAAACTCGCTCGCAACAACTCATACTTATATGCTAGGCACTGGCATTGACTATGAGTTTCCTCCTAATGAACCACAAATCGTTGCTAATTATTGGTTTTGGCCGGTGACAGCAACCTGTACTTTTCATAGTGAAGATTCAGGCGACGATTTCCTTATTGAGGCACTCAGTAAATCGGGCAAGATAGGCGGAGAAACCATTGCTGCAGGCGACACTCCAAAGATCATCACTATTCATCCAGAACAGAAAATAACTATCACAGCGGATTCCGGAGCTAAAGTTAAGTTAACTAATCAAGGCCAACACCTGGTTATTGCCAGCTGTTCCCTTTAAGCGAAATCCTATTATTAGGCTTGTAGAGCCTCATTTACGCCCACAGACCAGTCTGTGGGCTGCCACTAGGCATTTTTCTGAAAATCCTTTAAAAGAGCAGCCCTCCCAATTTCGTTTAAATAATTAGAATCTGCGTTCCAGGATTAGCTTTCACCCAATTGGCGACATATTCAATATAGTTATTTTTGCCCACAGCAATGCATCCGCGCGTTGCACTTGGCAAGTTATTTAACCAGGTAAACAAATGCGATGACTGAGCTGGACCATGAATTCCTACATCCCTTCCTGTATATCCTGCAGCTAATTGCTGTGAAGTAGGATAGAGAATTGGAATAAAGACTTTAAACTGCGTGGATTTTCTCGGATAGGCTAACCTGTATAAGCCAATTGGAGTCTTATTATCACCCGCCCTCTTTTTACCGACGCCTCTATATCCGAGCGCTACCTTAAAGGACTTAATGACTGTGCCGTGTTTACAAATCGTTAAAACTCGCTCAGAGGTGTGTACATTGATTCCATTTATTAAAGGGCAATTAGGAACATTAGCAAATAAAACAACAGGAAAAAAAACAGAAAAGGTTAATAAAATTGCTTTTATTTTCATATAAATAGACAAATATTGCTGTAATTGTTGATAATTATTCCATAATATCGGCTTTATTACTAGATTTACTTGGGGATTAACGAAAGCGAAGGACCTCCCAACTCTTGGCAGTACCTTGTCCCAGGAGATCCTTCGCTTCGCTCAGGACGACAATCAATGCGTCATCCTGAGCAAAACCGAAGGACCTCCCGACTCTTGGCAGTACCTTATCACAGGAGATCCTTCGCTTCGCTCAGGACGACAATCAACGCGTCATCCTGAGCAAAACCGAAGGACCTCCCGACTCTTGGCAGTACCTTATCACAGGAGATCCTTCGCTTCGCTCAGGACGACAATCAACGCGTCATCTTGAGCAAAAGCGAAGGGTCTCCCGACTCTTGGCAGTACCTTATCACAGGAGATCCTTCGCCTCGCGCAGGACGACAATCAACACGTCATCCTGAGCAAATACTCTATTAACTCCGTGTTCGTAGTACTCCTTCTCTTCATAATAAAATTAATCCCATCAACAATAAGATCGGGGATCGTTACAGATGTTATCCATACAAAGGACATCTGGAATTTATTTACTGGCCAATTGAATCAGAACAGACAAAGCTTCATCAGTTTAAACCACTGACAATTCCCTTGTTCATTCCATATTGGCTCTAGTCTTTGCCTAAAATTCTTTTTACCTTGTTTTACGACAAGCTGTATAATTAATTACCAATAACTAACCCACTTGGCCTTATATGTTCAAACAAATTATTTCAGCTTTAACTACTTTATGGGGAAAAACTCAAGCCTCATTAAGCGCTCTTTATCAACTTATATTTTCTAATCAAGAAAGTCCTAATCCAGTAACTGCTAGAAATACAGAAATTTTTACCGATAAAGAAAAGTTTGATTTTATCGTTTACCTCTTTTCCAATCAAAAGGACTTGCAAGGATTAGGGTTACGCCATATCGATAGCAATCCAATTAAAGACAGCAATGTTAAAAAGGGTTTTCACGGGGATGCCATTAGTTTATCCATTACGCCATTAATTATAAGTTCAGCTTTTGGTGCCGAAGTCGAAGATTTCAGTTGGCAAATTAAGGAAGATAAGGTTTTTTTATTGACCAATCATCGCTTTAAAACGCTTGATATAAGTTTAGCAATTCAAATTTTTGATAATTTATACCAAAAGATTTTACCTTTTATTGAAAGTAATTTTAATGGCCAACCCCATCACTATATGATTGTTAAGAAAATGAATGGGGCGACTTTTCCCTACGATATTAAGGAATTATATCCTACTGGCAAATGTGGAAAACAACTTGTTCATCCGAACCAAATAGTCAAAGTCTTTTCCAAGAATCAAGAAACCACTCCACAACAAATGCTCAATGCCATAATTAAGGGATTGCTTTTAGTAGCAAAGCCGCATCACTTGTACACTCAAGAAAGTACCTCGACTATTATGAGTGTTCTACGCGAAATTAAGCTTACTGCTGATGATAATCAGCTTACAGAAAGTGAGGTACGTAAAAGACTAGTTCAATCAGAGACAAATTTTGGCTGGTCTGATGACCAATACCGGTTTATGTCTACTAAGATGCGAGAATTTGTTCCTTTAATCGAGCAGGTAAATACTGATTTGGACTATTTTAGAAATCAAATATAAAACATCATTTAGTGGCAGCCTAAGGAAAGTTTTATTACATGCTCTAAGAATAAAACAGTTTAAGGCAAATCTCAGCTTCTTAGCTTCCCTAACAACACATCCCTGCGGTCAACCCGCAGGAGATAGGCAAGGAGGTGTTAAGCCACTGCTCTATTGATCATCTTCAACAGACTACAACTCCAGTTTTGTATATTCTGGAAAGACAGTATCACTGTACTTAGCAGGTACTTCCTCTTTTTTCGGCTGATAAAACCAATGGTTACTCGTCAAAACATAATCAGCCATTACCGGATAACGGCAATCAAATCGCCTAGCTATTTCCTCTTCATTGGGTTCCTTTTCCTCATGCTCTGGACGAATTTGCTCCTCCTGGAACAGGATAAACTCTTTAAATTCATCATCAATGATTCCAGCCCTTTTAATGCCTTCAAGTGCCATGGAAGGGGTCAAATTTTCAGATCCGTATAAAATTCCATAATGCTCAAACACGCTAGAAGGCATTTTATCAATTCCCAATTGATGAAGAGTGCAGCGCTTTAGCAATTCTTCCGGTTCCTCTTGTTTATAACTGAGAAAAACCTTGTCAATTGAGCCATGCCGTTGAATTATTACCGATTCAATAAGGGCCGCTTCAGCTTGCGGATGTGGATAAATACGGCGGTTAACAAGCCTCTTCATCTCTTCTTGGTATAAGCGCTTTTCGTCTTTTAAAATATTTTCTTTGAACAAGGGATCAATCAATCCATGCTGCTCAAGAGATTCCAATGTGGACACAAAGTTACCAAAATGCTCGTGTTTATTTTTCACCACATGGCAAAATTTGTTCTCTGGGAGGGCTTCAAACAATAGCTCTTCACGGTTTAATGATTCTTCCCTTAATTTGACATGAGGATGAAAATATCCTGAATAGCCTGCATCATCAGGTACTATTATTTCTTCGATAATTGAATAAGGATTAGGGTTTTTATATTGCCTAGGCATATTGTCTCTCGTTAGTGCTGGATAATTTTGCAAATGTTATGTTTTTTTGACATTTTTGTCAAAGGATGATGCAAGATCGGCTTGGCTAGTTCTCTCTGCTAAATGCAGTGCATCAGAGCAGAGAAAGTGCTTTCTACGTTATTTTATACAGTGGTTATTAATGCTCACGCGTTGCAGAAAAATGGATTTTAGGATAACGCTCTTGTGCCATCGTTAAATTCACTTTTGTGGGGGCGAGATAGATTAATGCATCGCTACCATCAAGTGCTAAATAATCGTGCGCTTTTATACGAAATTCAACCATTGATTTTTCGTCTTCGGCATAAACCCAACGAGCACAAGTAATGTTAACTGCTTCGTAAATGCAATCCACTTTGTATTCATGCTTTAAGCGGTGCGCGACCACATCAAACTGCAATACACCCACAGCACCCAAGATTAACTGATTACTATTGAGTGGTCTAAAGACCTGCGTTGCACCTTCTTCGGATAATTCAATTAACCCTTTAAGCAGCGCTTTGCTTTTTAACGGATCTTTTAAACGAACTAATCGAAAAAGCTCCGGCGCAAAATTAGGAATACCTGTGAATTTTAAATTTTCCCCTTGAGTAAACGTATCGCCAATGCGAATAGTTCCATGATTATGTAATCCAATGATGTCACCGGCCATTGCCATTTCAGCATGTGCTCTATCACCCGCCATGAAGGTCAGAGCGTTGGAAATTTGCACTTCTTTACTGATACGCAAATGATTTAATTTCATTCCTTTTCTAAACGTGCCTGAGCAGATGCGTAAAAAAGCAATGCGGTCACGGTGCTTTGGATCCATGTTCGCTTGAATCTTAAACACAAAACCAGAAAACGGCTCTTCTTGAGGATTGACTTTGCGTTCGACTGCTTCGCGTGGCAAAGGACCTGGGGCATAAGTTACGAAATCATCTAATAATTCTTTAATACCAAAGTTATTAATCGCTGAACCGAAGTACACAGGGGTCATCTTTCCCGCCAAATAATCTTCTAATTTAAATTCGTGAGAAGCGCCTTTAACTAACTCAATTTCATCCCGTAATTCTTGTGCAGCGTCTCCTAACAACTCATCCAACTCGGGATTGCTTAACCCTTTAATTTGAGTAGCTTCTTGCTTTTGGGCATTTTTACCTGGCTGATACAAATAAACGGTATCCTCATACAGATGGTAAATTCCCTTAAACCGTTTTCCCATCCCTACTGGCCAGGTCACGGGCGCACACTGAATCCCTAATACAGTCTCCACTTCATCCAGTAAGCTAATAGGCTCGCGTCCTTCGCGGTCTAATTTATTGATGAAGGTCATAATTGGCGTATCACGTAAACGACAAACTTCCATTAATTTGATGGTTCTCTCTTCAACCCCTTTCGCCACATCGATGACCATAAGTGCTGAATCCACCGCAGTTAATGTACGGTAAGTATCCTCGGAGAAATCCTCGTGCCCTGGTGTATCAAGCAAGTTCATGATGTGTTGATTGTGAACAAATTGCATCACTGAAGTTGTAACCGAAATTCCCCTTTCTTTCTCCATCGCCATCCAGTCAGAAGTCGCATGGCGGTCCGCCTTGCGCCCTTTTACCGTTCCAGCAAGCTGAATTGCACCACCAAACAACAGTAACTTCTCCGTTACTGTCGTCTTACCGGCATCCGGGTGGGAAATGATTGCGAACGTCCGTCGCTTAGTGAAATCCTCGTAGAAATCAGACATACAAAACCTTCATTAAATTTGAATGCGCATTTTAAGGGAAATACCGAGAACACTCAATTTTGTTTTCAATACAGGGTACAACTTTCATAGGCTGGGCCTTGACCCAACAAACAATGCAAGTGATAGATTGCAGTTTGTGATAGAGCTATATGTTTTGTTGCGCCAAGGGCCAACTTTTGCTCGTTTCACTAGTTATTGGAAATGATTACGTTGGCCACAAATTATAGCAACTTAACAACTAACTACATTCTCGTGGTGTTTGCAAAATGACTAGTCAATTTTTCCATCTCATCATGCAATGAACTTAGATCACCGCCTGCTAAGTGTATCGCAGTTTGCCAATATTCTTTACTAATTGCAGCATTTGCTTCATCAGTAGGAAATTGAATCTCACTAAAATTACTGATAATAAATCGTTCGACTACATTATGAAGGTATTCTTCGCTCTTTTGCGTATTCTTTGAAGGTTTGATTATAATTGTCCCTTCTTTTTTCTCTGTCTGAAGAGTCATTTCATTGCGATTCAGAATAGGTTTTGAATGCTGTAAGAATTCGATATGAGATTTGCTAACAGCCATTGGTTCACCACTGAATTTAATCTCACTAATGCCAGGTTTTTTTGCATCTTTATGGACAATATCCAAGGTAACATTTTTATAAATTAACTGATGTCTCATTTTTTTCCCTTTAGAGAAAAGATGAGCAAGAATAACAAAAAAATGAGCGTAATAGAATTGAAGGATATACCTTTATCTCATTTACCTTGCCGATTCTTAACTCATTTTATAATTGTAAGAATTAATCATAAGGCGTTAGGCAATCAATTCTAGTTCCTCTTGACCACACTCAAAATAATCAGCAACTCTAGCACTTGTCACTTCAGCCAAACTTTTAGGTTGCCAATGTGGGTTTTTATCTTTATCGACCAATAAAGCTCTTACACCTTCATAAAAATCCGCATCTCGCATGAATTGACTAACAAGACAGTAATCCATTTTTAAGCACTCACCTATGGATAACGATTTCGCTTTATGAATTTGCGCTAAGGTAACTTTTAAGCTCAAAGGCGATTTTTGCTGTAAATTGTGCAAAAGCGATGTCGCCCATTCGTCGCCCCTTTCTTGTAAAGCAATCATGATTTTTTCTACGGTGTTTCCTGCAAAACAGGCATTAATTGCCTTTCTATCGTTGTCTATCGTCGCTTGCCTAACTGGTAAAGCAAAACGCTGTAAGCAAGTACTCACCTGCTGATGGGTATTTACGGTTAAATCAGCTTCGATGAGACTTTCTACCACAGCTTCGAGATCATCAGCATCGATAACCTGTTTTACCAAACCGACATGGGTAGCATCCTGCGCATTGAGGCGATTGCCGGTTAGGCCTAGATAAATACCGATTTGGTCTGGGCAGCGAGAGAGTAGGTAACTAGCGCCGATGTCAGGAAAAAAACCAATTCCCGTTTCAGGCATGGCAAAGGTAAAACGCTCAGTGGCGACAGGATGAGAACCATGAAGGGAAATGCCTACCCCCCCGCCCATGGTAATGCCATTCATTAAAGCAATATACGGTTTAGGATAGTGATGAATATAGTGATTTAAACGATATTCATGCCAAAAAAATTGCATTTGCTCTGGATTTTTAGCTAAACCAGCATCATAAAGCCAGCGCACGTCACCGCCAGCACAAAATGCTTTTTCCCCCTCACCTTGAATCAAGACTGCTTGCACACTGTCATCGTTACGCCATTGCATCAATTGCTGCTGTAAGGCTTTGATCATAGGTAATGTCAGTGCATTCAATGCTTGCGAGCGTTTTAGCGTGATTAACCCAACCTGTCGCACTTGAGCAAAAGTGACATCTGCGGTCATTTTCACGCTCCTTTAAATTCTGCTTTTCGCTTCGTCAGAAAAGCCGTAACGCCCTCTTTTTTATCTTCGCTAGCACAAACCTTGGCAAAATGGACGGCTTCTAAGTGCAACGCGTCACTTAGCGACATGTCATAGCCTCGATCAATCACTTCCATAACGCTGGCGATAGCGAGTGGAGCCATGGTCAGAATCCCCTTTAAAATGTCCTTCCCACGTATCAACAGGTCATCATTAGCCACTACTTCGCTGACCAACCCCCACTGAAGTGCGGTTTCTGCATTGATAAAACGTCCGGTTAGGCACAAATCCATGGCTCGCCCTTTGCCGATTAACCGAGCCAATCGCTGAGTTCCTCCATACCCTGGAATCACCCCCAGCTTTACTTCGGGCTGGCCAAATTGCGCTGTCGTTGCAGCAATACGCATTGTCGCAGCAATGGCTAGCTCACAGCCACCGCCAAAGGCAAACCCATTGATTGCCGCAAGTGACGGTTTACCCATCGTCTCCAATTTTCTAAAAATAGCTTGACCATCAAGGGCAAACGCATACCCGCTTTGCGCGTTGCATTCCGCAAGACGAGTAATATCGGCTCCTGCACAAAAAGCTTTTCCTGTGCCAGTCAAGAGCAATGCCTTTACTTTGGTGTTTTCTTTTGCGGAATCAAAAATTTCGCTTAAGGCATGCAACGCTTCAGTGCTTAACGCATTTAACTTTTCTGGCCGGTTAAGCGTTAAAGTAAGAATGCCGTCACTGTTTAAATCCTGAGTAATCAAATTCATCTGCAACTCCTGTTAATCAATAAAATATTCTTCATCCAAGCTCGCTTTGGCGACGATTTCTCGCATGATCTCATTTGTTCCTTCAAGGATTTGATGCACTCTTAAGTCACGAAATATTCGCTCAATTTGGTAATCATGAAGGTAACCATAACCGCCATGCAATTGCATGGCTTTATCGCTGATCCGAAAAGCAACATCCGTGGCTAAACGTTTAGCCATTGCACAATACATGGGCGCATGCGGATCATTTTTGTCCAAAGCATCTGCCGCACGAAAAACCATTAAACGTGCAGCTTCATAATCGGTTAACATATCAGCAAAATAAAATCGTAACGCTTGTATTTTCGATAAAGGTTTACCAAATTGGATGCGCTCCTGGAGGTATTTTTGCGTCAGGCGTAAACAAGCAAGGGCACCTCCTAAAGAGCAAGACGCGATGTTAACCCTTCCGCCATTGAGAGCGTTTAACGCAATCTTAAAACCCATCCCTTCTTCACCCACTCGATGAGTGACCGGTATACGGCAGTTTTCAAAAAATACCATGCAGGTTGGCTGACTTCGCCAGCCCATCTTTTTCTCTAATTTACCAAAACTTAATCCAGGAGTTCCTTTCTCGACCAGTAAACAAGAAATACCGTGATGCGAATCATCCCCTGTTCTCACCATGCATAAATAAACATCACTGACGCTGCCTCCGGAAATGAACGATTTTGCCCCATTTAAAACATAATAATCCCCGTCCCTAACTGCGCGACTCTTTAAGGATGCAGCATCGGACCCGGAATCAGGTTCAGTGAGGCAATAACTGGCTAAAGCGTCCAATGAGGTAACACGCGGACCCCAGGTGCGTCGCAAAGGTTCATCGGCATAGCGATCAATTAATGAAGCAACCATGTTATGAATAGAGAGGTACGCGCTGGTTGTGACGCATCCTGTCGCAAGTTGCTCGAAGATGAGTGCAGCATCCATACGTTTTAAATTGGAACCACCAATGTCTTCAGCAGTGACAATCCCTCCCATACCCAGCCTTCCCGCTTCTCGCAAAACATCAATAGGAAAGTAACTGTTCTCATCCCAATGGGTGGCATTAGGTGCTAATTTATCACGCGCAAATTCAGCTGCCATATCACGAAAAGCAATATGCTCTTCATTTAACTTGAAATCCATAGCTTTTCCTTATAAGTCCAGCAATTTCTATCTCGCTCCTCACTTAATCTAACTCTCTCTCTCACTGGGTGCAACTCCTATGGGCAATTCTTAATAATTTGAGCAAAAACACCTCAATTCCCTTGATTATTTTTTCATACAGAATAATTCATATTTTTTAAAAAATGGTATTATTGCCAGCTTTGGTGTCCATAAAAAAAGAAAAAACACATGGAATCAGTAATACCACCTCATCAAGACATTAACACCAAAGTACATCGTGTTTTAAAGGATTTTTTCGGCTTCGACTCTTTTCGTAGCCCACAAGGAGAGATCATTGACCACCTTGTTGCCGGGGATGATTTATTAGTGCTCATGCCAACCGGTGGTGGAAAATCGCTTTGTTATCAAATTCCTTCCATTGTGCGTGAAGGCGTGGGAATTGTCGTCTCTCCTTTGATTGCTTTAATGGAGGATCAAGTGGCTTCCTTAAAGTTGCAAGGTATTCGCGCGGCTTACTATAACTCATCACTCAGCAGCGAAGAAGCCAGAAAAGTGCTTGCTCAACTGCATAATAATGAACTGGACTTACTTTATATAGCGCCGGAGCGATTGCTTAGCCAATCGTTTCTTGAGCGCTTGCAGGCCTGCCAGCTTGCCTTGTTTGCTATCGATGAAGCGCACTGTATTTCGCAATGGGGCCATGATTTTCGTCCCGAATATGCCGCTTTAGGAGCATTAAAAACACACTTTCCTACCATCCCCATCATTGCGCTTACCGCAACTGCCGATCAACAAACCCGCCAAGACATTGTAAAAAAATTAAACTATCAGCCGAAGCAATTCGTCGCCTCCTTTAATCGGCCGAATATTCACTACAGTGTTATTATCAAAAATAACCCGCTTAAACAGTTACATCAGTTTTTACATAATCAAGGACAACAATCCGGCATTATCTATTGTGGCACACGCACCGGAGTAGAGCGTTTGACCGAAAAATTACAAGAATTAGGTTATCGAGCCCGAGCTTACCATGCCGGTCTTGCTCACAGTGAGCGCCGGGAAGTTCAGTCTTTATTTCGTTACGACCATATTGATATTGTTGTTGCAACCATCGCTTTTGGTATGGGTATTGATAAACCCAATGTCCGTTTTGTTGTTCATTATGATTTGCCCAAAAACATTGAAAGTTATTATCAGGAAACAGGGAGAGCTGGGCGCGACGGTTTGCCCGCCCTTGCCCTATTTCTTTACGATCCCGCAGACAGCGGCAGGCTCCGCGGTTGGATTGCAACCACCACCAACGAAGCCCAACAGCGAATTGAAACGAGCAAACTCAATCACATGTTAGCATTTGCTGAAGCA
The DNA here is from genome assembly GCF_900167045.1 of Legionella maceachernii. Classification (GTDB taxonomy): domain Bacteria; phylum Pseudomonadota; class Gammaproteobacteria; order Legionellales; family Legionellaceae; genus Tatlockia; species Tatlockia maceachernii. Next base: position 193,434 of record NZ_FUXJ01000007.1, on the reverse strand, counting down.
ACTCATTGCCGGCGGCAAATTTTGCTGCGTTATTTCGATGAGCCATGCGATGAAGCTTGCCATACCTGTGATGTTTGCGACAATCCACCGCAAACCGTTGATGCAACCGAGGATGCCCAAAAAATACTTTCTTGCATTTACCGTTTAAGACAAAGCTATGGCATGACCTATGTGATTGATGTTTTGCGCGGTAGCACCGCAGACAAAATTCAACAGGCCAAGCATCAGCAATTAAGCACTTTTGGCATAGGGAAAGAGAAATCAGCGAATTATTGGAAGCAGTTAGCCTGGCAACTGATTCATCGGGATTACTGTTATCAGGATATAGGGCATTATAATGTGCTACGTTTATCGAAAAAGGCTGTTGCTGTATTAAAAGGGGAGGAAAAAGTGTTTCTGACTTTGCCCAAACCTGAATTAAAGCTAAAAGAAAATAAACCCAAAGAACGAACCCTCCTTTCTACGACTGATAGCCCGCTGTTTGAAGTCTTGCGCGCTTTGCGACGACAGTTAGCAGAGGAGGAGAACAAACCACCTTTTATGATTTTTAGTGATGCAACCCTCCATCAGATGGTAAAAGACAAGCCACAAACCCTGGACGATTTATTGGATATTGCCGGTATAGGCCAACATAAATTAAGCCGCTACGGATTGCATTTTTTGAAGGCATTACGTCAAGCGGTAGAGAACACCTAAAGCAAAGGATACCTAATTTATGCAAATGACCCAGGTTCTGCGATTTGTAGTCGTATTAAAAATTTGTCATTTATTAATGAGCGTGACAGCCAACTTTTAAATGCACTTGATAATATTTACTTCTCGAGCCCTCAATAAATCCGCGCGTTTCTAAAACTTCATACCAGTCCAATTTACCGTGTAATTTAGCAGCTTGAGCAATAGCGTTATTAATGGCCTCCTCGATACCGTCCTCGGAAGTGCCAACTAATTCAACAATCTGATAGACTCGATTACTCATTTCCTCTCCTTGAAATTTGAGTGAAATACTTGGCTTAAGTGAATTTTAGTGTAGACGAAAAATTGATCCTGAGCAAAAAATGTCATCTCAAGCAAAGCGAGGACCTCCCGAACCACTGTCATCCTGAGCGAAGCGAAGGACCTCCCGACTCTTGGCAATACCCTCCTTCAGGAGATCCCTCACTTCGTTCGGGACGACAATAC
>NZ_FUXJ01000007.1:0-192130 GCF_900167045.1 Legionella maceachernii | reverse complement strand
GCTGTCATCCTGAGTGAAAGCGAAGGACCTCCCGACTCTTGGCAATACCCTCCTTCAGGAGATCCCTCACTTCGTTCGGGACGACAATATCGATAAGCGAAAGCGAAGAACCTCCCAACGCTTGGCAGTGCCTGCTTCCAAAGCTTCTTTCAAAAGTAATCAATCCAATATCTCATCAATGAGGTGATTGCTTGCGGTGCCTCCATTGGACTCATGTGCCCACAATCATCAACAATTGCTAATTTGGCATTCGGCATTTTCTTTTGCAATTCGAGATGAGATGACAGAGAAAAAACCTTATCTTTTTGCGCATGAATAATCATTGTCGGCATTGTTAATTGTGGGAGAATCGAAACCGTCTCCCGCCGAGTTAATAGCGCTTTTTCCTGATTAACGAACGCCTTTTCTCCCACATTGAGAAACATCGACAAAACGTCTTGTTTTACTTGCTTATTATGCACATACCGCTCAGCAATATTTTCTGCTACGTTTTGAAATTGACCTTGCTTCACTGCGGCAATCATTGCCAATCTATCCTTGTATTTTTCGGGTGGATCCTCTTTCGCTGAAGTATTCAGTAAGCACAATTTTAAAATTCGCTCTGGTGCTGCACGGGCCAATTCTAAGGCTAACCACCCACCCATTGAGTGCCCTGCTAAAATAAAATTTCCGGGAACACTTGCCAGAACCATCTGCAGTAAATCCTCCATGTTGTCATGGTCGGTCAAAGGAATAACTTGGCAGCACACCTGCTCATTGAGATGAGTCGCTTGATGAGTCCAAACCCGATGGTTTGATAAAACACCGGGTAAGAGGATGAGCGTGTTTTGTGTCATAAATACTGCTCCATGTATCAAATTTTTTCAGATTAGGCACGATTCTTGGATCATTTTCTTAACCATGAACTTAGGAGTAGGATTTTAAAATGAAAGCAAAGCATCGTTTGGGAAAGCTTCTTCCTTTTATCCTTTATACATCAGTTTCCCTTTATCACAGTGCGACAGCATTTTTTTAAGATATAGGCAAAGTGTTTGCTTATTTTTCACCAGCCACGGGCATTAATTTTTGTTGTGCTTTAGCAATTGCCTTTCGTAATAATTGTGCTTCTTCAGAATGCTTAGGTGCTAGCTTAAGCAAATGTTGCCAGTAATCGATTGCTAATTGATAATTGCTGCTGCCAAAAGCATCCATCGCTAACATAGCCAAAGCATCAGGTTGATCTGGATTTTTTTGCAGTAGCGTTTTAAATATATTCCTAATCTGCTCATTAAATTGCTGTTGATTTAATTGCCAAAGACTCTGAGCATAATTGATTGTCGCCGCTTCATCGTCGGGTTTTAATTGAAAGGCTTTGAAAAATGCATCGCGCGCCTCAAACCATTGTCCTTGACTTGCGTATAATCTCCCTAATAAATACCAACCACGTTCGCTGTTAGGGTCGGCCTGTAAGCGAGCTTTCATTCGAACAATTAATTCCACAGGGCTTTTAATGGTTTGCAGTACCGCCTGAATTTGTTGCTGCGTCGCTTCGTGGTGCACATAAGCCTGCCAAGTAGTCCAAGCCCCCCATCGCCAGTACGCCAAACACGAAGCCCCAATGAGCATAGGCAACATAACGAGCATAAACCCCTTCGATTTACGCAAAGGAAACAACGCCAAAGGCAGCGCTAACAATCCTAAAACGATAAAACTGATTAATAACCACCATTCATTCATGAGAAGTTCGCTTTAAACAGGTATGCCAAAAAATAAGTAAGCCTAAAAATAAAAACAATGATGGCCCAAACCATAGCAATGCAGTTAAAGGTTTCACAGGGGGTTTGAACAAAATGAAATCACCGTAACGAGCAGTCAAAAAACTGATAATTTCGCTGTCGCTTTTTCCTTCTTTGACCATACTATAAACTTGCTCACGCAAATCTTTAGCCAATCCAGCATTCGAATCTGCTAAATCCTGGTTTTGGCAAACCAAACAGCGTAGCTCTTTCAGTAAATGCGAAAATTGTGCATCCTGTCTCGCTGTTTCTAAAGGATAGAAAGTATTCGCTGATGCTGGAAATACCAGTAACAAGCTTAAGATGAATAAGTAAGCTTTCATGCCTCACCCTGTAATTGTTTGATTCGCGGTAAAAAATCAGACTTCCAAGCCTCTTCATTTAAGATACCGATATGCCTATAACGAATAACACCTTTTTTATCAATCAGAAACGTTTCAGGAGCACCATAAACGCCCAAATCAATCGCTACACGCCCCTCTTTATCCTCGCCCACTGCTTGATAAGGATTTCCCCATTCATTCAACCACCGTTGTGCATTTTGGGTATTATCTTTGTAATTTAAGCCGTAAATTGGCACTGACTGGCGTGCAAGTCGCATGAGAAAGACTTGCTCCTCAACACACGCTTCGCACCAACTGGCCCATACATTGAGCAAAACCACACGCCCTTTCATGACATCGGGTGTAAACAATTTACCTTCCTCTACAGCAGGAAGTTGGAAAGCTGGCAATGATTTGCCTAATTGCACCGAGGGCAATTTTCTTGGCTCCGATGACAATCCGCGCCAGAAAAAAACAATTAAAAGGGCAAAAATAGTCAATGGAATTAAGCGCCAATGGAGTGTTTTCATGCACCGACCTCTTGCTCACAACCCGCTTTTACCTTTTGTCGTGCTTTGTAATAGCGTCTATCCGTCAAAGCCAATACCCCCCCTCCTAAAATCATAAATCCACCACCCCAAATCCAACGAACAAAAGGTTTGAAGTACACACGTACTGACCAGGCTTTATCATCTAACGGTTCGCCAAGAGCGACATAAATATCACGAAAGGGACTTACATCGATAGCGGACTCTGTCATTGCCATTTGCCCGACATTATATATCCGCTTTTCGGGGTAAATGATTGTCTCTTTATGCTTGCGACTGATTAAAAATTTCGTTTGCGACCCATGATAATTCGCACCCTCTAAGGGCGCCTCGCTTAAAAATGAAATGTTAAAACCAGCCAGATGAATGGTATCACCAGGCGCCATTTTAACATCGTCTTGAATGCCATAGCCTGTCGAGACTGCAATGCCAATTACAGTTGCAGCGACGCCACAATGCGCCACTATCATTCCCCAGAATGCTTGTCCTAACTTAAACCATCCGCGCTGCCTCGATCGGATGACTATCAATTTAACACTACTCAGCACAATCCAGAATGCCAGCATTAAACCAAATAAGGTATAACCATTGATTGGCTGAGCTAATCCCATTAAGAGTAATAGGGGAATCAAGATACTTACAAAAAATACCTTGCTTAATTTCATTGCTATTTTCTTCAAGCTGTCGCACTGCCAATTTAAATGCACTCCAACACCCATTAGAATCAGTAAAGGAATCATGAGGGGTACAAAAACCGAATTAAAATAAGGTGCACCGACCGATAATTTACCTAAGCCTAACCCATCGATAAGCAAGGGATAAACGGTGCCCATCAGCACTGTTAGCATAGCCACTGCCAGAAAAACATTATTTAAAAGTAGCGCACTTTCACGAGAAACCGGCGAGGGATTATCTCCCTGCTGCAACGTCTGGGCACGTAAGGCAAAAAGGAATAATGATCCCCCGATTACAATCAGGAGAAAACAAAGAATGTAAAGACCTCGTTGCGGATCCACAGCGAAAGCATGAACTGAAGTCAATACTCCCGAACGCACTAAAAAGGTACCGATAAGACTTAGCGAAAAGGCAGTAATCGCCAACAACATGGTCCATGCTTTAAATCGCTGTCGCTGTTCACTCACGGCGAGCGAATGCAATAACGCAGTACCTACCAACCATGGCATAAAGGACGCATTTTCAACCGGGTCCCAAAACCACCAACCACCCCAACCTAATTCTCGGTAAGCCCACCAGCTCCCCAAAGTAATGCCCGCCGTTAAGCAACACCAAGCCGCTAAAGTCCAGGGTCTAGTCCATTTTGCCCAAGCCGGTTCAACCTTTCCAACCCAAAGTGCAGCAATCGCGAAAGCAAAGGCAACAGAAAAACCCACATAGCCCATGTAAAGCATTGGGGGATGGAATAAGAATCCAGGATCTTGCAAAAGCGGATTTAAATCGCGTCCTTGGGTCTGCAATGATTGAAACTGACGCATAAAGGGATTGGATGTGGTAAGAAGAAAAAGGATAAAACCAATACTAAGCCAACCTAATACAACCAAAACGCGCGCTCGCATCGCTTGATCTAATGAAGCGCTGAACAAACTAATTGCCACCATCCAAAAACTTAATATGGCAACCCATAAGAGCATGGAACCCTCGTGGCCTCCCCACACGGCACACAGTTTGTAAAACCAAGGCAATGAAACACTGGAATTGGTCAATACATAAACCACCGAGAAGTCATCCTTAAGAAAACAAGCTGTCAAAGAGCAGTAAGCCAAGGCAATAAAAATGAATTGACCACACGCGTAGAGAGGAGCTGCGTTAACCCAATCCACTTTACCACGCGACAAGCCCACTATTGGAATAGTGGCAAGAAGAGAGGCAAACAGTAGAGCGAGAATCAATGAAAACAAGCCAATTTCAGCTATCATGCGCTTTTCTTTACTCCCGGTTGTGCCCCTTTTGCCAAAGCCTCTTTGACCTCGGGCGGCATGTAGTTAGCATCATGTTTTGCCAGTACTTCTTCCGCAATGAAGTGGCGGTTGTCACTTAACTTACCCAGTGCCACAATACCCTGTCCTTCACGAAATAAATCGGGCAAGATACCATGATACTTTATCGTAACAGTTTGATTAAAATCAGTTAATTGAAACTCTACAGACAATCCATCAGCTCCACCCCGTACCACACTGTTTTTCGCAACCATTCCCCCAATGCGAATGGTATGTTGATTTGAGGCCTCACCCTTCACCACTTGCGTCGGTGTATAGAACAGATTGATATTTTGTCGTAATGCGTACAGGACAAGAGCACTCGCCAACATAAAGATAGAAAGAATAAACAACAACACCAGCATTTTTCGTTTGCGAACAGGATTCATTTCATTGTCTCTTAAACCATTGCTGCAATTTTTTCAACAACCGCTTCTGTTGCAATCGAATACTTAAGAAATTCATTAACAATACAATGCACGCCAATCCATAAGCTGGCCAAACATAGGAACCATATCCCCCCATCATTAACCATTGCTGAAATTGATTCATAATTCCCCTTTTTCAACAATCTCTTTGACCCAATGTTGCTTACGCTCACGACTGAGTATTTCGCTTCGTGCTTTGTGGAGCATAATCCAAGTACAATAAAGGGAAAAACCAAGTAGTGTCAGCAATAAGGGATACAACATGGGGCTTGCTATTTTGGGTTTAGCAAAGACAGAAAGTGTTGCACCTTGGTGAAGGGAGTTCCACCAGTACACTGAATAATGAATAATCGGTAAATCAATCAAACCCACTAACGTTAAAATCGCAACAATCTTATCTCCTTGTTCTTTGCTCTGAAAAGAACTTTTGGTTGCCAATATGGCCAAATACAAAAGGAATAAGATGAGCTCAGAGGTCAATCGGGCATCCCAAACCCACCAGGTTCCCCACATGGGTTTGCCCCAAATGCTCCCTGTAAGCAAAGCGAGGAAAGCCATTGAAGCGCCCAATTGAGCGGCAATACCAAGCATCATACCAGCCATTTTGATGCCCCAGACTAATAAGAGCAGAGCAAGAAAACCCATCCAGCCATAAATGGCCATAGACAGAAAGGCACTTGGAACATGAATATAAATGATACGAAAAGCATCGCCTTGCTGATAATCGGGCGGCGCAAAAAATAAGCCCCAAATTATACCAACAGCCAGAAAAAGCAAGGCACTAAACCTTAGCTTACTAAGCCAAGGTTTAGTCATTTGATAAAAAACCTTCGGCGAAGCCATTTGATATAAAAAATTCCACATGAGGGGTGATTCAGATTACAAAAGGCGGAATTTTATCATGCATGCGAATGGATTGACAATTTTATTCCTCCCTGACCAGCAACCTCAGATAGTATTTGTTGCAGAAAGTTAAGCCATGGCCCAAAAATCAGTCCACTAAATTAATTCGGACTACAGCAGCAATTGCAAAAGGTAAAAATCCTGCTGCAAGAACCGATAATGCCAGCAAAATAGCTAGATAACCTGCAACCGGCAAACCCTGCATCGCGGCTGTTAAACTACCACTGCCAAAAATCATGACAGGTACTGTTAACGGCAATAATACTAATGCCATGAGCACCCCTTTTTGTTGCATACCCGAACTAAAGGCAGCTGCAAGCCCACATAAAAAAAGAATAGCAGGAGTACCGGTAATTAACCCAAGCATTAACACACCTGTTTCTTGCCAACTAAAACTAAATAGTAGAGCCAGTAGAGGACAAAACACTAACATAGGTAATAAATTAATTAGCCAATGAACGGTTAATTTTGCAGCGACAACCAAACTAAGCGGATAACTTGAGATTAGCCATTGCTCGACAATGCCGTCTTCATAATCCTGCTGAAAAAGCCCGACTGAGGTCAATAACATGGCAAGCAGCATGGCAATCCAAACGAGTCCAGGTGCTACAGAGCGCAAAATAGTGGTTGCTGGTGGCATCGTCAAAGGAAAGAAAACAGTAACCATTAGAAAAAACAAAGAAGAATGCAATAGCAATTTAGGTTGACGAAGATGCAATAAGAATTCTCGGTGGAATTGCCTTATAAAAAGAGTAGTCAAGCTCATCACAATGAATACTCCTGATAAGGCTGATGAAAAGGCAATGCTTGGTGGGAAGTTAAAATTACCTGCCCTCCTTGTGCAAGGTGTTTTTCAAGACAAGTCATTACCGTTTGAATAGCAGTTGTGTCCAAAGCAACAAGTGGCTCATCCAGCAACCATAAGGAGGCGTCAGTCATCATTAACCTTAACAAACCAACACGTCGACGTTGTCCTGCGGAAAGCAGGTAGCAAGGCTCATCCTCCAATCCTGGTAGGCCAAATTGCGCTAGCAATTCGTCAAGACGGACATTGCGCCGCCCCCAATGCATATCGAAATAGCAATTCTCCTTTACCGTCAAAAGAGGATTTAAACCCGTTTTATGCCCTACATAACACAGTTTACGTTGATAGGTGACCAGATTGCGATAAATTGACTCGCCTTCATAAAAAATCTCCCCTTCATTGGGTTTAAGAAGGCCGGCTAATAACCTAAATAACGTGGTTTTCCCCACACCATTGGCTCCGCGTAAATGCAAAAACTGACCAGGTGCTAATGAAAATTGCACCTTGTTCAACACGGGTTTCTCTTGGTAATCAAACGACAGGGCCTGCACGTCAAGCATAATTAAGATGATTAGGGTTAAAAACGCAGACTATCCATAAATGACATTGCTGGCAAGAAAGAAAATACAGTTTATGTTTAATAAGCCAAAACAACTTCTAATGCTTTAAAATCTTTATTGAGTTTTTTTGCACCCACTGCACTGCGCGTTTCGCTAAAGAAGCCTATTTTGCCAGTAGAACGATAATTTAGCCATAATCTGAATACAGAACCATAAGCACCCTCTCATTCCTATCAAAGATTTAAATCGAACTTACAAGTATTAGTCGATTAAAGAGAAAAAAAGTTTTACTATTAGGGAGTTAGAAAGAGCAAAGTCTACAACTTTTCGGAACTGTGCATGGGGTTAACTTCATACTGCTGGAAAAAAGGTTTTAAAGCAATCACGGCTTCGTTACTTTTAGGAGCGCTTGCAGGTTGTGTTAACTATATTGGGATTAAAAGCGATAAAAAAATAGCCTTACCCTCTCAGTTTCAAACTACTAAAAGCTTACCAAATCAAAAAGGGCAATGGCCCACAATTAATTGGGCGACACAGTTTAGCGATCCTCAATTGACTGCCTTAATCCGTGAAGCGCTGGCTAATAATCCAAATCTACAGGTGGCTAAAGCACGAATTGGACAAGCAAGAGGGCTGACACAGCAAAGTGCTGCTGCCTTATACCCTCATGCTGATTTTTCGGGAATAGAAACTCGCACCCGAGTTTCTTCACACAATCTTTTTATTCCTCCCATTAGCAATTCTGTTTTTTACCAAACTGCATTTCTCACTAAAGCAAGTTATAACATCGATCTTTGGGGAAAAAATCACGCCAAACTCAGGCAAGCCATTTCGGAAACTAAGGCCAGCGAGGCTGAAGAGCAAGAAGCCCGACTTAACATCGCCACTTCTGTGGCGGCCACTTATAACGCCTTAGCGTATTATTACGATTTACGTGATGTATTAAGGCGAACAGTAACTCAACGTGAAGCTCTGGAAAAAATTTCTAAAGTTCGCTTGCGCACTGGTTTGGATACACGCGTGCAGCTTTACCAAGCCCGAAACACTTCGGCAACAGCGCGCACTCAATTAGTGCAAGTTGAGGGTCAAATAATCCTTACCAAACAGCAGTTAGGCACTTTGCTTGGCGCAGGCCCTGATCGAGGTTTAACCATCAAGCGTCCCCGCTTAATGAATGCCCAAACACCGGCCCTTCCCTCTAATTTACCTTTAGTGCTTTTAGGACGAAGGCCGGATATTGTCAGTGCACGTTGGCAAGTTGAAGCCGCTTGCCAAGGCATCAACTACACAAAAGCATTGTTTTACCCAAATATCAATTTATTGGCGGGTGTTGCTTTTCTCTCTCTCAAACTCAGTGATATCGAGGTTAGAGCCAATAGTGAGTATATAGGCCCAGCGATCACTTTACCGATTTTCGATGGCGGCGCACTTCGCGGTAAATTGCGTGAGCAATATGCCATTTATGAAGAAGCCGTAGGGAATTACAACACAATACTGAATAATGCACTATCCGATGTCGCTGCACAGCTGACTAACATTGTCGCTGTGGATAAACAACTTAGCGTTCAGCGAGAGGCCCTTCATACTGCAGAGCACGCCTATTATCTAGCAAAGTATCAATATCGCGTTGGCCTTGCCTCTCAATTAGTCGTGTTGGATGCCGAGACACGCTACCTTGCGGAACAGCAAACGCGTTTGCAACTTGTTTTAAATCGACGTAACCTACAAGTTAATTTAATTAAAGCGCTTGGTGGTGGCTTTGATGCGCGAATGATCGAATGCTGTCATGCTTCAAATAATCAATCCAGTGAGAGATGAATGGGTACAGTGGATCAACTTCCTATTACACCTGACGAAGAAAGACTCGGTAAAAAGCGAAAATTTTTACTCATTTCCTTCACGATTGTTCTTGTCGTTATTGCAATTTTTTACGGCTTATATTGGTGGCTTATTGCACGCTTTTATGAAGAAACAGACAATGCCTACGTGAATGGAAATATTATACCAATCACTGCTCAAGTAGGCGGTACAGTCATTGCCGTGAAAGCTGACGACACACAATACGTCAGCACAGGCCAACTATTGGTCGAACTTGATCCAATTGATGCGTTTATTGCTTTCGAACAAGCTAAAGCAAATCTCGCCCAAACATTAAGAAACACTCAACAATTATTCATCAATAACACTGGCCTTCAGGCGAATCTTAAAAATCAGCAAGTCTCTCATGAGAAAGCAAAACAAGATCTCTTACGACGCAATCAAGCCATTGGTGTGGGTGCGGTGTCAAAAGAGGAATTAACCCATGCAGAGGATTCACTCAAAAGTGCGGATGCGGCCCTAACTCAAGCTCAATCTGCATTATTAGCAAACCGCGCTTTAACCGAAAATACCAATTTGCCACAACACCCCAATGTTTTAGCAGCAGCAACCCGATTACGCCAGGCTTATATTGACTACATGCGCACTTCAATTCGAGCTCCAGTTTCAGGTGAAATATCCAAACGTACAGCTCAAGTTGGTCAGCGGGTTGCTGCGGGGACTCAACTGATGGCGCTCGTTCCTTTAGAACAAGTCTGGGTTGACGCCAATTTTAAAGAAAAACAAGTTCGCTACATGCGAATTGGCCAGCCAGCAACATTAACCGCTGATCTTTATGGATCGTCGGTGGTTTACCATGGAACAATTATGGGTTTTTCAGCAGGAACAGGCAGTGCTTTTGCGCTTCTACCCGCGCAAAACGCAACAGGAAATTGGATAAAAGTAGTTCAGCGTTTGCCGGTGCGTATTCAATTAGACCCTAAAGAACTCAAAGCTCATCCCTTGCGGATTGGTTTATCCATGGAAGTAACTATTGATTTGCATAATCAGAGTGGAAAATACATCAATGAAACCGCCCCCATACCCGTTTATGAAACCCCTATCTATGAAAATTGGGGCAAAGAAGCCGATGCTGAAATTAATAAAGTCATTAGTGAAAATATCAGTAAAACAGCAAATCTGAATGCCAACGATATGTCTAACAAACCCGCTTCGAAAAAGGGAACCTCACGATGAGCACCACCCTGTATCCTGCTCCATTGCGAGGTGCGAAGCTTGTTGTTGCCACAATCGCTGTTGCGCTTGCTACGTTCATGATTGTTTTAGATTCTTCAATAGCCAATGTTGCTATTCCCACGATCTCTGGCAATCTCGGTGTATCGATTGACGAAGGAACTTGGGTTATTACCGTATTTGCCGCAGCAAATGCGATTTCTATCCCATTGACTGGCTGGCTAACACAGCGAATTGGACAAGTGCGATTGTTTGTTTCTGCTATCGTGTTATTTGTGCTTGCTTCCTGGTTATGCGGTTTAGCAACTAACCTTTCATTTTTATTAGGTGCACGAATCTTGCAAGGCATCGTCGCTGGTCCCCTGATTCCCTTATCGCAAGCGATACTCCTTAGCTCTTACCCTAAAGAGAAAAGCGCAATCGCGCTAGCGCTTTGGGGAATGACTGCTACTGTGGGACCTATTGCAGGCCCTGCGCTAGGGGGCTGGATAACCGATAGTTACAGCTGGTCATGGATATTTTATATCAATATACCCGTTGGCCTATTTGCCGGGGCAGTCACATGGATCATTTATCAACATCGCGATACACCGAGGAAATCATTGCCCATCGATATTACCGGTTTAATTCTTCTAGTAATATGGGTCGGCGCTTTACAAATCATGCTCGATAAAGGGCAAGATTTAGATTGGTTTAATTCACCGGTAATTATTGCCTTAGCACTTATTGCGGCTATCGGTTTTTGTTATTTCGTCATTTGGGAGTTAACACAAACAAATCCCGTTATCGATTTACGACTTTTTACCGTACGGAATTTTACAGGCGGGACAATTGCTATTTCAGTGGGCTATGGCGTTTTTTTTGGCAACTTGGTATTACTGCCCCAATGGCTGCAGCAAGATTTAGCCTACCCTTCAGTCAACGCCGGTTTGGTCATGGCTCCTTTAGGTTTTTTTGCTGTAATCGCCTCTCCTATCGTCGGTAGAATCCTACCTATTGTGGATGCGCGCATCATAACCACTTTTGCTTTTCTTCTTTTTGGCTTAGTTTTCTTTATGCGCTCCCTTTACACTACCGATGTGGATACATGGACGCTTGTTTTGCCTACTCTAATACAAGGCATTCCTGTCGCGATGTTTTTTATTCCCTTATCGATGATTATTCTTTCAGGACTTCCTTCAGAAAAAGTTCCTGCTGCGGCGGGTTTATCTAATTTCGCGCGTATTTTCTGTGGCGCTATAGGGACTTCAATTTTCAGTACGATATGGGATAATCGCTCAATCCTTCATCACTCTCAACTGACGGAACAAGCAACGCCTTACAATCCCATTTTTACCACCTTTGTTGAAACTAGCCAATCGTTATTAAAAATTCAAACAGAGCAAAGTTACGCCCTTTTTAATAGATTGTTAAATGTACAAGCAAACATGTTAGGGTTAAACGATGTTTTTTGGATTTCTTCCCTTATCTTTATAGCGCTTATTCCCTTAGTTTGGTTAACAAAGCCTGAGAAAAATGCGAAAGCAGATACCGCCGCAGCGCATTAGGTTCCTGTATGATCTTCTTTAGCTATAAGTTCTACGTTGTATGAGTTATTTATTCCGGTTTCATACTATACTTAATTTCATAATTTATCATGCAAGTATTCACAAGGAAGGGGAATGCAAATGAAAATATTGATGGTATTGACTTCACATGATCAGCTGGGTAATACAGGCCGCAAAACAGGTTTTTGGTTGGAGGAATTTGCAGCCCCTTATTTTGTATTCAAAGACGCAGCGGCTAAGTTAACATTAGCATCCCCTAAGGGTGGTCAACCTCCTATTGATCCTAAGAGTGATTTACCTGAAAATCAGACTCCGGCAATGCAGCGGTTCAAACAAGACGAGCAGGCGAAAAAAGCCCTATCCCAAACAGCCAAACTTGCTGATATGAAAGCAGAAGATTTTGATACCGTGTTCTATTCGGGTGGACATGGTCCCATGTGGGATCTAGCTGAAAGTACCGATTCAATCAATTTGCTTGAATCTTTTTACAATTCAGGAAAACCCATTGCTTTGGTATGCCATGCGCCAGGTGTGCTCCGCCATGTAACTTACAAGGGTGCTCCTCTCGTAAAAGGCAAACGTGTAACAGGCTTTACTAACAGCGAAGAGGAAGAGGTTCAACTTACGGATGTAGTCCCATTTCTTGTAGAAGATGAGTTAAAACGATTGGGTGGACTATTCGAAAAAGCGCCTAATTGGCAAAGTTTTGTGATCATTGATGGCCGTCTCATTACTGGTCAAAATCCTGCATCCTCTACTGCCGGTGCGCAAGCATTACTCAAATTACTCTCCGAGGTAAGCCTAGGGACTCCCAGGCCCAACTAGCAGCAGCATCAGGTAGTGGTGAGGGATCACAATAAAGCATTTTTTATTGGGATGATAAAGAATACTGCCATCATAGATAGGTTAATTAAAATTGTGAAACGACACATCAATAAAACTCTTAGACGCTTTGATACATGAAGCAAGTCTGATGCTTATTTTCTAAGTGATATAAAATGAATTTGTTAATAAATCTGTTCTCTTAGAATTTCCTTTGGACAAAATATATCCTAATTATCTTCTTCATGGGTTTTACCTTCTCCTTCAAGATGATATAGTTGCGTACCATTCTGGAATTTTACTTTTTGAATTAAAGCATGAGAAATGGACATCAGTTTTTTAACAATCAAGGCAACAAAAAAGCGCTGCCTTACACCATGATCCATGCTCATATTCTGAGAAATTTTAATAATGGGAATTTAAAAGAAAAGCTCGAGCTTATCAAAAATACCCCGTTAGAAATCGTTGCCACGCTCGCAGATTATGATTTAAATTTTGCATTACATTGTAATCATGAGGAATTAGATGAGCACTGGGGTAAATTATGGTGCGCTCACGGGGTCTACTTAGCTCGGCAAAAAAAATTACCTGAAATACTGCTTTATTCTCATCCTGAATTAAATCAATTTGATTTAGCTCGAGGTGTTCATTTTTTTCATCTTTCACAAGAGATGAGAAAGAAACAACGATGCGACTTTAGCTATTCGGAGATAAAATTTCTTAAAATTGCTATTGAATATGGTTCGGTGCACGCTATGCAACGATATAACGAATACTTATATCACGAACTCAAGAAAGCAAATGCTCAAGAAACTGAGGCACTTTATACAAGACTTATCAATAACAGCAAACAGTTGCATGAGCAATCAGGTAGCTATGGCTTTATGGTTTTAGCTGAAGCTTTTGGGCATTATTGTATGTGGTTACTCGATAATTCCGAGTTTGAGAAGGCAGAAGCAGTTTACCAATCTATCCTGCAATCACTCGAATACGCGCAAAAAACGCTATGTGCGAGCACCTACAGTATTAAAAATGCGAGTCTAGGCTTCGGGCTGGAATGCAGTAATTCCATGGGAATAAATTCACCGGAAGAAGCAAGGAAATTTTTTATAGAACTTTATCAAGAGAGATGCATACCTGCCACTAAGCGTTCTCCTTGCGCTCTACCTTGTTAATTATCTTTTATAGCTTTATTAGAAGGGAACGCTTTTTACAAATTAAGGACTATCATGGCACTATCAATACATATTTATTACAGTAAAAAAAATCATGGCGAGTTGGTCATTTGTTGTTACCATAACAATCTTCAAGCCTATACCAAAGCAATAACCCTAACACGTGATCGTAAAATAAAAGACAATAATCTTAATACCAATCTTCCTGATAGTTATGATTTTGAAACAGTCAAGCTTGAGGTGTTAAGGTTATTAGCACAGATTAAAGAGAAAGAATTCGATTTTAACACAGTCACTTTTGCAGCTGATTTCAATCTATGCTGCAACAAAAAAGAAGAGTTAGCCCCTTTTTTGTTTGATAGAACACTCAACAACTTTTTCGACGGAAAAGAAGTGAATTTGATCCTTGAATCATCCGAGCCTCTGTATATCCTTTATGCGATTGAACAAGCGGAAAAAATGGTTGAAGAAGGAAAAGACTTAAGTGGTATCATTCTTAAAACAAAAGACTCAGAAAGAACAAGCCCCGTTTATAAAGAATTTCCTAAGAATACTGAGGCAATCAATTTGTCAGTTCCCAAACCGAGCATGACTGGACTTGCTTCGCCTAAAGTAGCTATCAAAAATCAAAAAGAATTAACAGAGGCTATGAGCAAAATTGGTCTCTTTCCACAAGAAAATGAGAGCGGGGCAAGATCATGCGGAGAAAAAGCGAAAACAGCGGCTACTTCTCCGCCAAGTACTCCTTAATCATCGCAATGGGTTTTACTATCAAAGAGAGCATTTTGTAAAAAAAAAGTAATATCACGTTTTTCTGCACCTACGTCTCAGGCGGTGACGAAAAGTCGATGAGACAAGAGCTATTACCCATCATGCAAATCTTCCGATATCTTTCACGAGCTATTTTCCCCTACCACTTCCTCTTTTAACCCAGGTAAACACATCGAATAGCAATATAAAAAACTAAACAGACTGTTTTCATCGCATATAGGTTTTTATGTTCAAAAATAGATGCGGTTATCCTGTCTTTTAATCCATTCCACTTGCATCAGTAATCGCCCGAGAGGATAATGATTATTTTTTAAAATCAGTAGGCTAACGATGGAGTTTCTTTCACAATATGGTTTATTTCTTGTCAAAACGCTCACACTGGTTGTTTCCTTCCTGCTTGTTGTGGCAGGAGTATTAGCACTCGGTCGCAAACCCAAACCGGTACTCGAAATCACCTCTCTTAACAAAGAATATGAGACAACTAAACAACGAATGTCTCATGAGATAAAAAATAAAAAGCCAGAGAAGGCAAAAAAAGATAAAAAGAAGCAGAAAGAACAAAAAGCCAAACCCACTCTCTATGTCCTTGATTTTCATGGTGATATAAAGGCGTCACAAGTTGAGCAGCTTCGCGATGCAGTTAGCGCTGTTCTCTCCATTGTTCAAGAGAAAGACGAAGTCGTCGTTCGCTTAGAAAGCCCTGGAGGAGCTGTGAATGGTTATGGTTTAGCCGCTTCACAATTACAACGTTTGCGCGATAGGAATATTCCGCTCACAGTCTGTATTGATAAGATTGCTGCCAGTGGTGGTTACTTAATGGCTTGTGTTGCCAATCGTATTATTGCCGCACCCTTTGCAATTATTGGTTCGATCGGGGTAGTTGCGCAGCTTCCTAATTTTCATCGCTGGCTTAAAAAACACAATATCGATGTGGAGTTATTAACCGCAGGCGAATATAAACGAACCTTAACTTTATTTGGTGAAAACACAGAAAAAGGGCGTGAAAAATTTCAAGAAGATTTGGAAAAAATTCACGATGCATTTAAATCTGCTGTGCTTTCAAATCGCGGACAGTTAAATATTAACCAAGTTTCTACAGGGGAACACTGGCTGGCAAAGGATGCATTCGATTTAAAACTGGTGGATAGCTTAAAAACCAGCGATGATTACCTTGCTGAAAAGATGCAAGACTTCAATGCGTTTAAGATTGCCGTGCACGGGAAGAAATCAATGATGGAGAAGTTACTTAAGCCTGCGATGAAGCTGATTCATCCTTGGGCTTAAGCTGATCCAGTTTTTAGAAGGCTAAGAATATCGGCTTCTGATTTCTTTTAGTATATACCCGTGATCATCCAAAATGCTATGTTTTGGGCAACTTGATTTTTTTTGCTGGGATTATTTTAAAAACGAGTAATAGCAAGTCCTATTGGGAATTTTTAAAATAATCCCAGGCGGAAAAAGCAATAGACCAAAAATAGCGTTTTGGATGATCACGGGTATATACTTAGGGTAATACCAGAAAATGGAGTGAAATATGAACGATTTCAAATCAAAATTACCTGACTTTAAAGAATTTTCTTCCATGGCAAGTAAATTATTCAAGGACGTCAAAACAAGCGTTTGTGAAATTATTGAAGAATATAAAAAGAAACGCGCTGAAGAAGAAGCCGCTGCTGCAAACAAAGGTGAAACGCAAACAGCAGAAGTCCACGTAGAGAAAAAGGTCAAAACACCTGAGGGAGAAGAAGCGCAAACCGCTACGGTGAAAGTAAAGAAAAAAGAATCCCCTAAAAAAGAAGAAGCGATTAAAAGAGAGGATACAGAGGGTAACAAAAGTTAACGTGTTGAGTATCAACTACCATCTGTCATCATCCTGATCAAAGCGACGGACCTCCTAACTTGCCCGGTAATTTCATCGGAGTAGTTGCCCCTCATGGGGCGAGCTTTCATGCGCGTTCGGGACGAGTTAAACCATACTTACGCATTTTTTCAACCAACGTGGTGCGTCGCATATTCAGATAACTTGCCGCATGAGCAACCACCCAATCCGATTCATCTAATGCTTGATTAATTAAAGCCAATTCGGTTTTTACCAAGTGTTCCTTAAGATCAATACCGTCTCCTTCATTCGTTTGGTCTTGACTAACCATTTCCAGCAGAGTTTCTCGCTCGTTGCCTACTGCTCGACGCGCTGAAGCCTTATCCACTCTAAATCGTCTAGGTAATTCATCCTTATCTACAATTCCATTAGGGAATAAGATGGATAAGCGTTCGACAAGATTGGCAAGCTCTCGCACATTGCCGGGCCATTCATAATGGCTTAAGACTTCTAATGCACCAGGCATTAGACGAACACTAGGTCTATTTTCACCTTCTATTCTGGAAACTAATTCATTAATCAATAACGACAAATCTTCGCGTCTTTCTCGTAACGGAGGCATGTCAATTGGAAAAACATTCAAACGATAAAAAAGATCTTCGCGGAATTTCCCTTCTTTTATGGCTACTTCCAAATTGCGGTGAGTTGCTGCGATAATTCTTACGTTGACTTCAATGCTTTTATTAGAACCAACGCGTTCAAAACAACGCTCTTGCAATACACGCAATAGCTTTACTTGCATGGCTAAGGGCATATCGCCAATTTCATCAAGAAATAAAGTTCCACCGTTAGCCAGCTCAAACCGCCCTTGCCTAGAAGTGATAGCGCCTGTGAACGCCCCTTTTTCATGACCGAATAATTCACTTTCCAATAACTCACCAGGAATAGCACCACAGTTAATCGGAATGAATGGTTTGTTTGCACGAGACGAAAGAGCGTGAATGTTTCTCGCTACGACCTCTTTACCGGTGCCTGATTCACCCAGTATTAATACACTTGCTTCAGTATCAGCAACCTGCGCAATCAACTTGCGTACTTGACGTATCGACTCACTGTTCCCCACTAAACTGCGAAATAGCGGTGTTCTTTTTTTGCCGTTTACCTCAATAGGTTCTTGAGCAATCTGGCATTTGTGCAATGCTTCAAGCATTTGTGAATAAGTGAAGGGAAAATGAAGGCTCGCTAGCACGTTTTTGGTGGTGTAATGACTTGCTGGCAAAGGGGAATCAATCAAGATCACGGATAAATAAGGGGCAATATGAATCAGCTCCTCCAAAAACCCCAATGAATCACTGAACGATTCATGGGCTCCCGCCACAATAGTGTGGGCTTTGTCATATGGAAAGGAGCGCCAATTGCTGTAATTGGCAAGATAACAAGTCTCACCAACGAAATTTAGAATGGTACTAAGCTTGCGGCAACGTTCTTCATTGTCATCAATGATTATAATTGTTTCATTGCTGCTCATAGCTGATCCTATCCGTATATCATCTATTGTTGAGTATTGGTTACTAACGCTCATTCTGTCAAATCCATGACGAATTTTTTTCTAAGCGTCATAACAACTGTAAAATTAAGGGCAAAATCTCGTTACCGATAGCATGTGATGTACGCAAAAGCGTTACACTGATGACCAAAACATAGCTTTTGATTACCAATTGCCTTGGTCGCCGCAATGTTTTGCTGTAGAGCATAGCGTGAAGCACGTAAATAACCCATACGACGGCAAAAGGAAAACGCAGCTCGTCGCCCACAGTTTCGCTGCCCATCGTAACACCAAGCCACACGAAACTGCTCAAAGCGAGGGTATACGAATCGCCTAAAGCGATAATGGTAGGGTTTAGGTGGAATAGGGGTAAGATCAGCTACACAACGAATTGTTTTAAAACCATTGCATCGCCAGCCCTTACAACGCATTGAGCTAGAAATGAAATTGGTTAGGCCCACATTGTAATCGATGACTTGCTGGTCGGCCCGTAAGTATCCCATCATTTGGCAATAGCGCGAAGCCACCGGCAACCCACAGTGTTTGCTGTCTACGGTGCAATAATTTAAACGCTCACCGTGATAGGTCGGTAACCAAAAATTACGATAAAAATAATTGCTGCGGTTAGCTGCATAGGTGTTACTTATCACCGACAGCGTTAATGCACAAACTACAACTATTCTTCCTAAAAAAGCCATTATAACAATCCCTTAACTGCTTAAATGACATGTTAGCGTATTCTCTGAAGCAAAGCGAGAGGCCTTCCATTTCCCTACACGGTACTGAGGACAACAACCCACTGATCTAATAACTCAAAGCAACCTTCGTTTGACCCACAATATCCGCGAGACGAGTGAGGAGCTCATCACTGGGTGAAACTGACCATTGAGACGCTAAGCAAAGCGTTGCTTTCACTGAAGGGTTGGCATAGTGGATTTGCACAACACATTCACCTTTATTTGCCTTTAAAATAGATTGCAGCGTTGGAAGAATGGAAATGTGCTCCTGATTCAAGCTAAGTGTTAAACATTTTGCAAAACGAGTTCGCGCCTCACCAATCGAATACAGATGGCTAGCAGTCATTTTAACGCCGCCACTGTAATCATCGGCTGCAATTTCTCCCTCAACCACAAGCATTTGTGCCATTTGCACTTGTGTCTGTTGCGCTTCATAGAGCTCAGAAAACACCACAATATCAAGTTTTGCGCTGGAATCTTCAAGACTAACGATGGTTAATTTTTTACCTCGTTTTGTCATAACTCGTCTCACCGCAGTCACGAGCCCACAAACCACTGCTTTTTTCATGGCAGAGGGATTTAAACGACCTATGGGTTGAATAAAGGCTTTAAATTCCTGACAATAATAAGCAGCTGGATGCCCCGTTAGATAAAGCCCAAGGGTCTCTTTTTCGCCCTCTAAACGCTGTATTTCAGGCCAGGGTTTGCACTCAAGATAATCTTCTTGATTGGCGGTATCTTCCAGCAAAGAGAACAAATCTGTTTGACCGCTTAACTGATTTTGATGGGTTTTATCAGCCACTTTTAATGCTTTTTCTAAAGACGCGAAGAGCACAGAGCGCTCGACTCCCCAATCATCCAAAGCACCACTTTTTATGAGCGCTTCCAGCACTCGCCGGTTCACTTTTCGTAGATCAAGCCGCTGACATAAGCCAAATAAGCCAGTATAGGCCCCTTTTGCTTTGCGCTCTTCTATGATGCAATTAATCGCCGATTCCCCGACGCCTTTGATTGCGCCAAGTCCGTACAGAATAGTGTGATTGTCTTTTACGGTGAATTGATAAAAAGAATGATTGATGGAGGGAGGCAAAACCTTAAGCTTCATTTGCTCGCACTCATCGATAAAAGTGACGACCTTATCGGTATTATCCATGTCCGAAGACATGACTGCAGCCATGAAGGCAGCGGGGAAATGGGCCTTTAACCAGGCAGTTTGATAAGCGACAAGAGCGTAAGCAGCAGAATGCGATTTATTAAAACCATAGCCAGCAAACTTTTCCATTAAATCAAAAATATAAGTTGCGGTTTGCTCATCGACCCCGCGTGCTTTCGCACCCTCGGTAAAAATAGCCCTTTGCTTTGCCATCTCCTCCGGTTTTTTCTTACCCATAGCGCGACGCAGTAAATCCGCAGCACCCAGCGTATAATTCGCTAGCACCTGGGCAATTTGCATCACTTGTTCTTGATAAAGGATGACTCCGTAGGTTGGTTTTAATATAGGTTCTAAATCAGGATGAGGGTATTCGACTTTTGCTCGTCCATGTTTCCGATCAATAAAATCATCCACCATTCCCGATTGAAGTGGCCCTGGTCTAAATAAAGCCACTAAAGCGATAATATCTTCAAAGCAATCAGGCTGTAAGCGATGAATTAACTCTTTCATGCCACGCGATTCCAACTGAAATACCGCCGTTGTTTGACATGCCTTCAATAAATTGAATGTTTGCTCATCATCGGTGGGAATCACCGAAATATCCACGGGCTCCTCGTCTTGCTCTCGCCGTTGCTTATTCACAATGGCAAGGGCCCAATCAATAATGGTCAATGTCCGCAAACCTAGAAAATCAAATTTGACTAAGCCCACGGCCTCCACATCGTCTTTATCAAATTGACTTACAATTTGCGTTGAGCCTTGTTCACAATAAATCGCAGTAAAATCGGTTAACTTCGATGGAGCTATCACCACGCCACCGGCATGTTTCCCAGCGTTTCGCGTAATCCCTTCCAGCTTTAACGCCAAATCAAACAATTCCTTCACTTCTTCTTCATCTTGATAACGACGCTGTAATTCAGCCTCATCTTCAAGCGCTTTATGCAGGGTCATACCGATTTCAAAAGGAATTAATTTGGCCAATTTGTCAACAAAACCATAGGGATGCCCGAGCACTCGTCCTACGTCCCGAACTACTGCTTTAGCTGCCATAGTACCAAACGTGATAATCTGCGATACGCTTTGCCGGCCATATTTCTCAGCCACGTACTCAATCACTCGATCACGCCCTTCCATGCAAAAATCAATATCAAAATCAGGCATTGACACGCGCTCAGGATTCAAGAAGCGCTCAAACAGTAGCTCATATTGCAAAGGGTCAAGATCCGTAATTTTTAGCGCATAGGCCACTAAAGAACCTGCACCTGATCCACGTCCTGGGCCTACTGGGACACCATTTTGCTTAGCCCAATGAATAAAATCCGCGACAATCAAGAAATAGCCTGGAAAACCCATCGAGTTAATCACGTCTAACTCGATCTGCAAACGCTCATCATAAGGGGATCGTGAAGCCTGAATCACTTCAGGCGGCTTTCCACGGAAAATTTGCAGAAGCCGCTCTTCCAGCCCCTTTTTAGATAGGCTTGAGAGATACGCTTCGACTGTCGAGCCCTCGGGAATAGGAAAATTAGGCAAATAATTATTGCCTAAATCAAGCTTTACTGTGCAACGCTTGCTGATTTCAACCGTATTTTTTACTGCCTGGGGTAAGTCCTTAAATAATTCAATCATTTCATCGGCTGAGCGCAAATATTGCGCAGCACTGTATTGGTGATGACGGCGTGGATCAGCTAACGTGAACCCTTCATGAATACATACTCTTGCTTCATGGGCATCAAAATCCCCTTTGTGAATGAATCGCACATCGTTCGTGGCAACCAAAGGCAGGTTTACCGTTTCTGCCAAGCGAACAATTTTTTCATTGTAAGCCACCTCATCTGCACGACCTGTCCGCTGGATTTCCAGGTAAAAGCGATCTGGAAATAATTGGGCAAACGATTTTGCCAATGAATAAGCTTCTGCTTCATTATCCGTCAATAACGCTTTGCCAATCGCACCTGTCCTTCCCCCCGATAAAGCAATCAATCCGTCGGCGTGCTGACTGATCCAGGCATGGTGGACACGAGGTTGGCCTTGATATTGGCCTTCTTGATAGGCTTTTGAGACTAAGCGGGTTAAATTTCGATAACCTATTTCATTCTGACAGAGAAGCACAAGCGAGGTGATCTGTTCGGGATGATTTGGATCGTGACAGGGTAAATCAGCACCTAAAATTGGCTTCACCCCAACCTCTATTGCGGCTTTAAACACTTTGACCGCTGCAAAAAGGTTACAAAAATCAGTTACCGCTACGGCATTCATTCCTTTTTCAACAATGGCGCTCATTAATGGCTTAATTCGAACCAAGCCATCAACCATTGAAAATTCGGTATGTACACGTAAATGAACAAAACGCGATAGCATAAGCTTAAGCTTTCCCAGAAGTCGATGAATGCACTCTACCGAAGTCGGCAAGTTAGGGCAAGAGTTAAAAGCGCTAAAGAGATCCCTCACTACGTTCGGGACGACAACACCACCGTCATCCTGAGCAACGCGAAGGACCTCCAGACTCTTGGCAATAACCCCACCAAGGAGGTCCTTCGCTTCACTCAGGACGACAACACCACCGTCATCCTGAGCAACGCGAAGGACCTCCAGACTCTTGGCAGTAACCCCACCAAGGAGATCCTTCGCTTCGCTCAGGACGACAACACTCACTGTCATCCTGAGCAATGCGAAGGACCTCCCGACTCTTGGCAATAACCCAACCAAGGAGATCCCTCACTACGCTCAGGACGACAACACTCACTGCCATCCTGAGCAACGCGAAGGACCTCCCCACTCTTGGCAATAACCCCACCAAGGAGATCCCTCACTTCGCTCAGGACGACAACACCACCGTCATCCTGAGCAACGCGAAGGACCTCCCGACTCTTGGCAATAACCCTGACAGGAAATCAACTCAGGTTTATCTCCCTCCATCACTACCTTTCCATCGCATAATTGCTAAATATTTATTCGTAACGCCCAATTTTTTATTCGCATTTTGTAGATGAAAATTAACTGTCCTTTGAGAGATCCCCAGTGTGATTGCAATACTATCGACTCTCACGCCTTTTGCTGTGAGTATTAAGCATTGCTGCTCACGTCGCGTTAATTTTACGCTGTTCATAGCTCCATTTAATAGAAACTTTCTAAGGTAGTGAAAATAACATTGAGTAATTGCCATCCACTGATATTGTTTCAGCTCCCAACCTTGCAAACCGGTTTCATTCTGCCGTTGGTGCAAAACTAAAATTAGAAAATCACTCTCAAACCCATGTGAAGAGATATTCAATCCTTTATCAATACCAAATTCAATTGATTCCAGGCGGATTCTTGCCTCTCGCTTATTTTTTGCTCGTTTTAATTGCTCTTGAACATCCCAAAACACGGGCAAGAGAGACTGCTCGGAGCATTCGAGTGTTCGGTCAATATCCGCATAATGTTCGCCAAGATAATGGTGATGCCAAGGGCGCAAATTGGCGCTTGCCCAATCATAGATAAGTTTAGAACCTGTCTTAGTATGCTGACTGTAGTAGGTTATGGCGAAACTTCCTATTCCTTGTTTAGCGAAATAGTTAACCAACATTAAATTCAGTCCCTCTAAAGAAGTCGCCAAGGACATGCGTTGACAAATTTCAAGCATATTTTTCCAAAACCTGATATAAAAGACAGGTTTTTAACTGAAAACGAGCTGTTATTATACATTTGATTTAAAAAAAACTCACCATAGAGGGTTGTATGAATAAACTAATGGCGATTATTCCTTTTCTTCCAGCGCTTGCGTTTTCAGCGCCTATAACAAATAACATCACGGGTGTCGGTCCTAGCGGCTCTATTAAGCCTTATATTTGTATTCAAAAAACTGATGAAACCGTGTCTTTAAAGCTTGCTCCAGGCATGACTGGCGATGCCAATCAAGCCTCTGGCAACCCAGGTTATGCTGGCGGCACCATTCGCTTTGATGGCTGCACCAAAGATAATACTTATCTCGGTTATATTGGCTTTCTCATTAGTAATAATGGCAATAACGCAATCAATGAGTACAAACCACCTGATGGAGTGCATATTGCGCTCAAAAATCCGGCTATTGATGGATTAGGCCATGTTACGGGTTCAATTGAATACACGTCCATTGATGAGAATCCTAATTTAATTCAAGCCAAAGCAGGTAAAAACTGGCCTTTTGTTGGGATTAATTTAGCAGGAATGGAATTTGGCAAAGTCATTGATCCTACCGTTATCCCCAATCTTTCCCTTGCTGATGCCAATTCGACGAGTTCTGATTTAAAGGATACCGAAGCGTTTATCAAAGCAGGGATTAACACGGTGCGAGTTCCAATAAGCTGGGGATTTCTTCAATTGAATGGACCCGGTACAGGTCAACTCCATGAAGCCTATTACGACAATTACATTGGGCCTTTGTTACGTTCACTCACGCAAGCAAAAGTGCATACTATCGTTGATTTACATGCCTACATGCGTTACTCCAAATTTGGTGAGCAAATTTCAGGCTGTAATCCGGCGGTTACGGCCAATTGCCCTGACGGAACTTTAATTACCGATGAAACCGCCTATCAGTCTATTTGGGGACAACTCGCACAGCGGATGCAAAAGGACAATAAAATCGATAAGAACTACCTCATGATTGATTTAATGAATGAGCCTGTCAACGTCCCAGACGATAAAGTATTCACAATACAAGCTGCTTTAATCAAAATGCTTCAGGAGCAACATTTTAGTGGCTATATTTTGGTCGAAGGTAACAGCTGGACTGGATTGCATTCATGGACTACTCATCAATGGACTGGTTCAGATGGCACAGCTTATACTAATGCCATCTTGTTTACGCGCGACAATTTTGCGCAGGCAGGGGTCACCGATTTATCCAAAGTGCTGATTAATGTTCATCAATACCTTGATGCCGATTATAGCGGAACACATGACACGTGCTTGCAAGATTTATCAACTACCGGACCCAACGGCTTTAATTTAAATGCCTTTGTGGACTATTTAAATACCAATCAGTTACAAGCTATAGTCACTGAATTCGGTACAGGTAGGAGTGCTGAAAGCTGTCGTACTCCGTTGACGCAATTTATGCAATACATGCAGGACAATGCTGCAAAAGACAAAGGCTACGGGTTTGTAGGTTGGACTATCTGGTCGACTGGGCATGGATGGGGCAATTATAACCTGCGGGTTTTACCTAATTCATACCAAATGGACGTGTTGAAGCAGTTTTTATAGACGCTTTTGGAGGTTGGGTCCTCAGCCTTGACCCAACCCTTGTATTATTCCTTTGCTGCCTCAGCCAGCAAGTGAAACGCAAGGAGAGAAAGAAGCTCTAAAGCCAATAATCTTAGATGCGTGGGTTCATAGGCGTAGGCAATAAAAATTTCTTCACTAAGAATAAAGGCTGCCCAAAACATCATGCTGATAGCAAAAGCAAGATTAACGCATTTCCATTTATTTCTTCCTTTCCAGAATGCAAAAAAGGCTATGAAAAATAGCGTTGATGAAATAGCCTGGATAAACACACCCAAAATAAATAATAACTCTAGTAAAGGAAAGGAGGTATCAAACTTAAAAATTAACTCTTTTAGGAAAAGAAAATTACCCGAATTAAATTTTTGGGTATTAATGATATTTAAAGCATCCATTAGATTGACCACATTCGTTAGGCATGCAATAAAAAACCACAGTGCATAAAAAAGCAAAATGCCCAGCTTGATATAATGCAGCCCAAAATTTTTTCTATCTTTTCCACCACCAATATAACGCATCGCTCACCCCGTACTATGATGGGGATCAAACGCATCCCGCACCGCATCAGCAAATAGATTAGAAGCTAATACTAAAATAAACATGCAAGCAAAAGCAGAGAGCATAGGCCACCAGACAATGGGATCTCGGGCTAATTCAAGTCGGGCGCCATTAATCATATTACCCCAGCTAATGGTCATTGGCGAGACCCCTACTCCCACATACGACAGAACCGCTTCGGCAAGCACCAAGAAACTGAAATCTAAAACGAGCGTGATTAAAATAATATGCATCACATTGGGTAGAAGATGTTTGCGCAGAATGGTCAATGAACTACTGCCCAAAGCACGCGCCGCTAAAACGTAATCAATTTCCCTTAACTTCAAGGTTTCGGCACGTAGCAATCGACATAAACTGGTCCAACTGGTTACTCCTAAAATTAAACACAAAGCCAGCAACCGAGCATCCGCGCTTTTGCTCAAGGTTGAAAACTGTTGCGGATGATTAGCAATGTACGTTTGCATGGATAAGACCGACGCAGTAATTAATAAAACCCCTGGAATAGAACTCAATGTAATGTAAACGTATTGAATAATGTCATCTATCCAGCCGCCAAAATACCCTGCTGAAATACCTAAAAGTAAAGCCAACGGTAACATAAATAACGTGGTTAAAATCCCAATGATAAGGCCTGTCCGAATGCTTTTAACCGTGTAATAAAAGATATCCTGTCCTATTTTACCCGTACCCAAAAGATGCAAATCTCGGGATATCCTGTAACTGGCAAAAATGACAAATACGCAAACGAATAAACTAATAAGCGCACTTAAACCACTAGACGTAAGTGTAAACTGTAGTTTTTTAAACCTTAACCCCTTCACTATGACTACGGCCAACCAAAGGACTCCCGCAATAAGAAGGCTCAATAACAGAGCTTGATATACTTTTTGTGCAATGAATTGATGTTTAATGGTGTCGTTTTTTATCACAAGAGGAGGGTATTTTAACCGAGGGTAAATTTGCTGGGCGCTACCCTTCACCAGCACTGTCTCGGAGCTATACAAATTCAATGCTAGGGGAGCAGAATAGGTTTTCTCATACGTACTACCGAGTGGCGCTAGTAATCGATCTAAAATGGAATTGTTTTGAATGGTAGAAAGCTCGGTATTTTCATCAATGGCCCTTGAGGTTAAATGAATGGAATCCATAATGCCAATTATCAGAAAAAACAGTAATACTATCCCGGCGCTCACTGCCAAAGGCCGATGCAAAATACGTTGAAACGCTCGCCTGATATGCCTTTTTCTCAAGCTAATCAAACTGATAATAAGACTTATCAGTAAGACAGACAAAAAACATTGATCAGTCCATAATAATTCCATGGTTAATTAAACCTCACCCTAGGATCCACAAGGGTATAAGAAATGTCAGTTAAGATTAACCCCAAAATATAAAGAATAGAACCCAAAAACACCATTGAACGCACTATTGCAAAATCCTGCTGCCCGATAGCATCAATGATATAACTTCCAAGACCCGGCACACCAAAAAACGATTCAAGCACTAAGCTGCCCATAAACAGAGAAGGGATCAACACAACCACTCCAGTAAGGATGGGTAGCATGGCATTTTTTAAAACATGATGGAACAATATTTTGACTTCAGATAACCCCTTGGCACGAGCGGTTTTGACATAATCCTTGTTTAATTCTTCTAAAAATAAGGTTCGATACCACCGCGAACCCGATCCTAGACCTGCTAATACCGTTACTAGGACAGGCAATACAATAAACTTAATGGCCTCAATTCCACCGTCATAACCAGATATAGGGACTAGGCGTAAAATTTTCCCAAAAATATATTGCCCACCGATAATGTAAAAAAGACTGGAAATCGACATGAGAACAATACAAAAAACGACCCCAGTTAAATCCAGATATGACGTGCGAAAAAAGGCCATGGACATCGCAAACACAATATCGGCTAACATACCAAAAATAAGGATGGGGATGGCAATCGCTAAACTTGGCCACATGCGATGTGAGATATCATAGCCAATATCCCTTCCCCCATCTGAAATTCCAAAATCAAAGGTGAATAACCGTAATGATTTTTGAAAAAAAAGCGTTTGAGTAAAGTGTTGAAATCCTGTTTTTTCTTCATTATAAAACAACGGTAAATCATACCCACGCTGCGCTTTCCATTGCATAATAGCAGCGGGTTTTACATACTTTTGTCCCAATTGCATGCGCGCCATATCATCCGGTGAATTAATCATAAAAAATAAAGCAAAGGTGAGCACATTAATTCCAAATAAAATGGGAATTGCATAGAGAATTCGTCGCAATAAATAATAAATCATCGTTTCACTCTCATCGCCTTCTGCTTCTCTTTCCTATAATAAGCAACAAGCAAAGGGAGTAAAGAAAGCAGGAAAAATAAAAGTAATAATCCTATGGGCCACAATACCGGTTGATTCCACAGTTGCCGCAATTCGTTACGTTTAGCCACATCAATAGCGATGTATTTTAACGCACTTGTGCTTATCGTGTTCGGTTTGGTTGGGGAGACCCACTGTTGGGTCAAAATTAAGGTTTGTGAGTTAATCCCCCAAATCCAAGGGGCATCGTGCCTTAAAATCTCAACCATTTGATCAATCAGCTGCTGGCGAATAGCATCATTGTTGCGATTTTTCATGCGATCAAACAAGCGATCGAAGCGAGGGTTTTTATAATTTGCTGCATTTTCGCCACCGTACTCTACTTTTCCATTGGTACTGTAAAACATGAATAAGAAATTTTCGGGATCAGGATAATCCGCATTCCATCCCCAACTGAAAATTTGTGCATTACCTGTACGCATTTTGTCCTGAAAGCGATTATATTGTGTGGCTCGAAGATTAAGATCAATCCCGATACGAGCGAATTGCTTACGCATCCAATCCAATTGTGCCTTTTCATCCGGGTTTCCTGTAATTGAAACATCGTAATTGAGAATTAAGGGCTTGCCTGTCTTTGGATCACGCCCGGAAAGATACCCTGCTTCTCGTAGGAGCTTCTTCGCTTCGTTAATGGATTTTCTTCTTGCTTTTGTGCCGTCCCAATAATAAACGTAAGGGTTTATCCCTGCTGCTCCTTCTCTGTAGCCGAAAATGCCGGGTGGAATTGGACCTTGCGCCGCTTTTCCGCGACCATTTAAAAAAATGGCAATGTTTTCATCAAAATTTACTGCGATTGAAATCGCTAAGCGTAATTTTTTTGCTTGTTCTGTATACCCTCCAACAACGGGATCGAGCATATTAAACCCTAAATAGAAAAGCGTTGGATCCGTGGTTTGCGTGAGTTTCATTTTTTTATCAAGCATGGCTGGACTTAAGCGTGGCGCACCCGAGCGACTAATTTGAATGGCTTGATCAAAACTATCAGTACTAATGCCTGATAAATCGTAATAACCCTGCAAAAACTTATTCCACCGCGGAATCGATTCTTTCTCTAAAGTATAAACAGCGCGATCAATTAATGGTAATTTCGCTCCGGCATGCAATAAATACCCCTTTCTTTCGTCTTCGAGTGAACCCTCGCTTGGAAAATAGTCTTCCCTAAAATTGGGATTTCGATTCAAGATCATCTGTCGATTGGGGTTATTTTCACTGAGCATGAATGGCCCCGTACCCACAGGATACCACTCGAAACTGAGGTTTTTATCACGCATTCCCGCCTGCGAGTAAAACTGATCTGCTTCCCAAGGAATTGGAGCAAAAAAAGGCATGGCCAGCCAAAACATGAATTGCGGGTACTGGCCTTTGAGGGTTATCTCAAATGTGTAATCATCTAACTTTCGCAAACCAGCCATGGGGTATTTTCTTAAGTCAATGAATTCGCCTGATGCGAAAGGAAGAGTACTCGCGTATTCCCGAAAACCCACAATATGATCACTCATTAATCCATAGATTGCCGAATTAACTGCGGGATGAGCCAAGCGTTTAATTTCATACATGTAATCATCAACCGTTAACTCACGCGTCCCTGTGTATTTAAAATCTGATAACTTATTAATATCGTGCTCATCTAAATAATTCCGAGACAAATTTAAATAACGATACTTACCTTTTTTGTCTTTTGCTAAAGCAGGATGAGGCTGAAATAAAATACCGGGTTTGATATGAATGGTGTAAACAGTGTAGGCCACTTCTCCCTTTGTCACATCGTAGATAGGATGATAAAGCCTATCAAAGTAATGCACTTCTGGCATTGCAGTAGCAATCAATGGGACCACTTTATAAGGCCTGGTGAGGTAGTCGTAATGCAGAAGTGGCTCATAAATTTGCATGGTGAATTGATATTCGTTGCTGGAGTAAGAGCGCGCTGGATCCAATGTTTTAGGCTGTTCGTTAAATGAGGAATAGTAGATTTTTTGATTGGCTTCACTTTCAGGATAAGGATTATTGAGTACCCAGTGGCTTGCATAAACTGGGCATAGGGTCGTCCCTAACAGTAAAATCAATACAATCCATTGTCTCAAAGAAGGGATCATCGATTATAAAAGCCTAAGGAATTCATCTTCACTCAATACCTTAACACCCATTGACTGCGCCTTGTCCAACTTAGAACCCGCTTCGCTTCCTGCCACAACATAATCCGTTTTTGCAGAAACACTGCCGGTCACTTTTGCACCCACTGCGAGTAATTGTGCTTTAGCCTCTTCGCGCCCCATACTGGCCAAAGTACCAGTAAGTACCATCACTTTAGAATAAAAAGGATGCTCCTTGCTCAGTGATTTAGGTTTTTCATAAGGCCAGTGCACACCGAGTGCTAACAGTTTATCAATAACTTCAACATTATGCTTTTGCGCAAAAAAATGAACAACATGGTAAGCGCCTATTGGACCAATATCTCTTATTTCCATGAGTCGCTCAGCGGAAACTCTTTTTAATGATTCAATATCCCCTAATTCTAATGCTAATGCTCTAGCACTGACCTCACCGACCTCACGAATCCCTAATGCATAGAGAAAACGAGCAAGTGTTGTTTTTTTTGATTTCTCAATCGCATTCAGAAGATTTTCAGCAGACTTTTTTCCCATTCGCGGTAAATTGGCGACTGTCGTTAAATCAAGCTGATAAAGATCAGAGATATCACGAACAATCCCTTGATCAACTAATTGCTCTATAAGCACGCCCCCTAGACCGTCAATGGACATGGCCCTACGAGACGCAAAATGCCATAACGAGCGTTTAAGTTGGGCACTACAGAATAAACCACCTGTGCAACGAGCGACTGCTTCCCCCTCTTCTCGGATAACGTCCGCCCCGCAAACGGGGCAATGAGAAGGCAGATGAATTGCTTCTGTATGAAGAGGACGTTTCTCTGTAACCACAGAAACCACTTCAGGAATAACATCGCCAGCCCGACGAACGATAACGGTGTCACCAATGCGAATATCCTTTCGAATGATTTCATCCATATTGTGAAGCGTTGCGTTACTTACCGTAACGCCGGCAACACTGACAGGCTTTAAGCGTGCTACAGGGGTTAGCGCACCGGTTCGTCCCACTTGAAAATCAACTGCATTTAATTCAGTCATTTCCTCGCTGGCAGGGAACTTATGGGCACAGGCGAAACGAGGAGCCCTGGCAACATAACCCAACCGCCGTTGCAGTGCGATGTTATCTAATTTATAAACAACACCGTCTATTTCATAAGGAAGCGATAGTCGACGCCGCAACATTTCTTGATAATAGGCAAGACAACCCGCAAAGCCTTGAGCACGCCTAATTTCAGAAGAGACGCGAAAACCCAGTTGGCGCAAAAACTCCAATTGATCCATGTGAGTCTCAGGCAGTTTACAATCCTCGCAAGCACCAATACCGTAACAATAAATCGCTAAAGGTCTAGCCGCAGTAATTGCAGGATTAAGTTGACGCACGCTACCTGCTGCAGCATTGCGTGGATTAGCAAATGTTTTTTCCCCTCTGGCGCGTGCTTTTTCATTATATGCTTCAAAACCAGCTTTAGGCATGTAGACTTCCCCCCTCACTTCAATAAAAGAGGGCGGATTGTCAATCATTAATTTTAAAGGGACTGCAGGGATTGTTTTGATATTGCTTGTGATATTCTCTCCCACGGCACCATCACCGCGAGTCGCTGCGTACGCTAACTGCCCTTTCTCATAACTTAAATTCACTGCTAACCCATCCAATTTTGGCTCACAAACGAATTGCAAAGACTCCTCATTCCCATCGATACGATCGGCAACGCGCTTGAAAAAAGCATGTAACTCCTCTTCTGAAAAAACATTTCCGAGAGACAGCATGGGCTGTTTGTGCTCAACCGGCTCAAATGCACCAGATGGTGCAGCTCCCACCCGCTGAGTGGGTGAATCAGGAGTGATGTACTGAGGGTATTGCTTCTCCAGCATTTGTAATTCTTTAAAATAGCGATCATATTCGCTGTCAGGAATGAGTGGCTCATCGCGAACATAGTAATGGTAATCATACATCCTAATACGTTCTCGCAAGCTTTCGATTTTAGCTAAATCATCCTCAGTCATCTGCTTTTCTTACCTTTGAAATCCAAAACAGGGATGAACTCATTCTACCTGTAACCCGAAGGTTAGCATAGCATTCGTCAAAGAGGAGCCACACCCAAAACAGGTTAATTTTTTACGTGAACATTTTTCATATAGGTCCATCGCAATCCTTCATCTTGCTAAACAATTTCTTATATGATATACATCTCGCGTCTTATTTTTAGCCAGGAATTGGAAATGGATTTATTGCGCTGTATTGCCTGCCTGCTCTTATTTTTCTGTACCTTTCTCGCCTATTCCACAGAGAAATCACCTGAAAATCTCGGCGTCGCTTTTATTCATGGCACCCATGACTACACTAAAGGCGCAGAGGGGACCTACTGGAAAGAAAAATTCATCCACTCTGTCACTCAGGGACTCGCAAACCCAGATAACTACTACGTGGTGCATTGTGATTTCAGCCATTACATGTGGCATGAAAGCGCAGGTGGATGTGTTGCGAATCAATTAACTGAATTCATCAATAACAAACAAATTACCAAGCTCATCGTTTATACTCATTCCAATGGCGCGAATGTGATTCGCTGGATTTTGTCAAATCCTACTTATGATGCTCGCTACTTAAATCTGACTAAACACATTCATCAGGTCATTGCCTTAGCTCCCTCCAGTGGAGGTACAGAACTGGCTGATGAAGTCACTGATGGAAATGGTTTTGAAGACAGCCTAGCTTGGTTGCTTGGGTATCACAACGACGCGGTTAAGCAACAACGCATTGGCGATATGGCACTCTATAATGCAGAAATACTTTTAGGGACTTTTGGACGCCCTACTCTGCCTGTTCCCTTTCGCGTGGTTGTTGGTACTGATGTTGATACTTCACCTTTTACAAAGACAGCATACTGTAACGGTTTTCTCCTTAATACAAGCCTAAAAATTACCCAGTCTTATTTAAGCCATTGTTCAGATGGATTTTTAGATTGTGCATCGCAAAGTCTTGCGGGCAGCCTCTGGTTTTACGATCGACAAAAAACGAATTATCAAACTGCATTAAATCATAATCAGAGTCGTCACAGTTGTTTTGGCTTAGATCAAATACTTCGCAAAGATCTCTTGGCTCAAGGAGTCACCCAATGAAAGCACTGTCATTAATTCTTTTAACGCTAGTATGGTTTGGCGAATCACAAGCCTTTTCTTTGCCTAAACAACGGTCCCTTATTCCCTACGAGTGCCAGCAGTGTGACAACTTATCACGTGACACGCTCAACCTGAGTTGGGCCACTCCCAATGTCGCTTTGCAGCAGATGACGAGGCACCAGCAAACCAGCCGTAAATATCAAATAAAAGCAAATCTAAAGCAACTACGTGCGGGTGTTCCCATTCACACTCAAGCCCCTGGCGCGATTATTCGCATTAGTCCTGTTAATACACCTTCGATAAAGCCCGAATTTCGAATTAGGAATAATCGTGGAGTCAATGCAACATTAATGGACGCGTCTTCTTTATTTTCAAAAGAAGAGGCATTAAATAACACACCATTTGCGGGGAATACGTTTGCCCTTGCCGAATTAAAGCCTGAAATGGGTTCAGGTGAATTCACCATCAGTACTGATATTAACCAAGCCGATGAGAACAGTGAATTCATTATTCATGTTTTTGATCGCAATTCATCCGCTGAATTAACATTGCAAACCAATAAAGTACGCTATTATCGAGGCGATGAGCTCATCACCACAATTCTCTTAAACGATAGAGAACTGGATTACTCAATCGATAAACTAACGGTTTCACTGATTAGTCCTGATGGTGAAATCACTTCACTTAACCCCACATCACTGGCGCCGAATATCTTTCAAGCAAGGGTGCTCTTAGACTCCGAAAAAAATAGCCAAGGAGCCAACTGGTATGTTGAAGCTGCTATCACTTCAATCTTGAGCGATAAAATCATTAAACGCCAAGTTCATTCGGCTTTTTCCTATGTGATTCCTTCTGCTTCTGTTGAAGAATTAAATAAAGATAATTCAGACGCCTTCCGCTTTTCTGCTTTAATCAATGTGGCTACGGGTAGTCGTTATGCGCTTCAGGCAATGCTTTTAGCCAGAGATCATCAAGGCAAACTATACCCCGTTCAAACGACTCAATCATCGGCTTGGCTTTCAACGGGGCAACATCGTTTAAATTTTTCATTTGATTCTCCAATAAAAACAGATTATAACCCCCCTTATTACCTTGGCTATATCCGCTTAACTGATTTTGGGCAAATGAAACCTGTCTTTGAGTATGATACGCCAATTGAAATCACTCAATTAATAAGCTGATTAATGATCTATTTATCGTACATTTCGCTTCTTGAGGGCACTGCTATAGCAATTGCCCTTCAGACCTTGCTTATTTTTTTCGTCATCCATCGCTTAAAGCGCCAGCAAAGGTGGCTCGATGAACAGTTTGAAAAATCACAACAATCACTGAATACTCAACTCCATCAGTTGCATCTTGAATTGCAGCAGACTTTCCAAGCCAGTCAACACCATGTTCACGAAAGAATTACTCAAGGCCAAATAGCAAGTCAGCGCATCATCAATGAAATCATCCAAGGCCAGATGACTGATGTGCGGGAACAGATGAATCATAGCTTTAAACAACACGCTAGCTCACTCACCTCACATCTGCAGTCCCTAACCGAAGAAATACGCAATCATTTGCATAACCTTACTCAACAAGTGAATCATCGATTAACTGAAGGCTTTGAAAAAACATCATCAACCTTCACCGATGTGGTGAGAAGGCTTACAATCATTGATGAAGCTCAGAAAAAAATCACCGAACTGTCAACCCATGTGGTTAGTTTGCAAGATGTTCTCGTTGATAAAAAAGCGCGTGGTGCTTTTGGTGAAGTGCAATTAGCAACACTGATTGCCAATATGATTCCCAGTTCTCACTATCGTATGCAATACACCCTGAGTAATCAAAAGAGAGCCGATTGTATCCTTTTCTTGCCTGAGCCTACAGGTCATGTGGTGATTGATGCCAAATTTCCACTTGAGACCTATCAGAAACTCATGAACACGGATACTGGTCTTGCAGAACGTAAAAGCTTACAACAACAGTTCCGCCAAGATTTACAAAAACACATCAAAGACATTGCGGAAAAATACATTATCCCGAATGAAACCACCGATGGGGCGGTCATGTTCATTCCTGCAGAAGCCATTTTTGCTGAAATCCACGCCAACTATCCGGACATCATTGCCCTTTCCCAACGTCTTAAAGTATGGCTTGTTTCCCCCAGCACGTTAATGGCCGTTTTAACAACAGCAAGAGCGGTATTAAAAGATGATGCGACCCGCAAACAAGTTCATATCATTCAAAAGCATTTACATGCCCTGGCTGATGATTTTCAACGCTTCGAGAAGCGTATGGATAAACTCTCAAAACACATTGACTTAGCGCATCAAGATGTGAGTGAAGTGAGTACTTCAGCAAAAAAAATAACACAACGATTTCAAAAGATTGAATCCGTTGAATTAGATATGCAAGACCGTGAAGTGCTTACTGAACCGATTGAATAGATAACTTCTTTTTAATGAATAACCTATGGTATGCTAAATATACGCTTACCGCGAGAATAACCCATGCGAATCTTGTCTTACTCGCTATTTACTGCAATTGCTTTATTAAGTTCATCCATGACTCATTCAAAGATTCCTCCCGAATGTGATCCCATTTTCATTCCTTACTGCGATAAACAACTGTGTTGTCACGCAATGGGTGGAATTAGCTATTGTGATTCCGTGGCAGGCCGTTATGTCTGTAACAATGGCTACTATTCGACTTGTTATTGCACAAGGCATGCGGTCATGAATTTACAAAAACTTTCAGGCTGCTGCTTATGGCAAGGCGGGGTCATGGCTGTCAATGAATTGGGCAATGTGGTTTGCAACAACGGCAGCATTTCAGAAGTTTGCAGTTTGCAAAATCCAACGCAACAAGTATCGAGCTGGTAAGCAAGGCGATGACTGGACAACTGCACTTGCAAAGCCCATAATTGCCGTTTTATACAATACACACGACATGACTAGTCCACTCATTGAAATTAAGCAAGTTTACAAATCTTATGGCCCTGCTTTGATTCTCAACGATGTTTCCTTATCCGTGCAAAATGGCGAATTTTTAACCCTTCTCGGTCCCTCTGGGTGTGGAAAGACGACCTTACTGCGTTTAATCTCAGGATTTGAACAACCCACATCTGGGGAAATCTACATCAATGGTCAATGCGTCAATTCCCTTCCCCCGCAACGACGTGATGTGCATACAGTTTTTCAAAGTTATGCCCTTTTCCCTCATTTATCCGTTTATGAAAATGTCGCTTTTGCGTTGCGATGCAAAAGGGTTGAGGAGAAAAAAATTGCTGAACGTGTGCAAGAAACACTGCGCTTGGTGCAACTCGAATCGTTTGCTAAACGTGATATTAAGAAATTAAGCGGCGGACAGCAGCAGCGTGTTGCTATTGCTCGCGCAGTCATTAATCGGCCACAAGTGTTACTCCTGGATGAACCGTTAAGCTCGCTTGATTATCGCTTACGTAAAGACATGCAGTATGAACTAAAGCAATTGCAAAAAGCGTTAAACATGACGTTTATTTTTGTTACACATGATCAAGAAGAAGCATTATCCATGTCTGACCGAATTGTCATTTTTAATCACGGTCATATAGAGCAAATTGGAACGCCGCGCGAAGTGTACGAAACCCCAAATAACCTCTATGTGGCTAAATTTATTGGTGAAACCAATATTTTTGATATTGTGGTTAATGAAATTTGCGAACAACATTTAATTACCGAAATTGAATCCGTTCTCTTTCATTGCAAAAATACTGGCCATTTTCAACCCGGTGATAAAGTCCATTTGATTGTTCGCCCGGAAGATATCCGCGTGTGGAATCAATCTGAAACAGAGGATACCAGTGAGATGTTGCCAGGTAAAATTGTCGATATTGTCTATAAAGGCTCAACGGTTGATTTAAAAGTGGAATTGTCCTCTGGAAAAATCATTAATGCTTCAGAATTTTTTGATGAAGACGATGATAAGCTAGAATATACGCTTGGCGAGTCAGTGTGGGTACAATGGCTACCTGGTTGGGAAGTGCTATTACCTTATGAAGAATGACCCGTTTTTAAAGCGAGCCGCGAATGAAAGTTAGATCCCTGTCAGTTTATCTTACGTATCTCTGGTTAGTTATTTTTAGCTTTATACCACTTTGCCTGGTGCTAATCTCCAGTTTTCTATCCAGAAATAGCGCACATTTGGTTGATTTACCTTTTACGCTCAGCAATTATTCAGCTTTACTTACTCCGATTTTTATTAAAATTTTCCTGCGCTCTTTATTGATGGCTTTGTTTGCTACAGCCTGCTGTCTCCTGCTTGCCTACCCATTTAGTTTTTTATTAATTAAATCAAAGCATAAATCGATTCTGCTATTACTGATTATCATTCCTTTTTGGACAAGCTCCCTAATACGCACTTACTCTTTAATTGCTTTGCTTAAGTCAAAGGGCATCATTAATGCAGTGCTTTTAAAACTCCATTTAATTGATACGCCACTTTCCCTACTCTACTCCAATTTTGCGGTCATTACTGGTCTGGTTTATAACCTCTTTCCTTTTATGGTTTTACCTATTTTTACCAATATGGAACGTTTTGATTTTAGACTTATTGAGGCTGCAAAAGATTTAGGCGCTGGAAAATTGAATATCTTTTTTCGCGTATTTTTACCTAATACAGCCAATGGTATTATTGCTGGTTGTTTAATGGTGCTCTTGCCAGCAATGACTTTATTTTATATTCCCAATGTCTTGGGAGGTGCTCGTTCCATTTTACTTGGCAATTTGATTCAAGATCAGTTTCTTATACTGGAAAATTGGCCCCAAGGGTCGGCCACTTCCGTTTTACTTACTGTACTTTTATTAATAGTCCTATTTTTCTTTCGTCGTCAAAGCAAGGAGGTCTTGCAATGAAAGCTTTGGCACAAAAAACATTTTTAAATTTGGTTTATTTTTCTCTTTATTTTCCTATTTTGGTCCTCGTTATTTATTCAATAAATGACGCTAAATTTTCTTTGCAATGGCATGGCTTTTCGCTGAAATGGTATGCCGAACTATTTCACGACCGCGGCTTATGGTCTGCTTTTTTTCACTCAGCTCTTTTAGGACTTAGTGCCTCCGTCGTAGCTACCACCTTTGGATTGTTAACTTGTGTTCATTTTTTCTTGTTTCGTAACCAATCGCAGCGTTTACTTAACGCAATATTGTTACTGCTTATCATTATTCCCGATCTCGTTTTAGGTGTTGCTCTTCTGATTTTTTTTAATGTGGCTTCCGTGCCGCTGGGTTTTTTTAGTTTATTGATTGCTCATATTACTTTTTGTATTCCTTTTGTCATTTTAACGATTAATAGCCGAATCCATACTCTCGATCCCAATATTTATTTCAGCGCATTGGATTTGGGAGCCAGTCGCTTTACTGCTTTAATAAAAATTCTACTGCCCTTATTGTGGCCTGCAGTATTGAGTGCTTTTTTACTTTGTTTTACCCTCTCTTTTGATGACGTTATTATTAGTTATTTCGTTGCGGGCCCTGATTTCAATATCTTGCCATTGACCATTTATTCTTTGGTAAGAACAGGCGTAACTCCCGAACTTAATGCGCTATGCACTATCA
Organism: Legionella maceachernii; assembly: GCF_900167045.1. Classification (GTDB taxonomy): domain Bacteria; phylum Pseudomonadota; class Gammaproteobacteria; order Legionellales; family Legionellaceae; genus Tatlockia; species Tatlockia maceachernii. Next base: position 153,184 of record NZ_FUXJ01000007.1, on the reverse strand, counting down.
CTCTTGCCTTATCAATGGCATTGGTGATTCTTTCTCATCGTTTATCGAGTAAATCACCATGAGACGTTTTCTCTTGTTATTTTTTTGCCTCTTAATATCGACGACGCTTTTTGCCAACCGCGTCGTTAATGTTTACATTTGGGGTGGAGAAATTCCCAAGAAACTTTTACAGGAATTTGAAAACGAAACAGGCATTACAGTCCATTTATCCACCTATGACAGCAATGAAACAATGTATGCCAAGCTAAAAGCAAGCGGCAACAGTATTTATGATGTGATTTTACCCTCTGCGTATTTTGTTGAACGCATGCGCAACCAAGGGATGTTGATGCCACTTAATCATAATCTGTTGCCCAATCTCGCTAATATTGATGATCATTTCAGCCAGAGCGATTATGATCCTGGAAATCAATACAGTGCTCCGTTAATTTGGGGAGCAACAGGGATTTTTTATAACAGAAGTTACGTCAAAGACGCACCCAAAACTTGGCAGAATTTATGGCAAAAACGCTGGCGTAATCAGCTCATGTTGTTGGACGATCCACGGGAAGCGTTTTCTATTGCCTTAATGAGTTTAGGGTATAACCCCAACGATAAAGATCCTACGCACATTGAACAAGCTTATCACCGGCTCTTGGAATTAGTGCCCAATATTAAATTATTTGCTAGCGACAGTATTCAAGCCATAATGATTGATGAGGATGCTATTGCAGGCGTTGCCTGGAATGGTGATGCCTTCAAAGCGCAAGGAGAAAATCCGCAAATTAGCTTTAGCTACCCCAATGAAGGGTTTGTGATTTGGGTGGATTGCCTTGCTATCCCTATTAATCCACCTCATCCTAAAGAAGCTTATGAATTCATTAATTTCATGTTTAAACCGGAATCCGCTGTGAAAATTGCCTTGTTAGAAGGAGCAGCAATAACCAATGCCAAAGGACGAGCGCTTTTACCGAAGGCCATTAATGATAATCTGGTTGTGTATCCTGCTGAAGAAACCTTAAAACATGCTTATCTCCAGCGTGATCTTGGTGAAGAAACGCTAGAACTATACAACAAGTATTGGCAACAATTTAAATTGGCGTTTTAATATTAGGCACGTACCCAAATTGCCTAATGTTTGAACTGTCAATGTAACTCATGCATTACCAGCCTGTGACACGATTTCCTCTTTTATATTGATTTTTATTACTCATTTAGTATATAATTTCTCCATTTTAGTGTCGATTTTTTTAGCCACTTAATGATGTTCTATGGAGGAAGTGAGTATGAAGGGTAAAGAGAATAAAGAGATTACAGCTACTGACTTCACCAACAGAATTATTTTAGTTCATCCGCTTCAACCCAATTCCATCCTTGATCTTTTATTTAAAATTGGTAAAGACCATCTCATTGCTTTTAATTCAGAAACGGATTCTTTTGATGTCTCCAAAACCATTCAAAATGCGATTACCCAAGACGATACTCTCCTTACCAATGACGCAATTATTGGTTCCCATTTGGCATTTAGTGCCCATCAATACACCCATTCTTTTGTTGACAGGCCACATGTCCATTGGTGGTGGAATGGCTTATTCCAAGCGAATTCAGGCGGTGATTGGGAGCATTCTTTAGTTGCATTCTTTGAACCTTTAAGTGCTGTGGACAATGTAATGGGTTGTGCCCCCTATGATACGATGACGATGGGGCCTCACCAATTCACTAAAGAATCTTGCATCCTTGTTCCCGATGAAAGTGTAGAACCCTTAAGGGCTAGACTTCAAAGCTACCCAGGTAAAATTATAGGCTTTGATCCGAGTAAAGAAACTTTAAGAAGCGCAATCAATCGAGTACTCGAAGTGCATTACCCTAAAGCATTCATCATGACCGATAAAAAGGGTCACAATATCAATGAATTGGCGTTATCTGGCGGGGATAACAATTTCAATCCTTCCCAAGTGAGGGAACGAAATTATAATTCGGTTAAGGGTTACTTCGAAGACGTGTTTATACGCTCAGAAGAGGGAGCCGATTTAATCCCATTGATGCAGGGGGAAAAAACACTACTCATGCCAGCATACCAAACTTATGCCCAAGGCCGATTTGTTGGCTTACATAGCCATTCCCCCACAGACATTGAATCCGACCGTTTAATGAAAATATTAAGAACAGTTTCAGTTTCGCCGAACAAATTACCGCAATTTAAACCTAATTTTGTCGGCCAAGAAGGGGTTCGAAACCTTAACGAGCTTGTTCTGGTGAGAACCTTTACTATTTGCCAAAAACTCATGGAGTATTCTTCTGAAACGGGACTGCATAGTTATGCTCAATATTTGTTAAAGAAAAGTTTCTTGGCTGATTTTAGAAGTGTTCATCAAGGACAGGATGGTCAAATGAACATGCCTGTATCTGAAGTTCAATCACTTATTGACAACCACTATAAACAACTCTTGAGACGAGTAGAAACATTGGCAAATGCCCTTGAGTTACCTAATGATGCGGAGTGTAACCATTATAAGCAACAAATGGTGGACGAATACCGTCTTTTCCTAGAAAATTTACCTAATAGTGTGCACCGATTTTCTAATGCTACTACTCAAACCTTCTACTCTAAACCTGAAGCAGATTCTGCGCCTCCACAGGAAATACAGAATGCAAGAGTCGAAATGAAGTAGATAACTCTTTAAGGAGCGATTGTGAAAACTCATCAAGAAAAACGACAAGAGATGGCTATACCTAAAGCAATTGAAAATCAGTTAAATGAGAAAATAGCAGATTTAAATGAAAATCCACCCATCACTCAAGAAGTATTGTTTGTCAAATTAAATGAAATATCCAAACTATTAGAAGAAATAAAAGAAAATAGTCTTACTACCTTTATTTTTAAAGCGAAAACGCTCGAATGGCTATTACAAATTAGCCTCCAATTTAAGCAAAATCTCTCCTCGCCTCATGATGAGCGCTTAAACTTCCTCGTTATAGGGATCACAGAAACCATGCTAATCAACATAAAGGCGGCCATGATAGTGACTTTTGGTCTCGATAGGCTGCCTGAAATACTTCCGGTTGAAATTCGAAACCTATTTACTCCACTTATGCTTAGTGCTCACCTCGAGAAAAAATTTACTACCTATTTTGATTTTTATGTGACTAAAAAAGATCAAAATAATAGGGATTCACGCATGAGGTATTTTGAGTTTTTTGCGAGAGAAGCTAAGCAATTAATTGGAGAGAGAAATCCCGCTCCTGAAGTTGAGGAGGCATTAGTCAATCATTCTATACTTCAAATAGGATAAAACTTACTCGGAAGAAAATCCAAAGGTTACGGCCACATTTGCGATACAAAATTTCGATACACTTCTATGGGCTAAGCCATCATGGCTTAATAAGCCAACCCGCTGCGGTTCTTATCCAACAGATGCCAGTAATGAATTATTGAAAATTGGCTGTTGTACACCATAGCTACCGTCACTAAATCCAAAGTAGATCTCAAATCTTAGACAGTCGCATAATTGATCTCGATAATGTATTTCATGTGCAAAGACCCAAAATGGCGACCAGTCTAAGACTGGACGTCACTTTTTCAAAATTTTAACCCAATACTCAAACACAAGACTGATATTAATAAGTGAAACGCGCATTGTCGGACTCGGTATCATCAAGCAAAGCCTGTTCCAGCACATGATAGGCCGCCTCTAATCTACTACTCACCAAATCACCTTGCTGCTGCAATATACGACTTCCTGTGGCAGAAAGCTGCATAGGGTGGTGTTGGTTTGCCAGTTGATTTGGTGGCTGAAAAAGCGTGTGTGTTAAACAACCCAGGGAATTAGACTGCGAAACTTCTTGCATCAATTGTGCCCTCCCAGCTTCCGGCAGGGCATCAGTGCTTTGGGTAGTGCTAAAGCCCTCTAACCCAGTAAGAATCTGGTCATAAGAGCTTGTTAATGCACCTCCCTGCCTTGTGGTTTGCAGGCCAGGATGGTTAACACGCCCATAAGGTTGCGCAACTTCCTACGGCAATCGCAATTGCCCAGACTCCGGTAGACTATCAGTGCTTGAGGGAGTGCTAAAGCCCTTTAACTCCAGCAAGAATTTGGTCATAGAGATCTGTTAATACGCTTTCCTCCCCTGGGATTTGCAGGCGAGCACGCTTACCCCACTCGTCTTCCCGCTGTTGTGATGCAAATTGCCGCCGTTTTAATTGCTTTTTGTTGAACACTTCGGTCTTGATGCCATTGATCACAACAAAATGTTTGATGCTGTTCCCTTTGCCTTCTTTGCTATGGGTAGCAAGAATGGCCGCGTCAGTGATTTCTTTACTCTGATGAAATAAACGGTTTTTAGTGAGCTGATTTGCAGTCATAACCTCTGTTTTAATGTCATGGATAACAACAAAATGTTTGGTGCTGCTCCCCTTGCCTTCCTTGCTGTAACTAGCAAGAATGGTGGAATCAGTGATTTCTTTACCCTGATAAAATAAGCGGCGGTGAGATTGCTGTTGAGCCGTAATAACCTCAGTTTTAACACCATGAATTATGGTTGCGATACGCATCTTCAATGAGCAGACTTATGTGAAATAAAAGAGAAAGTATAAGCTAAATTTGGTGCTAAACCTTAAAAGTCATATGGCTTCAAACGAATTAAACTCTGTGGGTGTTATGATAAGTAAGTTAATAGGCTTGAGCATTAAGATTTTAGATTCACGTTCGACATCAACAATAAAAAAGGCTGCTTAATACGCAGCCTTTTTTTATCTCCTATTAGTATTTTATACGAACACTTGCACATCTTGCGATGAGGGTTGTTCCTCAACCGTTTGTTTAGGATTCGCAGACTGATCATGTTCTAGTTCTCTTTGGAGCTGTGCAGGTAACTGAACAGGTTCTTCAGTCCAAATGCTAAATTTCACGCCTTCTTTGACAATAGTCGATTTTGGCGGCGTGAGAATTTTAGTATAAGTCTCAGCCATTGTTGCTCTATATTCTGTCAAATCAGCACCATGACGTGTTATTTTTTCTAAAGCAGCAACCAAGCCCTCAAAACTTTCATCCACCATTTGCTTAAGTTTGATGCTGTCCAAAGCAGGTTCCTTAGCATCCACTTGATAGTGGTAAGCTCTGAAATCAGCAATGATTGCTTTCTTTAATAAATACTCAGCGTAATCATGCGCCCCTGTTTCCTCGCTATATTGATGCAGTTTTTTGTAAACTTTATACGCTTCAACGGTGCAAAGTTTAGAAATTTCTTTATTGCCTTCCTTGCCGATCAGATAAGGAATTTTTTCTGATAGCTTCTCAGGCTTTATAGAAACCTCTTTTAAATGGAGCAAAATCGTATTCTTTTCGATATCACTTACTGAACCGGAGTGCAACCCGACGTGTCGATCCTGGCTGTATTCACGGTAGGCTGGAAGAGAAATAGTTGCACGCCCCCTCATTAAAGGCACGTTATTTCCCTCAAATTGCATAAACAATTCATCAAAAAGGCCATAAGAAAAATCATACCCAAAATAACCCGCGGTAGATTTTGTAATTTTAGTGAGATTGACATTACCGGCTTTATGGTTAAACAACGTCGCTGCTTTTGGATAATGCGTCTTCATCGCCTTCTCAAGCGCTTGCCTTAGGGTCATCACTGAAGGATCATATCCTTGAATGGTTCCCAGAAAACTGCCTTCTTCTTTTAAACGTTTTGTAAGCGCCGCCACAGCATCATTAGGCACTAAAATAATGGATTGCCCGCTTAAACGGTGAGGGCCCATAATAGTGGTGTCATAAGGAACAATCCCTTCGACGTTTTGAAAGCTTGTTAATGGATCAATCACAGCAATCAGCGCATCTTCCCAGGCTCCACCAATATTGGGATGGCATAAGTGGTTCCACGTCCAATGGCTATGCGGCCTATCTACAAAGCTCTTGTCATAGAGCGTTTCTGCAAAATTCAAGTGCTTGCCAACCGTACCATCATCAGCGATAAGCCCCGATTTTTCTGCTATCGCTTTGATAACGGATGCTCTTGCATCAGGGTCGCCAGACTCTGTCCAAACCACTGTAGCATACTCGTTATCCATTAAATAACTAAATACGGAATCGGTTGCAAACGAAGTCACTAACACAACCCTATCAATAAAATCGTCTTGCATGACTTCCTTAAAAAGATCTTTGCTCAATACACCCGCCATTTCTGCTGGCGTTTTACCTGATTCATTTTTTGCATATAAATTGGGTTTGCTAGCAAATTGCAGTTCACCACTCAGCACAAGCGCAGATAATTTAGCTAGATCTTTTTTGGCAATCACATGTAAAGCTGTTTCGCCGGTTTCAGTCTGTCGATTGAGATCAAGAGAAGCAGAATATTTTTTTACAAAGGTAATGATCTCATCTTCATCTTCATTTACTCTCGACAATAAAAGATGAACTAATCCATCTCCTACTTCATCGAACTCAGAAACAACCTCATCTGGTTTTTCAGCTGAGTCAATTAGCTTGATGAGTGCAGGGATTGGAACGTGTTTGCTTGCTAAATCGGTAGCAAGGGTAATGATTAAATCTTGTGTGGATAACATTTACATCTCCAAATTGACTATACCAAAGCCATTATAAAGAGACATTATTAACAAAATATGAACAGTGTGTTTTAATTTTGCTTTTTTGTTACCCATAAATGAAACTTTCTAAACGAGAAAGATGTCCTTATTTTTCAAGCCGTGAAGGCTCCGCTAAGCAAAGCGCCATAAATAAAATAAAGAAATAACCAGAACCAGAATAAAGTAAAAGAGAATCCGTCAAATTTCCTAAGAGAAAACAGACAAGCATAGCAAAAGCAACGGAGCGCATTTTATCAAGCCGTAAGCTTGCCTTAATTAAATAAAAAAGGAATGCGAATAAACTAACGATTCCTAACAGCCCAAATTCGGTAGCCACAAAAAAATACTGATTATGCGGTTCTAACAGGGTATTCTGCCAAGAAGGAACCGGTTTTTCTGTTCTGAAATAATAAGTAAAACTACCTGTTCCATTACCTACATAGGGATGCCTGTTAAAGAGGTGATAGGCAAACTGATAGAATTGCAGACGATACCCTACAGGTGTGTCTTTATCGTTCTGTTGGTAATGTTTCACTTCGGTAACCACTAAACTTAAGCGATTCCTCATGTATTCACTTTCGTGATAAACAAAGAGGAATGCAGCACAAATGATGATGACACCAGTAATAGCCAAGCGCCAAGAGCAAATTTGCAGGATTAATAGAGCCATCAGCATAAAATAGGCAATGTATCCCATTCGTCCTTCATTGATAAAAAGCACATGATAACTGAATAAAATAAACAGCAGGCCATAAGCTAGTCGTTTAACCCCTGATTGCCGATAAGCAAATAATGCTGATAAATAAGCTGCAAAATCGAGCATATAACCAACCATAATATGATTGCGAAAAATATAATCAGGATGAATAATGTAGGTAAGTAAAAACCCCTTAACCCTTAACATCGCAATCATTGAAGTGAGCAACATTGCCAATAGGAAAGCATGTAACCCTGTATTTCTTGCTCGCTCACTACGAAATCCGGCAACAAGAATAGGCAAGTACAAGAATTTGCTGTATTTTTCCAAGATGAGCATTTTTTCTGAAAAGCTAGCAGGACTCCATAAGCAAGCCGCAAGGGCGAGACAAAATAAACTAATCGCTGCTTTACACCAATCTTTTGCTAATAAAGCGAATATTTCCGATCGATAAGACGGAATTAACAAAATGGCTACAACGGATAAGCTTAAACAAATACTTTTTGCCGAGGAACTTAAGGGAAGCACAAAAAGGGTTGCTGCTAAAAGCAACGGAACAAATTTCTGATCAGAAAATTGCGTTGACGAGCCGACGAGTGCGTCCATTGGGTTCCTTTACGAATGAGTTTTAGGGAATTTATCCAATTGGGAATCATGGTATAACTGCTTAATCCCCCGATAAAAAGTACCTTGCGCATTAAAAACAGCTAATAAAAACCCTGCTTTTCCGTCAAGAAAGCCGCGTTGCAAAACATAGCAACGGAAAAACATCCAACAAGTGCCAACAAGCGTTTTAGCAAAACTGGGCTTTTTCTTCTTTTCGATTTTAATCTTGGCGCTGTAAGACGAATAGCGATTAATTTTATAGAGGGCATGACTTACATCTTGAAATGAATGATGCATGATTGCTTTTTTTATTCTGCTAATTCTTGCACTGGGGGGGAGAACGACTTTTTCATGCACGATGTCTGAACTGTAACGAGCCCCCTCTCGTTTAAATAGGCGAACATGCCGTTTAGGGCTTGAGGAGAATCGTAGAGGGAAACCATAAAAATTCATGCGGATTGGAATACGATACGCGTCAGCGTGATCACTGGCGATTGCCTTTTGAATGACTGCTTTTAGTTCCGCATTAACACTCTCATCTGCATCCAGATTTAATACCCATTCCTTTGTTGCCAGAGCTAAAGCACGCTGTTTTTGAATACCATAGCCTTGCCAATCTGTTGAATACACTTTATTGGTATATTCTTTCGCAATCTCAATCGTATTATCACTGCTTCCAGAATCAAGAACAATGACTTCTTCGGCCCATTGAACAGACTCAAGACAACGCCTGATGTTTGCCTCTTCGTTTTTCGCAATGATGATCACACTTAGCATGGTTTAATCGAGTTATAATAAATTGGCCTATTCTAACCAGATAGCCAGAGAAATGAAACAGCGTGTTAATTAGTCAGTGACTTGATAAACGAAGTGTAATAAAAAATACAGATCAGCGATTAAATAAAATTGAAACACCGAGCAGTTTGATTACACTTCGCTTGTTAGGCTTAAACTATTCTCAGCAATGCTTAAGCATGAACCATTGATTCTGGATAGTTATCATCAGCATGAACCATTGATTCTGAATTCTTATCCTCTGGTGGAGCATCATAATCGTAAATACTTGCTGCTTGTAATCCAGTGGATACGCTGCGCGTAAGTAATGCGACAGCAGAAACGGGCAAGACCACTAAATTAATAATTGTTTGCAATAAACGTGAAACGATTTCCTCAGCCGCCTTAAACCACCATAAAGCACTCTCCTGGTTACCCAAGCTTTTAGCCAAGCCTCCAATCACTAAACATCCCAAGCTGGCAGCAAGAAAGACAGCAGGTATTATCGCAACACCTATGGGGCTTAATATACCGAGGCCAATAAGTGCTACGGGTTGTAGAGTATGTCGGGCACAGAATATAAACTCTTTCTTTGACTCATAAGGTTTAAAAAACATTTGGCCAATGCTGCGGCGCGGGAGACCAAATTCTACTCTATCCGCAAACAATTTATTTTGGAGAACTCTTGCAGTTCCTGTTATATGTGCTATATGCAAATCTTTTAGCATAGAGATCTCCCAAAAAAATGTATATTAAAATGTTATAAACGAATACGGCATTTTAATGTGTGAGAAAAAAATGTCAATGATGAGTACATTTTGGAAATTCTCTTTTCAAGAGCTCACATGGACCACTCATTTCTTTGAACGTTGTAAAAGAGTAATTTGAGTTCAGAGCACTATCGTGTTCATAGAACACGTAGTTTCCTAAAGATCCAGGCGTAGCAAGCAGGCTCTCTCTTCCTGCTTTCAGTATTTCTAAGGATAGAGTCTGGTCAGGAAGTTGGCCAGACTCGGAATCTTTGATTAGCGCTATACGGGTGTAAAACAGGTTAGTATAAACATGCCGCTTAGCACACCCCTTCTCTGTGGTCATGGCTATCAAAATGCAATTTGCCATCTTTGACTTTTAATGTCACGTGACCACCATTGGACAATTTGCCAAAGAGTAGTTCGTCAGCCAAAGGTTTCTTCACGTTTTCTTGGATTAACCTTGCCATTGGACGGGCTCCCATTGTTTTATCATAACCATGTTCAATGAGCCAATCGCGGGCAGCTTTATCCACTTTGAAGGTGACCCCTTTGTTACTTAGCTGCTCATCAAGCTCCATGATGAATTTATCCACCACAAGCCCAATTGTCGTACTGTCGAGTGGTGCAAAATTGATGATTGCATCCAATCTATTCCTAAATTCAGGACTGAATTGACGTTTGATTGCCTCCAAACTGTCATTGCTGTTGTCCTGCAGAGAGAACCCTATTGAGTTTCGAGAAATCTCTGTTGCTCCTGCATTACTTGTCATGACAACGATGACGTGACGAAAATCCGCTTGGCGACCGTTAGTATCCGTCAGTGTGCCATGATCCATGATTTGTAATAGCAGATTGTAAACATCGGGATGAGCTTTTTCGATTTCGTCAAGCAGCAATACCGCATGTGGATTTTTAGTGACAGCCTCCGTGAGCAATCCTCCTTGATCGTAACCCACATAGCCAGGAGGTGCACCAATAAGCCGTGAAACAGTATGTTTCTCCATGTATTCAGACATATCGAAACGTAGTAATTCGATGCCCAACACATTCGATAGTTGCTTGGTAACTTCTGTTTTACCTACTCCTGTAGGGCCTGCAAAAAGGAAACAACCCACCGGTTTTTGGGGATCACGCAGTCCTGAACGCGCCAATTTAATCGCAGAAGCAAGCGCCGTGATGGCATCGTCTTGACCATAAACCAATAATTTTAAATCCCTTTCAAGATTACGTAAGGTATCTTTATCACGCGCGGATACCTTTTTGACTGGAATACGGGCAATTTTAGCAACCACACTTTCTATCTCAGTGACGCTAATAATCTTCTTACGTTTGTTAGCCGTTAATAGATTTTGGTAAGCACCGGCTTCGTCGACCACATCAATTGCTTTATCGGGTAAGAAACGATCATTAATGTATTTTGCTGACAATTCTGCAGCGGCTTTTAATGCAGGAATGGAGAATTTAACGCCGTGATGGTCCTCCAACCGGCCTTTTAAGCCTTTGAGAATTTCAAAAGTCTCATCAACTGTAGGTTCCGTGATGTCAATTTTTTGGAAACGTCTGGCAAGTGCCCTGTCCTTTTCGAAGATGCCACGATATTCTTGATAAGTGGTTGAACCAATGCATTTTAATTCACCATTAGCAAGTAAGGGTTTGATTAGGTTGGAAGCATCCATTACCCCACCTGAGGCGGCACCGGCACCAATAATAGTATGAATTTCATCGATAAACAGTACAGCACCGTCTTGTTGGCCTAATTGCTTTAATACGGCTTTCAGACGTTTTTCAAAATCGCCACGGTATTTTGTACCAGCGAGCAAAGCACCAAGATCAAGTGAGTAAACCACACAACCTCTGATTGCATCGGGAACTTCTCCATCCACTATACGTCTTGCCAATCCTTCAGCGATTGCTGTTTTCCCAACGCCAGCCTCCCCGACTAATAAGGGGTTATTTTTGCGGCGTCGGCATAAAACCTGAATAGTGCGTTGAATTTCTTCATGACGACCGATGAGTGGATCTATTTTGCCCAATCTAGCTCGTTTGTTAAGATTCATGCAATAGCTTTCAAGGGGTGATTCATTGCCTTCACTACCCATTCCCTCTTCATCCATTGGCGAGCTCATACTATCACTCATTTCATTATTATGATATTTAGAAACACCGTGAGAAATATAATTGATCACATCCAGGCGAGTAATGTTTTCACGGCGCAAGAAATAGACAGCTTGGCTTTCTTGTTCACTAAAGATTGCGGCCAAAACATTCGCACCCGTGACTTCTGTTTTTCCTGCGGATTGCACATGAAAGACAGCTCTTTGCAGCACGCGTTGGAAACCTAATGTGGGCTGAGTCTCACGATCGAGCTCATCTTCAGGAATGCGAGGAGTCGTTTCATCAATAAACTCGGTTAGGTCGCGGCGTAGCGCATCAATATTAGCATCACAAGCCTGTAGCACATTTCCAGCTGATGGATTATCTAGCAAAGATAATAGCAGATGTTCAACAGTCATGAATTCATGACGCTTCTCTTTCGCTTCCTTAAAGGCTAGATTTAAGGTGAATTCAAGTTCTTTGTTTAACATTTTGTCGCTCCTCTCTCCAGCCACAACACCAAACTATTCGGGTTCCATAGTACACAGCAGTGGGTGTTCATTATTTCTAGCAAAATCATTAACTAAGGCTACTTTTGTTTCTGCAATATCCCTAGTAAACACGCCACAAATACCCTTACCTAAAAAGTGAACCTGTAACATCACCTGCGTAGCCAATTCCTCATTAAAATGAAAGAATCGCTTCAGTACATCTACCACGAACTCCATTGGGGTGTAATCATCATTGAGCAGTAGAACCCTGTATTTTTTAGGTTGCTTAAGCTCAGGCAAAGCTTTCGACTCTGCTGTTTTGTGTTCAATGATTTCCTCTAATGACCATCCACTCATAACTTACACCCTTTACTAATTTTATAGACTTCCAAGAGCATTTTGGCCAGTAAAAAAATGATTTAATTATTGAAATAATTAAACCCTGCGACAATCGGCTACACCTTGATTAGATCGCACCCATAGTGATTTTTTGCAGGGTAGATAAAAAGAGTCCCCCGCTTTTGTTGTAATACTATAAACAAAAATCCTATCTAGATGACAGGCTAAACACAAAACGCCCCTTTTAGAGGCTCATTTTTACAGCTTCGGGTGATTTGAGACAACCACTCTTGAGCATGACCATCTTGGTCATTACATTAAGCGATGTCGTGCTACAGATTCCAAAAAAAGCGAGCTTCTAAAGAATCCATAGCATACTTCAAGGATAATATATGTTAATCACATTCACATGTGCTTAATTATCGCTTTGCCAAACGCGGAGGAACTTAAGCAGGTGGCTCCTTCCATTAAACGCTCAAAATCATAAGTCACGGTTTTCGCCTTAATCGCGCCTTCCATTCCTCTAACAATATGATCCGCTGCTTCCGGCCATCCTAAGTAACGAAGCATCATTTCAGCGGATAAAATAATGGAACCAGGATTCACTTTATTCTGTCCAGCGTACTTTGGAGCAGTGCCGTGAGTTGCTTCAAAAACAGCTACCTTATCCCCAATATTAGCACCTGGCGCTATGCCTATTCCACCCACCTGTGCAGCTAATGCATCAGAAATATAATCACCATTTAAATTAAGAGTCGCAATAACACTATAATCTTCTGGCCTTAACAAAATCTGCTGTAGAAAAGCATCTGCAATAATATCTTTGATAATAATTGGTTTTCCAGTATTCGGATTTTTTATTTGCATCCAAGGGCCGCCCTCATATTCTGTGGCACCAAAAACCTGTTTGGCGACTTGATAGCCCCACTCTTTAAATGCACCCTCCGTGAATTTCATGATATTGCCTTTGTGCACAAAGGTCACAGAGTCGCGCTGATTATCAATGGCGTATTGAATAGCGGCTTTCACCAAACGGCTAGTCCCTTGCTGAGAAACCGGTTTAATTCCTATGCCGCAATTTTCAGGGAAGCGAATTTTTTTCACCCCCATTTCTTTCTGTAAAAAATGAATTACTTTTTTAGCTTCTTCTGAATTGGCCTGCCACTCAATACCCGCATAAATATCTTCAGAATTTTCGCGGAAAATCACCATGTTCGTTTTCCATGGTTCTTTAAGAGGACTTGGGACACCTTCAAAATAACGAATTGGCCTAATGCAATTGTAAAGATCCAATTCCTGTCTAATCGCGACATTCAATGAACGAATTCCGCCTCCTACAGGCGTCGTTAACGGCCCCTTGATGGCAACGATGTATTTTCTAATTGCATCGATGGTTTCCTTTGGCAACCACTGGTTAGCTCCATAAATTTGCGTTGCCTTTTCCCCGGCATAGATTTCCATCCAGGCAATTTTCTTTTTTTCACCATAAGCTTTCTTAACCGCTGCATCAACAACTTCTCTCATCGGAGGGGTAACATCCACACCGATACCATCTCCTTCAATGAAAGGAATGATCGGAAAATCGGGTACCTGTAATGATTGATCCGCTGCAAGGGTAATGGCTTGGCCATTAGTAGGTACATGAATTTTTTCGAATGTCATCAACAACTCCGGCTAATTAAAGACAATTATGATAGCATGCTAAAACCCTTTGTCCCAACTGACGTTCGCATGCATAATCAATTTTTTTTGAACCAGGTTACCAATTCGAAAAAAGGGGTCAAGCGTTTTATGAGCTCAATTCTATTATTTAATAAACCTTTTGGTGTAGTCAGCCAATTCACTGGCGCAAATAAGGAAGAAACATTGGCTAGTTACATTCAAATGCCAAATTTTTATGCAGCAGGTCGCCTGGATAAAAACAGCGAAGGGTTGCTGCTATTGACCAATGATGGCAAACTGCAGCATCGTTTAAGTCATCCTCGTTTTGACAAAAAGAAATATTATTGGGTTCAAGTGGAAGGAATTCCAGCCAACGAAGATTTAGCACCGCTGAGAAAAGGATTAGTGATTTCAGGGATAACTTTTCTACCCGCAACTGTTTCGATCATTGAAGAGCCACCACTTTGGCCAAGAGTGCCTCCTGTGCGTTTTCGCAAATCCGTGCCAACCAGCTGGCTTGAGATCATTTTAAGAGAAGGGAAAAACCACCAAATTCGCAGAATGACTGCGGCCATTGGTTTTCCAACACTACGTCTAATACGTCATCGCATTGCTGATTGGTCTTTAGGGGATTTAAAACCCGGAGAATACACGCTAGTTAATCACCCAACCTAGGCATTTTACTTCCTAAAGTGTCATCGGCTATTAATCGCATCCAAGGCCATAACAAAACACTTATGGCTGTGCTGCCTAATAACATAAGAAAACCATAGTAATAACCAAGCGATGCATCAACCATTACAATGAGCGTTTGATACAATAAACAAAAAAATCCTACCAGCGCCATTTGTTGCCCCATCGAAAACAAGCGGAATCGCCTCGCTTTACTGCTGGCAAGCCAGGTCACTAATGACAGCGCAAACGCATGTTCCCCAAGAACAGTCGAGAGTAAAACATCAAGCGCCAAACCAATAATAAGTAAAATAGCAATATTGAAATAATCGGGCAAAAAAAATTGCCAGTATAAAATAAGAATCAAAACCCATGGCGGCCTAAGACCTAGAAGAACTTCTGGCAATGGCAAAATGGTTAGAGCAAGAGCGATAATAACTGCCGCAAATAAACGTAAACTCACAAAATTCATGCGGTTGCTCCTATTGCATTCATTCGCTCATTGATCTGCGCTGTTAATTCCTCTTGCTCCTTATCAGGCCAAATGAGAAGAACCAACCGATTTCGATTCAGTAATGCGACAGGGCTAACATCGACTTTAATGAACGCTTCCCCAGGAATGCTTCTGACATTGTCAACTCGACCCACCGGATAACCTTCCGGGTAGAGCCGTCCAAGCCCAGAGGTAACGAGTAAGTCTCCTTTCTCAATGGATGAGGTTCGTGGTAAATTTACTAATGAGAGCTGACTCATATTATTAGTTCCCACCAGAATAGCCCGCTCGCCCGTGCGATTATTTCGTACTGGAACAGCACTTTTTGAATCGGATATAAGTAATACGGTGCTTGTCATATATCCCACATCAATAATCTGCCCCATGACTCCTTTTGCATCCAGCACAGGCTGACCCGTATACACACCGTCACGCTTTCCCTTATTCAAAACGACTAATTGGCGAGAGATACTCGTATCGACAGCTAAAATTTGTGCTGCCATTGCCCGCATGTTTGCCTTGGTTGAGGTAAGCAATAACTCCCTGAGTTGGGAATTTTCCTCTTTAATGACTAGGAGTTTTTGTAATTCGGCCTCGAGTAAGGTTTGTTGATAACGCAACTGCATGTTCTCATTGATGAGCGCTTTTTTTGCACTGACTAGCGATTGAATCCAACCAATAACTCGTACAGGATAATCCACCGTGTATTGCAAAGGAGAAACAAGTAAAGCAAAGCCGCTACGCACGCTATCTAAATATCGATAGTGATAGTCTGAAAACATGAGCGAGACTGACAGCATGGTGGCAAACACAAAACCAAATGATCTATGCTTGCCTTTGGTGAAAAGTCTGCTTTTAGGGTTATTCTGTTGAGAGGAAATCACCGCCACGTAGATCCATTGTTTCCAAGGCTTTACCACCACCACGAGCAACGCAAGTTAATGGGTCTTCTGCAACTAACACCGGTAGCCCTGTTTCCTCCATTAATAGAGTATCCATATTTTTCAGGAGGGCGCCACCGCCGGTTAACACCATACCACGTTCTGCAATATCCGCTGCTAATTCAGGCGGTGCCAATTCCAAAGCAGCTCTCACTGCGCCTACTATCCCTGACAATGGCTCTTGCAGGGCTTCCAAAATTTCCGCGCTAGTCAATGTAAAGCTACGCGGCACTCCTTCGGCAAGATTTCTACCTCTGACTTCAATCTCAAAAAGATCCCTGCTCGGGAAGGCAGAACCAATCTCATGCTTGATACGTTCTGCGGTGGTTTCACCGATTAGCGTTCCATAATTTCGCCGTACATAAGAAACAATCGCATCGTCAAATTTATCACCACCAATTCGCACTGATTGATGATAGACAATACCGCTGAGGGAAATAATAGCCACTTCGGTAGTCCCACCACCAATGTCGACAACCATGGAACCACTTGCTTCCTCCACTGGCATGCCCGATCCTAGTGCTGCCGCCATAGGTTCTTCAATGAGAAATACCTCGCGTGCCCCTGCTCCCATCGCTGATTCACGAATCGCACGTCTTTCAACCTGGGTCGATCCACAAGGCACACAAACCAGCACTCGAGGACTTGGTCGTAGGAATCGATTTTCATGAACTTTATGAATAAAATGTTGCAACATTTTTTCGGTAACAAAGAAATCGGCTATTACGCCGTCTTTCATTGGTCGAATAGCATTAATGTTACCGGGTGTCCTTCCAAGCATGCGCTTGGCTTCAAGACCAACTGCTGCTACTCGTTTTTGACCTGATTCATTGCGTAAAGCAACAACAGAAGGTTCATTTAAGACTATCCCTTTATCTCGTACGTAAATCAATGTGTTGGCCGTTCCCAAATCGATCGATAAATCATTCGAAAAAACGCCCCGCAATTTCCTGAACATGAGCCTCATTACCTCGTTCTTTTTTTGGCGAACACTTTAACCTATATTGAAATAAAAATCGACATATCTTATGAAAGAATTATTCGAATAAAAATATAAATAGACCTTAGCTATCCTCATGAAAAATTTAATTGTTGAATGCGATCGATTGATACCGCGCATTAAAGCACGGTATTGAGAAGAAAAATTAGAGAAGATATGGAATTAATTCACTGTGAACGCTTCTTGCAGTTCATTAAGATGATTCTTAACAAACTGATTACCCAAACCAGGCACTTTAGCTAGCTCTTCTAAGGATTTAAAACTGCCATGTTCAGTACGGTATTTCACAATTGCCTCAGCCCTTTTTTGGCCAATTCCTTTGACGACCTTGGTTAAAGCATGACTATCTGCTTTATTCAATTCAATTTTTACAGTGGATTTTTGAATGGGTATTGCTGGGAGCTTACTGGATTGTTCGCTAGCAGCGTGTACGGGAAGATAGCTAATAGATAACGACAACAAAACAGCAAATAAATTTGCTTTCATTTAAATCTCCTTTTTGTTTGGACTCGTGTGGTTTTTCAAGCCACGTTTGCTACCCCCTTCTATCGGAAGGGGCAGCAAAGTATTGCAATATTTTTTTTACCTGTCGAGGTCTATTTGCTCAAAATGTTGATTTAGAATATAGGCAACACAGCATGTTAATTTTTCTACCATTTCTAAGTGTAAAAATTCGTTTGGCCCGTGAGCATTTGAATGCGGACCCAGCACCCCGGTGATTACAAATTGGGCTTGAGGAAATTTTTCCCCCAGCATAGCCATAAAGGGGATAGTTCCTCCTTCCCCCATATAAACAGCCGATTTCTGGTAAAAGGTCATTGAAGCATTTTCCACTGCCTTTGCTAGCCAATCAGCTAAAGGTGGGGCATTCCATCCTCCCGCAACATTATCAATACGAAAATTCACTTTGGCCTGATAAGGTGGATTTGCAGTTAAGGCTTTTTGCATCGCCTCTGCCGCTTTTTGTGGTGAAACCAACGGCGGCAGGCGCATTGACAATTTCAATGAAGTTTTGGGTCTTAATACATTTCCTGCATCCGCAAGTGCCGGGAGTCCTTCTGCACCAGTCACGGCTAAAGCAGGACGCCAGGTTCGATTTAAAATTAACTGTGTTTTGTCTTTAGTGACGGGTTCTACACCTGCGTGCAACGGAAATCCGCTATACACTTCCTCTCCTAAAACAGATGCACACCTTTCGGCCTGCCTTATTCGCTCTTTAGGGATATCGCAATGCAGTTCCGGTAGTTTAATCTCACCTTTTATCTCATCTTCAATCCGGCTTATCACTTGTTTTGCGACGCGAAAGCTATCAGCCACAATGCCACTGCCATACCCAGAATGCACCGCTTCATTGAGCAATTCAATCGTTAATTCGCCAACGATATTCCCTCGTAACGAAGTAGTCATCCATAATTGTTCGTAATTGCCCGCCCCTGAATCCAAGCAAATGACTAACGAGGGCTCACCAATTCTGTCTTTTAATGCATCAATATAATAAGGTAAATCGTAACTTCCGCTTTCTTCACACGCTTCAATAATTAAAACACAGCGAGCATGAGCTAATTTTTGTTCCTGCAACGCGCGTATTGCTGTTATCGACGCATAGGCCGCATAGCCATCATCAGCCGCACCACGACCGTAAAGACGGCCTTCTTTCATAACCGGATTCCAGGGCCCTAAATCTTCATGCCAACCAGTCATTTCCGGTTGTTTATCAAGATGCCCATAAAGCAATACGGTTTGCTCCGTTTTTCCGGGTATTTCAATGAATAATAAAGGCGTCCGGTTAGGTAGCCGTATAATTTCCAGCTTCATATTGTCCGGGTTCTGTTTCTCACACCAATCAGCGACATGGTTAACTGCTCGCTCCATATAGCCATGCTCTTGCCAATTTTTATCAAAATGGGGGGATTTATTGGGAATTTTTATGTAATCACATAAGCTGGGTAGAATGGTTTCCTTCCATTCACGACTGATGTAATCATATAGCTTTTGGGGATTCAACATGCATCTGCTCCTTGATCAGGGCTATGATTTTTAGGGTTGCTGATTCAATATTTAATGCTTGGATTCTTTGGACGATTTCCTCTTTTTGTTGATAAGTATCATTAATAGCTTTAAGGAAATTTTCCGCGGTGAGTGTGTCTTCATCCAAAACCTGACTGATGCCCTGTTGTTTAAAATAACGTGCATTTTGGATTTGGTCACCGCGACTGGCATGCAAAGGTAAGGGAATAAAAAGGTGTGGTTTTTGTAGGGCTAGGATTTCATACACGGAATTTGCTCCTGCCCGAGAAACCACGACATCACTTGCAGCAAACAAATCAGCTAACTCTTTACTTGCATATTCCAACTGGCAATAATCTGCATGATGAAGTAAAGAGGCATCCAATTTACCCTTTCCGCATAAATGAATAATCTGATATTGCTTAACCAATGCGGGCAATGCATTTCTGACGATTGAATTTAATTTCAACGAACCTTGACTTCCTCCCATCACAAGCAAACAGGGCTTATCTTTGGTAAAACCACACCAGGTTAAACCTGCTCCCTTAGAACCATGAAATAATTCTGGGCGAATAGGAGTTCCGGTGACTTCCACTTTATCTGGGTTTTTAAAATGCTGCTTTGCTGCCGCAAATGTCACACAAATTTTATCAACGAAAGGAAAACTAAGACGATTAGCTAATCCTGGACTCATGTCCGATTCATGAGCAATGATGGGAATACGATTTAACCAGGCTGCAAAAACAACTGGAAAAGCAACGAATCCGCCTTTTGAAAAAACCACATCTGCTTTAAGCTTGCGCATAAGACGATAAGCTTGACCAATACCAAGACAAATTTTAAAGGGATCTAAAAAATTCTGCCAACTGAAATAACGTCTCAATTTCCCACTACTAATGCCATGAAAAGGCACTTGTAAAGCAGTAACTATTCCTTTTTCTACCCCTTCATTTGAGCCAATGTAGTCGACCTGCCAACCTTCATGTTGTAATGCTTCGATTAATGGTAAATTAGGCGTGACATGACCTGCAGTACCGCCGCCAGTAAAAATAATTCGTGGGTTCATTGAATATTCCTAACTAATAAACTTAAATCAATCGCTTGAATCGATTTCGTGATTGCCCCAGTTGAAATATAGTCTACTCCTGTTTGCGCAATGGCCGCGATAGTGGATAAATTAATTCCACCCGAAGCTTCTAACTTACAACCATAAGGTTGATTAATTTTTACTGCGGCTTCAATCATTTCTTTCGAAAAATTGTCGAGTAAAATGCGATCGGGCTTTGCGTTTAATGCTTCATGCAATTCTTCAAGGGTTTCCACCTCGACTTCAATCAATAAATTATTTTTCAATGATTTTGCTAATTCGATTGCTTTACTAATTGATCCACATGCCTTAATGTGGTTTTCCTTAATTAGAAAAGCATCATATAAACCCATGCGATGATTAATACCTCCAGCACAAGCCACTGCGTATTTTTGCGCCAGTCGTAAGCCAGGTAATGTTTTACGGGTATCCAATAACCGGGTGTGCGTTCCTTTCAGCGCTTGCACATAGTGATAAGTTTGTGTAGCTGTTGCTGATAATGTTTGCAGAAAATTCAAGGCACTGCGCTCAGCAGTTAATATCGAGGCCGCAGGGCCTTTAATGCGGCATAGGGTTGCAGGATTAGCCAACCATTCACCCTCCTTCACTCGCCAATCCAATTGGATAGCTGAATTGATTTCCGCAAAAACCGCTTCAACCCAAGGACAACCACAAACTAACATTGGTTCGCGAGAAATAATTTCTGCGTCAACCATCAATGAGACTGGTAACAGTGCTGCACTTACATCGCCCGCACCAACGTCTTCCTGCAACGCGCGTCTTACATCCGTTAGAATATCCGCTTGCTTAATGTTCATTTTTTAATTATTTTTTTATCATTAGTCATGTAACGCGCTTTTAAAAGAGGCGGCGCTATAAAAGTCGTGACAATGACCATAAGTATAATGGCTGAAAAGAGTTGATCCGAAATTACCCCTAACGTCCGACCGATAGAAGCGAAAACCAAACCTACTTCCCCTCGTGGCAACATACCAATTCCTATTAACCATCGATCATCTTTTTTGCTTCCGCCCAAGCCACTGATTAATTTCCCAAGGATTGCCGCAGCGATTAATCCACTCGCCATCAACAACACTTGCCAATCCCCAAAAGCCTCCAGCTTGACTTGAATACCAATTAGCATAAAAAATAAAGGCGCCAGTATGGATTCGAGTGGGGTAATCAGATTGCCTATGCTTTGGGAATTTCCCCTGGATTTTTCTGAATCGAAGAAATCATCGTGTAAAATCAACCCTGCAGCAAAAGCTCCGATAATAGTTGCTAAGTGAAAAACAGTGGCTAACCAAGCCAATGTCATGACGAAAATAAACGCAATAAATAATTTAAGCTCCCATAATTCCAGGAACCGAAAAAACAGTACCGCCTTACGTACAATCCAAGGACCAATCAGTAATGCACCCGCAAAAAACGCGATAGCTGAAATAATAATTTGCGTGACCATCATCACATCAACCACACCACTAAGCACTATCGAGCTGACTATCGCCAAGATAATCAGACCTAAAATATCGTCTATCATTGCCGCGCCTAAAATTGTTTTTGCTTCACGAGTACGCAATTTTTTCATTTCCGAAAGTACACGTGCTGTAATACCAATACTGGTTGCCGATAAGGTCGCGGCTACAAAAAGATGCGATTTATAACTGGCTCCAGGTGATAGCATATAAGCCACTAAAAATCCCAAAAGAATAGGTGCGGCTACGCCAATTATCGCTACCTGAACTGACTCTCGTCCTGTATGCTTTAATTCCTCAATAGAGCTTTCAAGACCTACCTTAAAAAGCAAAAAGATAACCCCATACTGAGAAAAAATATCCAGAATATAAGCGATTTTGATTAAATCGACGCCATTGTTATGACTAAGAGCATTAGCAACCTGGTGAGCATAGTAAGAATTGGGAATACTTGCATCAATGGCCTGAGTCAGCGAAACGCCATTTAGCATGCTCTTCATGATATTAAAAACAGCGGAGCCTTCACGGAGAACAACAATAAGGTGAGAACCCAGTAAGTAAAAAAGATTTCCTACCAACACCCCCATTAATAACTCACCTAGTACGGCCGGTTGCTTATAGCGTTGAGCAATGTACCGACCTATCAGAGCGCATAAAAAAATAAAGGTCACCCACAAAATCACTGGGGCAATGGGATCATGGTGCTCCATGACTGCGTCATTTGCAAAAGCAATGGCAGGAAGATATCCTGCCAAGAAAAGTCCTATTTTTTGAACGCAAACACCTAACATTCACTTTTGCTCAGCTAGAAATAAGCAGGTTTCTAGCACAGAATCGGGGTTTAAGGATACACTATCGATGCCCTCTTTCATCAACCATTGCGCGAAATCCTGATGATCAGAGGGCCCTTGACCGCAAATACCGACGTATTTTCCTGCTTTTTTACACGTTGAAATGGCCATATGCAACAAAGCCTTAACGGCCGCATCTCGCTCATCAAACTGAGAAGCAATCAATCCTGAATCTCTGTCTAAACCAAGGGTGAGTTGAGTTAGATCGTTTGATCCAATCGAAAACCCATCGAAATGCTCTAAAAATTCGCTGGCAAGTAACGCATTCGAGGGGAGCTCACACATCATGATGATCCGCAACTCTTCTTTCCCGCGTTCAAGCCCCTGTTTTTTGAGTACCTTAATCACTTCTTCTGCTTCAGAAACCGTTCTAACGAAAGGAATCATTACTTCGACATTTTTAAGCCCCATCTCTTCACGAACACGGCGAACTGCTTGACATTCTAAAGCAAAGCAGTCTGCGAAGCTTTCGGACACATAACGTGAGGCACCACGGAAACCTAGCATGGGATTTTCTTCGTGGGGTTCATACAACTGACCACCGACTAAATTAGCATATTCATTGGATTTAAAATCGGAAAGCCTGACAATGACCGGTTTTGGATAAAATGCAGCCGCAATGGTCGCAATACCCTCTTTTAACCGTTCAATATAAAACTCAACAGGCGAGGCATAAGCAGCTGTTTTATCAGCAATAAATTGTTTTAATTGCTTATCTTGCAAATGCTCAAACTCCAATAAAGCTTTTGGATGAATGCCTATGGTATTTGAAATTAAAAATTCAAGACGTGCTAAGCCAACTCCCGCATTAGGAACTGACTGGAATGCGAACGCGCGTTCGGGATTTCCTACGTTAAGCATGACTTTCAGTGGTAATTCAGGCATTGTGCTTACATCAAGACTAACGCGTTCAAAAGGCAGTAATCCTTGGTAAACATAACCAATATCCCCTTCTGCACAACAAACCGTTACTTCGTCTCCATCTTGGATGTTTCGTGTGGCATCACCACACCCCACAACAGCAGGGATTCCTAATTCACGTGCGATAATGGCCGCATGACAAGTTCTCCCACCTCGATTCGTTACGATCGCTGCAGCACGCTTCATGACCGGTTCCCAATCGGGATCCGTCATATCAGACACTAATACGTCGCCCGGCTCAACGCGATGCATTTCGCTAATGTCATTAATAATTCGCGCGCGTCCTTGGCCAATCCGCTGACCAATACTTCGCCCTTCGCTTAAAATCTGGCCTTGTTTTTTCAGTGTGTAACGCTCTAGAATTTGCTTATTCGCTCGGCTTTTTACGGTTTCGGGTCGAGCTTGTAAAATGTAAAGCTTGCCGTCTTTACCATCTTTAGCCCATTCAATATCCATGGGCTTACCATAATGCCCTTCAATAATGAGCGCTTGTTTAGCCAAAAGCTCAACTTCTTCATTCGTCAACGAAAATTGCAATCGTTCTGCAGGAGACACTTCTTCGGTTTTTACTCTACTTGTATCGCAATACACCATTTTTACTGCTTTTGTGCCTAAATTTCGCCGAATGACTGCTGGCTTTCCTGCTTTTAAACCTGGTTTATGCACATAAAATTCATCAGGATTTACAGCCCCTTGAACCACCATTTCACCTAAACCATACGAGGAAGTAATAAAAACAACTTGATCAAAACCCGATTCAGTATCCATGGTAAACATCACACCGCTTCCTGCTAAATCACTGCGAATCATTTGTTGAATACCCGCTGATAAAGCAACATCGTTATGAGCAAAACCATGATGAGCCCGATACGTAATTGCGCGATCATTAAACAATGAAGCAAAGACGTACTTAATAGTAGTTAAAATATCGTCTATCCCACGCACATTTAAAAAGGTTTCCTGTTGTCCTGCAAAAGAAGCCTCTGGTAAATCTTCCGCTGTCGCTGAAGAGCGGACTGCCACACTAAACTCATTATGCCCAATTGCCTTAGCAAGATGCTCGTAAGATTCCCGAACCGCTTTTTCAAAGCTTGAAGAAAAGGGCGCCTTAATAATCATCTCACGAATGGTTTTGCCCACTGAAGTTAATGCAGACAAATCATCGGAATCTAATGTATTGAGCAAATTATAAATTTTTTTATCAAGGCCATCATTAGCCAAAAACTCCCTAAAAGAATCGGCAGTCGTTGCAAAACCCATTGGCACTAACACGCCTGCAGAAGATAAATGGCTAATCATCTCTCCCAAAGAGGCATTTTTACCTCCAACTTGCTCTAGATCCTTCATACCCAAGTTCCGCAAATCAATTGTATGTGCGCTGACAGCCATAAATTACCCTCTAATCCTTAAAAAATGACATTCATTCTACTGAAATTACTAAGGGATGTGAATTAATAACTTTCTTTAAAAAACACTTTATCGTACTTGCAATCCACATTGACTCTCGCTAGATTGATACCCATTTGTATTCTTACCTATTTCATTTAATTATATGCAACAACCTAGCAAGATCTCTGTCATTGCTCCAATGTACAATGAAGAAGCGATCATCGAAATCTATCTTCAAGAAACAATTCATGTTTTGGAGACCCACTTTCAGCATTACGAATTAATACTTATCGATGATGGTTCAACGGATCATACCCTGGCGCGCTGTACTCCTTACATTAAAGCCAATAAAAATATTCGTTTAATTTCCTTTTCGAGAAATTATGGTCATGAAATTGCATCGACGGCAGGCTTTGATTATGCCGTGGGCGACTACGTTATTTTAATGGACTCTGATCTGCAACACCCGCCGGAATTGATTCCTGCAATGGTGAGAAAAGCGCAGGAAGGCTATGATGTCGTTTGCGCTTCACGCAGTAATCGCGAGCACGAAACACGATTCAAACAGTTCGCTGCAAAACTGTTTTATCGGTTTACTCGAAAGATGACTGGCTTTGATATGCAAGGGGACACAGGGAATTTCCGCCTTTTAAAACGAAAAGTCGTCGAGTCGTTAAAAAAAATGAAAGAAAGCAATCGTCATTTGATCATGATGTTTGCTTACGTGGGCTTTAAAACAGCAAATATCCCCTACTATTGTCCACCACGAGCTGCTGGAAAATCAAAATACAGTTTGCGTCAACTGATTAATTTAGCGTTGGACTCCGTTATCTCCTTTTCCGCTCGTCCGTTACGCACGATGTCGTTCGTATCTATTTTTATTAGTGCCGTGATGATGCTTTACGCAGGTTTTATTTTGATGGAAAAATTGTTTACTCATCAACATTTGGCTGACGGTGTGGCTTCCATTATTTTTTTGACTTCAGGACTATTTTCAGTTTTATTTTTATTCTTAGCGATTATTTCCGAATACATTAGTCGAATACTGGTTGAAACAAAAAATAGGCCTTTGTACTACATTAAACAAGAAATAACCTACGAGACACTTCAAGACCTTAACGCGTGTGATGTTAAGGTTTTTCATGAATAGAGAAATTATTCTCTGTGCTGACGATTACGCACAAAATGAACCAA
The DNA here is from genome assembly GCF_900167045.1 of Legionella maceachernii. Lineage (GTDB taxonomy): Bacteria > Pseudomonadota > Gammaproteobacteria > Legionellales > Legionellaceae > Tatlockia > Tatlockia maceachernii. The sequence goes on along the minus strand of NZ_FUXJ01000007.1, from coordinate 127,174 downwards.
TCAGTGAAGGCATTTTATTGTTGGCTCAAAATCAACGCATCAATGCTATCAGCTGCTTAGTCAATTTGCCCTATTGGGAAAAAGCGCATACTGCGTTGAAACGGATAAAGCACGATCTCTTCATTGGCCTGCATGTGAATTTGAGTTTCGGCAGGGCGTTAAGTGCTGCCTGGGAGGAAAAATATACTTCTCATTTTGGAAGTTTTTTTTCGCTTATTCAGCAAAGTTATTTTCGTCATTTAGACAGAGAATGCGTGGAAGCTGAAATTAATGCTCAACTTAATGTTTTTATTGACGCCACGGGTATGCCTCCCGATTTCATTGATGGGCATCAACACATTCATCAACTCCCCATTATTCGCGATGCCTTCATTTCTGTTTATAAACAAAGAAATTTAACTGCATTTTGTCGCAACACCAGTAACGATTGGAAAGATTTATTTAGCCTTCCTTTTCCCAAGCGCCAAGCAATTGCTTTACTGGGTGGTCTTGGATTAAAAAAGCGACTAAAAAAGCACGCTATTTTAAGGAATACGAGCTTTGCCGGTATTTATGATTTTGCAGCAGCAAAAAATTATCGCGCTTACTTCAAGCAATTTTTAAAGCAAAGTGATGCAGGTGGGCTTATCATGTGCCACCCGGGGAAGCGCTCTACTGATCCGGATGACCCTTTACATCGCTTTCGCCATTATGAGCTGAGTTATTTGATGAGTGATGCTTTTTTAAGTGATTTACACGAGCAACAATGTCGCTTGCAGCGTAAATTATTGTTGTGAATTTTTAAACGTCATTAACGCGTAGTCCCAAAGGTTTTTAAATTAAATGACTGAGACAAATCAAATCAAATTGAGTATAAATTTCTATCGCAAAGCGGTATTGGCTTTGTTATTTATTTTGTTGTGTCGATTGGTAGCGATGTATTTCGTGCCATTGATGGATACGACCGAATCCCGTTACAGTGAAATCGCTCGCGAAATGCTTCGCTCACATAATTGGATCACTCTTTATCATCACTATGGCACGCCTTTTTTGGCAAAGCCGCCTCTTTCCACCTGGTTAACAGCCTTTTCTTTTCAGTTATTTGGCCTCAATGCGCTAGCGGCAAGGCTACCAAGTTTACTATTGTCTCTCGGTCTATTAGGACTAATTTGGTCTTTAGCAAAAAAGCGAAATGGCCAAGCTGTGGCAACCATAACTATACTGTTTCTTTCCAGTTGTTTGTATTTTTATCTCAATGCCGGTGCGACAATGACTGATGCCTCGCTCATTTTTTGTACCACATTGAGTATGGTGTCCTTCTGGCATAGCATGTCCAGCCATTCAAAAATTTGGTCCTACCTTTTTTTTGTCGCCTTAGGTTTAGGTCTATTAGCAAAAGGTCCCGTGGCAACAGTCCTTACCGCAATGCCGGTTTTTTCTTGGGTGTTATTACGTCATCAATGGAAAGCGCTTTGGGTTAATCTACCCTGGATCACAGGAAGCCTAATTACCCTCGCGATTGCTTTACCCTGGTATATTTTGGCTGAAATTCGCACTCCGGGTTTTCTGAATTACTTTATTATCGGAGAGCATTTTCTGCGATTTTATGTGCCTGAGTGGAAAGGGAATATGTATGGGTATTCTCATGCAAAACCCTATGGCGCAATTTGGATTTATGGGCTAATTGGACTTTTTCCATGGTCGGTAGCCGCTGGTCTTTGGTTGCTTCATCACGGCAAAAAATTACCCTCGCTTTTACGCGAAGAAGATCAGGGATGGCTCCTTTATCTTCTCCTTTGGGCTTATTTACCCTTAATTTTTTTTACTTTCTCAAAGAATATTATCTACACTTACGCATTTTCCAGTTTACCAGCCTTTGCCCTGTTATTTGCTGAACTGTGGAAACGAACAGGAATAACGGAACGCAACGCAACCAGCATTCTTTATTTAACCAGTTTTATTGGGCTCTCTTTTCTCGTAGCAACCACTGTCATAGCGCTTAATCCTGACAAAATGGCCAAATCACAAAAAATGGTCGTCTCTTTATGGAAAAAGCAAAACCCTCCACCTCACTCCAAACTCATTTATTGGGCTACACGCCTCGAGTATTCGGCGCAATTTTATTCAGATGGAAAAGCACTTTCTACACGAAATCTCTATTATTTAGCCTTTTTGCTTGCTTCTAATCCAAACAGTTATTTAGTGATTAATGCGCCTGAATTGCCACAAATTCCTCCCAATCTACTTGCCAAATTTAAGCAAGTGGCTGAAACACGATTCTTAAATTGTCAGCTTCTCCTGCTGTACAATCAAGAAAAGGTCGAATTATCAGGCTTGGGTTTATGGCGATAGTCCAAATGTTGGTCGCAACAAACTAGTCCATTATATTTCAATAAACGAGCTATTAAGCACTAATGAATCATCCTTATGTGACAACAACGGGCGCTATAAAGCAATCCGCAGCGTTACTTAAAAGCGCAGTGGCTTCGTTTTCGGTAATGACTTTGAAATGTGCACTTACATTGGTCATCCACACTGACAGAGTAGCTGATGTGGAAAAAATTTTTCTCAGAGCGCAAAGAAGCGAGAAAGCAAGTTGCTTTGCCCAACTTGCTTGCTCTTTTAATTCAGCATTTGGCTCAATGAGTTGCTCACGAATCGTAGTTTTTAGGCGTTGACTAAATGCAGCATCATCAGGGGCTATGGATGAGAAATCTTGTGAATAATAGTGCTTAACATCCATTTGCAACTTCGTAATGAGGTTCTGCACAATCATACTTTTCGTTGATGATTTACGCGCCTCAGTTTTTAGACCTTGCTGCCAGTACCTCTGTGAATCCTTTTGAAATCGAATAACTAATTGCTCTTGCTGACTAAGAAACGCATTAATCGCTTTTTTTTGTGTATCCATCTGCTGACTGATTGTTTCTAAAGTAGCAACTGTTGCAACAAAATCTTCTTCTACGGTAGCAGAATACTCATCCTTTTTGAGTAGCTCAAGAAATTGCTGGCGGACTTTTTGATAAAGTTGAGGCAGCTGATAAATTGTTTCAAATACCGGTAACCAGGATAGTAAATTTTTATCCATCATCAATTGCAAGGCATCAAAAACAAAGCTATCTTCCGTTAAAGCGGAATATTTGGTAAATAGTCGAGCGTTTTGATGTTCAAACTCCGCGGCTTTACTAAAAAAGGAGAGCGCTGATTTTTTCTGGTTTTGCTGGAGGCATAATAGTCCTATCTGATAATAGGTTTCAGCGTCCTTTATGTGCGGGATTACCCGCTGAACCACGCTATTTTCACCAATCAGTGTAGGATGTTGCTGCAATAACGATAGTAAATAAGTATCGGTGAGGTGCGCAGTAATTTCAGCAAAACTTAAAAAACTCAACAAATGAGCAGCAATTGTGCTGTTTTTAAGAGCCAGTTGAAGAAACATTTGCCCATGATTTTTTCTAATTTCCTCATCATTTAGCACCAAAGAGAAGTTCTCAATCATGGTTTGCTCTTGTAAAACCTGGGAACCTATTTCGTCCATTGGCAAATCAAGATTAAAAAACTCTCTGAGCATATTGATGGAAAGTCTTTTTGCTGATGCAAATCCTCTTGCCGCTGCGGTTAAATAATAAGGCAACGCGTTTTTATAACGCTCAGCTAAATTTTGAGGGCTACGTAGTAGAGCACTTTCGCTTTCAGAATTATCAAACTGCTGCAATTGTTCAATAAGTTGTCTATCCGCAGTGGCTGTTAATGCCAAATTGCCCATTCTTAATAAATCATCCTCACTGCGCAGCAAATCCGGGATATTAAGCAGCGCGGTTAAAGCAAGTTGCGATTCATTACACTGCTCAAGGCAGTGGCTTAAAGAATGGTAGATTGGAATTTTCTCAACATCATTAAATTGCGGTAATTCGGTTAGGAAAACCATTGCCTCAAGATAAAATGCGCCTACCAGCTCACTACAAAAATCATCTTTTAAATTGCCCAAACAGCGGGTTATATGCTCGGCAAGCGGATTAATCTCAGCCAATTGCAAAGAGGCGCGAGCAAGAGCTCGCCAAGCCCTAGCTTCCTCCATCTTTCCTTGACGAACATATACCTCAGCTACTTTTATTTGGTTAATGCTATTTGGAGTGGCTTGAACCATTTCTACAAAGGGCGGTAAAGCATCCCCGTGCCCAAGGACTGCTGCGCGATAATAATAATCACCGGCCAACTCTAAACTCTCTCGGGTATTTTGTCGCTGATAAATTTTTGCCATTTGGTAAAGATTTTCTCGATGCTCTTCCTTTTGTAAGCTCGCTGTAGCTCGTTTATGCAGGCGCATGCCGGCTGGATTTTTAGAAGCTATATCGATTAATGCATAGCTGCGTAGGCGCTTTAGCGGTTCTTCATCCGCGAGGTCAATCTTAAGACCGTATTGCACGGTTAAATCATAGAGATGCTTTCCACTAAGCTTTGCTAATAGTTTAGGTTTAGCAAGAATAAGTTGACAAACCTCAATCCAAGTAGCAGCCATAGTATAGAAATCATCTTCATGAAAAAAATATGCTGCTGTAATTGCCTTATCGTCAAGCGTAAGGGCAATTTCTTTGTGGCTAAGATACAACTCGCGTCGATGGTAACCAAGAACTTTTTCTAATTCGTTATCGGATAAGATAGCCTGAGCTATCGCAAACGATTTTTTAGCCAAGGTCTTTAATTCGTTGCCGCGCAAATTGGCTGTACGGCAATGGTTTTGCAACTCAGAAACAGTGACAAAATTACCCTTTGTTGCTACTGTCAAAAGCTGCTCATAAGCATTCAACATTGTTGCTACTGATTGATTGCTATTGAGTGCTATGGTTATTTGTGAGTTTTGTTCATAGTGCAACCGCAACCGATGCCATTCTTTACCACTCACAGAGTGACTGAGCTCTTCATTGGTTAAAAGCAGCAGGCATGCCTCAGAATATTTGCGTGCCAGAGTAAAAATAGCGGAATAAGAAATAACTGTTGACATCCCTAAGCTATCCTGTGCACAAGACAGCCATAATGCTTTATTTCTAACAAAATTAACTGCAATTTCTTTGTGCTTTAAAGCAATACGAAAAAGTTCTAAGAATGTCAATGAGTTATATAGTTTTGGCGATTCGAAAATCAATCTTGCGACAATTAGCTTTTCTTTAGCCAAATCTACTAACAGCTGATGAGTTGGTTCCGCCTCGTAAAAAAGGGTTGCGAATTTCGCAGTATCCATTACGAGAGTATCAGCAGCTTCATCTAAATAAGCATGCAATTCTCGATAAGCATTATAGCGTGCACTTACTTTTTCGTTATTCTCAAATGCTGTTTGCACAACCTGATCATCAGCGTATTGTGTACGTAACTCAAGAAGTTGTTGGATGTTAAGGCGACTGGATAATTGACTATCTTGCAATACAAGCTGGCAAATTATTGAGTGTTTTTTTGCTAAAACCCACAAACCATATTCATCGTTTGCGCTAAAGGGGTAGAAAGCAGGCTCAGGCTCCCTCAACTGTTTTTTAAGAAAAATCTCAGCGATTTCTTCGTATTTTTCTGCCAAATCTAAAAACTTAAAATAACCTAAAATCTCCAATAACTCGGGAGTTTCTACAATGGTTTTTGCCAGAGTTAAGTCTTTGTGAGCTAATTCAAATAATTCGTTCTTAGTAGGATTCGCACCGATAACTACTTCGCCAAAACGATATGTTTTTACTACCATTAAAGCGTTATTCGAAGCAGATGATTCATTTTCTTCAACGATTTCAAAAGCATCTACTTCCTCTGCATCCCTTAGCTCTTTATCATATCTTTTGCGCTTTTCAGGATCGCTTAAGATACCATAAGCAGTAGCAATGTTCTGAAATTGCTCCGTGTTGCAGTGTTTCCTGGGTTTTTATCGGGATGAAATTTTAACGCTAACTTTCTATAGGCAGCCTTGATCGTTTCTAAAGGAGAATCCTCTTCGACACCAAGCGTTTCGTAATGGTTTTTTTCTGGCATGATAATATAAATGGAAGGCTAATTTTCCAATAATTCAAATAAACCCTCATTGTACAACAATAATCATGGAAGTGAATAAAGGAGTTTCTGTGGAATAACCCCAAAGTATTTAGTCGCTTATTGTTAACTTGGTTAATGCGGTTTGAACCTTTCTTTCACGCCGCCGCTCTTGCCATGTTTGCAGTAAGACATAAAATGCCGGAACAAAAACGACAGCAAGGCACGTTGAGGCAATCATACCGCTGCAGACAGCTATTCCAATGGAATGCCGTGCGTTAGCCCCAGCACCCGTTGCAAATACTAGAGGCAACACGCCCATGATGAAGGCAAAGGAAGTCATAAGAATGGGACGAAAGCGAGTTTTTGCGCCTAGCACCGCCGCTTCTAAAATAGTTTTGTTATGAATGAGTCTTTGCTCACGCGCAACCTCAACGATTAAAATCGCGTTTTTTGCAGCCAAGGCTATCAGCAATAAAATACCGATTTGAGTATAAATGTTATTAGCAAGTCCCAACAGTGAAAGCGCCGATACCGTACCGATTAATGCCAGTGGGACACTGAGGAGAATGGCGAAAGGAGTAACCCAGTTTTCATATTGACCCGCCAAGATGAGATAAACCAAAACAAGCGATAACATAAAGATATATTGGCTTATATTTCCAGCCACTTTCTCTTGATAAGCAGTACTCGTCCATTCATAAGAAATACCAGGTGGTAAAAACGTTTTTGCCAATTGCTCCAAGGATTGAATGGCCTGTCCAGTACTGTAGCCCGATGCAGCCGCGCCATTGATGAGGCTGGAAGGATAAAGATTGTACAACGAAATAATTGCAGGACCCAATGCGGAATGAATATCGGTAAGCGTCCCTAAAGGCACCATTTCCCCTCCTTTATTCCTCACGTAAAAATTGCGTACGTCATTAATCGTCATCCGTGAAGGCGCATCGGCCTGCACATAAACCTGAAACACTTGGCCGAATTTAGTAAAAAGATTGACGTAAGAGGAGCCTAAATAAGTTTGTAACGTATCAAACGCATCACCCAATGTGACTCCTAAAGTTTCTGCCTTAGTTCGGTTAATGGGTGCCGACACTTGCGGTACTGAAGCACGAAAAGTGGTCATAAGCTTTTGTAAGTCAGGTTGTCTATTGCCTAGTGACACCATTTGATCTGTCACATCCTGCAATTTACGATAGTCAAAACTGCCATCTTGTAATTCAACTTGCATTTGAAAGCCTCCTGACAATCCTAATCCCTGTATGGGCGGAGGAACGATGACAGACACCTTCGCATCAAGTGTTTTTGCTGCTATTTCATTGAGCTTTGCATAGAGATCTTTTAGACTTTCTCCTTTGCCTCTTGCACTCCAATCTTTGAACATGACGTACACAATTCCAGCATTTGCGAGAGCCGCATTATTATCTAATAGTGAAACCCCACCGATCGTAATTGTATCGCGAACACCAGCCACTTCAGCGACTTTTTTACTTAATTCATTGGTAACCGCCTCAGTACGTCCTAAGGTAGCACTATCAGGTAACATCACATTCAAGATCAAATACCCTTGATCTTCGATGGGAATAAAACCGGTGGGGATTCGGCTTAAACCAAAAATAGCAAGCGCAATAAGCACTACACCAAGTAGACAGACAGGGCCACTGTGATGCACAAGACGGTCAATAAAAGCGATGTATTTTGCTTCAATTGGATTGTAAACGCGATCGAAAGCACGAAATACCCTATTTTTCTTTTTATTGGGGTCTACTGGCTTGAGCCATAACGCACATTGAGTGGGTTTTAACGTCATGGCATTGATAGCACTGATGAACGCAGTGGCCGCAATGACTAAGGCAAATTGAGCATACATTGCGCCCGTTAACCCAGGCATAAACCCTGCCGGCATAAAAACAGCCATCAACATCAAGGTAATACCCATAATAGGCCCAAAAAGCTCTTTCATGGCTTCAATTGCTGATTGTTTGGGCGAAGTACCACGTTCGATGTGTTGTGAAACCCCCTCAACAATGACAATGGCGTCATCCACCACAATACCGATGGCAAGCACTAACGCGAATAATGTGAGTAGATTAATGCTAAACCCTAAAGCTAGCATCGCTATAAATGAGCCCACAATAGTGATAGGTACCGTTGTTGCAGGGACCATGGTAGCGCGAAAATTTTGCAAAAAGACAAGGATAACAATCAATACCAAAATTCCTGCCTCAAACAGCGTCTTGTACACTTCATCCACAGAAGCCTTAACAAAAGCAGTCGTATCAAACGGTATGTCATATTGGAGACCAGGGGGAAATTTTTTGGCCATTTTAGCCACTGCTTTGCGGACTTCTTCAGCGACTTGGAGCGCATTAGCAGTGGGCAGCTGATAGATTCCAATTGCTGCGGCAGGCTTATCATTGAATTTAGAAAGCGTACTGTAACTGGAGGAACCTAATTCCACACGACCGACATCTCGAATGCGCACAACTTGTGCACTCGTACTGACATTGGCCTTTTGATTAGGCATTGTCGACACTGTTTTGACGATAATATCTTCAAATTCTTCGGGATCAGCAAGTTGGCCTGGCACATTGACTGTTAGTTGATAGGATTGATTTCCCACTGCTGGAGGGGAAGCAATTTGACCGGCCGAAATTTCCTTATTTTGATGGCTAATGGCTTGGAGCACATCGCTCGGATTTAAGCCAAACGCATACATTTTTTTCGGGTCAAGCCAGATGCGCATTGCATAAGAACCTGAGCCAAAAATGTTGACATTACCCACTCCAGGTAAGCGCTCTAGCTCATTTTGCATGTTGATGGTTGCGTAATTATTAAGGAATAATCCATCGTATTCGCCATGTTTTGCGGTTAAGGTGATGAATTGTAGAATCGCTGTGGATTGCTGCTTCACCAAAACCCCTTGCTGCTGCACTGCCATTGGCAATTGCGCCATTGCTGCTTGGACACGATTTTGCACGAGCATTTGGGCAAAATTAAGATCCGTCCCAATGGCAAAAGTCACAATCAAAGTATATGAGCCGCTATTCGTGCTGGTAGACTGCATGTAAAGCATATTTTCTACACCGTTGACTTGCTGCTCAATAGGAAGTGCTACCGTTTTAATCAAGGTTTTGGCATCTGCACCGGGATAACTTGTTGTCACTTGAATAGTCGGCGGTACAATAGCAGGATACTGCGAAATGGGTAAAACGTAGATTGCAACCGCTCCCAGCAATAGGAAAAACAGCGCAATCACATTCGCCAGTACAGGACGTTCAATAAAAAATTCTGAAATCATTGTTGTTTATTCCCGTTCGAAACCCGTTTAACCCGATTACCAGGCACCGCGTTTTGTATGCCAGAAATAATCACGTTGTCTTGCGCATCAAGCCCTTTAGTAATGGCACGAACCCCTTGTTCTACCGTTCCTAGTTGTACCCGCTTTAATTTGACAATGTTATCTTGATCAACTGTCAACACATAGGGTCCAATTTGGTCGTACTGCACAGAGGTATCCGGAATGGTCAATTGCCGTGTCGGTTTAGTGACAGGAATACGTACTTGCACGAAAAGTCCCGGAAGCAGGCTGTAATCTTTGTTTGATAAAAGCGCACGAAACTCCATGGTTCCCGTTGATGCATTGAGGCCGGTGTTAACAAAATTAAGCTTTCCTTGATGCTTAAAACCAGTTTCGCTTTGCATTTTTACTTCAACAGGTACTTCATTAATTTTCCCTGGGTTAAAGGTATTATTACGTATTGCCTCACGAATTTTAATTAAATCCAGCTCATTAAGATTAAAATAAGCATAGATGGGATCAATTTGCTCAAGGGTGGCCAAATCAGTAGCAGCCCCATTACCCACTAAATTTCCCGGATCGACTAAATGGCGACCGATACGTCCATCAAAAGGGGCAAGCACATGAGTATAGCTATAATTAATTGCCGCGACCGCAGCATTAGCAACTGCTTTATCAATTTCGGCTTTGTATTCAACCGTCTTAGCGTACCATTTTTCCACATTATCCAGTGACGTTGCATGTTGTTTATACATGCGTTGCTGGCGATCATATTCGGCCTTGGCATACTCATAAGAGGCTTTTTGCACGACGACAGAAGCTTGGGCCTCTTTCAGTTGTTCAAGATAAGGTTGAGGCTCTATGATAAAAAGCTCTTTACCTTTTTTGATAAATGTCCCATCCGTGAACTCCACTGCCTCCAAATACCCTTTAATGCGTGCCACCAGATCCACTGAATTATAAGCCACGAGGGTCCCTGTCTGAGTCACGTACTCCCTCACATTGTTCATTAGCGGTTTTTGGGCGATCACCTCTGGAGGAGGCATCTCTTGGATGGGTTTAGTTGAGCGATGAGTCATGAGCCAAAAAAGAAAAGCAATAACTAGCCCTATAATAGCGATGTATAGTAATTTTGACGATCGATTTGAATTCATACTCATCACCAATTAGGTAAATAAAGTTCCTTTGTTCTTTGGGCCTTAGTCGTAGGTGGCTCATGATTTTGCTGTTTAAGTAAACTACCCCAATTAGTGCGAGCTGCCATCTCTTCTTTGATCTTATTGGGTACAATATCATTGCCATTACGAATTTGCCAACCACCACCCAATGCACGATAAAGAGCCACTAACGCTTTAGGGATATCTCCCCTTGTAGTCGTTAAATCACTCTGGACTTGCAATTGCTCACGTTCTGCAATGAGCACAGGCGTAAAATCAGTTTCACCTTCTGTGAAACGGACCATTGCCAGGCGTGTTGTTTTTACTGCCGCGCTATTCGCCGTCACCAGATAACGCTCCGCCTTTTTAGTCTCGATAAACTGAGTAATATGATCCTGCACTTCTTGTTGTGCCTTTAATACCGCATTGAGATAATCTAAAAGTGCTTGCTGAAAAGCAGCATCTTGCTCACGTACTGCATTGGTAATTTGGCCATAGTTCAAAATGGGCCAATTGAAAGAGGGTCCCGCCGTAACGGTGCGATTCGACCAATGAAAAATATCGGTTAAAGATGAACGACCAATGGTGTTGGCGGCAAAAGCGAACGTCCCTGAAAGCGAAAAAGCAGGATAAAGATTCGCTTTTGTTGCGCCTATTGCTTCAGATTGCGCCACAGCTTCCATCCGTGCTTGATAAATATCAGGTCGTTTCACTAATGTTTCTAGGGGAATTCCCACCGCAACGCTCAATGGAGCTCGAGGAATTCCGCGATTTTTACCTAAAAAACCATCCACTTTATCGGGTGTGGTTCCTAACAATACACCTAACAAATCTTTTTGTTGTTGTAATTGACTGAGTAATTGAGGAATTTTTGCCTGCGTTTGAGATAATTCCGTCTTCGCTTGTTCTACATTGACCAGACTGGTTTGCCCTGCCGAATAACGCGCATTCGCAATATTGAACCCTTCGGTTTGTACTCGAATATTTTGTCGAGTGATGCGAATTAATTCTTCTGTGGTGCGAATATCAATATAAGCGGTAGCAATATCAGAGGTGAGAGAGACTAAGGCCTGATCATAAGCGGCAAACGAAGCTAAGAAAAGCGCGTCATTCGCCAAAATTGCTCTGCGGTATTTCCCCCAAAAATCAATTTCCCAGCTCGCCGTTACTCCCAACGTGTCTGTCCAAAAATTAGATTGTATGACATGCTGTAATGAACCACCGCCAATACGATTGTAAGTCAGACTTCCCATTAAGGCCTGCTTTTGGGGATACAATTCACCCACCGATTGCGCAAGTTGAGCTCTCGCTTTTAAGACATTCACGGCTGCGCTCTGAAGGGTTAAATTATTTTGATAACCTTGATGAATTAAACAGGTCAGGGTGGGATCATGGAAGACTTGCCACCAATTGGCATTCTGAATGGCAGCTTTCTTTATTGTTGGATCGTTAATTAACCACCGTTCAGCCACTTTTTTCTCTGGCTCTTTATAATTAGGTCCAACTAGGCAGGAACTAAGCAGAAAACACAATACTAATATAAAAACCTTTAGCATAGTGCAAGTCCCTTGCCTTTATTGTGTCGTCGTTCAGATACTGTATCACTTAGGGTAAATACGTCAATACGCATGTCGAGATCCACACTGTCATCCGCAGTACAGGAAAGGATCCCCTGAATCAGGCAATAAGTGCTAACAATCATTCACATCTGTCCCTGCATCTAATATTATATAGACTTTCCGAACGGGGCAGCCTACTTATGACGTTAACTTCTTTAAATGCTATTTCTCCCATTGACGGACGCTATCTTAAAAAGACAAGTGCATTGAGTCCCTATTTCAGTGAATTCGCTCTCATTTATTACCGTTTAATGGTCGAAATTCGTTGGCTCGAATCACTGGGCGCTAATAAGGACATCGTTGAGGTAGAAGAGTTTGATAATGATGCCAAAGCTTACTTAGCGGAGCTACTCGTTAATTTTGATGAAGTCGAAGCAGAGAAAGTTAAAGCTTACGAAAAACAGACAAACCACGACGTGAAAGCGGTGGAATATTATCTCCGAGATAAACTCAGTGGGCATGAGGTTTTAAGCCAATATCTGGCTTTTATTCATTTTGCCTGTACTTCTGAGGATATTAACAACGTGGCCTATGCCTTAATGATCAAAGAAGCCATCGCTCAGGTCATTCAACCTACCCTTGCGGAAATTATTGGTAGCATCATGCTCTTAGGCAAACAGCACGCAGATGTCGCCATGTTATCAAGGACGCATGGCCAACCCGCTACACCTACTACCATGGGTAAAGAAATAGTTAATTTTGTCGCCCGCTTAAAGCGTCCGCAGCAGCAGCTCGCTGAAGTCTTAATCCCTGCAAAATTTAATGGCGCAGTTGGCAATTATAATGCACATATTATTGCCTATCCTCAAGTCGATTGGCGCAAGCATTGTGCTAATTTTGTGAGTTCTCTGGGGCTTTCTTTCAGTGCCTATACCACGCAAATTGAGCCGCATGACGGCATTGCTGAAGTATCGCATATCATGATCCGCATTAATAATATATTGCTTGACTTCACTCGTGATATTTGGACCTACATTTCGCTTAATTATTTCAAGCAAAAAACCATTGCCGAAGAAGTCGGTTCATCAACGATGCCTCATAAGGTAAACCCTATCGACTTCGAAAATGCCGAAGGCAATCTAGGTCTAGCTAATGCTCTTTTTAACCATTTTGCTCATAAGCTTACTCAATCTCGTTTACAGCGTGATCTCTCCGATTCGACCGTATTGCGCAATATGGGTGTTGCATTTGCCTACACACTGATTGCTTATCAAGCCATTGCAAAAGGGAATGATAAACTACAAATCAACAAACATGCTTTAAAACAAGATCTTAATGAGAATTGGGAAGTCTTAGCAGAGGCGATTCAAACGGTGATGCGTCGCTATGAAGTGCCTGATGCTTATGAACAATTAAAAGCGTTAACTCGCGGTCAGGGCATTAGCAGCGAGAGTTTGAAAAATTTCATTAAGGCTCTGAACATCCCTGAAGAGGTTAAAATTCAGCTCATGGATTTAACTCCGGAAAAATACACGGGGCTTGCTGCACAATTAGTCAAAGCATTTTCATGAATACCCGTTTATCGCAACAAGGCAAGGCCTTGGAATTTGATGCCTTAGTGATAGGCACTGGACTCGCTGGATTAAATTATTGCTTACAGCTGTTAAAAATACAGCCCAACATCAAGATTGCTTTAGTCAGCAAAGCAGAAGTGGGTGAATGCAATAGTCGTTACGCGCAAGGAGGAATTGCCGCCGCAGTTTTACCTGAAGACTCACTCGAGTCTCACATTGCTGACACATTGCAAGCGGGAGACGGATTATGCTATCAGCCGGCCGTTGAATTCATTATTCGCCAAGGTCCTGAGGTTATTAACGATTTGCTATCCTATTCAATTCCTTTCACCAAATCACCGGATGGTGAGTATGCTTTAGCTAAAGAAGGAGGGCATTCCCATCGACGAATTTTTAATAGCAGCGATCACACAGGCTTAACCGTGACTGAAGCCTTGCTCAAGGCTGTCACCCAACAACCCCAGATCCAAATTTTTGAACACCATATTGCGGTAAATTTAATTAGCCATTACCACCCTCACCGTACAGATAACCAAGGCGAAGTTTTAGGCGCTTATATTCTCGATTGTCATCGTAATCGCATTGACACCTTTGTCGCGCGCTGTGTTGTCCTTGCGACAGGTGGAGCGGGTAAAACCTATCGTTACACGACAAATCCGATGATCGCCACCGGCGATGGTGTGGCGATGGCTTATCGTGCAGGAGCTCGAGTAGGAAATATGGAGTTCTACCAATTTCATCCTACGGTACTCCATCATCACTCGTTAAATAATTTTTTAATCTCGGAAGCAGTCCGCGGTGAAGGAGCCTTGCTAAAAAATGCCGACACAGATGAGCGCTTTATGAAGCGCTATGCACCTCAGCAGCTCGAATTAGCCACACGTGACGTCGTTGCCCGCGCGATTTTCAGTGAGATTGAGCAAAGCCAATCTGGATTTGTGTATTTAGATATTACTCATCAATCCAAATCCTTTCTAAAAAAACATTTTCCGCACATCTACACTACCCTACTCTCTATCGGCATTGATATGAGTCAGGATATGATTCCGGTTGTTCCCGCCGCGCATTATCAATGTGGTGGTGTATTGACAGATGTGGACGGCCGCACTGATTTAAAACGATTATACGCTATTGGTGAGGTGGCCTTTACTGGTTTACATGGGGCTAATCGTTTGGCCAGCAACTCGTTACTTGAAGCGTTGGTCATGGCAAGTAATGCAGCCTGTAGCTCATTAAAAGACATCACAACCCCTAATAAAATCATTGAAACCATTCCTAATTGGAGCTCACCCGGTGAGGTCAATGCACGACGTGCTAGCCAAATTAACGCGCACTGGCGGGGCCTACGCGGTGAAATGACATCTTATGCTGGTATCGTGCGTACTGAAGCAGGTCTGCAAGATCTACTACAATTGATTATGAAACGAAAAAAAATTATCGATGAGTATTATTGGAAACACAGTATTACACGAGATTTTATTGAGTTACGTAATATTGTATTAAACGCAGAACTTATTGTTCGAGCAGCGTTGTCACGCAGAGAATCACGAGGTGGGCATTATCGTGAAGATTTTCCCTTTAAGAATGACAGTCCACAGGAAAGCATTGCGCGCCTTAACTCACCGCAAAACCCTTTTATTTAACGAGGCTGTAACCCATGTTTGATAGTAATTCGACCCATTATCAACCCGAAAAAACCCTCATGCAAATTCGCAATGACATGAGTATTTGTCAGGCCGATTATCCACTGGATTGGTACCAAGAAGAGTTCATTCCTTATGCCGAAGAGTATCAGGCTTTACCGGATCGTAAATTAACCACCGTTCTTGCATGGATGGCACCGTACATGCAAAAAGCGAAAGCACATTTTGGAGATCAATTGCTTCTACTGGCCCATTATTACATGGGCGGAGACATTGTAAGATTAGTCGAGCAATTCGGTGGGCAAATTGGTGATTCTTACCAGCTAGCTTTAATGGCAGCCAATCATCCAGAAAAATCCGTCATTATCGAATCTGCCGTCCATTTCATGGCAGAATCAATTAGTATTCTGGCGAATAATAATCAGCAGGTTTACATAACTAATCCCAAATCGGGTTGTACCATGGAAATGCTAGCCAAAGACTTTATGGTAGAGCCTGCCTTCTTAGATCTGAATGAACGCTATGGTGCGGAAAACATTTTACCGGTTTGCTATATGAATACTTCAGGACGCGTTAAGGCAATGACTGGCGCTCAAGGTGGTGCGGTATGTACGAGCTCAAACGTGAAAAAAATTTTTGAATGGGCGCGAAAACAAAATAAGAAAATCCTTTTCATCCCTGATCGGCACATGGGAGAAAACGTTGCGTACTGGCTAGGTATTCACAACCTTGCCTATTGGCCGGGCGGCACAGCAGGTGCACAATATTCATTGGCGGCTCAATCGCAGGAAACGTTAACGCAATTTGATCAAGCGGAATTAATCTTATTCTCGAGTGAGTGTGCGGTGCATACCCACTATCAACCTGAAATGTGCGACTATTGGCAATCGCAAGGCTATACCACGATTGTACATCCAGAATGCCGCAATACCGTGATTCGCGTTGCCCAGCATTCAGGCTCAACCGCGTTTATTTGGGATTATGTGGTTAATGATAGAGCCAATACTCAGCATTATGCTATTGGCACGGAAAATCACATGGTGGAAAACCTAAAACAGTATTGTAAAAGCCTAGGAATTGAGGTGGTGAATCTTGCCGAAGCCCCTAAAAAAGATCATGAGAAAGGCATGGGTTGTGGCTGTGCTACCATGTCACGCAATGATCCACCGCACTTAGTTGGATTGGTTGATCTTCTAAGACAAGGAAAAGTGATGGCCTACAACGAAGTCAAACCGGGTGATCTAGTCAATGAATTTACCGGCACTCGTCAGCGATTACAAAAAACCGATCAGCAATGGATCATTGATAATGCAAAGAAAGCACTGGAAATGATGATTCTTATCACTGAAGAACGTTTATAAAACTGGTGTCACCCTAGCGAAATCAAGTCCCCTAAACCTAGTATTTTATCTTATCTTGAGTATAAAATGTTGTGTGGTTGGTCATGATCGACAGATCCCCCTCCCTAACGTCAACAAGGAAAAAAGGATGCTAAAACGCGATATTTCTCGGACAAATGTGTTGATCGCTGCGGCTGGCGGCATGATTGGCTCAGGCTGGTTATTCAGCCCCTTTATTAGCGCCCAAATGGCCGGTGCGAATGCTTTAGTGAGTTGGGTTATTGCATCCATTTTCATGTTGTTTATCGCATTACCTCTCTGTGAGCTCGGTGCAATGTTCCCTATTTCAGGAGGCATGACCAATTACCCAAGCTTTACTCATGGCAATGATGTTGGTTTTTTATTTGCTTGGACATCTTGGCTATCTTATGTGGTCATGACCCCCATTGAGATTCAAGCCATCTTGCAATACTCAAGTCATTTCTTTCCTAGCTTAGTATCAAAGGAGGCAGCGACGTTTACTCTTTCAGGGGTGGGTTATGTGGTCGCAACAGGAATAATGCTTTTTGTCGTCCTATTAAACTCCTATGGAATTAAAATGCTGGCCGAATGTAACAAATTCGCGAGTATCATTAAATTTTTAGTTCCCAGCATTGCCATTGTTTCCTTGCTTTATACAGCGCCTTCAATGAGCAATATTCAGTTAAATTTATCGACTAAGGAAGCCTGGGTGCAAATATTTACTGCACTTTCTGCAGGCGGAGTTGCCTTTGCTTTTACTGGTTTTCAAAATGGTTTAATGCTTGCCGGAGAAGTACAAAATCCTCAGCGTAATATTCCAATTGCCATTTTAGGAGCCGTGCTGATTGGTTTTGTCTTGTATTTCATGCTGCAGCTTAGTTTTCTAGCCGCTGTTCCTCAGTCTTATTTAAGCCAGGGTTGGCAGAATTTAAGTTTTCCAGGAGAAAGTGGTCCCTTGGTTGGATTAACTTTACTCGTGGGTTTAGGTGTGGTTGCTATGCTTCTTATGTTTGACGCCGCATTCTCACCCTTTGGTACCACCCTAGTCTATACTGCTGCAACCTCACGTATCCTTTATGGTATGAGTTTAAACAATCATTTGCCTAAATTCTTTACAAAACTCAATCGTCACAAAATCCCTTATATTACCCTTTACGCCAACCTATTGGTCGGTATGCTCTCTTTTTTACCCTTTCCAGGTTGGCAAAAGATGGTCGCCTTTCTCTCTTCTTGCAGTATCTTATCCTATGGTATTGGTCCCATTTGTTTATTGGCTATGCGTAAATTGCAACCCAATCGTGAAAGACCATTTAAACTTTCGGCCAGTCTGTTCTTTTGCCATGCTGCATTCTATGCATGTAATTTAATGTTGTATTGGTGTGGATTTGATATTTTATGGAAACTCGACTTAGCCTTACTGATTGGATTTATCATTAATCTCACCTACCAAAAGCGTAGCCTCACTCATTGGGGCCCCAGCATGTATTGGTTTGCCTTTTATATGATCAGCATGTTGACCGTCTCTTATCTGGGTGCTTTTGGCGGTATTCATCGCCTAGAATTCCCCATCGATCTTTTAATTATTCTACCTATTAGTATCATCGTACTTCATTTTTCTCAATATGTGCTTGTTGATAGCAAAGCGCATGAGGAACTGACTTCAAATCTGATTTTAAGTGAGGCAGCAGAGGGCTAGAAGCACCGAGCGTTCATACCTATTCCAAGAACGGTTGTATTTAAAGGCAAATCAACCGTTCATTAAGAATCAAGCTCACCCCCTGAATGAATAGAAAAATACTAATAAATTAAACCTATTCTTACTTACGCTCTGCGGAATAGACGCTACGAAATGTCAAATTAATTCTTGGCTCATCGACTCGCTTCATTTTCGGTAAAGCATGTTTCCAATAATGTTGGGTTTCTCCATGCATCAACAAAACGGAACCGTGGCGGAGTGGAATCGTAAATGCTGTTTTTTGCTTTTTATGGCGCAAACAAAATTTCCTCACGACGCCAAAGCTTACTGATGCAATGACTGGCTTTTCACCCAGCTCCGGTTCATTATCCGCATGCCACCCCATACTGTCTTGACCATTACGGTATAAATTTGCTAATACCGAATTAAATTCGACACCAAGACGCATTTGTAAGCATGTTTTTATTTCTAACAATACTTCAGTCCATTTTTTGGGGTCATGCTTAACCCCAGAATAATGATAAATGGTTTCTTCATCTCCATACCACGAGACTAATCGAGGTACGGTGATACGCTTACCTAAAATGAGAATCGTTTCTTCTTGCCAATCTATACTCCGTAAAAGAGTATGAAAATAGTAGTCCGCTTTGTCTTTACTGAAAAAAAAGGGAAAGTAATCAAGAGAAAGATTCTCACTACAAATGATCAGATTCTCTTTTTTTGCCAAAACTAAACTCCTAGACGATTAAAACAATGAAAAGCAATTTTTGCGTGAGCAAACAGTTACCAATGGACGGCGGCCTAAAGAGATGATTTTTTCGACCAAAATTGCCAAGGTAGGCGTAGCCGTAACTCAGAATTTCTCCCATTCTTAAGTCGCGGCTGTGCCTATGATAACGTCACAAAGTTTTACTTGCGGAAAGGATTTTTATCTTGAAATCGATTAGATGCAGATTCCGTTCCCATCATTTTACCCTCTGTGGGGTGAGCATTCCCCCGAGGCATATTTAGCTTAGGTTCTGGCATTTTATCTGGAGAAAAATTCATTTTGGGGTCTACTAAAGGTGTGCTTGCTTTGGGTATGGCCATTTTTTCCTCCAGGACCTTCTTTTCAGGCAACCCTGTTTCATGCTTAGAGGAACCTATATTTTTTGCAAGAGGCGGCTTTTTAGAGACTAATGCCACTTTTTTCTTTGGTGCTGCTTTAGCTGCACCCTTTTTCTCCATTGTGGATACTTTTTTTGCTGAAGTGGTTTTCCTTTCCTGTGGAGAAATTTTATGCATAGCTTCCGTTTTATTTTTAGCCGGTTGCGCTTTTTTTGTCGTCAAAGTACTCACTTTCTTTGCCGGGCTTTTTGCATTGGAGGCAGTGGCGGTTTTACTTTGAGTGGAAGCAATTTTAGAAGCAACAGTCTTCGCTTTAGTTTGAGGTTTTTGGCTAGTGGCTTTCATTGCTTTAGTCGAGGATGCTTTTTTTGCTGTTGGCTTACGACTAGCAGGCCTTTCTTCCTCATCTTCTATCTCAATTTTTATTGGTCTAAAGGACTGTCTCGCATTATCGCTCATATCCTTGGATAAGGATAAGAACACGTTTTCAAAAATCTGAAAGGACTTGTGCATATAGTTAAGAATATTGTGACTATTCTCCATTGCAAGAGCGAGCTGTCTATTCAATAATTCTGCAGGCTGATGTAGATTTGATAATTCTTCGGGTCTTAAAAACCTTAAATTTTTTAACGTATTGACGTGAAGTTCCATCATCGCTTGAAATGGTTTCTGCATTTCATTTGATATCATTGTCCAACTCTTTAAATAATCCTGATTCATTTTTTTATCTCCCTATTGTTGCATTGCACTATCTGAGCCTAGCTGATTAATTCAAATTTTGCTAATTTTAATGATTTATTCTTCTACCACACTAAATTCACAGTCTTGCAAAGAGTTGGTACAAACAAAACCACCAAAGGTATAAATCCAACGATAATCTTCTCGCGCAGGAATCATTACTCTGACTTGCCACCAAATGGAATAAAGACCTGTAGCAGTTTTATAAGTACAGGACACGCCTTGTCCCATACCAGCTACTAAAATATTCGCCTGAACAAAGCGAGCATTTTCGTCAGCTTGTGGAGGGTTAGGCGAGAAAGGATTGATTTCCCAAGGGCTAGGTGGTTCCCCCCATTGGAGTGAAGTTGTCTTTGGATCAGGGCAAGTTTTCATTTCAGCTTGGCAGGCGAAGCTGATAAGGCAAAGAATCACACTTGCCCCAATTATTCTATTCATCCCCAGCTCACTCTATTTCAAATAAGAAGGCTATTGCACCATTACAAATGATACTATTTTTAACCAAATGGAAGTGATACACAAGCATCGTAAATAATTTTAATTCTCCCATTGTTTCATAACCCATCTTTGTTATAATGGCCGCCTGTGCCGGGGTGGCGGAATTGGTAGACGCGCCGGATTCAAAATCCGGTGGTGGTGACACCGTGTGGGTTCGAGTCCCACCCTCGGTACCAAATCGATTTTTAGCGTTCTCTAACTCATTTGCGCCTTTTAAATTCGTCACCCAATCGCTGCCAATGATTAAATCTGCCGCCAGATTCTTTGCCCACTGGGGAAGTCAAACTGATCTCAAATTTCCCGGATTCTAATCCTTCAAGCTGTTCTGGTGTTAGTTTACGCACTTGATTTTCAAATTGAGACACCAAGTCTTTAATAAGATCCTCTTTTTTCATGGTTATACCCTCGTACAATAAAAAAGAAACCCAAAACTAGTATAGTACATTCTACGTACATCTCGATAAACACTGCGTCATGAGGGAAAACGGAACCTTCTAACTCTTGGCAATAACCATCTTCGCTGATCCCTCACCACGTTCGAGACGTCATGAAACAGCGATTTCACAGCAAACTATAAACGGGTTGAATCTTCATTTCTCCAAGGAAAACATATCCAATAGTTCTATATAAAACCCAAAGATCATGTTTCGCACTTTTTATGCAAAATTAAGACTAATTTCCTGATTGGAGTTTATAGATTCCGGCATAAAACGTGGGAAGTTGAGAAAAAAGAGAGTTATTTATTCAAAAATTAGATGCATTTACTTTGAATTTCTCTAATAAATTTGCATCGAGCCTAAACAATGTGCTAATGTGCAGAAAAAATACCACTAGGCTAGAAAACGAATGAATCGTCATTTAAAAACCAAGCAGACTGAAGCTGTTTCTTTAATAAGAAACTTATCTGCCTATGGCATTCTCTTTTCTACCCTTTATTCCTTTTCTCTTATTGTGCTTGTAATTACCTGCCTTTCTTTACCCTTGAAGAGGATGATTTTTTGATACGGTCCCTTCAAGGGGACGAGTTCTTAGCGAATCAAAAATATCCTGTTAATCTCAAGTTTGGAGAATACCTATGGGCAAATTTTTTAGCATGAGCAAGGCCTTAAATCGCTCTAGCCAACCGGTAATATACACATTAGACGCACTGTCAATTAAGATAAGACAATTTAAAATGTCAGCAGAACTTCCTCATCTAGGTAAGTTGCTCAAAATAAATGTGACCACGCAATCTGCTCAATCAAAAACTATCCTTGAAGTTGCAGACCAAATATCAAAAAATAATAAAAACAGTTTACTGATTTGGACAACACCAACTCTACGCTTAAAAAGCGAGTATGACGATTGCATTTACCCAGGGCACAACTTTTCATCCGTCATTGACGAACGAGGTGAAATAGCCTGCTCAATGAGTAAAAGACCTGACACAACCTCTATGATTGGAGAGCGTAATTGTGTTCCGGATCCTCGCTTTAAAAATCAAGAAAGAACAACTCGATTATTTTCACCCTGCTATCCTTCTGTTCAAGAAGAAATCTTGCAATGGTTCAAGCGCGCCTCAGCTGTTCCGGAATATCCTCTGTTTATCCATGCTATTCCTATACTTTCTTGCTTAGGATTGAGTATTACTTCATATAGAGATAATGTGGAAAATTTACGAGGTCTGCAAGAGCCTTACACCTTGTTTAGTTTTGTTCATCCTTGCGGTGATCGATATATTCGTGCTGGCAATTGTAATGCTGCAACAGAAAAGTCTATCTTTGGCGTTAATTCAGGCTCTGTTCAAGACCTATCCTGTCAGGAGGCCGCAATGAAACTAGTGACTAGGCTTTTAAAGCAGCCACACGAGTACTTGCATGCCGCTGAGGATTTAGGGCTTACCCAGGGCATTGAACCCTCATCCATTCCCGAAGATCTCTATCACTCTTCTTTTACTTGCTGAAAACAAGATTGGGTGAGCCAAATAGCACCGCTATTCGCTACCTAATCGCCCGAATTCGACTGGGGTTTTAACATAAAAGAGGTTTGCCTTTTCTTCACGAAGAAATTGAATCAATTTATCCGTTTCTTCCTCGGTCACAATCATACTCACTTCAACAGGTTGATCTAAAAGTTCAAAAAAATGTGCGCTATGCACTTTACGATGTTCTCCGAATCCCATTGTGCCCAAAAATGCAGTCGCTCCAGTAATACCACGCTCTCGTGCAACCTCGATGAGCCATTCATAAAGCGGTTTTTTTCCATGTCGTTCATTTTGTTCCATAAAAAATTGCAGCTGATGCCCTTTTTGCATGCCGGCTTCTCCTTTATTGCAGCAAACTCAAACCTCTTTTAATCATTTAATTGTTCTATTAGATAAAAAATCAAATTGACTACAGCACCTTTGCCGTTTGGACTCCCTCTCTTTCTTCAAGAAACTGGTCATGAATAATTTTAGTGCAATTACGGATCTTGATAAGAAAAGGAATAAAACCGAGTGCAAAGATAAACGATAGCTGATACAAACCGACCCACCCTACTCTCATTTGTAACATCGCCGCAATAGGGCCTGAAAAAATACGAGGTAATGCGGCGATAGCAACCAAAAGTGAAAATTGTGTAGCCGTATAAGGTTGTTTCGTAAGCCTCATAAAGAATGCGACCAACGCTGTAGAACCCATTCCTGCGGCGAAATTGTCGCAAACCACGGCAACAGCGAACAGCGATAAATTTTTCCCAACGATCGCCAAAGCGACGAATAAAAGATTGGTTAACGCTTGCAGAAGACCAAACACAAATAAAGCGCGGAATAAGGACCAGCGGATGAGTAAAACTCCGGCAACTAATCCACCTATCAATATGGAACTAATCCCCATCATTTTATTGACATAGCCAATAGTATCAATTGAAAAACCAACACCTTGTATTAAAAAGGGCATGACAATGCCACTAGTGGTTGCTGTAAATGCTTCGCCTAACTTGTAAAATAAGATAAAAAAGAATAGAGGGACGACTCCACGGCGGGTAAAAAGCTCTTTCACAGGCGCTACAACAAACTCAATAAAACCAGTCGTCTGATTCCCTTCGGGTGTGGATGGCTCGCTACTCCATAGCGTTGCTATTACCCCAACGAGCATTAAAATCCCCATGAGACGATAAGTGTAAGCCCAGCCAAGGTGTTTGGCCATAACGAGCGCAAATCCACCAGCAATAAGTAAAGCTAAACGATAACCAAATGTGGCTAAAGAAGCTCCTAACCCATGCTCCTTGGTGGGCAAATACTCCACTCGATGGGCATCAATTGCGACGTCTTGAGTGGCTGAAAAACAGGCGCAAGCAAAGGCAAGAATAGCCATTAATTCTGGAAACTGGTTGGGTGTTAGCCAGGCCATACTATTAAAACCTAGCAGTAATGCCACTTGCATCACTATCATCCAGCTTCGGCGTTTACCTAAACGTAAAAGCGAATAGCGATCAAGTATTGGTCCCCAAGCAATACGATACACATAAGGCATACCGACTAAACTTAACATACCCGTTGCCAAGACAGACATACCTGATTCGGCAAACCAAGCTTGTAAAGTACTGCTGGTAAGCGCTAAAGGAAGCCCTGAAGAAAAGCCCAGCAAAAAAACAATGAATAGGCGTTTGTTCATGCTTAAAACTACTCGATAGAATTTAAATTAGGACTAATCCCAGTCTCATGAGACTGGGATTAGCATTTTATGCGTCAGATTTCTTCACTGAAATCAGATGAATTTTGAAAATTAAAGTTTCATTAGGTCCAATCGGGCCTCCGACACTGCGTGGACCATAAGCCAGATTAGCAGGAATATAGACTTCCCAAGTAGAACCAGCTGGCATTAATTGCAAGGCTTCTGTCCAACCAGGAATCACTTGTGAAACTTTGAAGGTTGCTGGTTTGCCAGTTTTATCAGTAGAATCAAACACTTGACCATCGATCAATTTACCTGTGTATTCCACAGTAACGACGTCTTCCTTAGTAGGTTTAGCACCATCACCGCGCTCAATGATTTTGTACTGTAAGCCGCTTGGTAAGCTAACAACACCTTCTTTTGATTTATTGTCATTAAGAAACGCTTCTCCTTTTGCCTTATTGTCTTCAGCTTTCTTATTGAACTCAGCGCTGCGCTTCATCATGAGATCTTTTTGAAACTTATTTAACACCTCTTTCATTTGCTCATCAGTCAGCAACAATTGCCCGCCGCTCATTCCATCTTGTAAACCTTTTGCCATTGCAGCAGGACTAATCTCTATTCCTTGCTTTTTAAAATTCTTACCTAAATCAGCGCCAATACTGTAAGAAAGTTTTTCTGTGTCTGTAGCCAATGATGTAGCTGGTGCAGAAGTTGCTGTATCAGTGGTAGTAGCGCTTGCAGCTATTGTCGTTGACATTGCCAAACCCATGGCAGCTGCAGCGACCAATCTCATCTTCATAAACAATCCCCTTTTGTCTTTTCAGAATAGAACTTTGCAAAAATGCTCCACCATTCTGCCTAAATTTAAATAAAATTACTAGATTTAAACAATATTTAGCATCAACATACGACCACCTGTTGTTAATGCATGGTTTTCCTTCTAAACTTGACATTATTTAGACACAGAGTTTTGTACCATGAGTATCAGTGTATTTGATTTATTTTCTATTGGTATTGGCCCCTCGAGCTCACACACAGTAGGCCCTATGCTTGCAGCCAATGCTTTTTTGAATTTATTAGAGAAAAAAGAATATTTCAATCAAGTAGCCCGCATTCAAATTGAGCTTTATGGCTCTCTCGCTTTAACAGGTAAAGGGCATGGCACTGACAAAGCTATTTTAAATGGTTTGGAAGGAAAATCACCTGAGACTGTCGCACCTGAAAGTATGGTACCTCGTATGCAAGAAATTATTTCCTCAGGTACACTCAGTCTTGGCGAGAAAAAAACCATTCCTTTTCATGAACAAAGTGATTTTTTACTGTATCAAAAAGAAATATTGCCGAAACACAGTAATGGCATGCGATTTACAACCTACGATAGCTCGGGAGAAGTTCAAATAAGGCAGGTTTATTATTCCATAGGTGGGGGTTTCATAACCACAGAAGAAGAATTTGACAACCCTTCAACAACTGTCGCTCCTCCTCCCTACCCTTTCTCTACTGCACGTGAGTTAATGAAGCTGTGTCAAGACAATCATCTCACTATTGCAGAGTTGATGATGACAAATGAGCTGACTTGGCGCAGCAAAGCGGCAATTCAGCAAGGGATTCTTAGTATTGCCAAGGTCATGAATGAATGCATTGAAAATGGCTGCAAACATCCAGGGATTTTACCCGGTGGATTAAATTTAAAGCGACGCGCCCCAGATCTCTATAAAAAACTCATTGAACACAAAGGAGTAACCAGCGTTTTTGAACAGTCGGACATCATGAATCGACTCAATTTATATGCTATGGCCGTGAATGAAGAAAACGCGGCTGGCGGAAGAATTGTCACAGCACCTACCAATGGTGCGGCAGGTATTATTCCCGCTGTTCTTAAATATTGCCAAGAAGCGCATGATCGCCTCAATGAAGAAGATATCTATACTTACTTTTTAACCGCTGCAGCAATCGGCATTCTCTATAAAGTAGGTGCTTCGATTTCAGGTGCTGAAGTCGGTTGTCAAGGCGAAGTGGGTGTTGCTTCATCAATGGCCGCAGCGGGCTTAACTGCTGTGCTGGGTGGAACTATTGCACAAATAGAAAATGCAGCTGAAATTGCGATGGAACATCATCTGGGCATGACCTGTGATCCCGTTTTAGGCTTAGTTCAAATTCCCTGCATAGAACGAAATGCAATGGGCTCAGTGAAAGCAGTGAATGCTTCACGAATGGCCCTTATAGGTGATGGTCAACACCAAATTTCATTAGATAAGGTGATCAAAACCATGAAAAAAACAGGGGAAGACATGCAAAGCATCTATAAGGAAACTTCCTTAGGTGGCTTGGCAGTGAATCTTCCCGAATGTTAAAGAGCTCTATTCCATTAGGTTCTGGCTATGCGGGATATTTTTTCTCTTGAAAGCACATTGATCAGCAATAAACCCACGATCATCAACCAAGTCCCTGTGAGAATTTCCGCAAAAGCCTGCAAAGGCCTATTACTCAGATAGCCCATTATCATGACAGCCAATGTCGCTGTGGACATATTGATAAAACTCATCATTGAAGAACAACTGGCCTTATCCGTTAACGCGTTCGAAGCAATCAATGAGCCACCTGCAAACAATAATCCCCCAAACAAATACAGGGCGAAGGTGCTTAAGAAAAACCAAGCAGTGGAAGTGGAATTGCAATCCATCATCATTAAAATGCTTGCAATGCCTAATGCACAACCCGTTAAGCCCATCATAACCACTTGAGCAGCAACCATTCGGTTTAATAGCACTTTAGCCCACAAACCACCCAGTAGCATGCCTAACATGTTGAGTAAATTCCAATAACCGTATTGCGCAGCAGAGATACGTAATACCTCATTAGCTATCTGAGGCCCTGCGGCTGAAAAGCAATAACCAATTACAGAGCAAAGACCTACTACTAAAGCGTAAACGACTAAAGTTCTTGAAGAGAGGGCTATCTTATAGCTGTGCAGAATGGCCTTTAAATGCATGGGTTGTGGCTTTTTCAAGGTTTCACTAAAAATCTGCGTCCCCCAGAGCATCACCACTCCATGAATAAGTAAAAACAGGAAACAGTATGTCCAATTCCAATATTCAGTCATCAATCCGCCTAAAGTGACAGCTAAGCCAATTCCAAAAGTAAACGATAAGATGGTATAAGACATGGCTGTTTTTCGTTGCTTTTCAGCCAACCACTCATTAATCAACATGAAAGTGCATGACAAACCACTCGCAGCTCCTAAAGCACTGACTAACCGCCCCGCGATCAGTAACCAATATGCACTGAATGCTAAACCCAATAGACAGAGCAAAATTCCACTTAAATTAATCAATAATCCAATACGCAAGGCATAAAGCCTACCCCAACGATTGGCAAGTGGTCCATAAATTAATTGACCAATGACATAACCGATAAGAAAAGCAGAAATCATCCATTCAACTTGTCCCGTTCGTAAACCAAACTGGATTTGAATAAAGGGCAAGGCTGGGGTCACAATAGCCGCTGAAAAAGAAGCAATTGAAATATAGCTAAGTAACCAGGCAACCCGGAGATTTGAAATCATAACAGTCTCCTTCTAATCATTTAAGGGGAAGTTGTTGATTGGACCTCGGTCCAACATCAGATACCCCCGATGATCTACAATCTTGGGCCAAGGCCCAACCTTAGGGGTTATCACCATGGCTATTAGTATAATAATTAACAAAAAGCTAATAAATGCAGGAAATAGTAAATATATTTTAACGAAAAGTTAATAATCGAAACGATGTTGCATACGGTTATGGTAATAGCTCTTCATCCTCCATTTTGCCAATTGCTTTTTTCTTAGTATGATCGGCTGCAAGCATGAGGTACATTGCAGGCACAACGAACAAAGTAAAAAGAGTACCAATGGAAATGCCCGTCGCGATAACCAGACCGATATTAAACCGACTTTCAGCGCCTGCACCTGTAGCAAGAATGAGCGGGATTACACCCAAGACCATCGCCGCCGTGGTCATTAAAATGGGACGTAAGCGAATTGCTGCTGCTTGTTGAATAGCTTCTCGTTTTTTCTTACCATTGATTTGAAGCTCATTAGCAAACTCCACAATGAGAATACCGTGTTTACTGATTAAGCCAATTAATGTCACTAATCCCACTTCGCTATAAATATTCAGAGTTGCATGGCCAATACCAAGACTAACGAAGATCATTGCTCCGCAAACTGACATGGGCACGCTGATGAGTACAATTAATGGATCACGAAAACTTTCGAATAAAGCAGCTAATGCTAAGAAAATAATCAGTAAGGCAAAGAAAAAAGTAAGCACGAGACTCGATCCTTCTTGGATAAATTGACGAGATTGCGCGGCATAATCAATATAATAGCCCTGTGGTAATACTTCTTTTGCAATCGTTGCAAAAGTGGTTAAAGCACGCTCCATGGATACACCAGGAAAACCCACTGCTGAAATAGTCGCCGAATTCAGTTGCTGAAAATGATTTAAGGATTCAGGCACAACCTCTCTTTTTAAATGGGCGACTGTTGAAAGCGGTATCGAGGAACCATCAGCCGTCCTTATGTAATAATTAAGTACCTGCTCTGGATTTAAACGTGTATCCCGCCGCACTTGAGGAATAACTTGGTAAGAACGTCCCGCAAAATCAAAATAATTGATATAACCTTCACTAAGCGCTGAACCAAAAAGATTGCCAATATCTTGCATGGTTAATCCAAATTGCGCTACTCGATCTCTATCGATCATTACTTTCGTTTGCAGTTGATCGATTTTCAGATCAGGATCGAGGTAGGCATAAATCCCAGCAGCTCGTGCTTTTGTGAGAATCGTCTCAAGCACTTGATTTAAATTTTCAAACGTTTCTGTCGTCGTAACAACGAATTGAATGGGTAAACCGCTTCCTCCCCCAGGTAAAGAAGGCAATTGGAAAGCCGCAATTTTAGCCCCTGCAATTTTATCCAGTTCCTTCTGAATAATAGGTTGGAGCTCATTGGTGGTCCGGGTTCGCTGATCCCAAGGTTTGAAAACCATCCCAACGATGGATTTATTTAACCCGCCATTACCATCCACTTGGAAAGTGTGATCGGTTTCGGGGTATTTTTTAAATAGATCATTGACTTGTTTTGAATAAAGTTTCGTTTGATCTAACGACGCATTCGCTGCAGCAGTAATTTGCGCAATAATGATCCCTTGGTCTTCTTGCGGAGCAAGTTCTGAGTCTGAAGAAATGAAGAGAAAATAATTGCTCAACAAAATGATGATCGCAAAAACAGCAATCACCGGAAGGTAATTTAATGACTTAGCCAGCGTTTTATCATAGCCCTGCTCCAATTTTCTAAATAAATGGTCGACTTGTGTCATAATGCGACCTTTAGTCGCTTCGGATCCGACCTTAAGGAATTTTTCACACATGACGGGGGAAAGAGTCAGCGCAATTACCGCTGAGACTGTTACGGCACCAGCGAGAGTGAAAGCAAATTCAGTAAATAAAGCACCGGTTAATCCTCCCATGAATCCAATCGGTGCATAAACTGCGATAAGCACTACTGTAATAGCCAAGATAGGATTGGCTAATTCTCTAGCACCTAGAATGGCTGCCTTAAACTTAGTTTGCCCCTCCTCAATGTGACGTTGCACGTTTTCGACCACAATAATTGCATCATCAACCACGAGCCCGATCGCTAAGACTAACGCCAAAAGCGTTAGTAAATTGATTGAATACCCAAAGACTAACATGATGAAAAATGTTCCAATAAGTGACAACGGAATGGCTACAAGAGGAATAATGACCGAACGGATGGAACCTAAAAAAATAAAAATAACCACAGTAACGATGATAAATGCTTCCATTAAAGAATTAATCACTTCGCGAATGGAAGAATCAACAAAGAGACTGGCATCGTAGGTGATGTTTGATCCCAACCCTTGAGGCAACTGGGCTTGAATACTAGGATAAATTTTCTTAATGTTGCTAATTACCGTCAAAAGATTTGCAGAAGGAGCCACAGTAATACCAATATAAACAGCGGTTCGGCCATCAAAACCTACAGACGAATTATAGTTTTGCGCACCAAGCTCAACATTGGCAACGTCTCCTAAGCGAATAATTGCGCCATTTTTTGCTTTGATCACCATTTTCTTGAATTGATCAACGTCCGTTAAATTAGTGTTTGCTGTAAAGTTTTGAATAAACATTTGTCCATCTGTCCGCCCCACTGCGGAAATGAAATCATTATTAGCAAGAGCAGCACCAATTTCTGCAGCAGAAATACCGAAACCGGCCAGTTTTACAGGATCTAACCACGCCCGTAGAGCGAAAGTCTGATTTCCTAAAATCTGCGCATTTTGCACGCCATTGACAGCTTGTAGCTTCGGTTGAACCACGCGTATCAAATAATCAGTTATTTTGTTGATAGGAAGCTCATCACTGTAAAACCCGATGTACATTGAACTAATTGTTTGCCCAACAGAGACTGTAATAACGGGTAATTGAGAATTTGCTGGCAACTGATTAAGAACAGCATTAACCTTAGTGGTAATATCCGATAAGGCTTTTAGCGGATCATAGTTCAGAAGAAGATTGACGGTAATGGTGCTGGTTCCCTGCGTACTGGTTGAGGTCATGTAATCGATACCACCAGCCTGGGCAATCGAATTCTCTAAGGGCGTGGTAATAAAACCTGCAACAACCGCAGGATCTGCTCCCGTATAGGTTGTAGTAACCGTAACGATTGCATTTTCAGTAAAAGGATATTGCATAACGGGCAGTAGATTAATCGAACGCAGACCTAAGACTAAAATCAACAGACTTATTACTGTCGCTAGTACCGGCCGTCTAATAAAAATATCCGTAAACTGCATCTGCCACGGTCCTTTTAAGTTTTAAATCACATCGTAATAGCTCAGTTTTTCTTCCCGCGATGTGTACGCGAGCTTTAGTGATAACGAGCGATTCCTGAAATGGTTATCTTTCAACTATCGTAGGCGCTGCCTGATTGCTGGGTTGTATCGTATTATTTATTTTGATACGACTACCGTTTTTAAGTTTCAATTGACCACTCGTGACAACAATATCTCCCAAATTTAGTCCTTTTAGCACAGCAATTTGATCCCCTCTTGTTTCACCTACCTCCACAAAAACCTGTTGGACAATGAGAATGGGTTGATTTTGGTTGTCCGTTTTACCGCTGTTTTTCACCACGTAAACGATATCCCCATAGGGATTAAAACTGATTGCCGATTGGGGCAAAGTCAGATAAGTTCTTGGCATTTCGGTATCAATTTCACCATTGACAAACATGCCAGGTTTTAATTTGTAATCTGGATTAGGAATAGTCACCTCTACGAGAACGTTACGTGTGTCGGTATCCACTACTGGTTGGATTGTCGTTATTTTTCCTCTGAATATTCGTCCAGGAAATGTATCTGCCACCGTAGTAACAACTTGCCCCATTTTTAATCTGGCTAAAACTTGTTGTGGTAGATAAAAATCAGCATAAATGGGATCCAGCGATTGTAGAGAGGTGACAGTATCACCCACATTAAGATATTGTCCAGGGTTAACATTATTGATACCTAATTGACCCGAGAATGGGGCACGAATCGTTTTCTTTTCTGTTGTAGCGAGCTGTTGTTCGACTTGAGCTTCCAAATTTTTAAGCGTCCACAAATCCGTATCTACAGTTTGTTTACTCACAGCACGCGCTTTGAATTGTGCTTTATCGCGTAAATAGGTAATTTTAGCGAGCTCAACTTGAGCTTGTAATGAATGCAGTTGTCCCAGCTCTGTTCCTGCATTTAATTGCACTAACACGGTTCCTTTTTCAACTCTGGAACCCGGCGTAAAATAAATGGTTTGTACCATTCCAGCAAGCTCTGTTGTTACATTAACACCAACGCGCGCGCGCGTACTACCCACTGCCTTTAAGTTGGGTTGCCAAAGCGACGACTCCACTCTCATCGTTGAGACAGTTACCGCAGGTTCTTGAGCGGAGGCTAAATATCTTTTGGTCATTGCTGATTTAAATGTCTTCCAGCCAAAAATGAAGCCAAACAAAAGACCTACGCAAATCAGCATGATGATCATTTGTTTTTTCAATAAAATCCCTCTCCTAAAAGGCAAAATAAATGGATACTCTTTACGACATAAGGAGATCTCTCACTGCCTTCGAGACGACACGATTATCTCCCTATTTTCCTAATTGCATTAGGAGCGCAACCCTTCATCATTAAATCACAAACACTCTTTAACACACCAGGGCTTATGCCACCACCCTCCGCCCAATGCTTGAAATAATGCAGCGGTATCCGCAAACCGCGTCGCTTGCGCCTGAATTCGATTGATTCGTGTTTGCAAATACTGCTGCTGCGCATTTAACAAATTAATATAACTCGTACCCCCTAAGCGATATTGAGCCATTGTTAACTGGAGTGATTGACGCGCTGATTCTTCAGCTAGCGCCTGAGCTTGCAGTGCGCGAGCATCCGTTTCGAGCGCACGCAAAACATCCGCGACGTTTTGAAACGCTTGCAACACCGTCTTTCGGTATTGCGCATCCGCTTGCTGATAGGCCGCGATAGCAGCTCGGCGCTGAGCCAATAACGCGCCACCATGAAAAAGAGGCTGCGTCACCTGTGCCATAATACTCCAGATATTGTTTTGTGCAGAAAACAAATTCGATAAAGAAGTACTTATCCAACCATAGTAACCCGTGATATCCAACTTTGGAAACAAGTTAGCTGTCGCCACGCCAATCTCTGCACAAGCTGAATGAAGTAAAGCTTCGGCAGCACGAACATCTGGCCGCTGACGTACAAGCAAAGAAGGCACACTGACAGGTAAAGTCACTGGCAATTTTAATTGGTCAAGATCAACGGTGGGTAACGATTCCTCAGGAAAAGAACCCACGAGAACAGCAAGCGCATGTTTATTTTGCGATAAGCTCTTTTGTAAAGGTGGTAAGGTGGCTTTCGTTTGCTCCAATAAAGTTTGTTGTGTTAATACATTAGCCTGAGAAACACCACCCAAATGATATTGCTGCTTTAGAATATTGAGCAATGTTTGTTGCTCTCCAATAAGCTGCTGAGTTACTTTAATCTGTGCTTTGACTGAGGCGATGCTTATCGAAGTGGTAACAATATTCGAAGTTAGTGTAAGGTAGGCAGCAATCACTTCAAATTGCTGATTATCGACTTTTGCCCGCAGTGATTCAATTTCACGTCTAGCCCCACCAAAAACATCCACCGTGTAAGATAAATTGATCGAAGCATTATAGAGATTAAACGTAAATGCTCTATTCCCAGTCACATCGCCAATATTTACTGTCGAATAGCGTTGCCTTTGCGCAAAACCAGATGCATCAATCGCGGGCCAAAGTGTATTGCCAATTTGTACATTTAAGTTTTCTTTAGCCTGACGTAAGGCAGCCATGGCTGAAGATAAATCTGGACTATTTGCTAATCCTTTACGAATCAATGCGTTGATTGCTGAGGAATGAAATAATTCCCACCACAATTCGGGAATGTCTTTTCCCGTGATGAATTTTTGTGTTTGACCACCAGGTCCTGGCGCATTCGCTGTCTTTGCTGGAAGCGGCGTTTCGGTATACCGTTTAACTTTAAATCCACTAGGCGTGCGAAAATTAGGGCCAACCATACAGGCTGACAGGCAAACTGAAAGTAAAATGATCGCAATAATTATTCTGATTTGGGACCAATACACTAAGTACATTTCCTTTGCCGAAGACTCTATCGAATTAATCTTCATTAGGATACCCGAGGCAGAGCAATCTTTCATTAATTATTTAAAATTATCAGGTTAACAGAATGTGATCTTCTCAAAGAAGTATCTACATTCCACTTTATTGGGATGGGCTAAAAAATAATTGATAGGCATTGCAAGGATCTTCCTTGTAAAAACAGTCAGCGATGGCATGACCGATTACTGCGGCTAGATGGGAATTAACGTAGAGCAAAGGAATAGAATCACGCTTCCATGGAGGAATCTGCCATTCTTGGAATAGCTTTTTTAATGGCTTTGTCTGTCCGTGC
This sequence comes from Legionella maceachernii, assembly GCF_900167045.1. Taxonomy (GTDB): domain Bacteria; phylum Pseudomonadota; class Gammaproteobacteria; order Legionellales; family Legionellaceae; genus Tatlockia; species Tatlockia maceachernii. The sequence goes on along the minus strand of NZ_FUXJ01000007.1, from coordinate 92,868 downwards.
CAATGAAATGATTCCCCTCCCTGGCGAAAGCGAATTTCAATCTGGGCTTGCTCGGGAAGCACTAGACCTTTATTGCCTTTTTTAGTCTCAATTTTGCCAAGACCTTCAATAATGAGAGGATTAGGAAAAGAACCCCAATTTTTAGCCTGAAAGCAAGTTCGGGATTCATTTTTTATGATATAAAGCATTTGCTGATAGCGTCTTATGCAAACATCCCTCCAAGCAACAAGCGGTTTAGCATCTTCTTTGGCGTGAATCACTTCTTTGATCACACGATTAAAGGTTGATGTACTGGGTAATTGAACCTGGTTAGATTTCAGCCATAGGCGTAATACGTTACTCAAACGATGGTGATTTAAAACAAGGAGTGGCGTGACAGGCAGTGTCTTTGAAGGCTGATTCAGTGTTGGACAATCGATTCGCGCTAAATCATCCAAATTGGCTTGAGCTTGTTGACAATGTTGAGCCGTGCGGGCTAGGTTATTCACCATAGTGGGCCAGCGTTGGCGCAACAGGGGCAACACTTGGTGTCTTAAATAGTTCCGCGTGAAAGAAATATCGCGATTGCTTTCGTCATCAACCCATTTTAACTTATAAAACTGAGCGTACTCTTCTAAGGTTTGGCGAGAATGGTGCAACAAAGGTCTTAATAGTTCACCTTGAGCCAATTTCTTTACGGGCGCCATCGCAGCTAATCCCTCAATGCCAGTGCCACGAAAAAGTTGCAGAAGGAGGGTTTCAGCTTGATCATCTAAATGATGACCCAACACTAAACCATCCTTGTCCTCAAGTAACAGGGCAAACGCCTGGTATCTTGCTTTTCTCGCCTCTTCTTCAATATTCGCCTGCCGCTCAAATTCAACTTGTTCGACCACAAAGTGAATTTTATATTCGCTGCAAAATTGCTGACAATGATTTTGCCACGCAAGCGCGTTAGGGCTAAGCCCATGATTAATGTGTACAGCAGTTAATTTATTAGCAAATGAAGAATGGGTAATTAAATTATGTAGCAAAACGGTGGAATCAAGTCCACCGCTAAAGCCAATAAAAAGTCTCTGATAGAGACTCAGTCGTTTTAGCCACTCGGTGTCTAACAGTGATCTAGTCACAAGCACCCATGGCCATGAATTTTTCGTAACGTTGTTGTAACAGTTCGTTAGCAGGAATCACTTTTAAAGCGTTCAATTCTTCAGTTAATATTCGCTTCAGGCGTGAAGTCATATCTACTACATTACGATGCGCTCCACCTAAAGGCTCTTCCACTACCTCATCAATTAAACCAGCCTCAAGAATTTTATCCGCTGTAATGCCCATGGCACGTGCAGCTTCACTTGCCTTCGCCGCGTCCTTCCATAAAATGGAAGCACAACCTTCTGGGGAAATCACTGAATAAATCCCATACTGAAGCATTAAGACCCTGTCTCCTACACCAATTGCCAAAGCCCCCCCTGATCCAGCCTCACCAGTGACCGTACAGATAATAGGCGTCTTTAGTTTCGCCATTTCAAGCAAGTTTCTAGCGATGGCTTCCGATTGGTTACGTTCCTCTGCACCAATTCCCGGATAAGCCCCTGCCGTATCAATAAAGGTAAAAATAGGGAGTTTGAATTTTTCAGCCATTTTCATTAAACGCAATGCCTTGCGGTATTCCTCGGGGCGAGCCATACCGAAATTGCGATACACTTTTTCTTTGGTCCGTTTACCTTTCTGGTGGCCTAAAATCATAACAGGCTCACCATTTAATCGCGCAAGCCCACCAATGATGGCAGGCGCACTTGAATAATGTCTATCCCCATGCAACTCTTGAAAATCAGTGAAAATATTTTCAATGTAATCCGTTGTTTGGGGACGTAATGGATGCCTTGCCATTTGCGCAATCTGCCAAGGTTCCAAATTAGCAAATATATTGGCAGTTAATTCTTGGCATTTGGTTTCTAGACGTGCAATTTCTTCGGTTAAATTCACTTCATTGTCACTGCCTACCATGCGCAGTGCTTGAATTTTCTGATTTAACTCCTCAATAGGTTGTTCAAAATCCAAAAATTGTCGGCTCATTCACTTACTCGTTTGGAGAATTTATTTTCATGCGCTATGATACCTGTAACTGCTTTTTGACGCTACCGTTCCCTCGCATTCTATGTTAACAAATGCCCAATTGATGTCCATAAACGACTGTCATTTAAAAACCACACGCATTGATATCTGGGAATTTCCCCTGAATAAACCCTTTAATCAGGCCAATACCCTGCTCAATAAAACTGAATTAATACGCGCTAATCGTTATTATTTTGATCGCCATAGACGGCGTTTCACCATTGCTCGAGCTAGCTTACGCCTTATTCTTGGGCGTTATCTTCATGAGGAAGGAAAGCAATTGACCTTCAGCTATGGCACCCATGGTAAGCCTCAGGTCAATCATTCTAAAGCACTGCAGTTTAACTTAAGCCATTCAGGTGAGCTTGCTTTATTAGCAATAGGATATCAGCTCCCTCTTGGCATCGATCTGGAGTTTTTTTCAGCGAGGCCTTATGAAGGCATTGCTAAAAACCTGTTTTCAGAGCGCGAGTTGCAGACTTTCTTGGGCCTCCCAACCTTTTTAAAGCCGCAGGTCTTTTTTCATATTTGGTCACAAAAGGAAGCATTCATCAAAGCCAGTGGCTTAGGACTTAGTTACCCAACCCAATTTTTCACCGTTCCGATTTTCTCCAAAGACACTGAACTCATCACTGACTCTATCCATCATTGCCAATGGCTAATGCGTTCATTTATGCCTCGCATAGCCTGTAGCGCTGCGCTTTGTCACCATCCTGAGATTAAGGAGTTACGGTACGTACGGCTTGATAATCCTGCTATTCTTTTTAATGGATAAATTTGGGTATATACTCAAATTGAGACAAGGACAGTAAGGGCATTTTATGACAAAGGCTAAAACTGATTTAGAGCAGGAAGCTGCCGAATTAAAGCGCAGTTGGGGTTGGTTATTCGCTTTAGGTATTTTATTCATTATTCTAGGCTGTATTGGTTTAGGGATGGTAGTGGGTTTAACGCTTGCGAGCATGCTTTTCCTCGGCGTTCTCCTTATAATTGCCGGATGTTCACAATTCGTGGATGTTTTTAAAGCTAAAAAATGGAACGCTGTTGCTTGGCACGCGTTGATTGCGGTTTTATACATTATCGGCGGCGGGTTAGTGATTTATGATCCATTCCTGGCTTCTATTTTAATTACGGCCTTATTAGGCGGTGTATTGATTATTATTGGCCTCACTCGTTTTATTATGGCATTAAAGCTCAAAGGCTCTTCAGGATGGGTTTGGTTATTACTCGCGGGGATTGTTGCTATTGCTTTAGGAGTAATGATTCTGTTGAAATGGCCTATCAGTGGATTATGGGTTATCGGTTTATTTATTGCTATTGAAATGATTGTGGACGGCTGGACTTACATTTTTCTTGCTCTTGGAATTCGCCGCAGCGTATAGCGCACTCGCTCGTCGTCCTGATAGCCGCGAAGGATCTTCTTGATAGAGTTATTGCAAAGAGTCTGGAGGTCCTTCGCTTTGCTCAGGAGGACTGTGAGTGGTCTTGTCGTCCCGAACGTAGTGAGGGATCTCCTGATCAGGCTAAAGCGAGAGATCGGTGCATTCAATCTGGAGGTCCTTCGCGTTGCTCAGGATGACTGTGAGTGGTCTTGTCGTCCCGAACGTAGTGAGGGCTCTCCTGATCAGGCTAAAGCGAGAGATCGATGCATTCAATCTGGAGGTCCTTCGCTTTGCTCAGGATGACAGTGAATGGTCTTGTCGTCCCGAACGTAGTGAGGGATCTCCTGATCAGGCTAAAGCGAGAGATCGGTGCATTCAATCTGGAGGTCCTTCGCGTTGCTCAGGATGACTGTGAGTGGTCTTGTCGTCCCGAACGTAGTGAGGGCTCTCCTGATCATCCTAAAGCGGGAGATCGGTGCATTCAGAAGGAGATTTCGGTTAGAGATAATAGGTGAAAATGAGACAGTTTAGTAAGATCCAATTAGAACTTCTTCGCCAGCTTTCAGATGGGCATTGCCACAGTGGTAAATTAATTGCTGAAATATTAGGTGTGTCACGCACGGCAATTTGGAAACAGATAACTCAACTGGAAGAATTAGGTTTAGCGATTCAACGAATTCCACAACAGGGCTACCAATTAACTCACCCATTGATCCTTCTTGAGGAGCAATTCATTCGTCAACATTTGAAGAATCAGCAATGGAATAAAGAAATCAACTTTCATCTTTTTGCAACGGTCGATTCTACAAATCAATTTTTAAAAGAATTAGCCCCGACCTCTTCCATTGATATTTGTTGTGCAGAAAAACAAACCCATGGTCGTGGACGCTTTGGGCGTCAGTGGGTTTCTCCTTTTGGCGAGAATATTTATTTTTCCAGCCGCTGGGAATTAAACTGTTGTTTATCTCGTCTATCGGGATTAAGCCTTGTTGTGGGTCTAGCGATTCTAGCGAGTTTGCAAACGATTCCTATTCAACAAGACATCCGCATAAAATGGCCTAACGATGTGATGTGGGGTAATAAAAAATTGTGCGGCATCCTTATTGAGGTGATTGCTGAGACAAACAGCTGCGCTCAAGTGATTATCGGAATTGGCATGAATATCAATACGGCCACTCAAGAACAGCTTCTTCCCGATAAACCGTGGTGTTCTTTATATGAAATAACAGGCCAGTACTTCGATCGCAATCGTATACTCGCCAATCTTATCTATCATTTGGACAAGCACTTGAATCAGTTTTTAGCCGCTGGTTTTGCTGCATTTACCGCTGATTGGCAAAAAGTGGATTATTTAGAAAACCAATTCATTAAAGTTTCACAACCCACTGGCGTTATGAGTGGATATGCTTGTGGTGTCAATGAATTAGGTCAATTATGCCTCCAAGATGATGAGGGAAAACGGCATTATCTCTCTTCTGGCGATACGTCATTGAAAACAGAAAATTTATAATAAGTAAATCAAGGGATTATTGGACTTTATTGATGCTATTTGGAAGGTTAGCGCTGCGCTTTTGAGGTTTGTCCCGAGCTGAGAACCTCCTGTCTACTCGGGACTGAACGACTGCGAATGAATCCGGTTTGTTATACAGCCTCTTCTTCTGTGCCTGGTGCTTCTTTTTCTTGTTGAATTCTTAGGTAAATTTCTTCGCGGTGTACTGAAACGTCTTTTGGTGCATTAATACCTAAACGCACTTGATTTCCTTTCACCCCCAAAACAGTGATATTGACATCATCACCTATAATCAATGTTTCGCCGATTCGGCGAGTTAAAATCAACATATCAATCTCCCTTCTACATAACAGTTACCCTCTCAGTCCATAGAAAGCCTCCATGGTGTTTCAGGCAACTACACTTTGTGTAAAACACAACCAAAATTTACTTCACGATTGTCATTTTACACAACCATTCTTAACAAAATATTAAATTAACTTAAATTTTGGTGTTTTTAATGGATAAAAAAATACCAATCACTCTTTCTGTCCCGCTTTAAATTTCAAAGCGATGATAACTAGCGGAAAGTAAGCAATCAGCAAACCTAAACCACTGCTAATAAAACCAATCCCCACTGCTATTGCTATGGGTAATAGCCATAACATGTTAATGACTAAAGTTCCTAGTGTCACAGGTAAGTGCTTACCGTAATAGCGTGAAGCATGCTGATAAGCGTGACTGCGATGTGCTTCAAAAATAATTTCACCACGCATTCCTCGACCCAATAATGTTACCGTAGCATCGACAATAAAAACACCTAAAAGTATTACCCAAGCCCAAAAAAAATTTGGATTTATTTTCGCAGACTGGATTGACAAAATTCCAAGAATAAGTCCTAGGAAACCGCTTCCTGCATCGCCCATAAATATTCTCGCCGGAGGGAAATTCCAAACTAAAAATCCCCCGACAGCAAAAGCCAAGCCAACGGGCAAATAGGTTGCGCTAATGTTATTTTGAAGGTAATACAGTACCACTCCTCCAAGGCAAGCAGTTACGGCTTCTGTTGCGGCAATACCATCAATACCATCCATAAAATTATATAAATTTAATAACCAGACTAGATAAAAAACAGCCACCGTATTTGCAATCAATCCATTCGAAAATGTCCACGCAAAAAAAGGGATAGCTGGCATTCCACCTATTAGGTATAGTGCACAACAACTCGCAGCGAAATGACCGAGCAAACGCCATTTCGCAGGAATATTATAGCGATCATCTAAAAACCCGATAAGAGCAATTAGCGATCCTGAGATCAGCAATGCGCCCGCTAAAGGGTAACTGATCAAGCTAAGAAAGAGTAATGAAAAAACGGTGAATAAAAAACAAATAACAAAAGATAATCCACCACCTCTTGGGGTGGCTATGACATGTGAGCTGCGATGATTTGGGATGTCGAGCATGTTAGTAGCCAAAGCATAGCGACGTAATATCCACGTCAAAGTACAAGACAAGCTAAAAATTAAGAGACAATATAACCAGATCATCATTTCTCCAGCATCTACCTCATTACCGGTAGAGGTATGTGTCGCTCCGAGTATTATGAAAAGGTGTTGATTATACGCTAAATAAAAAGAATATCTAAAATTTTTATTCTCTTGCTTTCAACGAAGGCTCATAAGTGATATCTTAAGGCCCAAAAATTGACAACAATTAGCATGAAGCAACTTACCGAACTCAACTCTTGGATAGCACTTGAGAAACATGCTGAATCCCTGTGCTTATTCTCACTTAATGCTTTAAAAAAAAGCACCAATTCTCAAAATAATCAATTTAAATTACACGCAGAAGGCCTTAGCGTTGATTTCACTTATCAGCGCCTTAATGAAGCCACACTTGAATTGCTTATTGCCTTAGCCAATGAGCGCCAACTTAAAGATAAAATTAATGGCCTCTTAAATGGTGCTATCGTTAATCCAAGTGAAAACAGACCGGCACTGCATTCGGCTCTTCGCGCTCCAGGTGAAAAACCAATTTGGGTTGATGGAAACAATATCATGCCCGACATTATTGCCACTCGGGAAGAAATGGGGGCCATCTCACAACAGATTAGGGACGGAAAGTGGTATGGGTATTCTGGAAAACCAATCACCGACGTGGTTAATATAGGAATCGGCGGATCTGATTTCGGTCCGCGATTTTGCCTGAGCGCGCTTAAGGATTATGTGAAACCGGATTTAGGGTTTCATTTTGTATCCGATGCCGACCCCAAGGCTTTTGAAACCGCAGTTGAAAAACTTAAACCCGAAACAACGCTATTTATCATTTCTTCAAAATCGTTTACGACCACAGAAACGTTATACAACGCGAAAAAAGCACTTTCGTGGATAAATAATTACCCTCATTGGGATAAACATTTTATTGCCGTTACCGCGAATGTCGATAAAGCAAAAGAATTAGGTATCTCTACTGTTTTACCCATATGGAATTGGGTAGGTGGTAGGTACTCACTCTGTTCTGCAATTAACCTAATCACTTGTATTGCTGTAGGTTACGATCACTTTAATGAGTTGCTTGCCGGCGCCCATTCCATGGATGAGCACTTTTCCGCAAAAGCCCTCCATGAAAATATCCCTGTCATAATGGCGTTGGTTGGACTATGGAATATTAATTTTCTGCATAGCTCGAGTTTACTCATGTTGGTTTATGCTAAGCAGCTAGAACAATTAGTTCCTTATATTCAACAACTGGATATGGAAAGCAATGGGAAATCAATTGATAATCATGGGCGCTCTGTTAATCACGCCACAGGCCCTATCGTGTGGGGAGGATTAGGAAATCAAGCTCAGCACAGTTATTATCAATTGCTTTGCCAAGGGACTCATAAAGTCGCGGCTGATTTTATTTCGACACAAGAATTCCAGGGCGACCTTATTGATTCTTTCTGCAATGCCAAAATTCGTGTTCTAAGCGAAGGCATTAATCCCCCAGCTGATCCTAACGGTTATATTCCTGGAGGTATGCCAATTAATCACATTCATTTGGAGTCATGCTCCCCTTTCTGTTTGGGCGCTTTAATTGCGCTGTATGAACATAAAATTTATGTTCAAAGTGTACTTTGGAATATTAATCCATTTGATCAACCCGGTGTTGAAAGCGCAAAACGCCAAAAAGCGATATTTGATAGTCAACGCCACCCTGCTTTGGTGTAACAGCTATTTTGGAATAAAGAAAGTTATAAGCGAATGATTTAAAAATTGGCGAAATAAAATGACAAAACAGAATATGCCTAAAATAGCATACCGATCTATGTAATAAGCTATTCCTAGTTTATTGGGGAAAATAAGGGGTTGTTTAGACAGCCAGTTTCTTATCGCTAGGCAAACAGGGAAATAAAGCAATACTAAAATTTCGCTAAAAATTCGAGGCTCCATCACATTTCCAACTAATAATAACGCTAAGAAATAAAAAAGAGTAACATAGCGCAGCGGTCTAAACTGTAAGGGAATGTAATCAAATAAAACAAACCATAATAAAGGCAATCCAGCAAGACCAAAAACAAGCAATAGGACATTTTGCCCTTCTAATAACCAAAGCAAATTCACTTCAAAATGGGTGTGCGTGGACATATGGAAATACCAATCCATTATTTGTCCTTCGGCATCGCGCAAAAGAACAAGAACAACAATACGTGCGAACAAATAAGCGCATAGAGCCCCAAAAATAGGCTTAATTACAGTATGGACTTTATGCCAGTAAAGCGCTGGAACCAGTAACACCAATAGAATGCTACTTTCTCGATTTAAAGTGGAGATAAATACCCAAGGCACAAAATAAATCCATTTTTCCCGAAGACAGAATAAAAAACCCAAAGTCATAAAAAAAAGAGAGGCGGTATCTGAAGGATAAAAAAAAGGAGCTCCCCCAAAAACGCGGTAACGATAATTAATAACGGTCACCAAGGGCAAAAGCAAAATACACAACCAGCTTAACAGTCTTGCTTGTCTTGAATTAAATTCAAGGAGTAACAACTGGTACAAACAGAAATAAAATAAACTGATAAATAACCATTCCAGTAAAAAGAAGAGCTCATCAATTGTAAATGGGAAAACATAAGTCAACCCATTAACCAGGGCGGGAACAAGTAGACGTTGCCCGAAAGGCAACTGCGCAGAAAAATGGATTAGTTGTTCTAAAGAAACCTCACTATAAATTCCGGAAAGTTGGGTATGGATAAAGGCATACCCAAGTAATAACACAACACTCGTAAAACGATACTTATAATATAAAATATCTTTATTCATTGTGCTTTTGATCTAACATAAGGCGCAATGCTTCGTCCATTGTCACTTCAGGCTCCCATTCAAGTGTTGCGCAGGTTTTACTAATATCGATTTGTAACGACCCACATAAGCGCTGTAAATCTGCTTTTCGGCCTAAAAGAGTTGCGATGGGGGCCAATAAACGTTGGGGGATAGGTAATAACCGAGCCGGGAGTTTCAGAATTTGGCTTATTTTTCGCAAGAGCGCCGTAGTTGATAGATCTTCGCCATCGCTCACAAGAAAAACTTGATTCGCAGCAGCGGGATGATCAATACATCGCATAATAAGGCTCAACAAATTAGTGATGGCTACGAAACTGCGTTTATTGTTAATAGCTCCTAAAGGTAATGGAACCCCTTTTTGTAACCATTGTATTAAGCGATGAAAGTTTCCTTTTGCTCCGACTCCATAAATTAGAGGTGGCCTAATGATAACAACCTCCATCTGAGTTTCCTCAGCGAGACGTTGTAAACCTTGTTCTGCTTCGTGTTTAGACAACGCATAAGGATTGCTTGGATTTGGCAAATCATTTGCTGAGAATACTTGATCACGCACCGTTTCATTTCCATTCACGCCGATGGAGCTAAGAAAAATAAAACGCTTCACACCGTATTGAGCTGCCTGCCGAGCTAAATTTAAGGTTCCTTCCGTGTTGACTTTTCTAAACTCACTTATAGGATCCTCTGCGGTTTCATTCAATACATGAGCACGAGCCGCCATATGAATGATAACCTCACAATCTTTAAGAACAGTGCTCCAATCTGTGCTTCCTGAAATATCAATGGGTGCAAAAACGGTGATGCGCGGATTTGTAAACTGCTCTGTCGAAGAACGTATTGCCAACTTTAAAGACGCTTTAGTGTCGTTAATAAGTCGCTTAACCAATGGCCGCCCGACAAAGCCCGTTGCACCAGTCAATAAAATATGTCCATTTAACATACCATTTCCTTTCATCAATGAATTGAAGCTGAAGGTGAGAATTCAATTACCTCTAACTTCTTAGCATCTGCTTTATGCACGCTGGCATTTAAAAAGGGTTTTTCAACAAAGCGATACGACAAAAAAGCGACACAAAGGGTTATTGCCAACGCGATCACCATGCTAAGCCCAAAATGTGGAGTGAGTAAATTAATCACCAGTTGTTGGATCGGGAAAGCATAAATGTATATACCATAAGAAATGTCGAATTTGCCATTGATCAATTTATCTTGAAATGAAACACCAACAATGATTGTTAGTGCTGCAAGGCTTAGTGTACCCAAGACCTGCATCTCCAAACGACCCTGTAAAACAATAACGACCACCACCGCAGCGATAGCCAGATAAGCTCTTTTCTCATACCAATGATTTTGCGTCATAGACATTAGCGCTCCACCAGTAAATGCGATGCCAAAGAGAGCCAAATAATTTAAAGGAATTGAATAAAATCCATAATTCTTTCCAGTCTTGGTTAAAACTAGAGTTATCACAATACATAACAGCAACAGAGGTAGCACTGATTTCCAACTATTCATATAGGAAAGAACGATTCCAATGATGACATAACTGGCAAATTCGACAGGCAAAGTCCATAAACTGCCATTAATTACCCCTTTACAGAAAAAATCAGAAAAAACACCAGGAATCGGCCTGCTTGAGAAAGCGATATACATAATGCTTGTCTTAAGTGTCGATAAGCTAAATAAGTAATGAAACACAGGTTCTGAAGTAAAAAGAGTTCCAATAAGGTATACCATCAAAAAAGAACAGACGATAAGTCCTGGAAATATGCGTCGGCAACGTTTTGCCATAAACACCACAAAATTGCCTGAATGAGTGAAACTTCTAGGCATAAAATAACCGGATATCGCAAAGAAAATAACAACTGCAACAAATCCAAAGGTATCCCAATGAAGAAAGATTGGTTCAGTCAGACCTGATAGAGCAAAATGATGACTAAAAAGCACTAAAAAAGCGGCAAAATGCCTAATTAAATCGAATGAGTTATTCCTGTTTCTTATTTCACACATTTTGATTGGTCATTGAATCTTTATTCACTAACATTGAATCACCCTGTTTTTTATTCGCAATGCCTCGATAAAGTCGCTCGTATTCTGCCACCATTTTATCTGCAGTGAAAAGAGACCAATAGCGTTCTGCAGCTTTTTCACCCATTACTGTTGCTTTATCAGGATTATCCCAAATGAATTGCATTGCGTTTCGTAGGGCTAGCGAGTCGCCAGGAGGCACAACAAGTCCGGTCTCGCCATCCACATTGATGTAGCTTGTGCCAGTACCAATCTCGGAAGAAATTAAGGACTTACCGAACATTGCCCCCTCAAGAAGGGAAACTCCAAATGCTTCCGAGCGCAGATGAGAGGGGAATATCACTGAAAGGCATAATTGCAGAAGAGCAATCTTATCTTCTTCAGCTAATCGACCTAAGAAATGGATATTGGTTAACCCTAATTCCTTTGCCTGCATTTTTAACTCTTCTTCTATGGGCCCTGATCCCACAATTAAAATAGGGAAAGAAGTCCCTTGGGCCGCCTCCAACAAAATGTGAAGTCCTTTGTAATAGCGCATAACCCCAATGAATAGAAAAAATTTATCGCCATAGAGATTGCGCCAATAAGCTTGACGCGCATCGGTTACCATTGAGTAATTGGTTTTATTTAAACCAATTGGAATCACAGTGACTTTCTCCCGGAATTTTTGCAGTACAGGGCTTGTGGAAAAATAATTTGGTGAGGTAGCAACAATGGTGTCTATTGATTTTAAAAAATGGTGCATCAATGGGCGATACAAATAGAATAAAAATTTTTGTCGGACAATATCAGAATGGTAAGTGACAATAGCAGGCTTTTGTGTTCTTGAAAATAAATGTAAAACATCGGCAAAAGGCCAAGGAAAATGATAATGAATAACATCAGCTTGCTGAGCGATTTTGCGAAAATCTTTCAATAAAGAAAAGGAAATACTGTTCGATGCAATATTCAAACTTTCTTTATAGCGAATTATTTTAATCCCCAAATACTCTAGCTCTTTTGGTTCAGGATCAGGAGAAAGAGACAAAATCGTATGATGAAAATTGGATTGCGGATTACGAACAATTTGCGCGATAACGCGCTCTACCCCACCAAAAGCATCGCCTAAAAATGTCTTATAAACATGGAGTATCTTCATGAGGTCCCAAATTTACTAATGAATAGATAATTAATAACTCGCCTAACAATCTATCATTTTATCTGCATTATTACGCCAAAGTAAACATCTAATCTATCGTTCAATAGTGCTGCCGAGCCTTAGCCCAAATCTTTTAAAACATTACCCTTTCCTTTGTATAAAACAAGATCTCCCTGTAAAGTTCCTATTTATCTAACAATCATTTAAACTCAGCTTAATTCGTAAGGGATTATCATAAATCGATGTAAAGACTAAAATTATGCAAAAGGAAATTTTGACATTAACAAGCTTGCGGTTCGTTGCTGCCTTTTACGTGTTCCTATTCCACATTCAACTCTATATCCCCCTCTTTAATCACGGTGGAGTAGCTCGTTTTTTGAGTGAAGGGGCTTGCGGAATGAGTTTATTTTTTATCTTATCAGGCTTTGTACTTGGTTATCGCTTCCATAATGGTGTCCCAGATTATAAAAAATATGCTTTCGATCGCCTCACCCGTATCTATCCTGCCTATTTTTTAGCAGCCCTCGTCACCACACCTTGGTTAATCACTTCTTTATCCTTTGACGATTCGCATCAGATGTTACGTTATGGCTATGTCATTTTTACAAATCTCTTTATGATTCAGGCATGGATGCCGCAACTTTTTACTATCTGGAATAACGGGGGAAGCTGGTCACTTTGTACGGAAATGTTTTTTTATGCCCTATTCCCCTTTATCATTTATCATTTAAAAAAATTAACCAATAAACAACTTATTTTTGCCCTCTGCATGTTGTACTTGTCCTCCTCTTTGCCTGGAATCTCACTACTCTTATTTCATCCAATACCCAATCACATTGTGTTTTATTCCATTCCAATATTTCGGGTTTCGGAATTCATTATTGGCGTTATTTGCGGCCTTCTTTTTACACGCGATGTCAGGGTTATTCATCCTAGCGCTTGCGCTATTCTTTGTCTTCTCCAATTGTATCGACATTTCGCCTGGGGACCAGCGTATGGTCATATTGCGATTGCACAAAATTTTATTACGGTTCCCCTGATTACTCTTCTCATTTTTAGCATTGCTTCCACGACCTCAGGTCGATTATATCGTTTTATGACAAACAGACAGTTTGTTTATTTAGGCCGTATAAGTTACTCCTTTTATTCCTTCCAAGCGTTGATATTAATGACTATTGTGACCCAACATGGCTTCATCGTAAGTCACTATTCCTTATTCGCTAATCATTGCACTTTAGCACTGTTTGCGTTCCTAATACTCCTCATTATTTCCACAATCTCACATCATTTTGTTGAGAATCGATTGAGAAGTTATCTAAATACAAAATTCATGAATAAGAAACAGACAATCCTTCCGCCTGAGTTGCCTATCCCGCAATAAACTCGATTTAGTGAGATGACGCCAGAACTCGACAGCTGTATAATAAGTGCAATTTCACCTAAAAATAATCAACATGTTTTCAACCATTAAATTTTTGTCCTCTCTTATTATTGCATTAAGCTTAAGCAGCACTTCTTTTGCAGAAATTCAGAAATCAGCCGAATCCGTTTCCATTAACCAAAAACTGTCACAACTTGAATCCTCTTCGGGTGGAAGAATTGGTGTCTATGCCATTAACACTGCGAATAATACTCATTTAGGATATCGTGCAACTGAACGTTTTCCCATGGCCTGCACCTCGAAAGTCATGGGTGTTGCAGCAGTGCTTAAAAAAAGCATGAAGGATAAGTCACTTCTCGCACAAAAAATAACCTATACGAAAAGCGACTTAACGAATTGGGCTCCTATCACTGAAAAAAATCTAAATACAGGGATGAGTGTTAAAGCGTTATGTGCTGCAGCAATCAGTTACAGCGACAATACTGCAATGAATCTTTTGCTTAAACAGTTAGGTGGAGTAAAAGGCATGAACGCTTTTGCACGTACAATCCACGATGACATGTTTCAGCAAACGCATGATTGGCCCGGAGAGGCCATGTCAGGCGGACAACACAATAGCGATGACAGCTCTACACCAGCAGCGATGGCAAACAGCTTAAAACGATTGGCATTTACTGATGTTTTAGCCAAACCTCAGCGGGAGTTATTACTCACCTGGTTAAGAGCCAATACCACAGGTAATTCGCGTATTAGAGCGGGGGTACCTCAAGGTTGGTTAGTGGGAGACAAGACAGGGAGTGGTTTTTATTATGGCACCACAAATGACATTGCGATTATCTGGCCTCCTAAATGTGCACCAATTGTTATGGCAGTTTATTACACTTCAAATAACAAAGAAGCGCCCAAACGAGGAGACATTGTTGCATCGGCTACTCGAATCATACTCGATGAGTTTGCACAACGGGATTCATGCCTGGAGAGCTGAGTTGATTAGCTGATAATTAAGCAATGTCCCTGAAGTTTTTTAGACAAGATTTAATCTTGTCTAAAAAAGCCTAATACGCTACCAGGAATGATAACCTTAACTGGGTAATGTTCATCCATTATTCACTATTATGAACCTATGGGCTAACACACTATTTAAGCGTTATCTTTTCATTCTATAAATAATACCACGATTAAATAATAGAAAAACAATTATATTTTAATTTCAATTTAAAGATAAACAATAAAAATATTTTAATGATTTTCATTTTGAATTTATAACTATATTTTTAAAAAAATAGCAAAAATAATTGTAATGGCATAAATAAATTAATAAATAAAATTTCACTTATTTTATTATTTATTAATTAATAAAAATATCGTTTTTTCTCCCGCAATTTAAAAATGCGTTTGGACAACAAAATAATTTTATACTACGCTAAATATGTCATATTAATGACAGAAAAATGGATTCAATTTTTATAAGGAGATTTTATGAACAACTACAATATGACCGGCGGCAGAGACTCAAATTTATCAGATGAAGACAGAAAAAAAGGTGGAGAACATTCTCACAGTAGTAAAGGAAACAAAGCCCACACCGGAGCCGGTCGCGGAGCTAATTTGACCGATGAAGATCGACGCAAAGTCGGCAAAAATTCCCATGATAATAAATAATTTTTTGCAATACCAAGAGTATTATTCTTGGTATTGAATTTTATTGACGCGATCCATTCATTTGAAAAAATTTAAAATATTGAAATTTTATTTTTTATAAAAGGAATTAATATGAAAGCTCTGTGTTGGCATGGAAAACATGACGTTCAAATTGAGAATGTTCCCGATCCTCAAATGATTAACGAACGTGATGCAATCGTTAAGATTACTGCAACAGCAATATGTGGTTCTGATTTGCATCTTTATAATGGCCTAATGCCTACCATGGAATCTGGTGATATTCTCGGTCACGAATTTATGGGAGAAGTGGTTGATGTCCATAAATCGAATAAGAAATTAAAAATCGGCGACAAAGTCGTCGTCCCTTTTACTATATCTTGTGGCAAGTGCTCTTATTGTAAACGACACCTTTATTCTTTGTGCGAATGTTCAAATCCCAACGCCGAATTAGCGAAAAAACAATTAGGACAAAGTCCCGCCGGTCTGTTTGGTTATTCTCACTTGTTAGGTGGATTTTCAGGAGGACAAGCGGAGTATGCAAGAGTACCTTTTTCCGACGTAGGACCTATTGTTGTACCCAAAGAGATACCCGATGAAAAAGTTTTATTTTTAAGTGACATCTTCCCCACAGGATATATGGCTGCAGAAAATTGCAACATTAAAGCTGGTGATACAGTGGCTGTTTGGGGATGTGGTCCAGTAGGCCAATTTACTTTGCAAAGCGCCAGAATGTTAGGTGCAGAACGTGTTATTGCCATTGATTGTATTGCTGAACGATTAAAACTAGCTGAGAAACTTGCTCAAGCAGAAACCATAAACTTTGAAAAAGAAGATGTGTATGAAGCATTAATGGTAATGACTAAAGGGAAAGGTCCCGATCATTGTATTGATGCGGTAGGTTGTGAGGCTCATGTTGGACCTAAGTTAGACTCCATTATTGATCGAGTTAAACAAGCAACCTATCTTGCTACAGACCGAGCACATGTGTTGCGGGAAGCGATTAAATGCTGTGCAAAAGCGGGAACTATTTCTATTCCTGGCGTTTACATAGGAAATTTAGATAACATTCCTCTAGGTGCTGCGATGAATAAGGGTTTAACGTTTAAAATGGGGCAAACCCATGTTCCCCGCTACTTAAAATTACTGCTCAAAGCTATTTTAGATGAAAAAATAGACCCTTCAAAAATCATTACCCATCGTATTAAGCTGAATAAAGCTCCCGATGCGTATCATACGTTCAATGAACGAAGTAATGGCTGCATTAAAGTCGTTATGACCCCTTAAGGAGTAGCTATGGATATTTATGACTATTTAAAATTAGATCATGAGCATGTGACTCATCTCTTCGAATTATTTGAAAATTCTGATTACTCATTACACAGAAAACAGATAGCAGACTTATTGATTGATGAACTACTTCTTCATGCTCATGCAGAGCAAGAAACCTTTTATAAAGCCCTGCTTCGCGATGAAACTTTTAAGCTCGTGCAGCACAGCAAAAAAGAGCATAGAGAAATTGAAGAACAAATTAAGAGAATACAAACTACAAAGAAATTAGACAGTGAATGGGTTAAAAAAGTAAAAAAACTTAAAGAGATTGTCGATCATCATGTAAAAGAAGAGGAAGGTAGTCTATTTCGTCAAGCAAAGAATATATTGTCTGACGAGGACGCTTATCGTTTAAAAGAATTGATGCATTATTTAAAAATGCAACTGAAGTTGAATAAAAGAAAAAAAGCAGCTTAGGTTTTATTGATGCTCAGGACGACATGCCTACCTCAATCCTTGCCATCCTGATCAAGGCAAAGGACCTCCCGACGCTTGGGCATTTGCCTTAAGAGAGCGCCCCTCACGGCTTTGAACGCAAACTACCCGTCAGACAAAGTACTAAACACACCCAAAAAAAGAAAATTTGTTCTGGCAAGCGTCGACGGCATTGTAAAGCACGAAGGCTTAAACGCAATAAATCGATTCGTCTTAATCTTGACCAACTCCGAATGAAACGACTTTCACTTATCCCTATAAGTTCAGAAATTAACAATGCTTGAGTTAGCCACCAACCATTCCTAATTTTTTTGAAGCGATTCGCATACGCCTTGAGGCCTAAGTTAACGCCTACTTGATTGTTCGCATGTTGCCTGTAAAGCATTGAAGGTTGGTCATCAATATACCATTTAAAACCGTTTGCTCGAGCGAAGGCATAACAAAACCAATCATGTAAACTCACACTTTGTAATGGATCCCAAATGTGCAATAAATGATTTTTTATTGCACACATCAGTTTAGCCGTCATGACATAAGTACAGCCAGGTCCCGCAGCCTCAAAAACGTAATCCCAACGGCGTTGCGATTGTGATTTATTAATTAAGAGGCGTTTCCCATCTTCCCAAAAAGCAATAACATTACTTGAATACGCATCATAGTGCGACGCACTGATGGTGTGGATAGCTCGAGAAAGTTTATTGAGATACCAATGATCATCTTGATCGGCAAAAGCAACAAAATCAAAAGGTGAGAGATTAACATCTCGAATGAGGCGAAAAAAATTTCGCGCTGCGCCACCAAACTTTTCACCGTACGGTAAAACAATCACTCTCGAATCACGGGCAGATAAATCATAAAACCACTCTAGGCTACCATCTGTGGATAGATCCACACTGACAAACAGGCTAACATGCACATCCTGTTGATTGAGGATAGTGTCAACCTGCTCTTCCAGATACTGCATGCCGTTATATACGGCCAAAAGCACCGCACACTGGGGGGATGCATTTACACGCGCCAAAACCAAAACTAATAGCTCCTCTTTTATAGACTGCGCAAACTTACAGTCATCCCTAGATTTTATCGAGTACCAAATCAGCTTCCAACGCCCCGCAGCTTGTCCGCGAGTTCTGGCGAACAAACGAGACCTTGAGCTAGAAGATCATGACCACTGATTGCTTTGTCTACCGTGAGTATTTTTGAAATCCGAATAAGTTCCGCAAAAAACCACAAAAAAAACATCATCGATAAAAAGATTAAATTTAGCAAAATATAAAACTGGGGTGCAAACCCCATAAATAAGGCATTGTATGAGATTTTTATAAAAATTAGAAAAGTAAACACATTAGGGCATTTCTTAAATAAAGAGCAAGCGAGAATAAAGCCAATCAACATGAAAACAAAAGCCCAAGCGACCCAAGCAAGACCGCCATAAAGTAAAAAAGGGTAAAACTCTGTTCCCACTGTATATCGGGCAACAAGCGTGGGAGCATAGAGATAACTTTCTAAATTTTCTCGGCTAAAAGGGGAAAATTGGCTTATCAAAAAATGTTGATTGATAAAATTTTCTGACGCAATTGTTGCAAAATTAAAAATGGGCGTAGTGATGTACAAGATGATTTGCTGTAACAACGCAGGAAGAGACGCAAAAGAGGCTTTTAGTGGATAGGCACCCGCTTGCACCACCGATCCTGAAGAAGGCACAATGAAGGCCGCTCCGCTTCTGAAATGGCCGATTAGCGAAAAAATAAATAGGCAAATAAGGGGTATAAACCAATATAACAGCTTACTCCCCTTCTTTGGACGAAGGGAGTCGGATGCATTAAAAACGAGTACTGCGCAAAGAAATAAAGAATAGCCAGAAAGAAAAAATCGATTGCGATCAATGATCACAATAGGAAATAAAAGAGCATAACTGATAAAAAGCAACTTATACCCACGAGATTTAAGAAAAAGGAAAGCAACAGGAACAAAAATCCAACATAATGTAGTTATATGGCGAATATACCGACCAATGCCATTAGTCTCTGCATAAGTTGAAGGGTTGAGTAGCTTAAACCCATTCACGTACACATCAACAGGCCCGCAAATAAAAATAAAAAAACAGAGTGATAGCGTAATAAATCGATACTTCGGATGAACCAAAAGGTGTCTATAATATTCATTTATCCGCATTTTTAAAGGGAATAGGCTTAAGCTTAATAACACAGGAACCGTGATGATTGCACAGAGAATGAATAAGCTAAAATAATATTCTTGTGGTACGTTGAAAAAGGTAAACAGTAATGCAAGCGCAAAATAAATGGGGAATAAGAAATAAAAGCCAATTGAATTGATTAATTTTTTCAATTTATAAGCTCGCTTCTCATTTTAAAAAATGTACTTAAGCATAAATTGAACAAACAGCTTAAGTATTTTTTCTGTAAGTAGTTGATTTTGGCAACAGTTTTATATTTAACAGAAATTAAATAACCTGCCAAAATAGGTCTATCCATATAACGCTCAATGATGGATAAAAACGTCTTTATGTTGTCAATTCTTCGCTTTATGTCGTTTGTTTTCGAAACATTCGTTGTGTGTATGCGATAAAGGCTTACTGTTTCGTTGATAAAAATGACGGACTCCGGAATTTCCAGTAAAGAGAGAAATAAATCGTAATCTTCGATTCGGCATGATTCATCGTAGCGCATGCGCTGATGGTGATCTTTTTTTAGAAGATGAGTGGGGCCAGCAACACACCAGTGTTGGATAATTTCTTTGGGCAAAGAGAGAGGCTTGACCAGGCGTTTAATTCGGCCTCCATGATAAACAATTGAACTTGGATGAATCAGTGCCCCTTGAGCATCGATGACTTTTGCATCCGCTAACACACAAACTAAATTAGGTCGCTGTATAAATTGCTCATAGAGGCGTTGAGTACTACCTCCAATAACTACATCGTCTGAAGCACATACCCTTAAATACTGTCCTCTGGCTAAGTCAATCATCCGATTAAGCACAGCCGCAATTCCTTTGTTTTTCTGAGCAATATAGGTTATCGGAAAGGAATTGCGATTTGCCTCAGCCCAAGCTTGAATGATTGAAAAGGACTGATCAGCCGATCCATCATCCACAATAACGACTTCCGCAGATACCTTTAATTGCTTAATATCCACGCAAAGACTTTCCAAAAGAAACGGTAAATAGTTCTCATGGTTATAACTTGGTACTAAATAGCTTATGACTGGGGACATAAAATAATATCACTTTCAAGGTTTTTAAAAATAAGAACATACATGACTATCCAATAAATTAAATAATTCACTGCATAAGCCCAAGTGGCCGCTGGTAAACCCCAGCGATCCGTCATGAACACTACTGCAAAATACAAGCTTATTGAAAACAGGATTTCAGTTAAAATAAAGCACTTTGTCATCGCCTTACTGAGCATGGTGTAAGCTAAAATCCAACTTCCTATTTTTAACACATCACCCACCGCCTGCCCTAAGAATAACTCTCTGACTGAATAAAACTGAGTGCTGAATAGTAAATTGATGATCCAATCCCGCAGCAAATACATGAGCAAAGCGCCCAAAATGGCCACAGGCAAAATAATTTTGTAACCTTGCAGGATTTCTTTTTTTAACTCATCAGGATGAATTAGCTCCGAAAGTCGTGGTAAATAATACACACTTAATGTGGTTGTAATGAATAAAAGATAAGCTGCACTAAAGCGTACCATTGCTTCCCAGTACCCTGCGGCATCCCATCCGAGGGTTACGCCTAAGTGGTGACGAATAAATAAATGACTAATAGGAATACAAACCGCTGTGGTCAAAGACATCAAGGTGTATTTCGCTAAATTCTTAGCAATTTTTTTGTCAAATTTACCTAAGAGATCAGTCCATTTAAACCATTTAGCTCGATAACCAATGAAGAAGCTGACAAAAAAAGCGAAGGCTTGAAACACCGCTAAAGCGACTAACGCACCGTAGAGTCCAAAACAAATCACTAAAATGCCAGTGACAAGAAGAGCAACTATACTCCCTCCGATATTGGCAACAACATAACTTTTGATTTCCTTTTTACCATTCATAATAGCAAGGAAAAGTGCATTAAAAACAAAAAAAGATAAAGTCGCTGCAAACCAAAGAAAAACGGATGAGTAGGCCTTATCGTTCAAAAACCAGGAGGCTAACGGCTTACGAAATAAAATCATCAACAGAGAAGTGAATAGTGAGCCTACCCATGCGATGGTTCCCGCAGTTCGCCACACTGCGCGTTGCTTTTCTTCGTCTTCATAGTATTCCGCTGTGTATTTAACGACCCCAGTATTGATTGCACCGCTTGCAAAGGTCGTTAGCATGGTGATTGCATTTTGAAATTGCCCTAACGCAGCATACCCCGTGGGTCCTACATAAAGAGCAAGTAACTTATTGATACCCAGCAGGCTTAGGATCTTAACCCCTACCGCCATTGCATTCATCAAGCTGGTTTTGATTAAAGTCATACTCACTCACTTATTGGTTCAAATGCATTGCAAGCATCGATGACTCTCTTCACCTCTGCAAACGAGATACTCGGACTGATGGGTAAACTCAATACCTCTTGATGCATGCGTTCAGTCAATGGGTAGGCGTGTTGATTGTAGGTTTTGTAAGCATGTTGTTGATGCGGAGGGATAGGGTAATGAATTAATGTTTCGATACCCTGCTGCTTAAGATGCTGCTGCAATGCGGTGCGATGGGCTGACCGAATCACAAACAAATGCCACACATGCTGTTCTTCTTTAGCCACACTCGGCAATCGTATAGCTGCGTTGTTAATGCCTTGACGGTACATTTGCGCAACCTGTCGTCGATGGCCATTTTGCGTTTCCAAATACTTGAGTTTGACGCGCAACATGGCTGCTTGTATTTCGTCCAAACGACTATTGACGCCTTGATAATGATTTTTATACTTTTCCTGCGAACCGTAGTTACGCAACGCGCGCAACAGGTGCGCTAACTCGGGATCATGGGTGGTGACAGCACCTGCATCGCCTAAAGCACCCAAATTTTTACCCGGATAAAAACTGAATCCCGAAGCATCTCCCCAATTTCCTGCTTTACGGCCATTCATACTAGCCCCGTGCGCTTGTGCTGAATCTTCTAGAACGAGTAATTGATGCCGTTTGGCTATATCAAGTATTGTCGGCATATCGGCTAACTGTCCGTATAAATGCACAGGCAAAATCACTCGCGTCTTGGAGGTAATTGCTCTTTCAACCGCTTCGGGATTTAAGTTAAAACTCAGCATTTCTGGTTCAACAAAAACGGGTATTAACCGGTTTTCAGTGATAGCCAATACACTAGCGATATAGGTATTTGCGGGGACGATGACCTCATCTCCTTCTTTGAGCAACTTAAGTTCTTTCCATGCCCGTAAAGTCAGTGTCAATGCATCAAGCCCATTCCCGACACCGATGCAGAACTCGGTCTTGCAATAATGGGCAAACGCTTTTTCGAAATCCTCCACCGCAGAGCCCACGATATACCAACCCGAATCGATGACTTCGCTACAAGCAGCGATGAGCTCAGCTCGCATCATCTGATTGATTTTTTTTAGATTCAGGAAGGAAACGGTTTCTATCGAACTATTATCCGCAGAATTTAATCCATTCTCTAAAGAGTCAGCTGTACTCATTAACTCACCATGTTTTTAAATTCTTGATAAGAACGGATGTAATCCGACTCATTGTATTCTTCACTGGCAAACACCACCAATACGCAATTGTCACTAAAATCATGCATTTCTCGCCAAACCATACTTTCTATCGGCAACCCTTTAGTCGGTGAATCCAACCAAAAATCGCGTCTATTTTTACCGTCATCGAGAACTATGCGGCAGCGTCCAGCAACACAGACCGCCAGCTGCTGAAGATTTTTATGCGCATGAAATCCACGGCTTACATCCGATTTATTGTCAAAAATGTAATAAGCACGTTTTAAAATAAAAGGAATATTGGAGCCCTGTTCCATAACAATTAAGCTTCCTCGGGAGTCGCCTATCACCTCGATGTCAATTAACTCACCCATTTTTGCGTGTTTGCAATAAGGCATTTTAATCATGTCTTCCAGAAAGGGAGCATGAGCATCTTTTTCGTTTAAAATGATCCCCTCTGCCAACAAAGGCCACTCAATGTTCAAACTGGGATCATTCCAGCGTACACAAGCTTCCGACTCTTTATGATAAAAATCAGTTGTTTTATATAAAAAATGCGTATCCTCTTCCAGTGCTAGAAAACCATGTGCAAATCCCACAGGAATCCAGACCATTTTTTTATTCTTAGCACTCAATTCATGGCCTACCCATCGTCCAAAAGTAGGTGAACCTTCACGAATATCGACAGCGACATCATAAACTGCACCTTGGACAACCCGGACTAATTTACCCTGTGCGTAAGGAGAGAGCTGGTAATGAAGCCCACGCAAAACCCCTTTACGCGATAAAGAATGATTGTCTTGAACAAATTTTTTAGGAACTGATAAATTTAGACGCTTTAGTTCGGTATAAAATCGTTTCTCATTAAAACTTTCTAAAAACCAACCTCGTTCATCTTCAAATATGGTAGGTTCGACGACAACGACATCCGGGATATCAGTCTGAATTAATTTCATGTTAGATCTCTGCGATGGGTGAAAAACAGGTATATTTCATCAGTCATTCCTTAGCAGTTCGTTAAGCATTCGGTTAACTCCATACTCCCAATGAGGTAACTTCAGAGAAAACGTATCGACAAATTTGGTCGTTGCTAAACGTGAATTATGCGGGCGTTTTGCTGGAGTTATGTAATCACTGCTTTGAATTGGGAGAATCTTTTTAAGTGGAAACACCTGTCCAAGCGTTGAGGCAGCATTCACTACAAAATTCGCATAATCATACCAAGACACTTCACCTTGGGAAGCGACGTGATATAACCCACTCACCGTAGGGTTTACTAATGCTGTGCGTAGCGCATGCGCAGTCAGATCCGCGAGCAATTCTGCTCCTGTGGGCGCGCCAATTTGATCGGCAACGACATTGAGAGTGGCTCGTTCTTGCGCAAGACGCAGTATGGTTTTGATAAAATTATGACCGTGAGTGCTATACACCCAACTTGTGCGAAAAATTAAATGCTTGCAGCCCGAAGCTTGAATTGCTTGCTCACCGGCTAATTTGCTTTGGCCATAATAGTTAAGTGGATTGGGTTTATCACATTCACTCCATGAGGTATATCCACTTCCATCAAACACATAGTCCGTTGAATAATGCACCAACCAAGCATCGAGAGCGGCAATCTCACGTGCTAAAATCTCAGGAGCTTGCGCATTAATCCGGGTTGCTTCCTCATTTTCAGTTTCCGCTTTATCAACCGCGGTGTACGCTGCTGCGTTAACGACGACATCTGGAGCGAGGGTACGAATGGTTTGAGCAAGACCAAGCCCATTAGTTAAATCCCCACAAAAGGTGTCATTACCTTGTCGATCAAGAGCAATTAATTCACCGAGAGGCGATAAAGCGCGTTGTAATTCCCAACCCAATTGCCCTCTTTTTCCAAGAAGAAGAATTTTCATCGTTAAAAGTGAATCTCCATTGCTGTGGTCCCGATAACATCACCTCCTATTGTTAGCTCAAGAGTCAGGAGGTCCTTTGCTTTCGCTTAGGATGACAATGAGGGTCTAAAAACCAGCGAAAGCGCTTTCCGAGTCAGCGCCCCCATAATCCCCAACACCAATCCTGCACAAAGGGATAACAATAAAATTAATTTCTTGCGAGGTGCAATAGGGGAATCAGGTTTTATCACTTCACCATCTTGCTGAAACATCAGCACATTGTTGGAATTAATTGCAGCTTTTTTGTAGAAATCGAACCGCGATTGTGTTTCACGCAGCTTAAGTTCTTTCGGTGCAAACGCATCGGAAGACCCTCTGTGTTCGATGTTATCTAATTCCGCTTTCAATGCTGCACTGCCCCGCAAATACATCATGCTGGGATTATTCATCACTTCTGCATCAGCAATTATTCCAGAAGCCACAGTCTTTCCTTTCGCGTCAACCGCGTGCGCCACTTTAATGGCTTCTTTTAATTGTTGGATGCGATCCAGTCGTTGGGCATTAGCAACTTCCCTAATTGAATCAATTCGATCATGCAAATCGCGCAATACACTACTGCGTTGACGCTTATCGTCCGTCATTACTTCTTCAAGCGCCTTCCGCTTAGCTAAATCAATATATTTGCTTAACCATTGAGCATCTTGTTCTGGAGACACACCGCGAATAGCGACTATATAATTTGAAGGTGGTGGATCAAAGGCATTCGAGAGGGATTTAATTTCTTTAATTATTAATGAATTCGAAAAGAGAGGGTACAAATTTGCAGCAGTCTTTTCTTTCCATGAGGGTAAAAAAACCGTGTTAAAGAACAATCGTTTTGTGGATTCAGCTTGCAGGGCTTTTGTAAAAATAGCATAGACTTCTTTAACCTGATAAGGCTTTAACAGTGAATTTTTGGCTGATGAGCGCCCCTGATTTAAAGTCGCAATATCGCCTTGCGAAGGTGGGGAGATAATGGTGACCGCTTCATAGACAGGATGGCTTAGTAAAAGATAAGCTATGCCTAGGAACAAACAGAAAGCCGTTACTAGTAGAATCAGTAATTTTTGTCTCCAAAGCGTGTGCAAAAAATCGATTAAATTCATTTCATGATGAATGGATGCGTCCTTTAGTGGTTGCACGTCTACTCCCCCTCGTATTACGGTTGATCAAATTCGATCGAGACGCTGGATAATAGCATTAATTTTCGCAAAACATAAACTGGGTGCGAGGTGCAAAAAGCATTCTTTGTCATGCGATGACTGTCCATTAAAAGGAATTAAAAAACTGCGTTTTTTAAGTTTTTCATCATTCTCAACGTCCTGCGTCGACTAAAAACCGCAATGTTAATCGCCCTCCTCTAAAAAGAATATTCGCAAATTTAGGGTAATTGGAGATATACTGTTCGAATGTTCATAAATCGGAAGGCTACATGTCCTTAAAGGCCATGTATAACGAAATTGCAGGACATTACGCTACTGCAGATCGATTCGGCTCAATAAGTACCAGCCATCTTGCTGCAATAGAACAAATTAGAAAAGCGCACTTAGGTTTGAAACCCCGCTATAAGGTATTAGATTTTGGGGTGGGTAATGGCTCTTTTTTAAAAAAGCTAAAGCCTTACATGCCTGACGCTGATTTTACCGGCATTGATATTTCGAAAGAAATGTTAGCCCATGCCCGTAAACTCGTGCCCCTAACAACCATTGAAGCCAGTGCAACAGAAGCAAGTCATTACCTGCCGCACCATAGCCAAGATTTAGTGCTAGCCCATTTCATTAATGCTTATATACCCATTCATACCCTTTTTCATGAGGCCGATCTTCTTACGCGGGCGACTGGTCATTTTTCGTTAATCACCACAACCTACGAATCGTTTCCAATTGCTCAGCAGCATTTAGCCCAATTTATCGAACAAGGGACGATCTTAAGCAGTGTGGTAGGTCATTATTATAAGGCCATGGTAAAAAACACCACGGTTGCTTCGGGTCTTGATGAGTTGATGAATATTTTCGTACAGCACAAATTCAAAGTCGTTCAACATCAGCGCTTGCATATTCCAATCACCATCCAAAATATCGACGAACTTGCTCAGTTTGGTATTGACGGTACTTGGTTTTTAAACAGTGTATCCATGCGGATGTTACCTAAAAATTTTTTGATTCAACGTTTAAAGCGTTTATTTAGCCAAATTTTTACTTTCCCTTACCAAGATACGCATATTATTGACGTCGTGTTAGCGAAGAAATAAGGTCGTCGACCAAGGAGGCTAAATGGTGAGTTATCAAACGATTAAAAATTACCTACCTCGATGGGATATTCGCCAGCAGCAAACCACTAATATCGTGCTGATTACTTTTTGGAGTCAATTTTCAGTTTATGCGCTGAACACGATATTAATTCTCTTCCTCACGCGCCCTATTCTCGATCATGGTTTAGGCTATAACCAAACCACCGCCTATGCTTTCATTGGTGTTAGTCAAGCCACGGGTTATCTTATGCCCGTTTTAGGTGGATTTATGGCCGATAAGGTATTAGGGGTGCGGCGTGCAATTCTATGGGGAAGCCTTTTAGTTGCCACAGCTTATTTATTAGTCATGTTAAGTGGCTTTACGCTTAATACGTATGGCGATACATTATTTATTGCCGCTTATGCGCTTCTTCCTGCTACCAATTCGCTATTAATCGGAACGACCTCATCCATGGTTTCTCACATTTATTCCGATGATGCGGTTAAGGCGAAAGCAGCCATGACTTACTTTTATATGGCCATTAATGTGGGTGCATTATTGGCTATCCTCATTTCTCCTGCGCTTTTGGATAGCCGATACGGGCCCTTATCGGTCTTAGCGCTGTCTTTTGCAGGGAAATCCATCGCCGCCCTTAATTTTGCAAAACGGTATTCCCTGTATGATGAGGTTGTGTGGGGAAAAGATAGAGCGAGCTTGCCACTTAAAAGTAAATATCAGCTTTTCTTTTATATCCTGGGTATCTACAGCTTCACCCTTTTTGCCTATTCGCATGTCTATATTGGCTGTATTATCATCAGTGTGGGTTGCCTTTTAGGCATTCTTTGGTTTTTACTTAAAACTTTAGCCCTGTCGGGCACCGCACGCTCCAAACAATTAGTCGCACTGCTTCTTATTGCTGAAGCCGTTATTTTTTTCATTATCTATAACCAAATGAACAGCACGTTAGTCTTATTTGCTAAAAATAACTCTAATTTAGAACTGCTAACCTTCCACATTTCACCCGCCCAATATCAATTGCTGAACCCTCTTCTTATTATTGCTATTGGCACGCAATTACCCCGCTTTTACCGATTTTTCCCCCAATTTACTATTCCTCTTCAATTTGCCTCGGGAACATTATTGGCGGGTTGCGCACTTCTACTCATGGCGTTTGCAGCTACCCAAGCATCGAATGGGTATGTGAATGGTAACTACTTAGCCCTTACCTACCTCTTAATTACCCTCGCTGAGCTGTGGGTTTCAGCCATTGGCTTAAGTATGATAGGCCTGTACTGTGATGGCGAAGCTATCGCTTTTGCCATGGGCGTATGGTATTTAGCCGCTTCGTTGTCGAATACCATTTCCGGCCAATTAGCAGGCTTTGTTGCCCTTCCCAATAATCTCTCTTCTGCGGTAGAAAGTTTAGCTATTTATCAGCGCTATTATCTGCTCATGGGGGCTTGTACTTTAGGGTTGGGTTTAATCATGCTGGGGTTAGCCTATGTAGTACAAACTCGGCTTAAAAAGAAAGGGATCAGCTTAGCTTAAATCCTACTATTCATTTTCAACATTACTTTTATATATTGAGCATACAGAATATAATTCGCCTACTCTGATCAAAAATTAATGTGAAATGGCTAAAAATACTCTCTTTAATTTCATCAATACTTATTTTCGCGAATTAACCTTACCTGATGTCACAAAAATTGAAGTGAAACAAAACCAAAAAGGGAGTTATTTTTATCACCTTGATTTACTGAATAAACCCTTTTTATTCATTAACAACAGTCAGCGGTATCAATTAATCAATCATCATATCAGTGTCTATGAGACTGAAAAAGCAGATAATCCAACACTCAGCCAATACCACTATACTGCTTATTTTCATGATGAAGCGGGCAAAATGTATCAATTACACGTGTATTTTGATCATAATGACCAACGAACAATGCCCCCTATTTTTTGTGCTCAAGATGAAAATACCAAAACGTTTAGCCCTGTAAAAGCTGACCAACTTGAGGGGCAATTTATCGATTTAGCAATCTCTAACGTCGAAATGATTATGAGAGAGTTAAGAGCACAATTGGCACGTAAAATTTCGTCATTAGAAGACAGTTATAATGCGCTAGAAAATCAAGCTGCGGCACTAGCAGATAATTTAGGAGATGATCCTCAAGCCTACATTCAAGCCTTAAATAAAGTACAAAGAAAAGCGGCTCTATTAACGCCACTCGTAAGACATCAACAATATGAACACATTAGTCGTTTTGTCAGTGAATTAGTAAAAAAAATGAGTGGAATTAAAAAAGAAAAAGCGAAAATAAGCCACGACATACAAAATTCAACCTCAGACTCGCTTGCCCCTTCTCGTGGAAATAATCGCGCTTTAGCCCATAGGAACATGCTATTCCGAAAGCCTAATAAAACAGAAAAAACGGTTTCCCCCACCAATTATGCGAAAGAATTGCAAGAGTTAGCTACACGGTTTGCCCAATTAGGCACGTTATCTCGTATTGAGCAAACAATAACTCTCACCGATCTTAATTCTCGTCTCTGTGGATTAGCACTTGAATTGGAATTAGAAAGCAATTCCCAGCCCACTTCATTAGCAGTTTTAAAGAACTTAAAAACACTTCACGATGAGGTCCATCTAACAGGAAAAGCTTTATTGAATACTTTATTAAAGGAAAATGAATTTGGTTTAGCGAAAAATCTCCGTGCTTTCCATTACCTTTTAAACCTTCAACATTTTACTCAGGCTTTGAGGGAAAGAAACCACGAATTGCTCGATTTTATTCTTGAAAATTGCGACCTTGCTCTTAATAACCAGCCCTTAACTATTAGAGGGATACTTTATCCATCAGCAGTCCATTACTGCTTTAGTAAAGACTCTGGCGCTACGCCAATGGTGGATTGCCTCTCTGTCTTAATCAAGTATGGCGCTTCCGTCATCGTCAGGGGAGAAAATGGCCCCGCCTTAGTACATCCTCTATTTTCCTCGACTAATCATCCTTTGATGCCTGCATTAGCAGCCAATCGAAAACAGACCATAGATTCCATTACATTCTATAAAATCTTGATTGCCGATCTTAAACGCTATATCCATGAAAGAAATCTCAATGAAGTTCAATCGCTGGAATTTATCCAGATGATTCAATTCTATGAACTTGAAATAAAAAAACTTCTTACCCTTAAAGAGCTTCCTACTCCATTGCAAGAAAAGATTCTGAATAGCGTTGATCAAATCAAGGAAGATAGCAATGATTTGAATGGATTTCTTAACGCATTACAATTCGATAGCGAGATTATTACTTTAGGTAAGCAAGTGGACCTTGAAACCAAAGAGTACTTAAAAAAATCAAAAGATAGACGTATCCAGCAAAGCCAAAGCATTACCCACTATGTGGATAACATTACCACCCTAAGTAAGCATATTGACCTTAAAGCGATTGACTACGAAACTTTCAAAAAACACATGATTGAATACCTGCATGATTGCCTTACCATGATTAGAAAGCAAAGCGAACTCTATGATGTACAAAAGAAACTGCAAGGGACCCACTATACTAGAGGCAGTCAAATTCCTAACTGGCTAAAAGATCTTGAAAATACTCAAAGCACATTAATCAGCGAACTCCAAACTTTTCAAAGGAAATACAGCAAGCTGACGGCTGGTAAATCATCGGGTCTGTTGCCTTTATACCACAACCTTCAGAATTCACTTACCGATATAAAGAATGCTCTCACTGCTATGAAAGAGTCTCTTTCGAAATTGTCGCTCATCTTCTCCAGCTTGCCAGCGGTTGTGCCAACCGAATCCATTAAGGTAGAAAGAATAGCCAGCGATGATACAGGGCCTGTTGTCCGCTAACTTTGATTATTGGGTAATCGTCAACCTGACTTCTTTGCCGACGCTCTTCAGCTGTTCCTATTTTGAAATGAAATAATCATTGATTGAGGTATAGAACGCGAAGAGTATGGACAAGCTAAAGGGAAACAGAGCTTGTCCTTAAGCGGACACTAAGCTTTTACCCGGCCATAGACGTCTTCAAAACGCACGATGTCATCCTCGCCCATGTATTCGCCGCTTTGCACTTCAATCATCACGAGATTCGTCAAACCAGGGTTTTCCAAACGATGCTTGTGTCCTGCCGGCACATAAGTGGATTCATTGGTATTCACCATGATTTCTCTGTCACCATTAATGACTTTGGCTACACCACTCACTACAATCCAATGTTCATTACGATGATAATGCATTTGCAAGCTTAGGCTTGCCCCAGGTTTTACTTCAATGCGCTTAATTTTAAAACGGGCTCCTTCCTCTAATACCGTATAAGTTCCCCAGGGTCGATGAACAGTGCGATGTACTTTATGAGTCTCGTGCCCCTGTTTTTTTAATTGACTATAGATTGCTTTGATATCTTGCGCGCGCGCTTTATCAGCAACCAAAAGTGCATCAGCTGTATCAATAATGAAGAGATCTTCGATCCCCACGGCAGCAATAAGTCTATCTTTACCACGGATATAGCAATTCGCCACTTCATGGAGTAGCGTTTCACCTTCAATGCGATTTCCTTTGCTGTCCGATTCAATCAATTCGCCTAAAGCACTCCATGATCCAATATCACTCCAGCCAATTTGGCAAGGCACAACCGCAACTTGTTTTGACTTTTCAATAAGGGCATAGTCAATTGAATCTTCTGGAACCGCATTAAACGTTTCCGCATTTAATTCAATCTGAATAAAATCTTTACCCATTGCCGTCTCTGAAACGTCCATGCACGCTTTAGTGGCAGAAAAAATAGCTGGGCAATGTAATTCCACTTCTTGGAGCAATGTTTTGACATTAAAACAGAACATCCCTGAATTCCATAAAAAGCGCCCAGAATCCAAGTATTCTTGCGCTTTCTCTAAATTCGGTTTCTCAACAAACCTTAAGACTTCGTTCCCTTCTGCCTCGATATAACCATACCCTGTCTCGGGGCTAGTAGGCTGAATGCCAAATGTGACAAGTTTTCCTTGCTGTGCCAATTTGGTTGCTTCTGCAATTGCCCGGGCAAAGGAGACTTGATCCGTAATCAAATGATCGGCAGGCAATACCAGCATCAGTGCCTCTTCATCGTCATAGGTTTGCTTAATCTGTAAAGCAGCAGCAATAATAGCAGCAGCCGTATTTCGACCAAAAGGTTCCAAGATATAGGACAGTGATAATCCAGTTTGATTGGTTTCACGGTATTCGTCGGTTGTTTTAAAAAATAAATCACGATTCGTTACGGTGAGAATTTCTTTAACGCCTGGTAATTGCGCACCTCGTAAAAAGGTTTTTTGCAATAAACTTTGCCCATCGGCTAAATGAATGAAGGGCTTAGGATGTAATTCGCGGGAAACAGGCCAAAGCCTTGATCCAGCACCACCACATAAAATTATTGGGATTAAACGCATTAATATTTCCTTACAAACCTAAATTATCTCGTTTGAAAACCCGGTCAGCACGATAACTTGAGCGCACTAACGGGCCAGATGCTACTTCAAAGAAGCCTTTTTTTAAACCAATTTCGCGTAATTCCATAAACGTTTCTGGCGTGACATAACGCGCAACAGGCAGATGATTTCTTGTGGGTTGGAGATACTGTCCTAACGTCAGGATGTCTATGTTT
This sequence comes from Legionella maceachernii, assembly GCF_900167045.1. Taxonomy (GTDB): domain Bacteria; phylum Pseudomonadota; class Gammaproteobacteria; order Legionellales; family Legionellaceae; genus Tatlockia; species Tatlockia maceachernii. The sequence continues at coordinate 60,125 of NZ_FUXJ01000007.1, read as the reverse complement.
TGTGCGCGCAGATCATCCATGGTTTTGATGATTTCTTCGTTGGTTTCCCCAAGCCCCAACATTAGACTTGTTTTGGTTAAAACATCCGGACGATACCGCTTGGCAAATGCTAACACTTTTAAGGTTTGCCAATAGCCGGCACGATTATCACGAACAGGATGCGTCAACCGTTCCACCGTTTCGACATTTTGCGCAAAAACATCCACACCGCTGTCTAAAAGGGTCGCGACATCGTTCTCCACTCCTTGAAAATCAGGAGTTAATGCCTCTATTTTAGTATGAGGGCAACGGGCTTTAATTGCGCGAATAGTATCCGCGTAATGCTTCGCTCCTCCATCGGGCAAATCATCACGATTCACTGAAGTTAATACCACGTAATCAAGATTCATTAAAGCAACTGTGTTTGCGGTATTCTCGGGCTCTTGAGAATCTAACCAGCCATGAGGATTGCCTGTGTCGACTGAGCAAAAACGACAAGCCCGCGTGCACACTGCGCCCATCAACATGATCGTAGCAGTACCATGAGACCAGCATTCAGCTATATTGGGGCATTTTGCTTCTTCACAAACCGTGGCCAATCGATGTTTTGTCACCTGATCTTTGACTTTACTGTATGCGGGAGTGGTGTGATTGACTATGCGCAACCATTTCGGTTTTGGTAGACGCTCGGCAGGGGATTCTGTTGTTTTAACCCCGTCTTTAATTGCGGTTATACCTTGTGCAGTTTTATATTTATGTCCGCTTTCAACAATAACTGGAATGTCAATGAGTTTACTCATGCTTTTACCAATAATACCTAATGCACTGATAATCCCAAATCAGTCCAGCGAGATCAAGTTAATTTTGCTTTAGCCGCTCACTTCTTCTCTTTTAGATATTCCATAAGCACTTTGGCATGGGAACCGTCACATAGCGGCGGATCATTGGTTTTTTTGCAACCACAAAAATACACTGTCTCGGTAAGCGTTGCGTCATAGGGAACAGCTTTATCACCACAATCCATTGGATGATCACAGAGAGGTTGGGTTTTGCTCTTTCCACAACTGCACCAATAATACGTTTTTCCCTCTTCCACGTCGTAAGCAATGGGGAAAAATGGCAGTGGGGCTTTCTTGGTCATTGCCTAAACCGAGTTAATTTTTTTATCGTTAACCATCCTGCAAGTAAAGCTAAAGCAATGGTTGCTATTGATACGATGAAATAAGAAAAGCCATGCGGGAAAATGATCAGAAGAATCCCAATAATGAACAGTGAATACCAGGAAAAATAGGTTAAAATACGCTCAAATTTTTTTAAGCGTTCATGATTGCGGAAATAGATAAGCAGGAAAGCAAGTAGTGCCAATGGCAGAATATAAAGTAGCTGATAACCGATTTCAATTAATTCACCTTGAATAGTCGTAAGCCCTTGTCCATCAAGCCACTGTTGATAAATTAAGCCAAAATTTGGCGTGCAGTTCTGCTGATAGGCTTGCACTGCTGAGGCAGTTAAAACGACTAAAACAGGAATGGTAAAACCAGGTCGAACCCTTATTCCTTTAAAATAAATGACCAAAACATAAATAATTAACCCTAAGCCAATCAATTCAGCAGGAATCTGAAATACACTCAAAACCTGATAAAAGAAGATAGTGTGATCTTGTTGAAAATGATGAACTACCATGACAGAGAGTAGAAATAAAACAGCAAGCCCTATCATGACTCCTCGTTCTTTATACAGCCAGAGAAAAGAAAATAAAGCGAGAATAATAAAAAGTGAACAAGGACCAAAGGCATCAGTCATGGCCATTGTCAATGTAAATAACAGCAAAGAAGGTTGACTTGTCATACTGGCGTCAAACCAGCTCGCGTTCGATAATTGATGCAGTACATGAGCGGTCTGGGGAGTGAGGCTACCGGTTTTGCTAATTTCTTGATAGCAATAATCCAGTCCGCGTAATAAGTTTTGGCCCGTTGTGTTTGCTTCATCAAAACCTACCCATCGCGAACTGCAAAAGAAGATGGCTGGTACAGCATAGTCATCGATTTTGACCTGCTTCAATTCTTGATGAAACATTTCTAATGCCGCTTTGTCCTGGTTAATGAGGTATCGATGTACGTCAAGCCAGGGTTTCTGTGTTTCGAGGGTACTGAAAAAAGCGTCCGCTTTTTGACAATGGGGACAAGTAGAAGATAAAAATAAATCGACTCGCAACTTAATTTGATTATTGGGTCCTTTACTAAACCATGAAGATAGATTTGTGTCAGCCCAATTCACGCTAGTGAAAGTTAGCAGGAGGAGGAGCAATGTACTTTTTAACAAAGCGCGCATGTTAGTATTTCCTATATCATGATTCGTTAACTATACAATCTACAATCAATTATAGGAATTATTTTTCCTAATATCTCACCTCTCTATATTCCGCGGCTTGTTCGCGGAACGTAAGAGTAAGAAGAGGGCGTGAGCAATTACCTTTTCGAGTAATCAGTACGTATGAATATAATTTTCCAGCTGCTCTATGACTCGCGTTTTATCTTCAAGTAAATGAAAAAGCAAATCCCCAATCGAAAGAATTGCAACAATTTCTCCATTCTCCTCGATTAAAACATGGCGTCGTTTGGTTTCAGTGATTGTTTCCATGGCCTTTTCAACCGGGTCGAAAAGGTTTAATACGCTGACATCGGTATAAACGACATCAGCCGCTGTGGCTTTATTAGGGTCTAAGGCTTGTTGTAGACAGGACCTCACAATGTCTCGCTCAGTGACCATGCCCATAAGATTTTTACCCTCGAACACCACAACAGCTCCAATGTTTTCCTTGATCATAATATCAATGCATTGAGCAACAGTAATCTTTGGGTTCACATAAACTATTGGACGCCTCGGCTGAGGTAGCGCTGAATAAATTAGATGAGCCATGCTTCCTCCTGCAATAGCTTCCCTCATTGGAGTCGCAAATCGATCCAATTAGATTGCAACTCGTGCGAGGCCAGGTTAAAAAATACACTCTGTGCAGTTTAAATATAGCACAAATAATTACCAAACCTTGCACGAGCTAAATGTGCCCTCCTCTAGACCTAAAGGGCCAAAACATTCAAAGGTACAGTCCTTTCAAAGTCCGTCTGATCAAATTCCTCTGCCGCAGGGGGGCGGATGTGGGTCAGCGCTTGATTAGCCCTTTGAACTCTACGATGTTCCTGTATACAACTTAACGACGTAAAAAAATGGGGTGAATGTGCAGATGCTCGAGAAGAAGTACGGAGAAGACGATGCGAAGAGGGATTTTCTTCCTCCTCGTTAACGCCTTCATCCCCTAACTCCAGACCGTCTTGAGTGGGGAATGCATGTGCACTTATAGCGGTGGGTTGGGTTGGTCTTCTTGCAGCAATGACAGGCTCAGGCATTTCTCTTCGAGGTCCCGATTCTAAATCAAGCACCAAAGGAACAGTCCTTGGCGATAAATTGTCTTTTAAACGCTTGACTAATTCATGAACTCGCTTGGTGATTTCCCTTCCCTCCTCACCATTAAGGCTCTTTTGTACCGCTTGAGACCCTGCGTTGCCAATTTGTGTCAATTGTTTTTCCACAATGACTTGAACAATATCCACTGCAAGATTAGAGTTGCTATGAATGTCATACCACTCCAAAAGTAAGATGAGCCTTCTATCAAGATTGTCTTGTCTTTCTTTTTGCTGATCACTATTTAAATGGCTTTCATTCGCTTTAAATGAATCTTCTTGATCATTACAACGCTGAATTTCGCTAATATAAATGGAACGAATTTCTTCCGCCCGTTCGGACGTCCCAAACGTTTCAATCATGCGTTCATTGACAGCAAACTCAGGGGTTGCAAAAGGACCACCGTAATACCATTCATACAAGAATTGAGAAAGACTATTTTTCCAAGTGACGTATTTGGTTGCTAATGCAATCCCTATAAATAAAGTAGGTATAGCAGCAATAATGAAAGCTAACTCAGGAATACCTGTTGGTAATAAAACAGCAACTAAAATCACAAAACCCGCTATAATCACCAAGGGCATGACTGTCCGGAAGACTTTTCGAAAAAAACTTTTTTCGAATTTCGCGATTTCTTTGTATTCTTGATACAGCGGCAAAAACGGTTTAAACAAACTCAATAAAATACTTTTGGACTCGGCTAATCCACGTGAATTGCGATATAAGTTGTAGACGTCGATAATTGAAAAGACAAAATTGTCATTTTGCGCCGTGGCCCCCATGTACTGGAGAAAAGAATAGGCATCACCTATGCGATTTAGAAAATCGTTTGTCCACTGTGTAGCCCTGGTATCCCAAAGATACGATAAGGCATTCGCTGCATGATTAGTAAGGTCGACCGTCGATTCTTGCCACTCTTTCCCATCAATGAGTGTAATTTGCTGACGAATGTATTCGATTAATTCATTCTGATAATCATCAAGCCATTTCTTCATTGTCAAAGCTTTGCCGTCATTAAACGCCTGCAGAATTTTTTCAGCTAAAAGCCGAGCTTGTTTTTGATTAAACGCTTCTAAGTTAATAAAATTAAGGGAATGGGTTGTTTCATCGTTTAAGTGTCTGTATAACAAGTCAGCTAAAAAGGCTTTTTCTACTGTTTCTAAATCAAGTGGTCTGGATTCGCTCTCTGCACTTTCCACTTCGGCATTATAGTCATCCAACAGTCTACTAATAAGTGGTGTACTATGACTCCAATGCGGATCATTTAAAAAGGGAAAGTAAGCCCCTAATCTCTGCGCGCGATGAACTGCTTTTCGCTCTCCAATGGTGGTTCGCATCGCTGACATCCGTGGATCGGCAAAAAAATGCTCATACCATTTTTCAACGATAGAATGCCTTATTTTTTCAAGTCTACTATCCTCTAACCCATCCTCTATATCCACAACCCAAGCTTTTGTGTATTTTTGATGATGCGCTTTATACGCATTATCGGCTTTAATATACTCTTTTTGTAAAATTCCTGAATACTCAGCTTCTGCCACAAGTCGTTTCTGTTCATTATCAAGCAAACCCGCGTCAGGATAGGCAAGGGGAAGGATAATAAAGGTAATTTTGCTAATAAGGCTTTGATATTCTGGGGAAATCACTAATTCGTGGGTGATTGCTTTATCGGGTAATTCTTTGATTACAGCCTCAATTTCTCCGTCGGTATGTCCGCGGAGTCTCGACCACTTAGTGCTGCGTTGGCGAATTGTGTCGATAGATTCTTCTGCTGCTTTAATAGCAGCAACAAAGGATCGAGCAACTTGACTACTTTCAAACTCAGTGCGAGCGGGTAAAGGCAGCAAGTCGTATCCAGGTATAAGTCGGCCAGCTAACTCTAAAAATGTCATAAAACAATCCTCTTATCGGACTTTAAGCATAGTATCAATGATTTCTTAAGAAATTATTAAGTCTATGCACTACAAAAGATAGAAATAAGTCTAACGACTTGATTCCACAGTAAACAGTGAATCCTTAATTGTAGTTTTTAGAAGATTCTAGCGCAGCTCTTAATACCTGGATGCAGCTTCGCTTCATCCAGGTTACAACGTTCAATAACAATCAAGTAAACTCTATTTTATCCTACTACTTTCCAAGAACCATCGGCTTGACGGCAAGCTTTGCCATAAATTTGCTGGGGTTTACCACCGATAATTGCTTTAGTAATGTATTCGCGGCAAGGTTGCTGATCCGTGTAATAGGTTCTTGTTGGTTGTACAGTATAGCGGTTACCCGTATCAGGGTTTGACCACGTAACAACACGACCTGTGGGCGCTGTTTCTAAGGCTTTTTGCATTTCCAGTCGATCGAGGCGATCCATAGTACGACCTATGTTACCACCAAGATACGCCCCTATTAACGCACCACCAGCAGCTGCAGCAAATTTTCCTGAACCACCACCAAATTGGCTGCCTAAAAGACCACCAACCACACCTCCAGTCACAGTCCCTACACCTTCATTGGTTACTTGAGCACAACTTGTCAGTAAAACTGCGAGGGAAAGGGATGATACCAACACTATTTTTTTCATTTTAAGTTCACCTGTGTAATGGTTCATAAAATAGGTTGCCATTCTACCATCACGCTTACATATTATCCACATTTATACGCAGTTTAGAGCACCCGCTTTGGTCATTTGCGTTGCTATACTGTTATCCCCTCATTGAGAACAATAACAGCAGAACTATGGCAAAAACCTGTCATGGCGTACTCGAGGAGAAAATTGGCAGAGCAACTCGTACGCGATGGTTCCTGCGGACAATGCGATGGTCTCCACAGGGATGTGTTTACCCCACAATTCAACCGCATCTCCAATTTTCACTTCCGGACAATCAGTTAAATCCACGGTTAACATATCCATCGAGACTCGCCCGACAATAGGTACTTCATGACCATTAACCCAAACCGGCGTATTCTGGGCAATATGTCGGGGATAACCGTCACCATAACCTGCTGCAACCACACCAATGGTAGAGGGTCTACTGGTTTGCCAAGTCCCTCCATAACCAATAGGCGCTTGTGCAGAGCAGTGGAAAATGGCACTTATCGCGGAAACAAAGCGCATGACAGGCATCAATCCCAATTCGTGACCGCTTTGATGAGCGAAAGGAGAGACACCATAAAGCATGATGCCAGGACGAACGACATCAGCGTGGGTATCAGGTAATGCGAGAATAGCCGCGGAATTGCCGATACTTTTTATAAATTGTCCTTCAGGCAAATTCAATTCTCTAAAAGCGCGCAATTGATTTTGATTTGCCGAATGCTCAGGCTCATCAGCACAAGCTAAATGCGTCATCAGACCAATTTTTGTATCAATCCAAGGACAATTCGCCACAGCTGACAGAATGTCATAAACATCTTGAGGCGCAAAACCCAAACGATTCATTCCTGTATTCACCTTTACCCATAGCTTTATTTTACTGGGGAGCGGTGTTGTTAATAACCACTGCAGCTGATGAGGCTGATGAATAACACATTGAAAATGCTGTAAGGCTGCCACACGCAATTCGTCGGCACTAAATACCCCTTGAAACAACACGCAATCACTACGTACCCCAAGTGCGCGAATGGCCATGGCCTCTTCTAAGCAAGCCACACCAAAAGCATCAACATGGCCTTCGAGAACAGGAACCACCGCAGGTATACCACAACCGTAAGCATTGGCTTTCACCATAGCGATGATTTTACTGTTTGGTGCGCAATGCTTTACTTGATTGACATTATGCAAAAGCGCATTTTCGTCGATTTGCACGCGAGTGGGTCTAGTCACGTCAATCTACCCCTTGATAACCATTAAACGCCAAATCTTCAAAACGCGTGTATTTGCCCAGAAAAGCGACTCTTACTTTGCCTATTGGACCATTTCGTTGTTTTGCGACAATAATTTCAGCCGTGCCTTTATCTGGGCTGTCCTCATTATAAACTTCATCACGATAAATAAAGCAGATTAAATCGGCATCTTGTTCAATTGCTCCTGATTCACGCAGATCAGACATAACCGGACGCTTATCATGGCGCTGTTCGAGGCTGCGGTTTAACTGGGATAGGGCAATGACCGGTACTTCTAATTCCTTAGCCAATGATTTGAGACTACGAGAAATTTCAGAAATTTCGGCAGTGCGATTATCCCCTTTAAAGCCGGGTACTTGCATGAGTTGCAAATAATCCACCACGATAAGCCCCAATTTCCCATGCTCTTTCGCTAAACGTCGACAACGAGCCCGCATTTCTGCAGGACTTAATGCTGGCGTATCGTCAATAAATAAAGGCGCTTCTGAAAGCATATGCACCGCGGAAGTCACACGCGGCCAATCCTCATCATCCAGTTTTCCCGTACGAATTCGATGTTGATCAATACGACCTAAAGAAGACATCATCCGCATAGCCAAAGAATCTGAGGGCATTTCCATCGAAAAAACCAAGACTGGCTTGTTTGCTTTGATTGCCGCATGCTCAGCCATGTTCATTACCAACGTCGTTTTACCCATGGACGGACGACCGGCTACAATAATCAAATCGGAAGGTTGTAAACCTGAAGTCATTTCATCCAAATCCGATAAACCCGTTGCCAGACCTGTAATGGATTCACCGTTATGATAAAGCGCATCAATTCGCTCCACGGCTTTGACTAAAATTGATTTAATACTTTCAGGCCCACCCTCTCCCCCTGTTTGCTCAGCAATGGCAAAAACTTTCGTTTCAGCAAAATCAAGCAAATCAGTGACGTTTCTACCTCCCGGATTATAGGCTGAATCAGCAATGTCATTGGCAACAGTAATGAGTTGCCGTTGTACTGATTTTTCGCGTACGATATCCGCGTAAGCAGAGACGTTTGCCACGCTGGGTGTATTGTTTGCTAACTCGAAGAGATACGTTTCACCACCTGCATCATCCAACTCATTAGTCGACTTTAAAATATCGAGCAAAGTGACCACATCAAATGGTTGACTTTTTTTGGCCAGTTCAGCGATAGCTCGAAAAAGAATACGATGCTCGGTACGATAGAAATCAGCTTCACATAGCTTTGAACTGATTTTATCCCATACTTGGTTATCGAGCATCAGCCCACCAATAATTGACTGCTCTGCCTCGGCAGAATGCGGTGGCCGTTTTAGGGGGTCAATTGTTTTTTTTCGTGTTTGAACTTCGGTCATAGCTACTAACGCATTCTAGAGTCTTGGAAGGTATTGTACCTAAGTGAGGCCTTTAAACAAACCTCTAGTCATCCTGAGTACAGCGAAGGACCTCCTGAATCAGGTTAGTTCCAAGAGTCTGGAGGTCCTTCGCTGTGCTCAGGATGACAGGGCGGTTACTATCGCACCCATACTTGTGTTCGACCTAATGCCGAAACACCGATATACCCACGTACATAAAGTTTATTGCCTTCTAAGGTCATTTTAGCGCGATAAATTTTACCGCTTTTAGGGTCAAGAATCTGGCCACCATCCCAAACACCGTCCCCTTTGTCTTTTAATCCCCAAACAAAGGTCAGTCCTTTTACCGGTTTTCCTTGAAATTGACCTGGGCATTTTTCACAAAGGCCAGTATCACCCGGTTGTGGGAATACATCAGCGATTGTCCCAGTTAACATACCTTTTGATTCACTGATATGCACGATCGCTCTCTTTTGACCCGTTTTATCATCAATCGTTGTCCAGGTACCTACGGGTGATTGGGCTAGAGCCGTAGACATGCCAACCAGAGTAACAAGACACATCAAAAAGGCCTTCAATTGCTTCATGAGATTTTCTCCCTAAAAATGGTTCGACCCAGGATAGGCTATGGCGGTGCAGTTTGCAATTCACTCTTTGGGTAGAGGCATAAAAAATTGCTCAATATCATTCTTTGTCAAACCAATCATACCGCCCGCATTGTCCGATAAAATACCATCAAACAACTGGCGCTTTTTCTTTTGCATCGTCAAAATGGCCTCTTCCACTGTCCCTATGGTAATTAATTTATAAACAAAAACAGGGTTTTCTTGACCTATCCGATGGCTGCGATCCGTAGCCTGATCCTCGACAGCAGGATTCCACCAAGGATCATAGTGAATGACTGTATCGGCTCGGGTTAAATTTAATCCAGTCCCACCCGCCTTTAAGCTAATTAAAAAGATAGGGGTATGACCTTCTTGAAAAGTATTCACCAACACTTGGCGATTTTGCGTTTGCCCGGTTAATTTCAAATAAGCATAATTTCGGCTAATCAGCTGCTCTTCAATTAATTCCAACATGGAAGTGAACTGTGAAAACACCAGTACTCGACGCCCTTCATCCACTAAACCATCGAGTAATTCCATTAGCGCATCCATTTTAGCTGAAGTACCGTGAGCAATTTCTGCCTCAGGCATGGACAACAGCTTAGGGTCACAGCAGACTTGTCGTAATTTGAGTAACGCATCAAGGAGAACGATGTGGCTTTTACCCATGCCTTGTTTGGCAATCGCCTCACGCACTTTTTTCTCCATGCTCATGCGTATTGCCTCATATAAATCACGTTGACTGCCTGTTAACTCAATGCTGCGCGTCATCTCTGTTTTTTCTGGTAATTCATTTGCCACTTGATTTTTACTGCGTCGCAGCATAAACGGTTGCACGCGTTTTGCCAGTAAAGTTCGTCGCTCAGCATCATTGAATTTTTCGATGGGGGTCTTAAAAAATTGGCGAAATTGCTTTGCATCCCCTAATAAACCGGGCATTAAAAAATGAAACAGCGACCACAATTCACCTAAATGGTTTTCCAAAGGGGTTCCCGATAAACAAAGTCGATGCATGGCTTGAATTTGTTGGACGATTTGTGTGGTCTTGGTTTTAGCATTTTTAATGGATTGGGCTTCATCAAGAATTAAATAATAAAACGAATAATCGACAAAACGCGTTTTATCGCGCTGGATAAGGCCATAAGTCGAAATAATTAAATCATAATCATCAAAATTGTCATTGTGACGTTCTAAGCCGTGAAAAACAAAAACTTTTAATTCTGGAGTAAAACGTTTTGCCTCCTCGAACCAGTTACCCACCAAACTGGTAGGGGCTACAATAAGACTTGCTTTTGTCAAACGCCCCTGCTCTTTTTCAACTTGCAAATGCGCTAATGTTTGTATTGTTTTCCCTAATCCCATGTCATCAGCCAAAATGCCACCAAAACGGCATATTCGCAAAAATTGCAGCCAATTTAGTCCTTGATGTTGGTAATCACGAAGCGTGGTTTTTAATCCTCGGGGAGTTTCTGTCGCAGGAAGATGAATTAAATGAGTTAATTGCTGTAATTGTTTCTGCAATAGAGTATTGCCTTGCCAACGGGCAGAAATAGAAGCCATCGCTTGTTCAGTTTCTTGCATTAACACTAACTGGTATCGATTGATTTGCAGCGATTTTTCATTCTTGAGGTGACGAAGACCGTACTGTAACAAGAAGCGCAGTAATGGCTTGATTCGCCCCAAACTGACATGCAATGTTTTCCCCTCTGACAAAGGCAATTTAACACGCTCTTGCTCGGATAAATGATCAATAGTCTCCTTACCCAGCCGAGTAATCAGCTCAGCAACCAAAGGGACAATATTGACCGGTTTTCCGTCTACTAAAATCCCCAATTGATAAGAGAAAAAATCATTTTCTTTTTCCTCAAGTTCGGAAAACCACTCCAGTTCATCCGCATCAATAAATTCCTCATAAATAGAATGAGCAAATTCCACGCGCCAATCTTTACTCTTTAGTAGAGGGATAACTTGATTATATAAACGAGGTAAATCTTCTTCCCTTTTGTAATGAATTAAAACCATTTCATTCTGCAACTCGACCTCAGCAGATAATTTTTCAGAAATTCTTGGACTGCGTACGGCAAGAATTTGCTTTAATTCGTTTATTTTTTCTTCTTCAAAAGATAAATCCCGATGAATTTCAATTAATTTATTTTCTTCTGAGCGAAACAATATATTATGAATCTCATTTTTAGCAACGAGTACCCCTTCATAATCAAAAAATAACTCCACAATAAATAAGTAATCATTTTCCGATTCAAGGTAATTTTTATGTAACTCAATGGCGTCAAAAACAAGAACAGGATGAGGTTGATTCGTATGAATAATTCGTTCTTTGTAGATTTTGGGTTCAGGCAACTCGGGGTGAGTTTCTGCCAATTGTTTAGCAATTAAAGAGGCTTGATCCAATTCAATAGGTGGTGCATTCAATAAATTTCTTAATTGCCCTGGACTATAAGGTATAGTTAAATAACCCATTCGGCTTTTGTCTTGATCCAAATACCAAACCCTATCTAATAGAAGAGGTAAAATGCCTCCCCCGCCTTCGACTTCTTCTAATACTAAATATTGGGTTCCGTTGGCTGCTAATTGCCAATTTAATTTCGTGGATAAATTTTCGCTCAAGGTAAGAAGGGACTCTTTATCATTTGCTAAATAAACTCGATTGGTCGCAAGAATCTTTTCAAGTAATTCACTGTTGCGTAAATAGAGACGATCAAACCATCCTTGAGATGTGTTTTTAAAGAGCAAAGAGGCTATTATTTCCTCGTCCTTGCCTGTGAAATACTGTTTCCTGCTCTCAGTTATGGTATTAAAAATGGATTTTTTACCCAATCCCCCTTTTTTTAGGCGTTTGGCCATCGCGAGCCTTACCACAAGTCGATGTTCAAAATCACCAAATTGCGGCTCAATCAAATAAATGATTTCATGACTAGTGTCGGGTTGATGCTCATCAGACTCTTTTTCACGCAACGAATCCAGCCACGCGTTGAGGGAGAGATTCAGTTTATTTGGAACAGGTGCGGGAATTTCATAATTTTCTCGTTGTTGCAAAGAAAACAAGCTTGCAGCAGCGTGCTTGCAATTAATGGTATAAGGACAGCTACAGCGTGCTGGGGTTGAAGGCCAATTTTTTAAATCGAGATGCACGTCGTAAATCTGGCTTGAACGCCCTTTAACCCGCGCCTTTAATAGCCCTTCACTTAATCGGATATTTAATACGTACCCTTTCTGCTGGTATTCCTGTCCTCGCATCAACACAGAAGGTGAAAAAACATTCGCCATCCGTGACAATGCCTCTTTTAGCATACATGACCTACAACTAATTAACGATCTAACCTGCGATTATAGCAAATTTTCATCGAGAATAACTCATATATACCCGTGATCCTTCAAAATACTATTTTTGGTCTATTGCTTTTTCCGCCTGGGATTATTTTAAAAACTCGCAATAGGGCTTGCTATTACTCGTTTTTAAAATAATCCCAGCCAAAAAAATCAAGTTGCCCAAAACATAGCATTTTGAAGGATCACGGGTATATACTTCATAATTGTTATAGAATAAATTATTTTTGCAGAGATTTAATTTTGCTATGCATCAATCATTAAAACTACTTATGGCGCAAATTAACCCAACCGTAGGCGCCATTGAAGCCAATACGAATAAAATCATTCATATTATTCAACAAGAGCAACAGCAACACGATGTCATCATTTTTCCCGAGTTGGCCATTACGGGCTATCCTCCTGAAGATTTACTTTTTCGTAAAGAACTGCACCAGAGAGTCGCCGAAGCGTTATTGGCCATTGAAAAAATAACGGCCGATTGTCACGTGATTGTGGGCCATCCTTGCCTTGTCCAAGAGGATTGCTTTAACGCAGCAACCGTTTTTTATCAAGCAACACGCGTTGCGCGTTATTTCAAACAAGCTCTGCCCAACTATGGGGTTTTCGATGAAGAGCGCTATTTTATTCATGGGCCTGCTGAAACCTGTATTTTTCAAGTTAAAAACTATCGCTTAGGGCTTTGTATCTGTGAAGACATATGGCAAAAAGGCCCCGTGGATCGAATTATTGCTACGGGAGTAGATGCCATCCTTTGTATCAATGCTTCTCCCTTTGATTACCCTAAGCCCGATCTGCGCGAAAACTTATTGCGAGATTATGCCCAACAAGGGGTTGCCTTTATTTATGTGAATCAAATCGGTGGCCAGGATGAATTGGTTTTTGACGGTCAGTCGATGGCACTTGATCGTGAAGGGATTGTTTGTGCACGAGCCCCTGCTTTTAAAGAACATTTACACCCCGTTATTTTAGAGGGACACAAGATCATTTCGGAGATTATTCCTGCTTACGAACAAGATCAATTGATTTATGAAGCGTTAGTGTGTGGCACTCGGGATTACATCGAAAAAAATGGTTTTTCCAATGGTGTGCTTATCGGATTATCAGGAGGAATCGATTCAGCGCTCACTTTAGCCATTGCTGTAGATGCATTGGGTCCAGCAAGAGTCCACGCGATCATGATGCCTTCACGCTACACGGCCGGGATGAGTCTTGAAGATGCACAATTGCAAATTAATGCGATGAGAGTTAGAAGCACGCTCATTCCCATAGAATCTATCTTTAATCGCTTTCTTGACAGTCTTGCTCCTATTTTTAAAGAATCAACACCTGATGTGACCGAAGAAAATTTGCAAGCACGGATTCGCGGTATGTTATTGATGGCATTGTCCAATAAAAGCGGCAAAATGGTACTAACCACCTCCAATAAAAGTGAAACAGCCGTTGGTTATACTACTTTATATGGCGATATGGCAGGTGGTTTTGCCGTCTTAAAAGATGTTTTAAAAACACAAGTGTACACTCTCGCACGGTATCGGAATCGTTTAGAGCCCGTCATTCCTGAACGCGTTCTTACTCGCGCACCCTCTGCAGAATTACGAGCCAATCAAACCGACCAAGATAGCTTACCTGACTATAGTGTTTTGGATGCCATTATTACCGATTACATGGAAAATGATCTCGCTTCGACTGACATTATCCAAAAGGGATACTCTCCTGAAATTGTCAATCAAGTCATCCGACTTATTAAACGCAATGAATATAAACGGCGCCAAGCACCACCTGGGATTAAAATCAGTATTCGCGCTTTCGGACGCGATTGGCGGTATCCGATTACATCGGGGTATTAATAACTCAAAGTAAAAAAGGATAATAAAGATCAGTTTCTCAGGAATAAATCTCCTTTTTTAATAACCAAAGAGATAATGTTTGAACAAAACTTAGGCGATTGAGCTTGAACAAAGCGGTTTGATACAAAAGCCGCTTGCAAAATAAAAGTAAATCGCTAACATTGAGTTGCTAAGAATAATAATAACAAGGGATTCCATGAGAATTGTATTTTTTTTCACCATGTTGCTTTTTTCTAGCTTGGTGTCTGCTGCAACTCCTATTGATGGGTTATATGGGAGCCTATTTGGTGGGTATAGCTATGTCCCTGATAACTTAGACAAACTTCAGGACGGTATTAAATTTGATCATGCTGTCTTCGATAATGGTTTTAATGCCGGTGGGCGTTTTGGCTACCAAACCAATCATTGGCGCTACGAAGGGGAGCTTACTTATATTCGCACGACACTGAATTCTTTCCGATTCGGCTTACTCTCAAACTTAGGCTTTGATCCAATAAGAGTACGTGATGTCAGTGGACAAAATAACATGGTTATTGGGGCTGCCAATCTTTATTATGATTTCCCAGAAATGGTTCCCTGCATCGCCCCCTTTTTAGGAGTAGGTATAGGTTATGGCTGGTTTAATGCTAATTTTCATAATGATCTTTCCCACAAACGGAATCTTCTCTTAAACCCGAATTTTGCGCTTAACCCGACTCTTTTTCAAAATCCTTTTTTTCAAAATCGGCTTCATTACTCTGCATCAAGTGGTGCATTTGTTTATCAAGGAACAGCCGGTCTGACTTACAATTTTACTGAAAATTATGCCCTCAATCTTGCCTATCGCTATGTGGGTTCTAGCCGTATAAGCGCATATGGCAAGGTTTTACAGGGTAGTTTAGCTAGCATAGGCGTGGTTTATCGCTTTAGTGAATACAATTATAAGTAAGGGAGCAACATGAAACGTTCTAGTCAATTCGCTTTAACCAGTCTATTCCTTGCTAACTCAGTCTTCGCCGCAACTCCATCAGAAGGCTGGTATTGGGGGTTAATGGGTGGTCTTAGTTATACTCCCAGTATAGATATTTCAGGGCCTAATCCTTTACCATTTCTTCAAATAAATCAAATTATTAATCCTAACCCTGTTCCAGTCACTTCAAACAGTACCTTTGTCTCTTATGTAACTGGTTTACCTATAGTCAATAGAGCTCATCCTAGCCTAAGCTATGCTACTGTCTCCTCAGCTTTTACTCCCACAATGAATGGAAGCTTAGAGTATAAGGTTGGAGGAAATTTTGGTACTCAGCTTGGATACCGCATTTGTAATTTCCGCGCTGAGGGAGAATTAGTCTTCAATTATGCTCCTCTATCCCAAGTAAAAATTGGAGGAGTCTCCATTAAAAGGCATGTGACTCTTACCAATCCTATTCGTCTAAGTGGTCAATCAGTAGTTGGTGCAGGATTAATTAACGGCTATTATGATTTCTATGATGAAGAAAATGATCCTACGTGGGTACCTTATTTAGGATTAGGGATAGGCTATGCTTACGTAAGGAATTCAGTTACCTTTTCGCTACCTTATCTTTACGTTAACAGTTTCAGTTTGAACGTAAAAGGAAACGAAAGCGCCCCTATTGGCCAAGCCATACTGGGTATAAGCTATTATGCTTCGGATGATCTCTCGATTGGATTAGATTATCGCTACATTACGACAAGAACGATATCAAGCATTAATTCGCGCATACAAACAAACACCCTTAATTTGAACTTTAATTATTATTTTTCTGACTAATGGAAGCATAATTTAAGGAATCGGGTACTATGGCTATGCCCCTGTGCCTTCTCCCTCGTTATCGCTGGATCCTGAGGAGCCGCGGCAGGTAGGCAGCGAGTGGTGACATTAATAACTGAATGGTAGTGAGACCTTGGCCTGAACTATCCTTAGTTTACATTTTTGATAAAGGTTGCTATGACTTATCTAATTGCCCCTTCATTGCTTTCAGCCGACATGACAAAATTGGGAGACGAAGCTTTTGCTGTCATGGAAGCTGGGGCGGATATGATCCATTTTGATGTAATGGATAATCATTATGTTCCCAATTTAACCTTCGGACCACCTATTTGCCAGGCCTTACATAAACGCTTCCCTCATTATGTCATTGATGTGCATTTAATGACTTGTCCTGTGGACGAATTAATTATTCAATTCGCAAAAGCGGGCGCTAAACGGATAAGCATTCATCCTGATGCAACAACGCATCTGGATCGCAGTTTGCAACTTATTCAGCAGCAAGGATGTAAAGCCGGTCTGGTCTTGAATCCAGCCACGTCAATCGATTGTCTTCGCTGGAGTATTCATCGCTTGGATTTCATTTTAGTAATGACGGTCAACCCAGGCTTTGGCGGTCAAACATTAATCCCTGAAGTTCTCGATAAAATCAAATTACTCAAACTACAGTACCCTGCCCTCTCCATTTGCGTTGATGGAGGAGTAAGTGTAGATAATATTGCCAATTTGGCACAATCTGGCGCTACAGAATTTGTTGCTGGCACAGCTATATTTTCTAGCCCTGATTATGCTAAAACTATTAAGACCATGCGGGAGAAATTAGCTCTTACCTAGTGCTATCGTCCCCCAGTGGTTTTCTATATGTTTTGCATGAAAACCTAACCTGTCCATTTTCATTGAGAACTCTTGTGACTTTATCGACGAAAAGACTATGAAAAAAATAGTGTGCTTCTTATGTCTTTTAAGCCTGTCCGCAATGGCTCATGCCACTTCGGGACAAGCCTATTTGCAGCGATTTATGGCTTACACACAATGGAGTCAAAATTTACCTCAGCAACCTGGACCGGACTTTCTTGCCTTTGTTGCCAGCGATACACCGCTGGCAACAAAGCTTCGTGAAAAATGGTTATATCAATTGGCCCGACAAAAAGACTGGGTAAATTATTCCAAATACTATCGCCCCTCAACAGACGTCAATTTGCAATGCTTTGCTCAAATTGCCAACTTCAATGAAGGACGATCGGAGGAAGCACTCAAAGCGACACGCCTCTTATGGCTCACGGGTGACTCCCAACCTCCTCCCTGCAATGTGCTTTTTGACATCATGATAAAAATGGATAATTTTGATGAGCATTTAATTACTCAACGGATTATTCTCGCCTTAGAAAAGCGCAATCTTGGTTTAGCACGTTATTTGTTAAAACAATACAAGCAGCCTCGACTTCAAGACGAGCAATTATTAACAAGCATTTATCAAAATCCTACACATATCGCTCAACTTGAACCTGGCGAACTGCGTGATTATTTCTATCTATTTGGCTTAAAACGCATGATTTCCAGCAATATGAATCAAGCAATTCGCTACTGGCAGGATGCTAAAACCAAGCAATTCCTTAATGAAGCGCAGCAGCAGTCTTTCCTTATTCATCTTGTTCTCTATAAAGCAATGCGAGGCCATGATGATGAGCCCTTCTGGTTTTCTAAAATAAAACCCATTTTTTATAACGAAGCCATCCTCGATTGGCAAATTCGTTTTGCTCTTAAAAATCAGCAATGGGACCAAGTTGAACACCTAGTCAATCACTCACCCGATAAAGAAAAACCCTGTTGGCAGTACTGGCTAGCTCGTGCTTTGGAGGCGAAAGGAGAATCAGTAAAAGCGAGAGATATTTATCAAACCATCGCCAAGAATCGACATTATTACGGTTTTTTAGCAAGCCTGCGTTTAAATAAAACACCTAATTTTGAAAATGAAAGACCAGTGGATGATGTAGCTGTGCTAAAGCCTTATCAGTCTTTTACTGATTACATTAAATCCCTTTATTTCAGTAAACAGTCCTTACAAGCGTCAAGGTTATTAAATGATTTCATTAGTGAGCTTCCAAAAGAAGAAAAATGCGCACTTATCTATTGGGTAGCCACGACGCTCAAATGGTATGGAAAATCCGTCTATCTTAGTAATACCGAAGAGTTGAACAATCAGCTTTCACTTCGGTTTCCTATTATTCATTATAACGCTGTAAAGGAATTCGCAAAAAGCTACCATGTCTCCCCTGAGCTCATCTATGCCATTATTCGTCAAGAAAGCGGTTTTCGTGAAGATGTGGTTTCACCCGCGGGTGCTCGTGGTTTAATGCAAGTCATGCCGACCACTGCAAGCGTTGTAGCGAAACATGAGAAAATTGCTTATGGCAATAAAGATGAACTTTTTTCTTCGCAGAAAAACATTAACATTGGCGTTGCTTATTTAAAGCAATTAATCCGTCGCTATAATCAGCATCCAGTTCTTGTTGCTGCTGCTTATAATGCTGGCCCTACTCAAGTGAATTATTGGCTTAAAAACCATCCTCCGAAAGAAATGGATATTTGGATAGATACTTTACCCTGGCATGAAACCCGTAATTATTTAAAAAACATCATTGCTTTTTATGCAGTATACCAATATCGCTTGCAACAGAAGCCCGATCTGCATTCATTTATGAAACCTCTCTAACGTATCCAATAAAGCGGTCATCCTGAGCAACGCGAAGGACCTCCCGACTCTTGGCAATAACCCCACCAAGGAGATCCCTCACTACGTTCGGGACGACAACACCACTGTCATCCTGAGCAACGCGAAGGACCTCCCAACTCTTGGCAGTAACTCCACCAAGAAGATCCTTCGCTTCGCTCAGGACGACAACACCACCCTCATCCTGAGCGAAGCGAAGGACCTCCCGAATCTTGACACTAACCCAATCAAGGAGATCCTTCGCTTCGCTCAGGACGACAACACCACCGTCATCCTGAGCAACGCGAAGGACCTCCCGACTCTTGGCACTAACCCCACCAAGGAGATCCTTCGCTTCGCTCAGGACGACAACACAACTGTCATCCTGAGCAACGCGAAGGACCTCCCAACTCTTGGCAATAACCCCCCAAGGAGATCCCTCTCTTCACTCAGGACGACAACACCACTGTCATCCTGAGCAACGCGAAGGACCTCCCAACTCTTGGCAATAACTCCAACAAGGAGATCCTTCGCTTCGCTTAGGACGACAATACCTGAGATCCCTCACTCCGTTAGGACGACAAACTTCCAATTGGGAATATCAAAATTAAAAAAATTCACTGTATTTTTTTAAAGCAAAAAGATAATTTAATGCGTTTATTGATTTGGAAGGTAGCTTTATGAGAGAAAAAGACGAAAATCGTTTGGATTCAGAACTAACAATAGAATTGCCAGAAGAAATATGGGTAGCCATCCTCGCCTATTTGGATCCTCAATCACTTATTCGAGCACAGTTTGTTGATCGTAAATTTTCTTACCTAGCGAATGAGAATTATCCCTGGAAAGTATTATTCAGAACCTATTTTCCCGAAGAAATACCCCATTCGGTGCCCATTGAGTTTAATTGGAAAGAAGCTTTTATTACATCGTACTTAGAGCATTATAGTGATTATCCATCAGAAATTAAAAGGATTATTTTTTTCATTGCAACAGGTAATCTTGATCAACTACGTGAAACTAACCTTACCTTTAATAACTTAAAGGAAAACGATTTTATCTTAGTCAAAACAGCAGCCCGATTGGGCCGGCAAGATATCTTAGATTATTTTTATCATTTATCTGAAACAGTCCGGACTGTCCCGAGCAACGAACAGGAGCAAGATTCACAATCAATCGACCAGCGACTTAACAACCTTGTCAAAGAAGTAGGCCAGCAAACAGACTGGTGGGTTGCTCTCATGATCCCATTTTATTGGGCTGTGCGATGCAACCAACGCGATAAAATTATTTTGAATTTACCTACACTTCTTAATTCACCTGAGGTGATAACTGGAAAAACAGCAACCTTACTTGCTGCCGAATTTGGCCATCTTGCTCTGTTAAACGATCTTTTAGACTATCCGGAAAATAGCGCAATCACTGAAGGGTATAACCAGCTATCTGTCGCTCTAACTAAAAGCGGGCAGATGCGAATGCTGCATGGATTGGATAATTTTATTGCCCACCATCGTGAAAAAACAAGCCGCGTCTTAGGCGCAGAAAAAGAACACTCCGCTAAAATCGTCGAGGCAGCAAAGAATTTACCCTGTCGTATCACGCTTGCCGCACGTCATGGCGTCTTTTCTGTTTTTAAACCGCAGGTTCATGCACTCTATCAAAAACTAATCCAAGCAGAACAAACCTTAGTTGCAGCTCAGCAAACTCGAGCCTCGCTTGAAGAACCAGATCATGCAGATGAGGCCTTAAAAAAAGAAATAGAAGCAACTGAAGCGTACGAACAAATAAAAAAAGAGTTTAATTCAATAATTAAAACAGCCATGCATGCCGCTGCAGAGCAAGGTCAAAAGAACATTATCAAATATGCTTTAGAAAAACAGTTCATTGATATTGACGACGAATTGCAAACTGATAAGAGTACACTGTTATCAACAGCAGCAACTTCTCACCACCCCAAACTTGTGGAATTTTTATTGACTCAAAAGGCAAATCCCCAACCGGCCATGTCGGCGTTATGCTATGCGGTTAGGGATTTAAAGGACGAGCGGCGACCTCAAGATCAAGCTGTATTCACCAGTCTTTCTCAAGTAGGCGAGATGCTCATGCGGGCTATAGAAGAAAGAAAGGAGCCGATTGATCTTTTATTGTTAAGAGATATCGTAGTGACTAAAGAATCAACCCTACTGGAACGATTACTCGTTTTAGATGTTGGAGATATCAATAGACTTTGCTTTACAGGACTAACGCTTCTTGAAACAGCAATTCGCGAAAACCCAGACTTCTGGAGAGACAGTTGCATTACTCTCTTATTAAACAGCGGAGCAAAGGTTAACGGCCGTATTTTTAAGGTTGCCATTCAAAAAAAGGATACCAAGCTTATCCATGAAATATTATCTAAACCGGGCGTTAATGCCCATGAATTGGTTAATACAGCCTTCGGATATGATCGCATGCCCATTATTTGCAGCTTACCTGTAAATTCAGTCATGCATAATCTTTTGCTCCCCTATGTTGACTTGCAAGAATCTATTTTTGAAATGATGAGCAAGAGACGCCCTTATCTAGGGTTAATTAGAGATGTCCTCCATTACAACGATTATATTTTATGTCGCCCTCCACTTGATATTAAAAAAATCCTAGACTTTGCCAAGGAATCAAAGCTCACGCGAATAACAAAACAATTAGAAATTGAAGTGGAGTTAGAAAAAAATTTAAAGACGAGCCCTGCTACTGCAGCCGAAAAATTGGAGCTTCAAGTAAAAGCCACTGGCCTAGCTAAAGGCATCGCTTTTGGCTTAAAAAATGAGTCACTTCCCAAAAGAACAGATCTACCCGAAGATCTACGTTCTTTGAAAGCTTATATTCAACTGGTCACAGATCGAAAGATAAGAAGCCATCTAAAAGCGATCTATGATTGTGCTTATAAAGAAGGCTTTGCGCGAGGAAGGCAGAAATCGCATGAGAGAGAAGTAGCCGAAAAAGACTCTCCATTACCTCGTGCTGAAGAATCCAGCCTTGAAAAGGAAATGCAAATAGGTAAGCGAAAATTCAATAATCATGCTGAAGAAAGAGGGCAGGCGGAAAAAAGGAAATTATCCACCACCAAAAGAACTCGACTCTTTTTTTCTCCCCCTCACGAACAGCGAGAAGATGCGCTTAAAGCGGATGAAGGATTGCCCGTGCGAGAACCTTATCCTATGATTGAAGAACAGGAGCGAAGCAGGGCAACAGAACAACAACGATTTCCTACTTGGCCGCCAGTCTCTTTCGAGGCAACAACCACTCACCCAACCAATCAAGACAGCTCAGAAGTCATCAACCCTATTCCTGATGTAACAGAAACAGCAAGTCAATATGCTGAAAACCGCTCCTTTGCAAACACAGGGTATCCACTCCGCTTTTTCCCTCTTGCTGAAGCCGCTGCTGCGCAATTTGCTTTTACAAATGCGCCAGAAAACACACCTGAACGAATGGAAACCTCGGCGACAACACATCATAGTGGACATCAAGCAAGCACGAGGCATTCTTTCAATTTTAACCCACTGCCTGAAGCAGCTTCCCAGCTCCCTTCAACACATCCATCCACCTCTGAGGGTGCGGAGAATCCACAAGAAAAAGATTTTGATACCAATCGATTCTTTATTTAGTGACATCCCATTCAAGAACAAAAGGATTTGTTCCCATGCATGAGGACTTGACGTACTGATACAAATAAGGGTTAATCTTATTCTTGTTTTTTGAAATAGCAATGCCTTATAATGCCCTAAATTTGTTAATTTAGTATTTTTATGACTATTAGTGTTGTTGTATTCGGTGCCAAACAAGCAGGTAAATCAACCTTTATTCACCAAATAAAACCTAAGAGGGCTACTGAATCCGCTTCTTCTAATACAGCTCATTCTCAGTTAAAGACAGATCCTTTTGAATATGTTCACATCGCTAGAACAAGTAATTCGCCTGCCTGGGATACATGGATCATGCATGATACTCAATCACAGGGAGCGACTCTTCCTACCTATTACAAACCCGCAAATCTAGGTATTTATTGTGTGGATTTGACCAAAGAAGAAAATGAACAAGAGATTAAAAAAGAAATCATTAAATTTCGAAAATGTAACCCTAAAGCGCCCTTAATTTTAGTAGGAACCAAAAAAGACTTATGTGAAGGGGCTGAGGAAAAAATTGCTGCTATCCACAATACAATTCAGGGTCAACTCGATAGAGAAATTATTGAAGGATTTGCTGGATATACTACCGTTTCACAGGATGACAATGCATTGGCTGATTTTTTCCCATGGGCTGAGTCGATTGTGGCTAAAAAGGTGCCTCAAACTTGCCTACTCCTTAAAGCAAGAAACACTTTACCTACGAATTCGCTACTTTATCAAGCCTTGGATCAGTTTATTTTAATCGCTGAAGAATTGAATTTATCCACAGAGCAATTTGACAGGTTGGGCGAAGAAGCACGGAATCTACTACTAAATGGCTTAAAAGAAGAGGACATTGCTAGAAGAGGCGCTGCAATCGAAAAGTTTGCGAAAAATTGCCATGACATTTTAAAAGACGAACCCTCAAAACTCAAAAAAGCAATTGATGCGATCGTAGCGGCGGCTCTTGTCACTTTTTTTGCTTTCGTAATTGGTTTTACGCTAGGATGTGCAGCGGGTGTATGGACTGGACCCTTCGCTTTGCTGACTGGTATCGCTACGGGCTCTGCTGCTGCAGTTACTTTACTTACTGTTAGTGGTACCTGTGGCGCTGCGGCAGGTGCTCTCTCTGCGTTTGGCTTTTTTAGAGAAGCTCCTGTTACGTCGACAGCCATCAATGGAGTCGTAGAGGCAGCAAAAGCTTATACAGCATAGTTGATCGTTTAATTGCGATAACTCGTGCATTTACCAACGTTCATCAATCGCTCGTTTGCCCATGTATTCTTCGATTCTTCGTTTTGTAGCAGGGGTGACCTCTTGAGGTAAGTTCTTTAAATCAAACCACTGCTCATCGAGAATTTCGAAAGAACGAACGGGCTTTTTTTCAAATTGTTCAACCAAATAAAACACAATGTAATCATCGCGTTTTTCATGGTTACTATGATAAACACCAAACAGTTTAGGCAAGGCTAAGCACGTGATCCCTACCTCTTCCAAAAGCTCTCTTTGTATTGCTTGTACAGGGGTTTCCCCTCGGTCGACAGCACCACCAATTGTATACCATCCTAAGCCATAAGTGTGTTTTATTAGCAAAACCTTGCCTTCACGAATGACTAACGATCGTGCACCCACGCTCTTATTCACAAACAATGAGAACGCTAAACTTTTTATTCGCCCTAGGTACTTACGCATTTTTATTCCGCTACGCTCAACGATTTAATGGGGATATCTTATCCATTTACTTTTACTCTTTACCTGTATTACGAGCAAAACGCAATAACGCATAGTTAGCTCGTTTCACAGCCTCATTCATCGCTTGTTGAGGCGTCTTAAGACCAGCAAATATCGCTTCCAACGCTTCATCATTAATCGTTCTGATTTGATTCTGCGGACCAATATGAAGGCGTACTTGGTCATCGCGCTGCTTACCTAAATCGGCTTGAGCGAGAGCCAAGATAGGATAATTGACTTCATTCGGAAAAGAATAGATACCCTTAGTCCCTAATGGCAAATAGCCCGTTCGCTGATGCCAACGATACTGCACTTCGGGTTGAGCAAGATAAGAAAAAAATTGAGCTATTCCGCGATAAACAAGAGGAGATTGTCCAGCAACAGCCCAAAGCGCAGCACCTCCAGCCACATCGTTATGACGGATTTTACTGATTTGGGTATCCAGTGGTAAGACTGCAAGCCCTAAACGAAACGTCACCAACTCGGCTAAGCTGTTATGACTTCCTGAAGATTGACTAAATAGCGGACAGCGACCGCTAGTAAATAATACAGTTGCATCGCTCGCCCTTCCCCCGTATTCAAAATAGTGCTTCTTTTGCCATCTTTTCAGGCGCTCAAGATGATTAACTATCGCTTTATTATTATAAACAGCTCGTATTGGATTGGTTTCAATCATTGCCAATCCATGAATCGCTAAGAACGACTCGATTTGAATCCAACCTGGGTAAGCACTTGTGTAGGCACAAGGATGCCCTGCTTTCCTGAGTTTACCCGCTAAAATTTCCAGCTCATCCCAAGTTTGAGGGAAGGCATTTGCGTTATACCCCGCTTTCTCCACCGCATCAACATTATAAAAAATAACCGGAATTGAGGTATTAAAAGGCATGGCAAGTAAGCGATTTTCGTCACTGTAAAAAGCGCGCACTGCAGGTAAAAAATCTTCTTTCGGTAAAGATAAATTCTGCTCTTGCATAAGCGTTTCAACAGGCTTTATGATTCCTTTAGGGTACAGCATTGTTGCCGTGCCCACCTCAAAAACCTGTATCAGTCCAGGGGGTTGCTTAGCTCGAAAAGCCGCAGCAAAACTAGTTAGTGATTCAATGTACTCCCCTTTGTAGACCGGTTTTACGACATACAGCGGTTGAGTACGATTAAAATCAGCCGCAAGCCGATTCATTTCTTCCCCTAAATGCCCGGCGAATGAATGCCATAGAACAATTTCAATGGGTTTTCCTTGCACTGTGAGAGTAAAAAATAGTAGGCAAAATAAAAAGATAATCCGCCTGAAACGGCACAGGCCAATTAAATGGTTCATGACAATAGATCAGGGTAATCACTGAACACAGCATCGACTCCCCAGTCAAAAAGTTTTTTAGCTTGGCGCTTGCGATTCACAGTGTAGACACAAAGCACATAGCCTTGCTCTTTAATTTGTTGAACACGAGCGGCAGTAAGGGCTCGTTTATTAAAATGCACCGAATAACATTGCAATTCTTTTGCTTTTACCAACCAATCTTTGTCCCACTCATCGAGAAGTAAGCCTAGCGGCATTTCGGGCGATAAACTATGACATAGAGTCAAGGCAGCAAGATCAAAGCTGGAGACTAACGGCAAGGGCTTGGACTGTGGCCAATACCGATTAATGTGAGAAAGCACTGCAACGGTTGTTTGCTCGGAAGTACCTGGGTAAGGTTTTATTTCGATATTCGCTTTCACATCAGAAAACGTTAGCCACTGCAATACATCCCGTAAATGAGGAATTTTTTCCCCGAGAAAACGCCTGGAAAACCATTTCCCTGCATCCAAGCTTTGTAAATACTCGGCAGTCACCAAACCTATTTCGCCTTTACCATTGGTGGTGCGCTTTAAGGACTCATCATGAAAGACAAAAGGCTCGCCATCCGCACTCAGCATCACATCGAATTCTAAATAACGACATCCCATTGCGAAGGCTCTGTCAAAAGCAGCAATAGTATTCTCAGGTGCGTAAGCAGAAGCACCTCGATGACCGATGATTCGTTCAAGTGTTTGCACTTGGATTTTCCTCTTGTCGATTGGAAGCAAGTTCGACTATTGCATTCATTACTAATTCGTTACTTACCGTTAACGCAGGAGCCGGGGCAGAAACAGCCTCCATCGCCATGGTGTTTAATGCCCGTGGCTGATATGCTTTTGCCATGGGCATAACTTGATCGCCTTCGAAGAAATAAATACGATGTACACTGTAGTTTTGATTCGTGTAGGTTTTATCCAATCGATTTAATTCGCCATTAATCTGCTGGTATAAATAATCCCGCAATTGTGCTCTAACCTGCTGAAACTCTTCTAGGCTGGGTTTAAACTCAACGCCATTGATCTCATAAGTCGCGCCTGGTTTACTCACGTTTTTTGCATTTTGATAAATGTCTGTCAAGCCTGCTTGCGGCACTCTTGCTTGCGCTGCAACAAACAGTTTCTCCAGCCCTGAACTGTCTTGCGATCGATCAAATTGCGTTAATTGCCATTGGCCTGTAGCAATTTTATTTAAATTACTCATTATCTCCGCACGTGTTTTTACTAGATCAGCATTCGTCAAGGTGGCATTGATGTTCACGGTTAGCAATGCAGATTGGGTTGTAACCCACTGCTTAGCGGAAACTTGAAAGACCACCTTATCCAGCATCACCTTATGAGGTAAATTAGCAGCATTTGCTAATGGGCTTAACGCCGCCACAACTACCATTGCAGCCAGTTTTCTCATTACGTATCTCCAGGGTATTCAATTAAAGGCAGTTTACACTAGCCTTTACTGG
This sequence comes from Legionella maceachernii, assembly GCF_900167045.1. Taxonomy (GTDB): domain Bacteria; phylum Pseudomonadota; class Gammaproteobacteria; order Legionellales; family Legionellaceae; genus Tatlockia; species Tatlockia maceachernii. Next base: position 33,044 of record NZ_FUXJ01000007.1, on the reverse strand, counting down.
CTTTCCACTTATAGCAAGGGCTTATCTGAACAAAGCGAGAGCTTTTATGCTTAACTTAATAATAGGATGGATGCGTTAATTTTACTTTAACGACATTGCTTTCGATTCGGAATGGATTTATAACATGTGGGATGCAATTTCACTGGAGCACTATCAATGATGTCCGTTAATCAAATAAAACCAAACGAAGCACTCACTGTTCAAGATGATTTTCTTGATTATGCACTGGTGCATGGGTTTGGTGATCTGCATTTTAAAGTGGATCCAGAAACAGGTATGAAGGCCATAATTGCCATTCATAGTACGAAATTAGGTCCAGCTCTAGGAGGTTGTCGCTTTATTGAATACCCAAATACAACGAGCGCCATTTATGATGCAATGCGTTTGGCAAGAGGCATGAGCTATAAAGCTGCTTCGGTTAATCTTCCTCTAGGAGGAGGTAAAGCGGTCGTGATCAAACCTAACAAACCGTTTGACCGAGAGGCTTACTTGCATGCTTTTGGGAAATTTGTTAATGAATTAAACGGTCGTTATATCACTGCTTTGGATAGTGGTACACAATTAAGCGACATGGACATCATTGCTCAACATACACCGTACGTTGCTAGTCTATCAAGCCATAATGGTGATCCTTCCCCATCCACAGCGAAAGGGGTTTTAAGGGGCATCCAAGCTGCTGTTGAATTTAAATTGGGCAAAAATAAATTAGAGGGGCTTCACATTGCCTTACAAGGCTTAGGCCATGTCGGTTATTTACTGGCGAGCCATCTTCACGAATTAGGCGCTAAATTAACTGTTGCTGACATCAACCCTGCTCTGGTCGAGCGCGCTGTAAAAGAGTTTGGTGCTGAGGCGGTGTCCACTGAATCCATTCATAAAGTGTCTTGTGATGTGTTCGCACCCTGTGCTTTAGGCGCAATCATTAATGATCGTACAATAGGCCAATTACAAACGCCGATTATTGCAGGCGCTGCAAATAATCAGCTCGCTCATACTTACCATGGCCAACTGTTGCACGAAAAGGGAATTCTTTATGCGGCCGATTACGTGATCAACGCAGGTGGCTTAATTTATGCTGCTAACAAATACTTACATACGCCTGAACAATTAGTGAATCATCAAATCGATGGTATTCACACTTCCTTGTTAGCTATTTTTTCTCGCTCAATGCGTGAAAATCGTCCAGCAAGTGAAATTGCTGATACCCTAGCTCAAGAAAAATTAGGCTTACAACCGGTCCATTAGGATAAAATAAAAGCGTTAATCGTGATTTTAAGCCATTAGCGCATAAAATTAAAAGGCATCCTCAATGAAACATTTAAGTCTCACTCCAGCGCTTTACGATTATATGCTTGATGTCTCTCTGCGTGAACATCCTGTTTTGAAAGCGCTCCGTGATGAAACAGCAAAGCTTCCGCTTGCCAACATGCAAGTTGCACCCGAGCAAGCGCAATTTATGCAGTTTCTCATTCGCCTTATCAATGCAAAAAAGGTTTTGGAATTAGGCACGTTTACTGGCTATAGCGCCCTAGCCATGGCTTTGGCTTTGCCTGATGACGGCGAACTTATTACTTGTGATATTAATACGGAATGGACTTCAGTAGCCCACCCTTTTTGGCATGAAGCGAAGCAAGAAAAGAAGATTAATTTACGTTTAGGCCCTGCACTCGATACCCTCCATCATTTATTGAAAGAGGGTTATAACCAGCGTTTTGACTTTATCTTCATTGATGCGGATAAAACGAATTATGTGAATTATTATGAGTTATCCCTGCAATTAATTAGTCCTCAAGGTCTCATTGCCGTAGACAACATTTTTTGGGATGGTAAAGTAATTGATGAACAGGAGACGGGTGGACAAACTCGCGAAATTCGTCGCTTGAATGCCTTAATTAAGGCAGACAAACGGGTTGATGTGAGTCTTTTACCCATCGCGGATGGATTGTTTCTAGTCAAACCACGTCTTTAGCTTACGGATAAATTAGACCTAACACTGAATACAAACGGCGAGTATACGCTAAAGACCAACAGGAGTGAGTCGATGAATGAAAGTGCTGCTAAAAATCCTTGTGGATTAGACGGATTTGCGTTTTTGGAGTTCTCAGGCCCCGACAAAAGCCTACTCGATAAGCAATTTACCGATATGGGCTTTCATAAAATCGCCCAACACAAAATCCAGGATATTACCCTTTATCAACAAGGAGGTATCCAATTTATTGTGAATGCAGCGTCTAATTGCCAAGCGCAAGAACATGCTAAAATTCACGGACCTGGGGCTTGCGCGATGGGTTTTCGTGTAAAAGACGCCCAACACGCTTATAACCATGCCATAAGCCACGGTGCAACTCCTTTTCAAGATTGTCATCATGCTCATCATGGGCTTCTTGGTATACAAGCCATTGGCGGAAGTGTCATCTATTTTGTTGATGAAAGCCATCAGCCCTTTGCCACACACTGGCAAACAGCACAAGTTTATGCTCAAGAAAAACGAGGCTACGGCCTGACTTTTATTGATCACTTAACCCATAATGTTTATCGCGGAAACATGGATAAATGGGCGCGTTTTTATGAGTCCATTTTCAATTTCCATGAAATTCGCTTCTTTAATATTGTTGGCCAGATGACTGGGCTCATCAGTAGAGCTTTGGCAAGTCCTTGTGGGAAAATTAAAATTCCACTGAATGAATCAAAGGACGACAAATCCCAAATTGAAGAATTCTTGCATGACTATCACGGCGAAGGGATTCAACATGTCGCGCTGAATACCGATGATATCTACACCACAGTCAACACATTACGAAACCATGGGGTTGCATTCCTCGATGTTCCGGATACTTATTACGAAATGATTGATCAACGCATACCCTGGCATAAAGAGCCTCTTGCTAAACTGCAGCAAGAGCGGATTTTAATCGATGGAGATAAAGATCCAAAAGGAGGATTGTTGTTACAGATTTTCACTGAAAACCTGTTCGGCCCTGTGTTTTTTGAAATCATTCAACGTCAGGGAAATCAGGGATTTGGTGAGGGGAATTTCCAAGCTTTGTTTGAAGCTATTGAGCGTGATCAAATCAAACGAGGCACTTTACACGAAGCACATTGAGAGATCGAATATGAAATTAGCCAGTTTAAAATCAATAGGAAATCGCGATGGTGAACTTTGTGTAGTGAATCGTGATTTAACCAAGGCGACAAAAGTTGAGTATATTGCCAAAACGTTGCAAGAGGCTTTGGACCATTGGGGTACTGTCGAAGCACGCTTAAACGAAGTCTATCTTGCGTTAAATCAAAATTCGATAGCCAACAGCTTCCCTTTTGATACAAAAAAAACATCAGCTCCGCTGCCACGTGCTTATCAATGGGCTGATGGAAGTGCCTATGTTAATCATGTGGAGTTAGTCAGAAAAACGCGTGGTGCAGAGATGCCTGCCGATTTTTGGACCACTCCTTTAATGTACCAAGGAGGATCGGATGGGTTTTTAGGTCCTCATGACCCCATCGAAATTGCTGATGAAGCCTACGGGGTCGATTTTGAAGCTGAAATTGCAATCATCACCGATGATGTACCGATGGGTATAGACAGCAAAAAAGCTGCTCAGCACATTAAATTGTTCATGCTAGTCAATGACGTGTCGCTTCGTAACTTAATCCCAGGTGAGCTTGCGAGAGGATTCGGTTTTTTTCAATCCAAACCTGCCAGCAGTTTTTCACCCGTGGCCATTACTCCCGATGAATTAGAAAAGCACTGGGACGGCCAGCGTGTACATCTACCCTTATTAAGTTATTTAAACGATCAATTATTCGGTCAACCCAATGCCGGCGTCGACATGACTTTTTCTTTCCCCGAGTTAATTGCTCATGCAGCGAAAACTCGCCATTTAGCCGCCGGCACTATTATTGGTTCTGGAACCGTTTCCAATCGCGATCGCAGCAAAGGCTCTTCATGTATTGCCGAAAAACGGATGCTTGAAATTCTCGATGAAGGAAAACCCAAAACAGAATTTATGCATTATGGGGACAGTATTCGTATCGAAATGCTAAGTCCAGAAGGACAATCGTATTTCGGCGCTATTAAGCAAACGTTGACTAACTATAAAGGTTCAAAGTGAAACTCTACGACTATTATCGTTCATCAGCCAGTTACCGCGTACGCATTGCACTCAATGTTAAAAACATCAGTTATGACACGTTGGCAGTTCATCTCATCAACAATGGTGGAGAACAGCATCACCCGGATTATCTTCAACTGAACCCTCAAGGGTTGGTTCCTACCTTAAATGAAAATGGCCATATCATTAGTCAATCTTTGGCTATCATCGAATATCTCGAAGAAATCTGCCCCACGCCCCCCCTATTGCCTCCGACCCCTCTTGGGCGGGCACAGGTGCGAAGCATGGCCTTGGCTATCGCTTGTGATATTCATCCTCTGAACAATTTACGGGTTTTAGAGCGTTTACGCGGCGAATTAGATGCGAATGAGCAACAAATTATTGATTGGTACCATCATTGGCTAAAATTAGGCTTTGACGCATTGGAAAACCGCCTCCAAGACATGCCTCACAAAAATAAAGTATGCTATGGTAATGAAGTGAGTATGGCTGATGTCTGTCTCATCCCTCAAGTGTTTAATGCGCATCGTTTTAACTTTTCCATGGAAAACTACCCCGTAATTAATGAGATTTATTCCCATTGCTGCTCCCTAGAGCCGTTTAAAGCAGCAGCGCCTGCCACGGAAAAATAACCTTCCCCTAATCAATTAATTATAGATTGGGCTAAGTCCAACAAGGTATGAAGACCTTGCTGAACAAGGCCCAACATACCATCAATCGTGTTACCCCTTAAAAAAAGCATTGATTGTTAAAATAGACAGAGCCTTGTCGAGGATCTCCGTTTCCTGTTTAGTGGAATCAAAGAACCCAAAACGGATTATGGGCGGAGATTTATCAGCAGTATTTTGCTGAGCCTCTTGCACCGCTCCCTCGTTTTTTCCTTTCTTGTCGGCGTCAAATAAAGTCAATCCTGATAATCGCAAAGCATTCGTTTGTCTCTGCCGCTCGCCCGACAAACCGCTACTAGAGGAAGTTGGGACACTTAAATCCGATGACGCAGCGGCAGAACAGTCAGAAACAACAGCAGGATTTTCAACCCTTTTTTTAGCTGCAAAAGCTCTAATTGGCTGATGGTAGTCGAAAATAATTTCTCCTAACACGTAGGCCGTAAGCTGGGGTATTTTACTTGCCATCTGGAAATAAGAAATCTCAGAGCTTTCTAGAATAGGATCAGTATGCTCCAATGCATTACGCAAGGCGACTAAATCCGGCAGCCTCTCTTTAAGTTGCGGACTGATGTCTTGCAAATCCACTATAGAGGATAACTTATTGATAAAAGAAATAATTTGCCCTAGCAAATAACCAGTACTGAGTGAAAAATTCAAATTTTCATTAATATAATCAAAAAGAAACAGTTGAAATTTTTCTTTGGTGAATTGAGTAACGTCAATCTCATTTTCTGCCAATAACGAAAACAATAATTCCAAACGATTAAGCAATTTATCCATAGTCGTTTGCACTAAAACTGACACTGGTACGTTTTGAGGCTGATCACTTTCCGCCATATAATATAACTCACTCCAGGCATTCAACAGCGGAAAATAGGTTTCCATCGCGGCTTGGCGTTTAGCTTTTATTTCCTTCTTGTTCTTCTGAGTCTCTTGCATGTGTTGCTTTACGGCTTCTTTTTTATGTTCCCGGTAATTTTTTTCTGCTTTCTTTAAGTACTTGTCTACTTTTCGCCGTCTTCCCTTCTCCATTCCCAGAGTTAAGTCGGCTGGGATCGCATAAGGTATATTGCCCTCAACAACTGCTTTAACCTGCTCAAAATGAGGATGTGCTGGGGTAAGCGTTTCATAAAGCACCTTGCAGTCCTTCTCATCAAGCAAAGGGATCTTAGGAGAGTAGTGGGTAAAATCCTTTTTAGTTTGGTTGTAATAGCTGATAATCGTTTGCCAATACAAATCCATTTCTTTTGCCCAATTATTGTATCCAGAACTAGTATCTATTTTTTCCCAATTCTTAAACTGGCCTTGCCTTTCAACAATAAGCTCATACACAGCACGTTTAAATTGCTTTAACTCCTCATAAATCTGATTAAGTAGATGAGGACTATTTTCAACCAATACTGCGACATGGAAATAATCCCAATCTTCGACATGGCAAAGCCCATTTCTTATTTTTGAGAGGCATTCAGGATTAATGATACTTAATGTTTTTAAATGGTGCCCCCAATTCCTAGGAAGAAAAATTTCACCGGTCAGCTGGATTTTCCGTAATAAGGATAAGCAGCTATTTAATGAAGTGAAAGCTGAATACTCCATTTCTTGAGGAAGTTGTAAACGCATATGGGGAGTAAGTTGACTGCTATCTTTTAGTAATCCAAGATACAAGCGGCGGTTTTGACAAGCATTTTGAAATTTTTCGCGCACAGAAGGTCTAAGTATTTGCATAGCAGTTTGGCTATTTTTCCTGGGGCCATCTTGACCTGTTTTTTCTTTTAAAGCACCCGTAGGTAAATCAAGCGGCTGCGCCGCGGCGGTACTAAGCTCCATTAAAATTTCGTTTGCATAAATGCAATTTTCTTCATTGAAAGGTAATACAGCGAGAAGCTTTAATGCATTGAATGTTTGTTTTCCGTACCATATTAATGTGCGCATGTACTTCAGATCTGGCATGGGGCTTATCGACATACTTGGGGTCGTTAAATGCGCATGAATTTTTACGAAAAAATCGTGCAGCATAGGTAGATCACTTCGAATAATATCGCCAAGCGCATGGTTTACTGTGCTTCTATACTCAGTTACTGATTCTTGTAATTTAAGCAATAGCCGTTGTTTTTTAATGTCCCCCTCAAAATCATAGGGGAGGAGAGTTATTTCATTTATTTTTGAACCTTGCTGCTCGCGGCCAATAACCAAGGCCCCACAAAAATCAAATAAATACCAGGAATTTTCTCCCCAAGGTAAATACTTAATTAATTTTCCTCTTTCTGCGCGTGGAAAATGGTAAATGCATTCAAACATCATTCTTAAAATGACTTTTGCATCGTTTAGAACAATATCAGTGGGGGCATCAGCAAAAACTTTAACACCTAACTGATCAACAAGTTTGCTAAAATCATTTCGCCACTCTTTTAAAAGAGAAAATACGTAGCTGCCAATTTGATTAAATCGTAATTGCTTCGCTTTTTCCGAATCCCCATAAAATCTCGGGTCAATAAATGGAGGCAATGCGCTGTCCGACCTATAGTTCTCACCTATAAATTGAATGAGCTCGATAACCCAGGAAACTTGTTCTTTAAAATCCGCTTTTAACTTCTGTTGATGTTGTGCTTGTAGCGAGGAAAAGCGGGATTGATATCCAGCTGTACAAATCGCATTTCTGACTATTTCACCACAACTTAACTCTGTACCAGAAACTTGATTAACCGGAAATTTCTCAATTTTTTTGGAAATTTGAAAGGTAATTTCTTGAATTTTAGAGGCTAATCTATGCTTCTTTATTTCTTCTTCGGAGAGAAGTTGAATGAGCCTAATTGCCTCTGCATAATTCGCTTTTTTAAATGCCTTTTTAGCTTGATTGATTATTTCCTTAGGAGAAATAGATTGACTTTGACCTTTATAAGGCGCTGGATACGTATTTTTTCCCATCTGAATTTCCGCTTAAAAAAGCGGGCGATTATACCTATACTCTGGATAAATTAGAACCACTGTTTATTACGCAGCTTGGTCACATCAAATCAATCACTATTTAAAATAAATTCCAGCGGATTACTTCGCAATTACTTCATAAAAGGATAGAAGCCTATGGTTATAAGAAAAATAGCAATAATAGCGATCAGAGCTACGATAAAATAATACCAGTTCGTTTCATAAGCTGCTCTCACATAAGTGACCATTTTCTCAGGGATAGCTAACCATAAAATGGATTTAATCGTTATCAACCACCCTAAAATTGTAATGACAACGTCAGGCGCAAATGTCCAGCGATTGTGAATCACAATTAAAAATAGTCCGATAATAAGCGCCAATGAAGAGGTCATAATAATAACCCCAGAAGAAGGCTGGAGTTTTTCGACAAACGCAAGGTACGGCCCTCGTCTCATTAGCATAATAATGGCCATGATTAATAAATAGAGCCCGATAATCTGGGCTAGGATGAGAGAATGAAGATGAATTTCGTTCATTTGTTTTTCCTTAAACGAACTGCCCTTAATTCAATTATAGTCGATTTAATCTGATCTATTTTTTAGTATATTAGAACCAGGCTTTTGCCACTAATGCAGTGGAGATTCCACTGGCATTTCGCTGTAAAATACTCCATTTTGCTTCGCAGCGTTGTACGCTTCCAATCAAAAGTGTTTGACTATTACATTGATAATGTACTTTCATCCCATCATAAACTGCTCCATCATCCACTGCCTGGCATTTTTCACCCGTCGTTAATTCAACAGCCCAAGGATAAGCTTCAGCCATATCCAACGGGACATTTTGACTATTATCTACCGGTGTGGACAAATTAATTTGCACACTCTCCCCAACCCAGGGGGACTGAGGGCATACCGCCTCTTTATGGGATCCGTACTCTTTCACGAAACAAGGATCATAAACTTTGTTAGCAGCAACACAGCGCCAAGCATCTTCTCTTCTGATGCGCTGAGATTGCTGCCAGCATTGCCCGGGAATTACTTCTTTAATCACCACTGGAGTGCCATCTGCAAAAGGACGGTATAATTTTAATTCAGTATCTTCAGCAAATGAGTAAACCGGCAGCATAATCATAAAAAATAATTTAACTCTCCGCAGCATATGTTCCCCCATTGATTTTATTTGGTGTATTATCCAAAGTTTTATCCCCTGTTTACATTATATGTAATAATACCCAGGAAGTATCTTAGGTATAAATACAGCAGCTTATTTTGGAGTACATCATGACAGAGGTCTACACAGTAAAACAATGCTTAGAGGGTGAAATTCCTGTTGATGAAACAGTCACCGTGCGCGGCTGGATTAAAACGCGTCGAGATTCAAAGGCAGGTTTATCGTTTATTAGCTTACATGATGGCTCTTGTTTTGCGCCCATTCAAATTATAGCCACTGAACATTTGTCCAATTACCACCAAGAAATCCTTAAACTCACTACAGGGTGCGCCATTATCGCGTCAGGTAAACTCGTTTTATCACAAGGTAAAGGTCAGTCGTTTGAAATTCAAGCTGAGACAATTGAGGTGGTTGGCTGGGTGGAAAATCCTGACAGTTATCCCATTCAAGCAAAGCGCCATACCCTTGAGTTTTTGCGCGAGGTTGCACACTTACGTCCACGGACTAATACTATCAGCGCAGTCACTCGCATTCGTCACTGTTTGGCTCAGGCAGTACACCAGTTTTTCAGTGAACGAGGCTATTTTTGGATTCATACCCCCATTATCACCTCAAGCGATTGCGAAGGGGCGGGTGAAATGTTTCGAGTCAGCACTCTCGATCTATTTAATATTCCTAAAACACCACAAGGCCAAATTGATTTCTCTCGAGATTTCTTTGGACGCGAAGCATTCCTGACGGTTTCAGGCCAATTAAATGTGGAAGCCTATTGTTTGGCAATGTCAAAAGTGTACACATTTGGCCCTACTTTTCGTGCCGAAAATTCGAATACAAGCAGGCATTTAGCCGAATTCTGGATGATTGAACCTGAAGTCGCTTTTGCGACCTTGAACGACATTTGCGAACTCAGCCAAACCATGCTGCGTCATCTTTGTAAAACCGTTTTAGAAGAGCGCGCGGATGACATGAATTTCTTCAATCAATTTGTGGCACCGGGGTGTATCGAGCGCCTAGAACACATCGTTGCCTCTGATTTTGAAATCATGTCTTACACTGATGCCATTAAAGCGCTGGAGAATGCTGATCATCAATTTGAATTTCCAGTGAGCTGGGGACTCGATTTGCAATCAGAACACGAGCGCTACCTCGCAGAAGAACTTTGCAAAAAACCAGTTATTCTTACCGACTACCCCAAAGACATTAAAGGATTTTATATGCGCTTAAATGAGGATGGAAAAACAGTTGCCGCGATGGATGTATTAGCCCCCGGAATCGGAGAAATTATTGGCGGTAGCCAACGCGAAGAACGCCTAGAAATTCTTGATAAACGCATGGATGAATGCAATTTAAATAAAGAAAGTTATCAATGGTACAGGGATTTGCGTCGCTATGGCACAGTTCCGCACGCCGGTTTTGGTTTAGGATTTGAGCGATTAATCAGTTACGTTACCGGAGTTAGCAATGTGCGTGATGTGATACCTTTCCCACGGACTCCCGGTCATGCGGATTATTAAATCCCTTAATCCAAATTAGCCTGTAGCCCGGGTGCAAACACCCAGGCTACCTCACTACAATTTCTGCTGTATTTCATCTTCCTATTCTAAGACTGTATCTCTTTTTACACTCTTTAGACTATCTGTGTTTATGGTATCCTGCATTTACTCAACCTACTTAAGCTAAGTCAGATACCCGTCTTGAATGGTTAATGTTTTATCCATGCGTGCGGCTAATTGTTGATCGTGGGTCACAATAACCAGCGCTGTTTTTAAGTGTTCATTCAAACCAAGCATAAGATCAAACACTTTTAACGCAGTGGCATTATCTAAATTGCCTGTGGGTTCATCCGCCAAAACACACCGAGGTTCATGCACTAAAGCTCTAGCGATAGCAACGCGTTGGCGCTCTCCGCCTGAAAGTTGTGCAGGCTTATGTCCTAAACGGTGCGCTAAGCCAACTTGGTCTAAGACCATTTTCGCCTGTTTTTGGGCTTCAGCAACGGATTTATTTGCCAATAGTAACGGCATGCACACATTTTCCAAAGCAGTGAACTCAGGTAATAAATGGTGAAATTGATAGACAAATCCTAATTCTTTATTGCGCAGCTTACATCGTTGTTTTTCGGAGAGTGCTTGCCAGTTGACATCTTGAATTAATAATCTTCCAGTGCTCGGTCTATCCAACCCCCCCAACAAATGCAATAAGGTGCTTTTTCCCGATCCAGAAGGCCCAATAATAGCAATACGCTCCCCACGGCGAATGGTAAAATTAATGCCTTTCAATACCTCAACTGCTTCAGTCCCGTCATGATAGGTTTTACCTAGATTTTGACAATCAAAAATAAGATCACTCATAGTGCAAAGCCTCCGCTATCACGGTTTTTGAGGCACGCCAAGCCGGATAAATGGTCGCAATAAAACTCATTAATAAAGCAGCAACACAAATTTTCCCTAAATCACTCATCATGATTTTTGAGGGTAAATAATCGACAAAATACACGTTTGAGGAAAGGAGTTGAGTATGGAAGATAGACTGCAGAAAATTAACGATGGAGGTCGCATTCGAGGCCAAAATAATTCCACCAATTAACCCCAATAGAGTTCCAACTATTCCTACCATCATTCCTTGCACAATAAATATCCAAAGAATCGTGGATGGTGTGGCACCAATCGTTCTTAAAATAGCGATTTCAGATTGCTTATCATTCACCACCATCACTAAAGAGGAAACTAAATTGAAAGCAGCCACAGCAATAATTAATAGCAATATCAAAAACATCATGGTCTTTTCCATTTTAACCGCGTGAAAGAAAGGACCAAATTGCTGTGTCCAGTTACCCACTTCATATTGTTCACCCAAGCGAGCAGCTAAGTGTTCTGAGAGTTTAGGCGCATCATAAATATTAGTAATTTTCATTTTTAGCCCAGTTACTGCATCCCCTAGTTGCATGAGTTTTTGGGCATCAGCCAAATTAATGAAAGCAAGTTTTGCATCAAAATTAAACCCAGTCCCTGCGGAGAATACTCCAGCCACCGTAAAGCGTTTAAAACGGGGAATCATTCCAGTTGGGGTGATTGTTGCTTGAGGAATCATGATGGTCACTTTGTCCCCTACCATAACCCCTAAGCTGTCAGCAAGGTTACGGCCAAGGAGAATGCCAAAATGCTGCAAATCAGCAATATCCCCCATCAGTAACTTATCTTGTATGTGCGTTATGGCTTGTTCTTGTTCGGGATCAACCCCCGTGAGTACAATAGGTAATACCTGGCCTTCGTGAGTAAGCAAGCCTTGTCCACCAATGTAGGGTGCAACAGCGATCACCCCTGGGGTGTGTTTAAGCTCATTGAGTAGCGGCTGCCAATCGACAATTTTACCATCTCGACCACTTACCGTAATCTCTGGCGCCATTCCAAAAAAGCGCTTATGAATTTCGTCATCAAAACCATTCATGACCGAGAGCACAGTAATTAATACCATGACGCCAAGCCCAATCCCTAACATGGAGCTTAACGAAATGAAGGAAACGAAATGATTTCGTTTTTTTGCTCGGGTATAGCGTAATCCAATATAAAGTGCCAGTGGCTTAAACATAAGGAATGTAATTTGTAAAAGATCTATTGTAGTTAAATTCCGCTTGGCAAGATATAGCTAATTCATTTTTCGAATATATAAGCAAGCCGATCCGATAATCCACACAGTCATTATCAGGCAATGCACACAGTTATCCACAGATTCTGTGGAAAATTTCTTTCTCAAAGGATTTAGAGATGTGATATTTTTAATAAATAGGATTGATAAAAGAAACCGCTGCTATTCACGCTCAGCGGATGCATAAAGCAAGAATGACGCTAAATTAGGGAACTTAAAATGGAATGGATTGATGATGCGCGACGCCATTTTGGAAATATTTTAGACAGCATGGGCTTTGGACCCCATGAAGCCCCTTATCAAATTATTGCGACTTTTGAGGGAGCAAGGCTTAGAAAATATGAGGGGAAAAAGACATCCGGCTCTCCTATTCTTATCATTCCAGCCCCCTTTAAGCGCGCCTATATTTGGGATCTCATTCCCGATGTCAGCGTGATACGTCGCTGCCTAGAGCAAAGCAGGCAAGTTTTTCTCTTGGAGTGGACTACTCCTCCTCAACAAGACTTTGGTTTAAAGGAATATGCTCAGCTTTTGCCGCTGGCTGCTGTCGAAGCAATTAAAGTCAACACCCATTGCCAAGCGCCCATATTATTAGGTCATTCCTTAGGAGGTACCTTTGCAACCATTTTTGCTACTTTGTTTCCCGAGAAAGTGTATGCTTTAGTGTTAGTGGACTCTCCTCTTGCTTTTGGTGAAGAGGGAGGGCCTTTGGCGAAGGCTATAGCAAAAATTCCTGATGTGAAAATATTTCACTCTTTGGCGGGGAATGCGGTCCCAGGCACATTCATTAATCTCTTATGTTTAGCCGCAGCACCGGAAATTTTTCATTTTCAAACGTTATCTGATTTAGTCGCTTGTTCATTCAATCCTAAAGCATTGGAAATTCATATCCATGTTAATCGTTGGGCCCATGATGAATCTTCTTTACCCTGGCACCTTTTTGAAGACATTGTGGAGCAGCTTTTTCGTAAAAACGCCTTTCTTAAAGGCAATCTTAAAATCGGCAACCGCTATACCAGTCTGGCCCAATTACGCTCTCCTACTTTGGCTATTATTAACCCTATTGGCGGTGTTGTCCCTCCTGACTCATTGATTAAAGGCCTTCAATCTGCTCAAACGCAACCCCTCGAAATGCTCGTCTATCAAGCCGATTGCGGCCCAATGCTTCAGCATTTAGGTCCTCTTGTTTCTCCGCTCGCTCACCAACAACTATGGCCTCAAATTTTGGATTGGATGACTCATATAAAATCTCAATCGCTTTAATTTAAAAGAGCAATGTAGAAATCCTAAACATTTCAGTCACCTCCTTTTTTTATAAGCTATTTGACAGTGTATACACAGAGTTATCCACCGAATTTGTGGATAAAAGGATTTGACTAAAATTGCAAATAAACGCATTAACCTCTTGTTGAGTAAGGAACATTTGAATTTATGGAAAAAATAGGAGCAACTCGAAAACGTTTTAGTTGAGAAAGATATCCACAGGCTCTATCGATAATGGAAATGACTATCGGGTTGACTATCTTAACAAATAAATAATAAAAAACCAGTCTTGACTTCATTTATTTTTTCTTAGTAAAAGAGGATTAAACGCAAGACTTCTTAAAATCAATTTATGCCGTAATTGTGCGCAAAATGGGATTTTCTAAAGAGATTAACGTTTCCGTGGATTGAATTTCCTCGATTGCTTGAATCTTATTAATCAGAACTTTTTGCAGCGCATCAATTGAGCGACACATGACTTTAATAAAAACACTGTAAGAACCTGTCGTGTAATAAGCTTCTACCACTTCATCCATGTTTTTCAATTTAGCCAGCACGGAGGGATAGTCTTTTGCCCTTTTTAAAATAATACCAATGAAACAACACACATCATAGCCTAATTGCTTTGGATCAACTTGAGCATACACTCCTGTAATGATGCCCGCGTGTTTCATTTTTTCTATTCTCACATGGATAGTTCCTGGACTTACATCAAAGCTTTTGGCTAATTCTGCATAGGGAGTACGCGCATTCTTTATTAAGGCATTGAGAATATTTTTATCGAGAGTGTCGATCGGATAATTTTCCATCTCACATCACCAACTACAAATATCATCTAAAATTTTAGCAGATATTTTGATGTGAAATGTTCATGAGCATTTTAATGAATAACCCAAAATGAATTAATGTACCGACCAAAATAGGACATTCCGGTGTGTAAAAACGTCGAAGCCTGTAATTCTCACCGTGAATGTTACTAGAATCCTACTGCGATTAAACTCCCATTACAGGACAAGATTCGTCTTAGAAGCTCAATCATTACTCGTCATGCGGGGTATCGCCAACAACTTAATGCCGCTCTATTTCAAGTCCGATTTTTTCTTTTTTTCGCCAAAATATTCAGCACAAAAACCATAATTAATAGGCGGTACATTTCCTGTGGGCATATTTTCCCATTGAGGATCTTTAAGCACAGCAATTGCTTCTTTATAGCCGGCCAGGATACGATTTCTGATTGCAGCGGGAGAAAAATTATAACTTCGAGTTGTATTATCATTGGATAAGCCTGCATGAATAAGATGCACAACGCTTAATCGTTTATCCTCTCCCAGTTTCAATAATTTTTGAATATAAGGCTCCCGCTTAGTTTCTAAAGGGAGCTTTTCTCCCAAAAATTTAATCACTTTTTGCAAATTTCTTCGGCGAGTGAGCGCCTCAGTGAGACGGCGCGTACGGCTAGCGGCTTGAATATTTTTTATGCGCAAACGTAATTGCTCCATGTTCTGCGGGTATTCGCCAGACAAACTGAAACAATCCACTGCAAAACAAAGCGTATCGACACAAGGTTCAAGATCAACTACAGCAAAAAGAGGCGTGTTGGCAAAAACCCCACCATCCCAATAGTATTCATCCTCAATTTTTATTGCGGGAAAGCTTGGGGGCAAAGAGCAACTGGCTATGACATGCTCAGGTTCTATTCGAATTTCCTGATTATTAAAATAAACGACTTCACCGGATGAAGCCTTTACAGCACCAAGGCATAATACCAATTCTTTTGAATTAATCCGGTCAAAATCAACAAATTTTTCAAGCGTGCTCTTCAAAGGAGAAATATCGTAATAACTCAACTCATCCAAGGAGTAGGACAACCAATCCAAAGGCGGAATAATACGGGGTTTAAAAAATCCTTCCACGCCATAACACAGCGCGTGCAGTGCACTGGTTTGATTGTAAAAGTAATTTAAGAAGTCAATCTCCTCGATGCTACTCATGCTGATAGACCAAAGGCGCGGTGAAAGGGATCCCCAAAATGCGATTAATTGTTCATATTGTTTTTCAGGTGGATTACCTGCAATAATGGCGCAATTTATCGCTCCCATAGAAACACCCGCGTAAAAATTGGGTTTATACCCCCGCTCGATGATCGCCTTAAAAGCCCCTACCTGATACGCGCCCAAGGAACCTCCCCCTTGGAAAATACAGGCGACACGCTCATAATTTTGTTTTTGAATTGTTGCTTTCGACGACATGTCTATATCCTATTGAATACGAAGGGAGACTCACATCCAATTTTCCTTGACTTATTAATTATAGATTCTAGTTCGCAGATAAATTTTTCCAATCACTTATTCCATAAACGCATTTATTAAGGGTACCATTAATTTCTACTAAACGACTGGTTGGGTTGGAGAGGACATATTGGGCGATAACCTAAATTGGGAAAAAATGAATAATCATCCTCCAGTTAAAATCAGCAGCGGTAGTATGGAGCTGGTCAAATGGATAGGCTTAGTCTCTATGACTCTTGATCATCTCAATCGCTTTTTTTACGGGTCTTCGATTCAAACCCTATACTGTATCGGCAGACTTGCCATGCCTCTGTTTGCGTTTATTTTTGCCTATAATCTTGCTCGACCAGACGCTCTTTCTCGCGGACTTTATACCCGGGTTTTAGTTCGCTTAGTCATTTTTGGCATAATTGCAACTCCAGCGTATATTGCCATGCGTCATTTGCAATACATTTGGCCTTTGAACATCCTGTTTACGCTAGGGGTAGCCACCGCAACCCTGTACTGTTTAGAATTAGGAGGAAATCGAAATCGGATTTTCGCTGTCTTTATTTTTTTACTCGGCGGACTTTTTGTTGAATACAGCTGGATAGGCGTTTTCTTCTGCATCGCTGTTTGGTTCTACTGTAAAAAACCCTCCTTACTGCGCCTTTTAGCTTGCATTGCGGCCTACCTGCTTCTTGATAATATCAATGGTAATCATTGGGCGCTTGTCAGCTTAATTATTATTTTTTTAGCAATGCAGATTGACGTGAAAATTCCTCGTATTCGTCATTTTTTTTATCTTTATTATCCCCTGCATTTATACACTCTCTACCTTCTCAGTAAGTGGCTATAAAATTTGCTTTTTTTTTACCAATAATGCAAATCTATGTCTATAGTTAAGGATATAAACTGCTAGAGTAGTAAGATCTTTTTAGTAAAATGCGTTAGTAAGCAGGTACCCCTTAAAATGGAATTTATGGAGTAAACATGCCAATACATGAAAGACGTCAACATTTCCGCATCGAAGATCAAGTTTATTTTGATTATAAATTGGTAGAACCCGGCGAACTTTATTCTGATAAGCTCATCACTGAAGAACTTTTGGGGCAAAGTGGTAAGCGCTATCTTGAAACAACCCAATACTTTCAAAGCATCGATTATGAAATCTCTAAGCTCACTCAAGCGCTTGCTGTGCATGAACCAGCACTAGCTCATTACTTGAATTTAATCAATGCAAAGATTGAATACTTGGCTCGCCATCTTATGATTGGTGAAAAAATTCATTTGCGCAAAATTAACCTTAGTTTGGGGGGTATGGCATTCAAAACAAAAGAACGCATTAAAGAAAAAACACACATGAAAATCATCATCTACACTAAACCCAAGATGATTCCAATTCTATTAAATGCCTCAGTAGTTTATAGCCAATATTATAATGAAAATCAGTACCATACTGCGGTACAATTCGAAGAAATGGACAAAGAACAAGAACAATTACTTTCACAACATATTATTTTGGCTCAGCAGTCCAAATGCCGTGCTGATTAGCATACTCAAGATAAAATGACCTAGCTTTAGGGATTTCATTATCGCATAATCATGAATTATGATTTTTTTTTTTGACTTAAGGTATAGCATGGCAAGACACGTTTTTTGTTCTAAATTAAAGCAAGAAGCCGAAGGCTTAGAGGCAGCCCCCTTTCCCGGGCCTTTAGGTGAAAAAATTTTTAACCAAGTCTCCAAACAAGCATGGAAAATGTGGTTGGCTCATCAAACAATGCTTATTAATGAATATCGGCTTAGTTTGATCGATCCTAAAGCACGAGAATTTCTCCATGAAGAAATGAAAAAGTATTTTTTTGGAGAAGGTTCATCAACACCAGCCGGTTTTGTTCCTAAAGAATGAGGCAAATAAAATGGTCCATGAACTGTTGCACCTAGGCGAAGAAGTTGCAGAGGCAATTAAAAAGCAGCGACCCATCGTGGCACTTGAATCCACCATCATCTCGCATGGAATGCCTTATCCTGATAATTTGGCCACAGCGAAAGGGGTCGAGCAACTCATTCGCGAAAACGGTGCAGTACCCGCGACCATCGCATTATACGAAGGCAAAATTCATATTGGTGTTGATGATAAGGTTATGGAAGCCATCGCCAATTCTTCGGAAGTCATTAAAGCGTCGCGAAGAGATATTGCTTTTGCACTCAGTAAAAAGCTAACCGCTAGCACCACAGTCGCTGCAACAATGTTTTGCGCACATTTAGCCGGATTGCCTCTGTTCGTAACAGGCGGGATCGGGGGGGTACACCACCACGTCGGCGAAAGTTTTGATATCTCTGCTGATTTGTTCGAATTAAGCTCAACACCTGTGACCGTAGTGTGTTCAGGCGCAAAGTCTATATTGGATTTACCCAAAACCTTAGAAGTGTTAGAAACTTATGGTGTTGCGGTGATTGGTTATCGCACCGATGAATTTCCTGCTTTCTTTAGTCAGTCCAGCGGCATTCCCCTACTCCACCGTTTAGATACCCCTAAAGAAGTGGCTAACCTCATGCATTATCAATATCAATTAGGCCTTAATAATGGAATTGTCATCGCAAACCCTATTCCAAAAGCAGCTGAAATACCCGATGAACAAATCATGCCCATCATTAAACAAGCGCAAAAGGAAGCCCGAAATCTTAATGGCAAGGCCATCACCCCTTTCTTATTGCAACGAGTAGCCCAACTGACAGCAGGCCAGAGTTTGCAAGCCAATATTGAACTCATTAAAAGCAATGCCGTTTTAGGGGCTCAAATTGCCGTTGCTTATCAGCAAGAGAAATAAGGGAATCTCATTATCCTTGTGTACGCGGCTTGTCCGCGAGATCCACAGAGAGAGTGAGAAATTTCGTAATTCGCAGGCAGTCAAGCCAGGCCATAGGAATGGGGACTAAGACTACAGCGTAGGCTATACGAATCAAACGAAGGTTATTCAGAAACACTCACTAAACCACACAATCCATTTTTCTTAATACCTCCCTTAGGCAATAGTCCGCATTCGCAACTTCTCCTCTCGATCGCCAAGCAACATGCCCATCTGGACGTATAAGAACAGCCCCCATCTCATTGATTTCATACATTTTAAGCCATTGATTTTCCTTATCTTGCAGTTCCCCCTGGATGCCAATACGATAGCTTTTTAGGGGAAAAGTTTTTATCGTTAAGGCAGCCTCATGCCAAGTTGAGTTGCTATCGCTACTTAAAAGAATGAAAGATCCGTCAAATAAATCCAAAGTCGATAAAGGCTTATCCTTTCGATACAACACATAATGCGGTGCACGACTACCCGGAAAAGTGGAAGGGATATATTGGTCATTTTTTGTGATAGCAAAAGAGCCCTGCTCAGGTATTAAAGCGCCTTGTTCATAATGAAAACCGATATCTAAAGCAATCTGATTTAAGTGTTCATTTTGCTCTTCCAATGCGCGATTCATTGTGGCGTAATCTTCTTCATAAAGAGCGGTAAAAATAGTCGTAAATCGCTTCGCATTTTTCGTGCTCCAGTTAATATTGGTAACCGCAATAGGCGCTCGCTCTTCATAATAGGTATTCAACAAAGTATCTTCAGCGTGCCCCTGTAATACCAAAGCTAATTTCCATGCCAAATTATGAGCATCTTGGACACCCGTGTTCATCCCTAAACCGCCAGTAGGAGGCAACCGATGTGCCGCATCGCCAGCTAAGAAAACTCGGCCTTGGCGATAAGTTTGAGCAACCAGTGCCGCCATTGTCCAAAAGGACTTATTAATTAATGAAACGTGGACTGAGTCATCGCCGACCACCCGTTTGACAAATTCGACGCAAAAATCGTCCGTAAAATGCTCTTTGGAAAGCGCTGGATTTCCGTCATAACGCACTCCAATGAGCCATTTTTTCGCACCGTCTTTTGCCAAGATGAAGGTTCCCATCAAATCCCTACGGGTAAACATGAACCCTACACTCGGGCGATCTTCCACATACTTCCCTAAATCCATCTCACAATAAATATTGCAAAACTTCCCAAGGTTATCTTCTCCCTCCATTGCAATATTTAACGCCTTACGGATAGGACTGGCAGCACCATCAGCCCCTATTAAAAATTTCGAATTGATTATTAATTGGTTGCCGGTTGTGTTATCACAAACAGTCGTCCGTACACCATTAGCATCTTGATGGAAATCAAGCATGGTGGTATTAAACAAACAATGAATGCCTGGGTATTGTTGAGTAGCAACAAGCAATTCGTGCTCCACCCAATCTTGAGATATTAAGGCAGTGGAGGTTGGGCTCGCAGAAGAAGGTCGAGCCTTTGCGCTTATACGGGCTAATTCTTTACCCTGAAACGACTCCAACCAAATAAATCGATGCGCCTCTAAAGGAAGTTCATACTGGCGCAATGCTTTTTCCAATCCCCACAGCTTAAAAATTTCCATGGTTCTGGTATTTACCCCACGCGCTTTAGGATGATTGGTTGTCGAGGGATGTTTTTCTATAACAACACATTGAATACCCATCCGAGCCAAACCAATTGCCATACTCAAACCCACAGGCCCAGCACCGACGATCGTTACTTGTGTATTCATTTCCATAAATCACCCATTAAAAGAGAGGGGGGTGATAAGTTTATCTTATGTCTTTATTTAATACTAATGGGACTTCCAAATCGAGTTTTCTGCTGAGAAAATGCCGTAAATTAAGTATAAAATAAAGCCGGTTAGATCATCAATAATCCACCCTTCAAACTCCAAATAATTTTTTATAAAAAAGTCATAAACTCCGCTTGACTCAAAACCATTCTCGGAGTTTAATAGCAACCTCTCGCGGCCAGATAGCTCAGTCGGTAGAGCAGAGGACTGAAAATCCTCGTGTCGGCAGTTCGATTCTGCCTCTGGCCACCATATAAATCAATAAGTTATGGTGAATCCGCGAGAAGGTCAGAATTTCCATGTAGACGCAATGTAGACAAACAAATAAATTTCAAAACTCCTAAAATCATAAGCTCTAGTGGAATCTCATTGTTAATTCTTTAATTGAAAAGCAAATTAAATGCTCGTAGCCTGTCAGACTGCGATTTAAAAAGGATCTTACATCTTTTAGGTTTTGAAAAATTTGGTCTAGCAACTTTCACTAGTAAATACGCCACAGAATATACTAATAAAAAAAATTCATATGTTTTTGCAAATGCATCCTTATCATATATTGGACCATTACTGCTCCATAATGCTGCATCACTGGCATTTGGACGAGAATGTGTATATTTACACAACTCCTTGTATGTTAGATGTAAGAGAGCACCATCCTTAAACATCCATTCTATTTTTTGATTTTCATATTTTTTTTCCAGCTTTTTCCGACAATATGAATAGCCAAGCTCATAACTATCATTCTTCCACTCTATATAATTAATATTGGTTGGATAAAGATTTCCAAAAGTACCAATCATAACAAGCTCAAGACCGGTACGAAGATTTGATATAGACGATCGATAAAATCCATGAAGTAATTCAAATGTAGCGCATTGAAAACAATCTGAGGCATCTAGCATACAACTGAATAATTCATCATGGTTTCTGAGTTTGCCCAAAGAGTTGAGCCAGTCCCCCCAAAGAGTATAAAGATTTCGGATATTAGTACCGTGATGATCTGAAGTGCGTATCGCAACATCATCAGGTAAATCCACTATACCTGACCACGTTGAAGAATCTATTTTATCACTTGTAGATGGGTCGGGAGAATCATTGGAGAGTGCAAATTCATCAGGCTCAAGAATATATCTTGTTGCCCGAAAGTCATTGTTAGGTAGTGGTTTCGTCATAATCACCTCAATACTATCCATTTCACTTTAATTAGCGGATAAATAAAGCATAGAGCCTTTCCCAATTACGGAGCATTTAGTTAGCTACATAGACTATCTCTGAATCTGTAATTCTATTAAGGACGCATTTCAAAGGTGAACCTATTTAAATAAAAATTTAGACTAAAATTAAACATACCTTATCTTCTATTAATAAATTATGGTTCAAAATTATCTGCCAAAGAATCAACTTCCAAGTTTAAATAACGAATATGTTTGCTGGCTGGATTTAATGGGTACGAAATCTTTAATGGATAGATCCCCGACAACTTGTACTATAAAAATCTGTCAATTTCACCTTTGTCTATCTAATTCAAAAATCGAAGGAATTTCACTTTATCCCGTGATGGATGGGGCTTTTATAACTACAGGAGATCAAGATATTCTGAGAAATTTTTTACAAAGTGTTTTTAAATCTCTCACGAACGATTTTATTAACGAAGGACAAAAAAATAAACATTTATACCAATCCATAATCAGAGCCTGCATAGCTTATGGTCCTTTAGGTCATGGAAGGGATATACAATCGCCCCATATACCGCCTGAATATAAAAGCTCGCTTCTTTTTGGATTACCAATGACACAAGCATATTCATCAGAAAATAAAGCTCCGCCCTTCGGAATCTATGTACATAAATCCGCCAGAGCTTTTTCGCCAGTAAACCAGAAACCTTTTAGCACAAGATGGCTTACGTGGTTTGATTCAAACTATAATCCTGAAAATCTTATAGAGCAGATAAAAGGCTTTTACATGTGGGCTAGAGAAATGTCATTTTGCCTACCATTTAGAGAAGATACTATCGATACACATGAAAAAATATGCTATCAATATTTAAACTATTATAAAATAAATCCTCAGGGTAAAAAGACAAATGAGGAATCTCAATCTTAATAAGCGAATTGATTAATTAAAAACGTATAGCTCAATTATTGAAAGAATTGATATCTTCAAAATCAGTATTAAACTTATTTAGGCACTTATCCCAATTAACAGCGAACAGGTCTAGATATTTTGCCTCAATAGTTTCAAGAGGATTATCTCTACTATCTTTTAAAAATTTCTCTATTTCTGATTTTATACTTTCATTATAATTTTTAATAACTGTTAATGTACAAGTTAAGCCCGAATAATTTATTTGTAATTGTTTTGAGATAAGCTTCATCGAAACAAGAGACGCCATACAATTATTAACTGTATTTTTAAATTGGTTAATGCTAAATAAAATATTTGAATTGTTTAAATAAAGATTTTTTGTTAATGCTTGGGTGTTTTGCTTAATTAGCTCTTTACAATCAATTAATTTCTCATAATTCTTTTCGTAAAGATTAATGAAATTATATAAGTTCTTATTTACCTCAAATTTATTTAAGAAATAATAATTGAAAAAAGCTGCAAGAAATATTGCTAAAAATGATCCTACGAAAGAACGTAAAAACTCTCCTCTTTTTTTAAAAAACTTTTTTAAGCTACACATCTTAGCGTACACTTAGTATTTATTTTTGCGCATAAATCTCTTAAAGTTATTCTAAAATTACTTTTATCCTTTATATCAACATAATAAATACCATTTACATTTAAAATATCTAAAATGGGTCTCCCACTTATTTTTATACCTAGAAAATTAGAATTCGCTAATTTATCCTCTAAAAAATTTCTGATATCTTCATGAGAACTATGAGTTGCTGCTAACGCTCCAATTGCATCCGGAAGAATTGTACAAAAAGAATATTCTTTATAGCAACATTCTTTGCAACTTTCATTGATACTACATTTGGTTTCTGCGTTTTGACTATAATTTGTTAGTGTGAAGCCCATTAAATAGAAAAACAAAATCGTTTGTACCATTTTAAAATAAATTGACATACCCATATCCGATTTTGAAGTTAAAAAATCTTATATTCAACAAGCTAACTGGTCTTGCAGTAAATCATCATATCTTTATCAATATTTAAGTTCAATATTGCCATAACACAATGAGCTCCCTTCAACTCAAAGCAAATGCTAAGGACAACGCCGAGGTTACCAAGTAGCATCTCAAATATTTTTTATCGTGAATTTCTTTTAGATGGAGCCGAGGTAACTGAAAAAAGTATTAACTCTAACTTTGTAACCCTACATTTTAGCTTTATTTTTTATTTATCAAACAATATTAATATTTCTTTGCGTCACTGCAATTTTCCTGCAGTGACGCAGAAAAACCATCTTGATTTTACCGCGTAAAATCAACGCATTTGGCCATTTTGTCCGATCCCGCCAATCGGGATTGGACAAAATTCCTTCTAAAAACCCTTGCGAAGCAACGACTGCTTTGCTAATTTGGAATCAAACATAACTGAAGAGCCGGCGAAATTCCGGTGAAACATCAACCGATGTCTTATGCAAAGCCACTTCATTCCCTAACCCTGTGGCTGGACGTACAGTCGGGAAACCCTTAGGAATCTCTGTCATCCGACAGGGCAACTCCCTCGGGAGTTTAAGTCAATTTATCTCAATTTGACCATGGACTTGTGTGACAAGACCCATTGTCTTGTCGTTTCTATTAATCATCAAACAAGGAGGAAATACCCCCAAAAAACTGTTGTAAATCGGCGAGATCGTTTGCCTTATAACGATTGATTTGCCCCCTGCTTCGAGCTTTATGGCATTAGCCAGGTTTCATCTTTGAGTGAGCCGCTCGACCAACACTAAACCAAAGACAGGGCAAATAGATTTATTTCGGATGACACGAAGAAAATACAGCTTAAGACAGACTTCAAATCAATATTTCAAACTAGCCAATCAAGTCAGTTACAAAGTAAGAAAACAACGTGCTTTTGATTCGTAAAATGATAGATGATCTTTATACCATGGGTGAAATGCCATCCTCCTGGGACAATTGGGACACAGGAACAAGCCGGTAAATACGGAGCTAAAATCGTCCCAATAAGTCCCACAACTTAAAAAGAATGGGACAAATTTTCTGATTCTCGAAGAGCTTATTCCCCTCCCCAGATTTTATCCGTAAACACATATAATCGAGGTGTTCCTACTCCTCTGATTCGAGGCTTATGAGTAGGCATTCCATCTGCTGCTGGCTTTAACCAGCCTTCATTCATTAATACCCGTACTACTGTTCGTGGCTCAAATCCCTGACATAGTTCTTTTTTAAATACTTCTGTTAATACCATATACACGCGATAACCCGCATCATCGGTATAAAAAAATCCAGCACGATTCTGAATTCGCTCATTGTTTGGTGTTCTTATATTATCAAATCGACTGGCACCATGAGACTCAAAAAACGCTCGGATCTGAGCTAATATCGCTCTGTCTTCTCGATTACCCTCAATGCCAAAATGCTCCAACCATGCTCCATAACATTTGTACGCGGCATTGAAAGACTCTCCTTTATCCCACCCGGTTAACTCATATTGGCTTGCTAGCTCGCCTGCAACAGCGACCAATGCAAAACGGCGAGCGACTCGGATAATTTGCCCTGCTGAATTTGGCAAAACAACACTATTCACAAATTCTTGTATCGCATCAGCAATGTTTGTTGCAATGGTTCGTTGATTTGCAACAACCTTTTGCAACCATGCCATGCCCACAGCACCATAATACTTGCTGGTGTATTCTTTTAAAGATAACGCCATAGTAGCTGGACTAAGCTGATTATGAATTGTTTCAAAAATGCCCATGTGAAACCCAGCATCGGCTTCAATATCAGCTAGCCTGATTTCTTGTCCTGCGTTGGCTTTCTGCCCCGCTTTTGCCATTAAAGACATTAAAGACTCTTCTCCGGCAGAGAGAAAGAATAATGACCAGCGAGAGGATGGTTTGACTGTCCCTTGACGAGAAGCGCGTGTTTTACCTTGACCATTTGCCAATAAATAGGCTGCCTCCCCTGCTTCTTTGGGATCCAACTGGCTTAATTCATCGAGAATTAAAAGACCATCATTATGCAAGGCAGCCAATCCCTCAAGACCATTAGCTGTACTCCGCCATAATCGACAATAAGCCTGAGGATTACCCCAAACCGAAGCAGCCACTTTTAACGCGGTACTTTTACCACTTGAGGAAGCGCCTCTGAAATGAAATCCTCCTGAATCCTCACCCGCAATCTTTGCCAAAGCGGGAGCAAACGCCGCAGAGATAGCAAAAATTAACCGAGAATTGCCCGAGGCAAGCTGGCTTATTGATTCTCGCCAATCTTCAACAGTACCGGATACAGACATTGCAGATTCAACCGCATGCCTATTTTGAAAAACGATTTTCTCGGAAGAATGACCAATCGTTTGTGAAGCAGTGATAAAACTATCTTCATACCATCCCAGTTTATCCACACAACGAGCGCGATCTTCTACAGGAAAAACCTGCAAATAGGTCGTTAGCAAATCCCGGCAAATTCTATTGGGTGAGATAGTTAAACCAAGACTTGCCAACTCTCGTCTGATCTCGGAGGCATCACCCTGCAATAAAGCTAAAGGCATTGCCCATTGATGAATAACTCCATCATCATCCTGCCATTCGAGTAACCGACCCCACTCGCCACTTTTAGCATCACGCGTTTTAGCTACCACATACAAGGGAGAACAAATCCAGCGTGGTGCCATTGAATTGCCTTCTTTGTCTTTTCCAAGAAAAGACACGCCCTGCTCATTTAATTTAAAGCAACCCCCAGCGTATTCACAGATAATAGGGTCATTACCATTTTTGCTTTTTAATTTAATAATTTGATTTTGCAGCATGACTCTTTTCTCCAGCAGAGTTCATGAAAGAGATAAACTTTATCTTCCCCTGAACGATCTATTTTATTCGGTGACTAATGAAAGGAACTGCCCTTCGTCACTCGTAGAGCGATAGACTTTCTGCTGCTGTAGAAAAGACAATACATCACTTTTGCGATACAAAACTTTACGGCCAATTTTAAGAAAAGGAATTCCTTTTCCTTCCCAACGATTACGCTCTAAAAGTTGAGTAGAGCAATCTAAAACGGCAGCTAAAGTTTGCTGATTAAACAATGCGGTATGTGGTGCGGAGTCAAATTCATTTAGCAGTTGTAAACGCGTTTGTTTGTTATTCATATGGAACCCTCATCAAATGATTTTCATTCAGCTTAATGCCGACAGAATGGCGTCCTGCTCGATGAATATCAGTTGACTTTCCGGCCGGTTCCCTTAAGGGAAAAAGTCTTTTGATATTCATTTTCCTTTACTTTTATAAGAGGTCAATCCTATAAAAAATTACAGCTCAAACGCAGTATTACTTAGATTTTAAAAGAGTGTCAAGCGCTTTAAAAATTGCGTAACTCATTGATATTATTTGATATTAATTGATACTGAAAATTTTCTCTGTTTGAATTTTTCCTATGTGTCCCCCAGATTTTTTTATAGCTTGTTACTGAATAGAAAAAAATATAAACCAGTAATTCAATGCAACTTTAATTTAACTGTATAAACTGGAAATTTCGGAATAAGATCTTGGATAATTCGGGATAACAGTCTGGATTTTTCGGAATAAACAAACGATACAACCCAGTATGCTATTTCTATTGAATATCTCAAAAAAGTAACCCGTCGGTTTGAGGGTATTCAGATGAACATAGCCTTGACGGGTTTTGTTAGTGTTATTATCGTTTATTTTTTGAAAAATGTACAAATAAGAATTGTAGCTTGCCCTGATGTGAACTGATTGTTATTAATTATTAACAAAGCACTCTGCGGGTTAACTTTGTCCCAATTGAATTTTTTGCATTGGGACATCTAAAACTCAATGCTCATGTGGCTGTCCCATTTATCCCAATTGTCCCAGTAAATTTTTAATATAACTCTTTATGAATTTTTCTTTTTTAATAATTCAGCCTTCAATTCAATCCCTTTATCTGTAAGATAATATTTTTGTTGGCTACTTTTAGGTTTATTTGGAACGGTCATTGCGATACAGTTTGCTTCTAAGGCGGGAAGTAAGTAAGCATGCCTAAAATGATCTTGATGTCGTAATCCAAGCGCTTCTTGAATTTCCGAGCGTTTCATCTTCCCTTCTACCACTAATAGAACACGCTCGACTTCCCCGGTAACTTCCCCGGTAACTTCCCCGGTAACTTCCCCGGTAACTTCCCCGGTAACCTGAAAAGTTGTTATTTTAGCTGTACGCCAGATAGTAGTTAAAAACCCATCAGAAATAGAAAATTGTGGTTCTGGTAAGCCAACTTCACGACATCGACGGATCATGTCTCCAGTACCTGTACCCATGCGTTCGATGTATTTCGTTAAGTACAGAGGTTCTGTTAATAATGGGTTATGAGGCACTGAACCATGAGGATGACGTAGCTTTTCCAATGTGAGTGAAGCGGGCAAAGTCCCAGGATTCCATACCTCCAACCGATCAGCAAATAGCATAACTTGTACACTGCCGTTGCTAGTGTAATCACGATGTGCTACAGCATTCACAATTGCTTCCCCAATCACTTCTCGTGGAATTTCATACTTTACTGGAATTTGAGTACCCGATTCTCTTGTACCTACCCACAAATTAATTTTGGACAAAACAAAATCTACTGCTTGATCGACTAAATCAAACACCGTTCCCTTATAAACTTGATAAGAAGGAATAGGTTTTGCAACCTCTATTCCATGATAATGAGCACATTTTACTTCCGAAGAAAGTAGAAATCGCTGAGGCTGTTTCCCAAACAGTAGGACAGCTGCGTGTGTTGGTCGGGTATTATCCAATAAATTTAAATGGGTGAGTAACTCAAATGCAGTTGCACCTTCTAATAAAGGAAAACCACGTGCTTGACGAGCATGGCGTATAAAGGCGGCCATTCTCTCTTCATCAAGATCATTAATAGTAGCATTACGACAAGGTGAAGAATCAAATGGCCCATTACGAATTAATTCTTGATCTTCTAAATACTGAATTAAAGCAGCATAAACATTACTGATAAGCTCAGGTATCGAATCATATCGACGGCGAACTAATTCGTTTCCAACCCTTCTTATTAGTACTTGCATCTTGGGATGTCGCTTTTGATCATCAGAGCCTTTAATAAAAATCAAACGGTTCTTCTGACGAGCTGTAGCTTCATTGAATTCATATTCAGTAGGTGAGATTCCATTAGCGTCTTCATAGCCATAATCATTTCCAAATATGCCAATATATAGATCACTATCAGCAACCTCTCCTAAGTAAATTTTATCTGCACTGCGATCAACTGCCGGAAGATCTTCAAATAAAAATGGTTCGAAAAATCTTCGCATAAGCGGATCGTTATTTAACCAATTACGGAGAGCTATGCGGTCTTCCGCAAGTTCCTTTTGCACACTGCTAATAAAAATACGCAAAGGTTTCATAAGATTCATCCCAATTTATAACCAGCTATCCGCGAGTTGATCACATCCCACTTTTGAATCGAATTCTACTCCCATTTGCTTCAGCAAAAAATCTGAAATTAGCTGCAATGGTTTTCTTAATCGCTCTACATCTCGCATAATATATCCAGCTGTCACATCATTATTCATTTTATGATTTAATAATCGCTTTAAAGCATACGCTGGTAAATCCAGGCTTTCTGCCGTGGTGGCAAAAGTACGCCTTAAATCATGCACAGTAAAAGTTACGCCAGATAATTCAGCCACTTTAAGCATTGCCTTTCTAGGCTCCATCAAATGACCAGTTTTGCTCGGTGCCGGAAAAACAAACTCAGTAAATTTAAATTGTTTTCTTCTTTGAAATAATTCATAAAGAAAACCAGTCATAGGCAAAGTATGTACTTCCCTGTTTTTCGTATCTTGCACAGTAAAAGTCTTCGCTTTGAAATCAAGGTCTGACCAACGTAATGAGGCTGCTTCCATTCTTCTCAAGCCAGTAAATAAAATTAACAGGAAGTAATCTTTCCACATCATTGCTTGAGGATAATCTTCCTGTTCACCGAGCTTTGTTAATCCTTCATACCATGCTATTAATTGGTGATTTTTGATCACACTATTTTTACGGTCGACCCTGTACCAACTGCGCGCATGAGATAAATACTCAACCGGATTAATAGCAATAATGGGTTGGCCATCTTCCAGCTGATATTCATGAACAGCGAAATTGAAAATTGCCCGTAAAACCCGCATCGCATAATTTGCACGTGCCTTACTATTCGTTTGGCCATATTCTGCATGGCGTTTAGCAATCATTTCTCTTGTGATATTAATAAGCGGTTTTCCAAGCCAATCAGGCATCACTTGCTTTAAAATGCCCTGATAATCCTTGATAGTCAGTGCTTTTAAATCCTTACGCGCTTTAAGGTAATCGTTAAACACTTCCTGCAAAGTAAGGGATTTAATTTTATTTACCTTTCTCTCAGCGACAGATTGTCCCCTTTTGCAATCTGACCGAATAAATGCTTCGCCTGTTTGCGCGCTTCTTCTGCAGTGATCTGGCCATATTTACCAAGAGTGATGCGTTTAACCTTATTATCTATGCGAGTTTCTACAACAAAACTTTTTACACCAGCTGAGGTAACTCGTAATGCAAAACCCTTCAATTGCTCATCTCGATAAAATACCTGATCTTTTCCTTCTTCAGGTTTGATTTTATCAACCACTGATTTGGTGAGTTTCACTGATTTATTATTTTCCATGCTCTTCTCCAGAGAGAACTGAGGATTAATTCCCATGTAGACACCATGTAGACAGATTATTTAAAACCTAATAAAAATATAAAAACCTGAATAGGAGCCAATATACTTGATTTTAAAGGTATTAAAGGAATTTAAGATTTAATGAGAGAGGTTAAAAGCATTTAAATTAGAACTGAAAATCCTCGTGTCAGCAGTTCGATTCTGCCTCTGGCCACCATGAGAACTCAGTAAAATCAATAAGTTACAATCGGGGTCTTTCCCATTTCCGGGGGCATCTTTAATCAGCCACAGAGCACCCTAACACGCGTTCTATAATTTTCAAAGTTTCTAAATCCATAGGCTCTACGTTGAATAAGTTTCATTTTTCGATGAAAGCCTTCAGTTATTCCATTATTTTGGGTCTTTCCCATTTCCGGGGGCATCTTTAATCAGCCACAGAGCACCCTAACGCGTGTTCTATAATTTTCAAAGTTTTTAAATCCATAGGCTCTACGTTGAATGAGTTTCATTTTTCGATGAAAGCCTTCGGTTATTCCATTGTTTTTAGTAAACCGCAGCATTCTAGCGACTTCCTCTTTCCATTTAAATAAGGTATTTCCCAAGGTATTCAAAGTTTGAAAAGGACTACGTTTAAGCCTCATTTATCATGTCTAAGAAACGAGGTAATAAGCGCTTTCTTTCAGTTTTTCTCTAGTGTACTCTGTAATTATCATCATAAATATACGCATTTTTATGCAGCACTCTCCACCTCTACAGTTAATGATAAGCCATCTCTATCGAGTATATCTTGCAGACAAAGTCGTACAAATTGCTTTTTGGAATACCCTAATTTGTCTGCAAATTCAGCGGCCATTTTGGGGCTTACAAACCTGCGATTATGTTCAATGTCGCACAAATTTTGACGAGATATACCTAAGGTTTGCGCAAACTCTACTTGGGTTTGCTCTTCCCCCTGTCGAATCGCCAGAAGGAAACTCCCAAGAGTAAGTTTTTTACTAGCTAATGATTCCAAGAAATCGATTGACTCTGTTGATTGTTTAGTAGTCATGTTTATTTACCTCTAATATTTGCACGATTTCCATTTCACCATTGTTATCTATTTCATATATGGCTCGGTATGCTTTACTTAAACGAATCGAGCGTTGCCCTACCCTATTACCTTTCAATGGTTCATCATGAAAACCAGGTATTTTTCTCACTTCCAGCAAACCATCATGTGAAACTGCTTCAATCCAGGCTGCTAGTTTTAAAGCAATATAGGACGGTACTTTCTGTAAATCGCGCTTAGCATTTTTAGTAATTACCACCGTGTAAATATTCACTTCTTTACACCAAGGTCTTGTATAAATTAATTGTACTCAAAATTTGGGTATAATTCAAATTGAATGATGGGTCTCTAAAAGATTTCATAAAAATCCTTGTGTGGAATTTGCGTATTTGAGTACGACACAGTTATACATCCTATGCCATTTGTAGTGTTTTCCTGCGATAAAATTTATTATAAAATCAATTAATTAAATACTGATTGGTGACTGAAAACCCTCGTGTCGGCAGTTCGATTCTGCCTCTGGCCACCACGAGAATCAATAAGTTATGTCAAAAAGTTAAATTCCAAAATTATGGCTCTTTCCCATTTAAGCTGTCTCTTGATCACATCTCCATCAACTCGGTAGGTATTCTAAGCCCTTCTACTCGTTCCTGTAAGCGGAACTATTCTTTCCATATAGGAGACCAAGCTGCTTTTCCAGTCCTTTTAGAGTCAGTCCAACCACCTAACTTGGCTATTGCTTTATAAGCCTAAGCAACGGTAGGTATTTTTTCAGGTAATGATGTTCTTTCAACACTATTCCATAAGACTTTCCATTCAGCATCAGAGAGCAATTCATCACAATAAGTACTGCTATCATTGATGTCTAGAGTAGTTGGGTATTCCAAATACTCTTTTAATTGGAGTAATCGAATGGCTACAAAGGAGAGAATGACCATCATTTTCTCTAAATTTTCAATCGATTGCATGCGCTGCTCTTCAGCACCAACCCCAGATTTCCATGCATTGTGAAATCCTCAATGCGCCATCTCATTTCATAATATCGCGTTATTTTGCGGGTGCACTCTAATGTTGTGGTAGCTTCTGTTGTTAATAGAATCCATTCAAGACAATCGCTTTCAGATGCTTTTTTTCTTTAGCGATTACTACATTTAAAGTGATTGGTTTTAATACACGTCCTTTGGCTCTTCGCTCAGAAGGCGAGAAAGTAACGGCTGTTGTTTTTAACTCAAGGGTCGCTTGGCGTTTCTTTCTATTTGCTTTTTGAGCCACTTCAATAGTGTAAGTACACAAGGTTACTGCTGACGATAAAACCTGAAATAAATAACCGTTGCTTCCTCTAGTTTTTGATTATGACTCGCTCGAACAATAAAACGTTGAGCATGGTCTAACTTATACTGAATGTATTCAAAAATATCGGCTTCTCTATCACAAACAGAAATCACGTCAGACATTTTA
>NZ_FUXJ01000008.1 GCF_900167045.1 Legionella maceachernii | reverse complement strand
AATCTATCGGTAGGTCACGCCAAGGGCACCCAACCCGCATGCGATATAACATTGCCTCCACTATCCTACGGAGATTGGGCTTGTCATAAATCCTGTGCTGTAGCATGATCTCCCTCAGCTTTGACCAACGCTCGTCATTGAGCATAAGTCTTAGCATTGCAAACTCGTTTTATACTTGGTATCTGAGCCGTTATATTATGAATTTGCTTTCATTAATCAATGAATTAGGTAGTTCAGCTTTTAATTTGACCATCTATTGATGCCGCGGACAAGCCGCGGCACGTAGGCGGCAGGTGAATTGTCAACAGACCCTATTATTTGTTAAAGTGAATAGTTCTATTTGTCGATACAATGGAGTACAAATTTCACTCTTTTACAGGAAAAGATATGTGTAAAAATGAGGACGATCCTTATAATTACCCTCTTAATGAACTAGAACCTTCACATCTTCAAGAAATTGTTAATCTATATCGTGGCTTCGCCCAGTACTATCAGAAAATTTCTCAAGAATCCAATAGAGTTATTGTAAATTGGCTATTTGTATTGAATACTGGTGGACTTATTTTTGTTATCCCATTATTTGATAAATTAACTAGTCGAATGATATCGCTTTTAGTAGCTGTACCCTTCTTAATTGGAATAGCGTTAATTTATTGGTCTATTGCCTCCGAAAAAAGTAAATTTGAAAAAATGAGTAATAAATTGGAGAAAATATTTATTGATTTCAATAATGAAAAAATTACCGCTAGATATTTTATTGAACAGGCTTATAGTTTACGCGGAACACGAATACCTTCATATACAGAATTTTGCTCATTAATTTTCTGGATTATAGGCGCAATGTTGGGATTTTATTTTTTATATACTATGCCTTAAAACGTAAGGCTCTAAAAATAGCATTTATAGATTGAATCAAATTCGTACGTCCATTATGTTTTACGGTGTTATAGTTAATGGTTTGATTTTCGTATTATTTATTGTCCCTTTGTTTCGACAATTTTCTATTGAATTTACTTGAGCTATCTTTTCTTCTTTCTAGGAAAAAATTTTTGCAGTTTATACCATGCTTTTTTAAACAATGAAATTGAGCTGCAGGTATACAATCTTATTTTAAAAACTCAGTTTTCCCATGCGCCTTCTTGCAAATAAACCTCTTGCGGAAGTTAAGCCTAACTCCAAAAGTTCTAAATATTTTTATGCTAGAGAGCAGGTCTTGCAAGTGTCATGAATTTTGTTTTTTCATATTTCCTAAAAATTATTAAATGCTTTAAGAAAATAATCTAGCCTACCCCAAAAGTTTCAATAGAAATTTAATATCCTACGCAACGTCCCAAAGTTTTTTTGATAGTTATCCCAATTGAACCTAAGTACAAATTTTTGCGATTACTTCGATCTGCCCCCTCTCCCGTGCTAGGAATTTGAATAGTATGATGATGCTTTTCGCGGGAGAGGGTTGGGGAGAGGGATCTCACGGATGGTCATTGACAATGAGAGATGGTCTCCTTGTTGGCTTTAAAGTAGAGCAGACTTGATAACCTCGAGAACTGATGTCGTTTGCTGAAAGATATTATGATTCCAAAAACGCAACACTTTAAACCCACGTGTCTTTAGCCAATCAGTACGCTTCATATCGTAAATTTGATTCTCCATATGTTGACCACCATCAAGCTCGATAATCAGTCGTTTTTCAAGACAGACAAAATCAACGATGTATACGCCTATTGGTACTTGTCTCTTGAATTTAAATCCAAGTCTATTCGCGCGAAGATAGTACCATAGATGCCTTTCAGCATCTGTGCTGTTTTTCCTTAAATCGCGGGCTCGCTGCCTTAACACAGATTTTTCCATTCCCTCTCCCTAACCCTCACCGCGAAAAGCATCATCATACTACTCAAATTCCTAGCGCGGGAGAGGGGGCAGATCGAAGTAATCGCAAAAACCTGGTGTTCAGATTCAGTCTAGATAACGATCAAAAAAATTTAGGGACGCTGCTTAATAAAATTAAGTAAATATAGGCTTCACAACCTAATCCTTTGTTATATTTAATAGAGTGAACAGGGCTCAATAGCGTAGCGACACATCTCGCAGGTTACTCTGAATGATGTATTGTAAATAGATGCGGCAAATCCTATACAACCTCATTAGACAACTTAGCCTCAGAAGCGGTATAATTTCGCCCACTTTTTTTACAGACAGAAAATTATGAATCATAAAGTGGGCTTTGTCAGTTTAGGATGTCCTAAAGCATTAGTTGACTCGGAACGAATCATTACTCAATTACGTGCTCAGGGCTACGAACTGGTATCCAGTTATCAAGATGCCGGGGTCGTTGTTGTCAATACCTGTGGGTTCATTGATGCGGCAGTGACTGAATCACTGGATACCATTAACGAAGCAATGGCAGAAAATGGTCGGGTCATTGTCACAGGTTGCCTGGGGGCTAAAGCTGAACTTATTCGTGAAGCCTGTCCTGATGTACTGCACATTAGCGGTGCCCATGCTTATGAGGAGGTCGTTCGTGCCGTACACCAACACCTACCACCACCTACTGATCCCTTCACTCAACTTATTCCGCCCCAGGGGATTAAATTAACGCCTAGGCATTACGCCTATTTAAAAATTTCTGAGGGATGCAACCAAAAATGCACTTTCTGCATTATCCCAAGTATGCGCGGAAAATTACAAAGCTATCCACTGCCCCAGGTACTCAGTGAAGCGAAACGATTAAAGGATGCAGGAGTACAAGAATTACTCGTGATCTCCCAAGACACCAGTGCTTATGGCATTGACACCCGCTATCAACCCGTCACATGGCAAGATAAAACCGTTAAAACCCAATTTTATGATTTATGCGAGCAGCTGGGTGAGCTAGGTATTTGGGTTCGTTTACATTATGTGTATCCTTACCCACATGTGGATGAAATTATCCCATTAATGCGCGACGGTCTTTTGCTACCTTACTTAGATATCCCACTACAGCATGCCAATTCGCGTGTATTGAAAGCAATGAAACGCCCTGCTAACAGTGAGAACACTTTAGCTCGCATTGCCCAATGGCGGGACATGTGTCCCGATATTACGCTTCGCTCAACGTTTATCGTTGGCTTTCCGGGAGAAACTGAAGAAGAATTTGAAGAACTGCTTGATTTCTTACACATCGCACGCCTAGATCGAGTAGGCTGCTTTCAATATTCGCCTGTCGAGGGTGCCAAGGCGAATGAACTGGCTAACCCTGTACCCCAAACAATAAAAGAAGAACGCTACCATCGATTTATGCAAGTTCAAATGGAAATCAGTCGCGCTAAATTAGAAGCCAAAATCGGTTCGACGCAAACGGTTTTGGTGGATGAAAAGAATGAAGAGCATATTATTGCACGCAGTAAAAGTGATGCGCCAGAAATTGATGGCGTTGTTTTCTTACCTCCTTCAGATCAGATCAAAGTAGGTGATAAAATTGAAGTGGTGATCACTGATAGCGATGATTATGATTTGTATGCCGAGATAATGGAGTAAATAATACCCTCTGGGGTTCATCCGGAAGCGGGTTTGACAATAAGGACAATAATGCCAATCCAAGAAACCAGCTGTGTGATCGATTTAATTGTTAAGAAACAAGAGAAAGCTTATATTCTCTTCGAAGACGAGCAATTTATTGCTTTTTTAGATCATCGTCCCCTCTTCCCTGGCCATACTCTTTTAGCCCCTAAAGCGCATTACAAAACACTTTATGATCTGCCTACTTCGCTGGTTAGCCCCTTGTTTATTTTAACGCAACACATTGGAGCTGCAGTCGAAAAAGCCATGGAAGCAAAGGGTAGTTTTATCGCTATGAATAATGTCGTAAGCCAGAGCATTCCGCATCTACATGTGCATATCGTCCCCAGAAATCAACATGATGGCTTAAAAGGTTTTTTTTGGCCAAGGACGAGGTATGAAAATGAAGAGCATATCGAAGACGTACTTGAAAAAATTAAACTCCATCTTAAGCAAGCCTAAATTAAGCTATCTTTATGGTATAACCTTCTTAAAAGGATAGACGTAATGAATGAAATGGATATTTTGAAATTATTTTATGACGAAATGAAAGCACAAGGCCTAACCCGTGATCAAGTGTTTTTAAATATTGATGAAGAGGCGGCTGGTATACTTTCAGTAAAATTAGGAATCCCCGTTAGCTTAGAAGAAGCACAAAAATTAACGGATACTTGTATTGCTAATGAGTGGATAGAACGTACAACGGTTGATCCCAATTATAATTATCTTTCTTTAACAGAAGCGGGACTTCAGGTTGTTTTAGCGAATATCTATTCATAATCTTATCCCTGATGAACTTGTGTTATTAGTCACACTAGGTTGAGCGGGCTTAAGCACGCGAACCGGAGCCATTGCCAATCGTTCCCCAAAAAAGTATGGCGTTCTATTTCGAGGACAGACATTTTCTTTTTGATATTCAGCAAAAAATTCGTGCCATTTTCTTTTAAGTGAAGTATCAGTAATTTTGATGCAAAAATCATATTCACTCGATTTTTCTAGGGATACTCCCTCCACATTACCGCGAACTCTCAGAAATTTTTTAAAATCTCTAAACCAAGTATAAATATCCAGTTTCCCCCCCATAATTTTTAAAGGTTCCACTTCGCGGATTCGCTGCTGCACTCTCACTAATGCGGCTTGCAAGGCACAAACATAACCCTGAGCATTATTTTGCTGTCCAAAGTTAGTATGATGGCTATTAATATCAATTCCCATGACACTATCCAAAAAACTTTTGATTGAAAAAATAGGACAACTTCCACCCTCCTGGATATAACCTTGTTGATTGCACGCAAAATACACATAACGAATACTTGGTCGAATTGGATCTCGAATAAAATAATTAATGGGTTTCGTATAAGGAACACCACTAAGAAGCTCTCTTAACCGATATAAACGGGTCCACTCCTGAGCTTCTCGACTATTTACCGGAGAGTAATCATCATTATCAAAACCGGGATCAGGCTCTCGATAAAAGGAAAGTAGCCGCTCTGTTTTAATTAATTCTCTCAATGTATTCTTCATGACAATTTGATAGAATTCCGGTTGAACAAAAGGATCAATATTGAGAGGCACCATCTCCCCTCCGATACTAAAAACAATAGGCCTTAATTTGGTCACATAAGTTCCCAAACAAGTTTTTGTCTTAAGATTTTGACCCCTAGACTGAGAACCTAAGTTATTTTCAATTTTAAAATAATCAAAATGATGAGGCTTATCATCAGGTCCAGCAAGCTGACCGTTCGCAAGAACTCCAATCTTGACTATGCGGAATATGGAAAAATGCCCTCGTGTTGGCCCACCGTGTAGAACAATCTCATCCGTATCCGATTGGCCTTGTTCGTCTGGAAAAAAGCGCATTGCTCTAAAAAAAGCATTAGGTTTAAGAAATGCATCAGAATTACCCTCAAGCAAATCCTCCGTATTATTCTGAATGGCTGTTAGTAGATACTTACAGTATTCTCGTGGTAACTCAGTAATCAAAGGGCAAGCACCGTTAATAGGATCTGATATTTTTAGTACATAACTAAAAAACTTTTCTTTAAGGGAGTGCAGAAAAACAATGTCTGATTTGAGGCTTTGCCGTAGATTTTGCTGATCATCATACGCTGCCAACCGCGTTGATGCGATTTGCAATCTGCGATAATCCACCGGCGATAACGTATAATGATTGATCTCAGCGAAAACACTTAATGATAACGCGTAAGCACTGCAAGCCGATTCATTGGTAAGATTGAGGGGGGGATCATTGTCATAATCCAAAAATAATTTATTAGCCCCATTCAAAATTAAAGCATTTTCGCTAACCGCTTGCAGCAATTGCCCTATACGCACTTCATGCGCCTTTAGTGATTCAAGATCAGTAGCAAGACTAATTTCAGAAAATGTACTCTGATAGTATCGCTTTTTTAATTCTTCTAAAAATGTCGGAGGCATTGCAATAACTTCGTTAGAGGTTAATGGATCAAAACCAATTTGAGGATAATAATGAGCAAAACGAACCATGAATGCAGGCCTTGCCTGTTTATTGGCTAAAGTGATATAAATATTAGCGGACGCCTTATATTTTATTTCCAGCTCATCGTTTAATCCCAGTTCAAAGAAATAATTATTTTTATAATTTTTAAACTGATTTCCATTCTGATTTTCATTAACCTCATCGGGAAAAGCTGATCGAAATTCTGAGCGAATCCGTGTCATTAAATTGTCATAATTTTCTTTCGGAAATACGACGCCTAGAGAGTTATCATGAGCCAGAAAATACCCTCTATTATCAGCAACAAATTGCGAGTTTATGAATGTAAAGGGAACTAAAGGGATAAACACACTATTGACTGTTTTCCCTTCGGCAAAAAGGCTAATCCCATAAGAAAGAAAACACCAATCTTTAAAATACATTATTTCTCTACGTTAACTATAAGAGTTCACTTTGGGCAAATGAAATTGCCAAAGGGATTGCCAATTCGCAGTTCTAATCGATGTCGTTTTAGAGCACTACTATGCGATCTTAAAAGACATATAGCTTATGGAAAAACTTCTCTGGCTTGAGGTAACTCCTGCTTCATCAAATCAATGGATTTGGATAACCCTTGCCAATAATGGATCGTCTTGGATAACATCTACCCTTCCTGTTAAAACTCAAAATAATCAGCTATTGTACATATTGTTTTTATTTTTTCAATTGAAGAATGACAAAGGCGATGTGCTTATACTAGGGGCTATTGCTGCATAGAATTAATTTCACTAAAGTGCAATTGAATGATTTTGGAAAGATGATTCACAGGTTGAGCCAAGGCCCAACCTATCTTTTATTTTGAGATGTAAAAAGTGAATAATCACTCGGCTTCAGTGGTCGGTTCCATCTGCGCCTTCCATAGACTCGATGAATTTGTATGTTCAGGTTCAGCACCTCGTCTAGATTGACGTTTTTCTTTTTTCAACTCTTGTAGAAGCTGTCGACGGAACGAGGGATAGTCCACTTCTAATGCATGTCTTATGTTAGCTTTAAACCTAGCACGTGATTTTTTTATTTCTTTATTAATTTTTTCAGGTAAATGTTTCGGACGTTCTAAATGACCCGCAATGATTTTAGCTGCAATTTTGGCTTGGTAGTCTGCTAGAGGCCAAATGCAACCCTGGGGTTGAAACAAACCAATAAAATAGAGATTTTTAAAATCAGCATGCATCATTTTTCGATAAAGAGGCACATTAACTAATGTGCTGAAATCGAGGAGTTGTTTATCAAAGAAGGGAAAACTAATTTGATAGCCTGTCGCAAAAATAATGACATCAAATTCATCCTGCCGACCATCCACAAAATGCACTGTATTCCCATCGAATCGATCAATAGCTCGACGCGGCTGAATTTTACCGTGCCTGATATAATAGAGCAGTTCAGAATTAATCGTGGGGTGAATTTC
Source organism: Legionella maceachernii (assembly GCF_900167045.1). Lineage (GTDB taxonomy): Bacteria > Pseudomonadota > Gammaproteobacteria > Legionellales > Legionellaceae > Tatlockia > Tatlockia maceachernii. The sequence continues at coordinate 177,904 of NZ_FUXJ01000008.1, read as the reverse complement.
TTGCGGTTTACATTTCGGTTTTTCTAAATGATATTTTGGATACCTGCCTTGAATAATACGGATTATGGCAGCAGCTAATAATTGTTTCGGCCAATAAGGCATCCAATTCACAAAAGAAAACATAATATCCGTGGGTTTACCAAATACAAATTTTGGAAAAATATGTTGACCACGTCGTAAACTGATGCAGGTTTTTGGTGAGTGTCGTGAAATTTCTACAGCAATATCGCATGCTGAATTGCCCCCTCCCACGACAAGCACTCTTTTGCCCTTAAACGGTGCTGAACACTTGTATTGATGAGAGTGAAGGATTTCACCACTGAATTCACCACAAAATGTCGGCATTATTGGATCCCAATGATGCCCATTGGCGACTAACACATAATTAAAAATTTCTTCATGGATGCCCTTTTCATTCTTATAACTCACCAGCCATTCATTTTCAGATAGCGGGATAACTCTCTCGACGCAAGTATTGAATTGAATATAGTCATTAACACCAAAATGCTGCGCGTAATCCTCAAAATAACGCAGTATTTGACTATGCGAAGGATAATCAGAATACTCAAAAGGCATTGGGTAGTCTTCGAATTGGGAGAGACGCTTAGAACTAATGATATGAGTTGTTTCATAAACACTTGAGTGTTCATTCGTTTCGTCAAAAACCCAATTACCTCCCAAACGATGATTTTTTTCAAATACAGTAAAATCCGTTAAACCCTGTTGCAATAAATTTTTTGCAGTAGTGATACCACAAGGTCCAGCGCCAATGACACAAATTTTGGGTGAATTCTCAAGGGAAATTTTCATAATAAATACACTTTTACAAAAGCCTAGGCTAAGTTTAGATTTACACAGACACTGCTTTCTTTTTTATCACCACTCATTACTTCATCATGAAGTGGTTTTTTTATCTGCATCGCTTATAGCAGCCAACGAACGATTGATCATTAGATTCTGTATTTCTTCATCTTTATCGATAGTGAAATGATTCACTGCCACTTTTTTCAGCGTGGTTACATTAATATTTTCAATTTTTGTACGCGTTGGATCCATCGCTTTTACTCGCAATCCACTGAACATAGGTACAAAAGAGGGCTTGTAGATGTTCAGCACATGCTTCACATTGGGCGGTACTTCTAAAGGGGAAACAGCATCAATGGTAATCAGTAGATCCACTGGAATATTTGCCTTAGCAAGGTTTTTAGCCACCTTAATTTGCTCATTTGCCCCTAGAGAATGGCCTGCCAGAATGATCGGTCCTGGTAACTCTTTAGTCCCATAATTTTTAATAATATACTTGCTTAATTGATCGACTTTATACCAAACAGTACTCTCCGCTCGGATTCGGTATTTTCTTTCTAAAGTATTTTGTAATTGATTCATCCCCGTACTAAAGACACCTCCCAAACCTCCGCGCATTACAAAAACGCGCGCATTGCTTTTGAAGACATAATTTTTGTCTTTAGAAAGACTTTGAGTCGCAGCGAGGTCAATACATCCAGTTACAGATAGTGTTGATAACAGAAAACCTACATATAAAATCAGCTTGCCTATTTTATAATGACGTCGAGCTCCCATATTCACCCATTTCCTCTTTATTGTTTAGCCGATTCTACATAAATTTACTGACGGATAAAACCAATTGAGCATTCGCGGGAATGATACCTTTTTTGGCAAGGATAGCTAATGTCTATAGGAATGACTCATGGTAGCACCTGATTATCTTCCACCACTTCCACCAGCGCCACCACCTCCATGACCCCCAGCTCCGCCGGCAGCGCCACCGTAACCTTCTCCTTTATGAATGTAAGTGGAAGAATCCCCTGACTGTGTTTGGCATGCATTCAATAAACAAGTGGTAACTACCAGAACAAACAGAGCAATAATTGTGGATATCCTTGTTTTCATAAGAAAAATTCCTCTTTCAATCGATTTCACCCAAGACTATCACAAGGTTTTCATGGATATCCAGCATAAATGCGATCTATCTCCATATACTTAAACCGTACTGGCTTTCAAAAGGAGAATGTAAATCGCTTAAATTCGAGAACAAAAATTTCACTCTTAATCGATTAATGACCTAAAAGTAACAAATTAGTAAAGAATTTGTAAATTAATATTTTGTTAATTTTTTGATCTTATTATGCTAAAAATAGTAACTTTGTTGTGGATGAGATCATATGAAAACGCATGAAGTAAAGCCTGTGGAAGAGAAGAAAAATACAGGAGACGTGACTTTTTTTGGTGTGACTAAAGCTATCTTGGCAAATTTTACCCAAGCACAAGGCGAATGGCAGCGAAAAAAACACACTGGTGAAGAATACCCAGGTTACCATTGTCCTCACCGGGAAGAATTAGACACTAAACTCAAAAAACTAGATGATGATTCACATCATGTTTCAGTGTCTTCCGTGAATAATGGCCATGATGCGGCAAAAGTTCCACTGCATCCTAAAGCTAAAAAAGCGCTCCTTGAACAAGCCATTGAAAATGATTCAGAAAACTTGTCTCCCTATAGACCACATGCTTTATCGTATTTGCAAGAGAAAAGAAATGCCGAAGCATTCTACAATGCTTATAAGGATCCGGAATATCAGTCTTTTCGCAATGAAAATTTAGCAGGGTTTTTTATTCATACGGCTAAAGGTTTTGCTGAATCAGCGATGAACCAATCATTGCCTTCAGAAGAATTTGTTCCCAAATTCGGAACAAAAAGCGGAAATACTGATTAAGGTCTGGTGACATTTCACCTACGGCACGTAGCCGGCAGGTGAATGTCGACTGACCCTAATTAAATCTCTATTCGAATATCCCGTTTTATTTGCATGCAATTAAAACGGGATTTGCGTTATCAATCACGCAAACACAGGACTCGTCTCAATTAAGAACTCAGAACCACGCTTACGCTTTTTACTAACGGTGTACGAAATTAGACTGTGTGTCAGGCTGTTTCGTTGGCTTTCCAGCACTCAGGGTTTCATTTGTTTTGTGATAAAAGAAGCTCGAAGAAGCAGTCGTTGCTACCGTGACATTTTTGGAGGGGCGCTTCGAGTCAGAATGACTGGATACCTCGTTCAAAAGTGCTTTTAATAATGTATCGCAGTTCCCTTTTTCAACACCTCCTCCTTTTTTTGATGGATCAAAAAAAATGCATTCAGAGGGTCCCTTTTCAGAGATGGGTTTTCTACCTAAATAGACTTGATGATAATCATCTTCTCCTTCTTTCCCTTCTACGGGGTAGGTGATGATTGCATGCCCAGGTGTGGGCAATATTTGCTCTAGATCAATGTCATTTTCAGCGGGAAATTTCTTAACTTCATAAGGCGTTTGAGTATCGACAAAAGCAGAGTGTCTGCCATCTTTCCCTTCCTCTCGTAGCTTATGCTGGTGATCTTCTTCTTCCACTGCTTTGAGATAAACTTCAATATTGTTTTCAGAAGCTAGATTATTTTCAGGATCAAAACCAGCGATTTGTTGTTTTGCATAAATATTGGTAAGCGGATTACAAAGACCCGCTTCCTCCTCTTTACCGAGGGACTTAAGCATTTCGCCTTGTGAGCTATAAGACGAAGTTGGCTTAGGCTCGTTGGACTGCGAGGAAAGAGATTCATACCACGCTGAAAATCTTTTGAACATTCACAAACTCACTTCTTCCTGTCAAGTGGACAAATTATATACTAATTTGTCCACTTTTACAGCCCCTCTTGAATAATCCTCGGTTTGACAGGTAAAAATTTGTCGACTAGCTTCTAATTATACCCATGGAAGACCCATTGCTTATATTCCTAAAAACAAGGAGGTTATTATGTATTTAAGCAAGATAGGTTTTTTTAAGAAAAAAATAGCCCTTGAGGAGCAGCAACTTTTAAACTATTTAAATCTTTTAACCACCAATTTAAAAAGCAATAATTTAAAAAAAATACAACTTGCTTATTTGCAGCAAGGCCTTTCTTTGCTTACCACCTCTGCAAAGGCAGTTAAACAAAGACGTTTTTCCATTAAATTGAAATACACTCTACGAAAACGTAAAGCCAAAAAACGGTTTCTCTTAAGAACGAACCATCATGTGGAGTTTGGGACGCCCGCACCTCAGGCGTCAAGGATTCCTTTTCCTAGCCCAGCACTGGCAAAAATGGAAGTGAACAAGCAATCGACTAAAAATCGAATCAGGCCGAGAGTACACCCTTAGAGTCAAAAATAACACGACCTCAGAACTTCCCGGATGCAGCTCACACTGTCATCCAGGTTCGTCGTGTTGGTATATTTAGTCGCTGAAGCTACCTACCTATCAAAATAAAAACAGCAGAAATCAAAGCAATTATTGCGGTAACAGCAGGAGGAATAGGAATACTTGGAACAAGTATAGGTAATGCAACCAAGATTAGAAAAATGGCTAGAAGAATAAATCCAATATTATTAGTAAGTCGCATAGTCTTAATCCTTTAACGTTATGAAGGTCATCCCAAAAAATCCGATGAGCTAATGTATCAGCTGTAAATCACAGAAACTCATAACTAGATTATCCTGTTTTCAATGGATGTGCAAAAGGCAGGACAGAGGGGCCGGAGTGGATTTGTCCAAACCTGCGTAGTCCTAGAACTTAAAACGTATCGAAGCCCTGATAGTCTTTCCAAGGTAAATCTTCGCGAGTGTATTCCGTGACTTGAGCATGCGGGGGTCCTTGTTTTAGCCAATCGTAAAAGTGTTGCAGTTGGTTTTCCTCGCCGCAAGCAAACACCTCTACTCGTCCATCAGCGAGATTACGTGCCCATCCGCTAATCCCAAGATGCTGAGCTTGTTCCTTGGCAGAAGCCCTAAACCATACTCCTTGCACTTTGCCCGAAAGGTAACACCGCATGCATAATTGTTGAGCCATGAGATCCCTAACTTATCTTTTGAGGCGTACAAATCATATCAGTATAAATTTCAGCGGCACTTTTTTCACTAAGATTTAAGTCTTTTCGTGTTAGAGGGTCTTGCCGTTTCAAGGCAAAAAAGCTCGCTAAGTTTTCTGCAAAACGCGTTTGCGGTAAATAGGGTTTTCCTGAAGGACAAAAGGCAGCTTTACCCTCCATTGCTGCTTTATTCGTTAGCGCACCCGGTACCGCTTGGGATGCACCATCCGCAGCAGCCGCAGCCTCCACCCCGCTCACTTCAACGCGCAGGAATAGTTTTTCATACAGAGGATTATCAATGGTTAATTGAGGTTGTTTAAGCTTCGCGGTAAATGCGACAGGTAAAATAATTTTAAATTGTTTTTCTGCTTCAGGGTATGCTTTGCAAATAAGTAAGATATGTTGCAAATACTCATCCAAATCTTCTATTCCTGGATGTAACCCAAGACGCAGTTGCACCGTGGGATGCTTAGGGAGTTCTTCTAACACGCATTTTAAAAAAGGGGCATCACAGGTTTTTACAGGCTGAGTTGAACTACTTGCAAAGGCGAATAATTGCTCGGGAGCTATGCCTAATTGTTCCCTCGTCTTCTTTATCGTTTCAGGTGCAGGAGGTTTGGCTGAAAGCGCGCTATCGATACTTAAATGCCCAGTAACAAACACTTTTGCCTCAGGCCCAAAATCTTCAATTGCGGTATCCAGTGGCACTCCCCATTGAACATTGGGTTTTTGTTTCAATGCAGGTAAATATTTCCATAAAGAATGTGGCTCTGGTTTAAACATAAACTCATCAGCAATAAGCACAGGGATATCATCCAATGCCTGAGCGATTTGAAAAGGAAGTTCATTATCCACTGACGGCACACCTAAAAAAGCATGATCAATCTGATGCTCTTTTCTTACGTACTCAGTAATGGCTTGAATTTGCTCTTCGGAACATGCCCCTGCAGGAAAATCATCCATTTTCAAGAGTTGAAACAGGCTTTTTTTCTCAATGAGAGAAGGGGACTGAAATTTTTCAATGTGGTTTTTTGCTGTCTTGGTTAGCGCAATAATTAAGCTTTCATTTCCACTCTCTTGTTTTTCCAATAACTCAATAGTTGCTAATGCTAAACTAGTATCTCCAACACTACTGACAAAAAAAGCAGTTTTCATCGTTCAACTCTACCTTATTAACCGTGGCGAAATTATAGAGTCTATCCTGTTCATGGTCAATTAAATAAACAAATAGGATTACTAGTAACCATAAAGTGAAGGATGACATTTCGGAAGTATGGATCAATCTCGACACGTTGCGGGTCGATATTGTCTTTTTAATGTCCCTTTATTGCATGTCCATGTTAAATCACCATTGGCTTGTAGCGTAGGATCTAATACTAAAGTTCCGTTACCTGCACGCTCCGTATAAGTAATGGTAATTTCGCCTTTGGCTCCAATGACAATGGACTGGACATTTTCAGTAGGTGCAGGGCTTGTGTAGTGTGTGCCTTCCTGAGAGGCCGGTAGAGCATGATTCGCCATTGTGGCTTCAGCGACGGCGAGTTTTGCAGTCTGAGCCATGTTTAATCCTTCCGCGACGCGAGCTCTAACGGTGTAATCTTGATAGGCAGGAATCGCGATTGAAATAAGAATGCCTAGGATGGCAATCACAATCATTAACTCAATAAGCGTTAATCCCTTTTGTTTCATACTCATCTCCTGAGATTAAGAAGAGAGGAAGTATGCCATAAAGTTACCCCTTAGCGATAAAGGAATATTGCTTCAAATCAAATTAATTCTGGCGGAATGACTTAAGAACCTGAACAAATAGACTAAAATATGACAATGCGTTTCGCAATGGGTATAATTTAAAAACTTAAACTAGCCTGTTATCGCGTTATGACCAGAAAAGAACGAATCAGTCAGCTTATTATTCACCAATTAACTCCGATTTTTTTAGACGTTGTGGATGAGTCTAAAAGCCACCATGTTCCCGATGGCGCAGAAACCCATTTCAAAGTATCTGTGGTTGCTGAAAAATTTACTGGCCTGGCAAAGATTGCACGCCATCGCTTAATGAATAATTTACTGGCAGAAGAATTCAATACAGGATTACATGCTTTAAGCTTGCATTTGTACACCCCTGAAGAATGGCAAGCAAGTGGGGGTATCCCCCGCTCGCCTGCTTGTCGGGATGGTTACCGTCATGGATAAAGCACCCATTTACTGGCAAACCACCTGTGTTTTACCCCAAATGTCACGAGGCTTTCATCTCATTACTCCTACTGTGCAACAAAGTTTGGCGACAATGCCGATGATTCAAACTGGTTTAGCGCATCTTTTTTTGCAACACACTTCGGCATCGCTTGCCATCAGCGAAAATACCTGCGCTGATGTTCCGCACGATTTAGAAACCTATTTCAACAAAGCCATTCCTGATGATGAGCGCCTTTATCATCATACACTAGAAGGCGAAGATGACATGCCAGCCCATATTAAGAATGTCTTGCTGGGCGTTAGTCTTACTCTACCTATCACCAAAGGACAGCTGGCACTTGGGCAATGGCAAGGACTTTATTTGTGTGAACATCGAAATCATGCGACCCAACGTCGCATTGTGATAACGGTGCATGGGAGTTAGGCAACACCCGTAAAAAAATGCTTTTCATGACTTCCCTCATTCCCTTATAATGCATATCTTTTTGCCAATTTGGCTTCTTGGGAACTGTCGATTATGAAAGCCTGGTCTTCCGAAAAAATTTCAGTCTTCGCATTAGTGCTATTAATCACTGGCGCGATCGACAGTATCCGCAATTTACCAGCTACCGCGCTCTTTGGTTCGTCATTGATTTTTTTCTTCATTTTTTCAGCCATTATTTTTCTCATTCCGGTCGCATTAGTCGCTGCTGAATTATCTTCGACTTGGTCAGAAGAGGAAGGTGGAGTGTATAGTTGGGTTAAGCATGCTTTTGGTGAAACGCCTGCCTTTTTTACCATTTGGCTGCAATGGATTAATACGATGGTATGGTATCCGACTATTCTTTCATTTATTGCAGGGACACTCGCTTATCTTATTAACCCCGCGTTAGCTCAAAATAAATACTACCTCATTAGTGTTATCTTGATTGTCTTTTGGTCGCTCACTTTCTTAGGACTTGCTGGTTTACGCGCCTCAGCAACCTTTGCAAGCTTCTGTGCGATAGTCGGAATGATTTTGCCTATGGGTTTTATTATTCTTCTTGCGCTTATTTGGTTAATTAAAGGGAATCCCATTGCCATTGATCTGCATTTTCATAGCCTAATACCCCATTGGCAAGACACTCAGTCTTGGGTGTCGCTGACGGCGATCATGACGTCCTTTCTCGGGATGGAATTAGCAGCAGTGCATGTTCGAAATGTGCACAATCCTCAGCGCAATTTTCCCAAGGCCATGTTTCTTTCGGTTATTCTTATTTTGACAACCATGATTTTTGGTTCATTAGCCATTGCCTTTGTTCTTCCACAGGAAAAAATCAGCCTTGTAGACGGGGTAATGCGCGCTTTTACCAATTTCTTTCAAGCCTATCATCTCACAGCACTCATGCCAGTGATTGTTATTTTGTTATTGTTGGGCAGCCTAGGAAGTATGATCAATTGGATTATTTCTCCGGCAAAAGGCTTATTACTTGCTGCTGATAATGGGTTTTTACCTCATTGGCTTTACCGTTTAAATCACCATGGCATTGCTTCACGCATTTTGATCCTGCAAGCGATCCTTGTCACCCTCCTTTGTAGCGGTTTTTTACTCTTTCCAAGCATTAATGCCATTTACTGGTTATTTACTGCGTTGAGTACTGAACTTTATATCATCATGTATGTGTTAATGTTCATTGCCGCCTGGAAGCTAAAAAGTAAATTTGCCAATTTACCTCGCCCTTTTGTTATTCCTGGAGGCCGCTTTGGCTACTACTTAACCTGCATTTTAGGGCTTGCAGGTTGTGCAATTACGTTATTTATTGGCTTTATTCCTCCAGAGAGCAGCATGGATATAGGAGGAGCAACACGTTTTCGATTAGTCTTTGGTAGTGGCATTTTAATTATGATCTTCCCTGCCTTCTTACTTTATTTACGCAAGAAAAGACAGGACAGTTTAAGTAAAGCCTAATCTATTATTTACTGAATTCATCATTTTTTATTTAAGTTAGCTGTAAGGTGTTTATATGGGTGGTAAAATAATTGAGAGTCCTTGGGTAGAAACGAACAATGCACTCAAACAAAAATTTGATGGATTCGCAGCTGAGCATAAAACCAAATCGGCACCTATACCTGATCTACTTCTTTTTCAAGACGATTACCTTATCAAACAATGGATTTTATCGCTTAATAGTCTCACTCAACGATTAGAAGCATTAATTAGCCAGGTTAACACAAGTTGGCAACAAGATTCAGCGGAAGAAGAGAAGATTCATGGCATGCTACTAGAGCTCTACCTGAGTTAAGTGAATTAATCGATAAGAAAAAAAAATTAGAGGCAACTATTTGGGACAGAAAACACTTTCTTTTGCCTTCTGAGACACCTATTACCCAAGCATTTCTTACTGAAACAAGAAATGAATTACGTGATACTTTAATTTCCTTCTTGACCATTTTCTCCATGGTTCACTTTGAAAATGCAGATGATCAGTTCAATGCGCTATTAATAAATAAATTAAAAGAATTTTTAGAGGAAATAGTCAAAGATCTACGAACGCTCAACCCGTTAGCTCATATGAAGATTCTTGAATTTCAAGGAAAGCTTCTTCGACACCTCGACCTCATTGCACCGTTATTTAGTGCTGGAACACGCAATGAGCTTGATCCCAATCAAATTGATGCTTTTGTGAAAACTGTATTAAGTACGACTACTAAACCTGTTACCAGAGATTCAAGACCTAAAATTATCAATGGTTTATTAAATATTGCCTCCACAAATCTTAATAGATTTGCTGGATCATCCTTCAGAGGAACGAGTTGAAGCCTATGGCATCAAAAGGCAATTAATTTCATTACGCAGCTTAAAATTTAAATTAGACCATTTTCCTATTAATACAATCAAAGAATGCCTTATCCAAACTAAAAAAATCAAAGAACGAATTGCTGACATAACCTTAACCCTTCAAACCTTAAAAAAGGAATTGAAATCCACATTGGATTTATTCATTGAGCCATTCAATGATTACGAAGATGTAAGGAAAGGCCGTCTGTTTTTAGCTGAATTAGAAAAGATAGAAGGTGAGTTTGAAGCCGTACTTGCACAATATAAAGATCAAGCGATCCCCACTTTGGAACAATTAGGGCAAATTACCTCGGTTCAGCGCGACATTGTGATTAAATTAGAGGGGCTACATCAAAAGTTGAAGGGAGAGAAAAACTTCTATAAAGAAACATTGGATTTGACTTCCCATTTAGCTAGTCAATATCATCTTAGCTTAATAAACCTTAGGTATAATTTACGCCAGAGCTTTCAAAATACTCGGGTGGTTTTATCTGCTTATTTGCGTTTACCCGCCGAAATGAAAAATGAGGGTGTCCTAGAACGAGCGCAAGCAACCCTTATTCTTCTTGATACTATGCGTCAAGAATTATGCGCTGAAACGCGAGAAAATAGGCCTTTGGCTACAATCCATCGGGAAAATCAACTTGCTATCCAAGATTTTGAACAACATGGCCAAATACCAAGAGAAATACTTGCTATTGCATACCAAAAAATTCTGGCTGATTTGATGCAACGGGCAGCGTTGCCTCTTCCAACATTAGAACAAAGAAACTCGATTGCTAATGGGCTGATTTCCCAAAAAGAAGCTGCATTAAGTGCAATTGAAGCAGCAAAAAGCGCTTACACCACCTTGACGACCTCAAATCAACAATGCGTCGCTTCACTATCTGCTTTCGCACAGGCGGATAGCGCATTAGTCGCTTTTGAGAAATCAGTACAACAAGCTTCTATTGAAGATCGCAAGCGTTCAAAACATTATCTGAAATCACTCGAAATCATTAAAGTCATCCAAGAAGAATATTTCCGAATATTGAAGAAATATTTTGACCAAGCCTGTGAAAATAATCCTGATGAGATTGCTAATTTTGTGAAACTGAAAGAAAAAAGATGGACAAGAAATGCATTCCATGCTCATGCGGATCGTTTTACTGATCTTCTTGATAAAATTGATCCAAGGTTATGTCGATTATTATCATTGCAGTTTGGGTATGAGAGGCTTAATGAAAAATACTTGAATGGAAATTTTCTGAAGTCAGCTCAAATAAAATGTAATGAGAAGGCGTTAGCGTCCACCGAACAAAGGCTACTTCAAGCTGAGCAACACTTATATAAGAACCAACTTATTAAGACAGTAGAAGACACGCTGCATAATGAGAGTATGGAATACATTTCTGAGGGAATTCGCTCGGACTTTGTTCAATGGATTCGTATTCACGTTCTTAAACCCCTTCAATACCTGCTAACCTATTGTTTTGTTCCAAATTCTTTTTTCACACCTACTTGGAGGGCATGCAGAACAGAAGAATTTTTAGTTGAAGCGGGAAATCAATTTTATAATGAGCTTACTGACAACCCAGGATTTTGAATGGGTACACGCTCATAAAAATTAAAGAAACTCCCGTAAGTTGGGGCTTAGCCTAAGTGTATTATTTCTCTAATAAACCGCAAATCTTACTCAAAAATTTACTGTTGTGACCAACTTTTGTTGGACTAAAGCTCAACTCTGCTTCAATTGACATCCGTTTTGAATTTACTGATTATCGTGTTATGGTTAGTAATGCTATTCTATGTACAAATTTTTGCTTTCGTCCTATTAAATAGACTTAAGAGATCATGGCTATTATGACTGAAGACGCGCTAAAAAAAATACGAAATCATATTGATAAAATTGACAAACAACTCTTTGAGCTCATTAAAGAACGCGCCAATTTAGCGGCTGAAGTGGCAAAAATTAAGCAATTACAACAAAGTCCCATCTATTATCGCCCCGAGCGTGAAGCACAAATTCTTCGTTCTATTGTTGCAAACAATACTAGCTTATTACCCGATCGCGAAATTGCCCAAATTTTCCGCGATATCCTGAGCGCGTGCCTCGCTCTGCAAGAACCTTTATCCGTTGCTTATTTAGGCCCAGAAGGCACTTTTTCTCAACAAGCCGTGGTTAAGCATTTTGGCGAAAGTGTCAACTTAGTTCCCGAGGTTTCCATCACGGAAGTATTTAAGCTTGTAGAGAGCGGTAATGTACATTATGGCGTAGTGCCTATTGAGAACAGTACTGAAGGGATGGTCAACGTTACTCTAGATAATTTGGTTAATTCCGATGTCCAAATCTGTGGCGAGATTGCTTTACGTATTCGTCATCATTTTGCACGAATAGATCCTGATCGCCCTTTATCCATTATTTATGGTCATCAACAGGCTTTAGCTCAGTGTCGGCATTGGTTGTCTGTTCATTATCCAAACGCTTCTTTGCATGAGGTGGCGAGCAATGGTGTAGCAGCCCAAATGGCAGCCGAAAATCCGAACGCTGCTGCTATTTGCGGCGATAATGCAGTAGAAATATATAAATTGCACAAACTTCATCAGCACATTGAAGATTATCCGAACAACACCACTCGTTTTATCATTTTAGGGAAGCAGCTTCCTGGTCCAAGTGGATGTGATAAAACATCACTTATTATTTCTACCCCGCATGAACCCGGAAGTTTAGTGAATTTACTTGCCCCGTTTGGGAAATATAAAATAAATATGACTTCAATTGCATCACGTCCTTATCGACATCGCAATTGGACTTATCTCTTCTTTATTGATTTTGAAGGTCACCAATCCGAATCGCATATTCAAGCTGCTCTTAATGAATTAGCATCGATGTCAGTCATGATGACCTTACTGGGTTCTTATCCACAAACCATGGGATAAGATCAGCTTACTCAGCCATCAAATATTTACACTTATGATACAATTCTTTAAGATTATCTTAAGCTTCGAATGATAGTTTTGTGACACAAATAAAATCAAAAACCGAGTGCTTCCATGGGTAAAACTAAAGAAGAAATTTTGCATGAACTGCAAATTATAGAAAATCAAGTTGCCGAAATTGAACACGTCGCTATTGCTTTATTACCTTTAGAATTTACCCCCTCCCTGAAAGAAACTATTCAATATTTAAAAGGACGTTGTAACGACGAAACGGTTAAATCAGGACACACCGAGCCACTTGAAGCCGAATTACGACATCTTAAGAGCCTTTTTTTCCAACAAACTAAATCCTTCTTTACAGAAGTAGCGGTGAAAGAAAAAATAAATTGGATATGTCCCATAGAAAATAAAGCTGAAATACAACCCATTATTCAGGTTAATACCTTGCTCCAAAGCTTTAAAAAATCCGTTCAAGAAATGAACGAAAGCCTTTTAATGGAATTGGATTTACTTAAAGAAAAATGGGAATCTGGGAAAGGAAGAGAAAGCATAAAAAAATTGGAAAAAATTAGTTTGTATAAAGAAAAAATCAGCCAGATGCCCAACCAATTAAGTGTAAGCAGAGAACACTTTCGAGATTTATATCTAAAGCGAACAACTCGTCAAGCTATTATTCAAGCCCATAACCTCGATTGCTTATCTGATTTCCAAAGAAAGGAGATAACCCTCCAAGAAGTAATCGGCACACTTAAATCCAAATTTGAAAAACAAGTCGCTTTCCATGAGGGTTTTATTTTGGATTTCAGCGAACTAGATAAGCTCGCACAATTCGATCCACTGCTTAAACAATGGTTAATTGAGCTTAAAAAATTAAATCACAACTCCAATCTATTCATTGCAGGAATGCGCCCGGTATTGAGCTCCTTCAGGACCAGTATAGCCATTCAAGATCAACTTAATGAGGCCATCCTTAAAATGATGGATTTAAACAGCGCCAGAGAAAAATTGCGCGCAAATATCCTCGAAAGGCAAGCCTTCCTCCAACCCACTGCATCAGACTCTGCTGGTTTAAGGGAAGAATTGCGCTCGGCAAAAGCGGAGACTCAAAATGCCCTCGAACATTTTCTTATGATTCTTTCCACCATTCATTTAGAAGGAAAGACAGATCAAGACCTCTTATTTTTCACAAAGAAACTTGCTGAATTCATCAAAGAAATTATGGTTGATTTGCAAGCAGAAGAGATGCATTTACCTACTCAAGTGATTGAAAATTTTCGTATCCAATTGCTTAGGCATCTTGGTGAACCAGCGCATTGGTACACTCTAAATAAACCCACTATCAATGCCCTTGATCGCATAGCCATTGATAGCTTTTTAAATGAACTTTTTGCATCTCCTGTTGCTTCAACGTCTGAAAAAGCTTTATTCAAAGGGGCTCAAAAATTCATTTCTGGTTTATTGCAAGCCACCTCTTCTGAAAACGATGACGCATTACTTAGAAAACAAATCATTCATTTCCGCAATCTAACAGGTAAGCTAAACCATTTTGATATTAAGGCAATCAAAGATTTTCATGCCCTAAAAGAAATTCAGCTCACTCAAGAGAAAAAGATTCCACGAATGTTTGAAGAAATAGCCTCTAAACTTTCAAGTGGAAGATTGCTTCTGCAAGCCAAACTGATGCTGTTCACCAAGCAACATGGCAAAATTGAAGAAGTTAAAAAAGGGTTTGAAATTATCAACAGCTATTATGAGCTAGATGATCAATTTAAAAGGCTATTTGCACGCTACAAAGACAAAAAACAAAAATTAGAATTGGTTTCATCGCCGTTAGAGCGCCTCGATCAGCTCACTGATCTGCAAAAAGAAGTCTGCGCTGAATTTACTCTTTTGGAAAAGCAATTCGCAGGAGATAACGGTCTTTATTCTATTACTTTAAATCAGATTCTCGCTTTGGATGAACGCTATGGTATGGCTAAATCTTGGTTAGTACAGGACTTAAAATTTGAAATTGAAAAAGCGCAAGAAGTCTTACACACTTATTACTCCATGGAGGCAGTGAAAGAGGCGCTCAGCCCCTATTCTATCAAATACCAACAATTAAGACTTACGCAAGAAATCAATTTGTCCAAAATACAAGAAGAAGTGGAACGCTTAACCACGGCGCTTAAGAAACTGAGCAGTGAGGTCAACCTACGACTTTTCGAGGATTACCAAAATACGGTACAACATTTAATTATCCAGCGGTTTTCTAGCCCTGTACATTTCAATGACATTAACCCTTTTAAAACAGAACTGAGTCGCAAAACCCAAGAGGCGGCTATCGCGGTTGAACACGTTATAGAGGCTCATAATGCACTGAAATCGGCTACGACTCCCTCAGTACGACAATTATTAGATAGACTTGAAGAAGCCATTGATGTAGCTCAAAAGAAATTACAGGCACGTGATGAAGTGCTTAAAGGCGCCAAAATTATTGAGGGGCGCTTACAATCAGTGGGTTATCAACAATCGATTTTAGCCATTGAAAGGATGAAAAAAGAATACAATCGTATAGTTAATAAGTATGTTGATGCCGCGATTGAAACTTATCCTGAAGACGAGCAACAATTCGAAGCCTTGCGAAAAATTCCCGGCAGCTCGGAAAATTACTTAACTCTGGCTCGTTACAAAGCGTATTTAGATAAAATTGATCCTCGATTATTTAAATTGCTCGCCATGCAATTCCAATTCGCTCAAATTAACAAAAGCTATATCAATCAGAATCTACTCTCGATAGTGGATGAAGAGGAACAATCGGATGAAATAGGAGTAATTGTCCTTGACTCTCAAGAAACGAGTAACCGCTTGCTAGAACGTGCGGATCAAAAATACCTATCTCATCTCATTGCGAACGTGAACCGAACGATTCACAATGCGCAAATGGAAAACTTGTCTGATGGTATTTTACCTGACTTCGTTCAATGGATTCGTATTAATATCTTAAAACCGTTGCAAGCATTGACCCATCAAGTGAGCTCCTACTTTAAACTGGAACATAATTCTCATGATCGGTTTTTCAAACCTATTCCTAAAACACCTTGGTCTTCTACCACAGAAAGGCAGCTGGTAGAAACAGGTAATGAGATTCTTGATACGCTTTATTCGGCTACCGCTGCCTCCGCGGCATAACTCGAGTGGGGTCTTTTACCCCATTGAATAAGTTACCCTATTCTCCTTGCCAACTTCTCACGGATCCTGCGGACAAGCCGCGGGATGTAGGGCACAGACGGAGGACCCACAGCGACTACCAAGCACCGACTTCTTTGAGCAGCTTACGCGCTGAAATTAAATCATCTTGCGTGTTAATGTCTTGTAAAGGTGCGGTGCAGGCTTCCTCTATTCTAATTTTGTATCCCGCCCAAAGCACTCGCAATTGTTCCAAAGCTTCACAGGCTTCAAGCTCGCAAACTGGCCAACTAACGAACTCCAGTAAAAAAGCAGCTCGGTAAGCATACAATCCAATATGGCGAAAAACCTGTGTCATACTTTTTGGGTTATCACGATGAGCAGGAATCGCGCTTCTTGAGAAATAAAGTGCATCATTGTGTTTATCCCGGACCACTTTAACGATATTCGAATTATGCAATTGCTCCACGCTCTCGATTGGCCAACATAAACTCGCCATTGGATTAGGTGATGAGTAAAGGCTGTACGCGACTTGTGAAATGAGTTCGGGAGCAATTAACGGCTCATCGCCTTGCACATTGACAATAATATCTTGTCCTGCAAATTGGCCTTTTGCAACCACTTCTGCAATACGATCTGTGCCGGTTTGATGACTCACTGCAGTCATGATGACATGCGCACCAAAATGAGTTGCATGATTGGCTATTTCCAAGCTGTCTGTTGCGATAATAATGGATTTAGGTTTGGCTTTAACTGCTTGCCTGTACACTCGCTCAATGACGGTCTGCCCTTCCAATTCCAACATCAATTTTCCTGGCAACCGTGAAGATTGATAACGAGCAGGAATAACGACATGAAAATCGATACTCATAATTGTTCTTTTTCCTCTAAAGGAATCAATCGCGCTTCTTGCTCAAGCATAACCGGTATCCCATCACGAATTGGGTAGGCTAAGCGATCGAAACGACAAATTAATTCATTTTCTTTAAGCAGTAATTTGCCCTTACAAAGGGGGCAAACCAAGATTTCAAGCAAACGTTTATCCACGAGGCTCTCCTTGAATCACTTGATTGCGTACATAAACAGGTAATGCGTCAGCTGCACTGACCGCTTTTATTTTTCCAGCTAACACAAGGCGAATCATCGCCTCTGCTTTAGGATACATCGTAATAGCCTTAACCATTTTTTTCTGAATAGAGGGCGATAGTTGTGACAGATAAGCTTCGTAACCCACACCAGCTAAAACAAAGGGTTTATCGGTACTCAACGCAATCTTGGCAGCGGCACAAACCTGTTCTTCTCCATTATGAGATTGCTCATTAAAACTAGACCAATATAATTCATTCATTCGCGCATCCAACACCGCTAAAACAGTGAGCTGATGAAATTCGTCTTTTTGCTCTAGCACCTCATTGGCAATCGCGGCAAGGCTGCTTACAGGATACACGGGTAAATCCTGCGCATAAGCCAGTCCTTTGGCTACGCTGCATGCGATTCGTAAGCCAGTAAAACTACCCGGTCCTCGCCCATAGATAATTCCATCCAATTGGCTTAAGTTTAATTCAGCTTCTGCCAACAAACGCTCGACGGTCGGCAAAAGTAACCGCGCATGGTCGCGCTGCGCACCTTGCTCTTCACTGCGTATCTCTTCATTTTGCATTAACGCAACCGAGGCGCGTTCTGTGGAAGTATCAATGGCTAACAGATTCATGTTGTAATGCTAATTTCTCTATAAAATTTAATACCGTTTGTTCGTCACGTGTTTTCGGCAGAGCAGGCAAACTCGCAAAAATATACCGTCCGTATTCTCTACCGGTTAAACGAGGATCGGCAATCATTAACACGCCACGATCTTTCGCATCGCGAATCAACCGGCCAACACCTTGTTTTAATGCCAAGACAGCACTTGGCAATGATAATTCATCGAACCCCGATAACCCACGCGATTTTAAATACGCCATTTTTCCTTGTGTGACTGGATCAAACGGATTTGCAAAAGGCAATTTATCGATGATGACACAAGAGAGAGCCTCTCCCTTTACATCGACGCCTTCCCAAAAAGTGGATGTCCCCAATAATACCGCATTGCCCAGTTCACGAAAGCGCGCGAGTAAAATCGGTTTTGCTTCATCGCCCTGGATTAATAGCGGGTAGTTTAAAGTATTGCCAAGTCGTTGAGCAACCAATTTTAAAGCCTTATGGCTAGTGAATAAGAAAAAACAACGGCCGCCGCATGCGTTAATGACAGGCAACGATTTTTCCAACAACAGGTCATAATAATTCGCGTTTTTCGGATCCGGTAAATTACGAGGTAAATAAAGCAATGCTTGTTGCTGATAATCGAAAGGGCTGGGTAAGGCAAGCGTTTTCGCGCGAGTGAGGCCTAAAGGTTTGGTAAAATAATCAAAAGAGGAGGCCATCGTTAAGGTTGCTGAGGTGAATACATAAGCTGCCGATTGACGCATTAATAATTTGTTAAAACAATCGGCAATATCAAAAGGAGTTGCATGAAAAACTAAGCTGTGTTTAAACCGCTCTAACCATCGAATTTGCACCTTATCCGTTTGTTCAAACTGAAGAAGTAACGCTTTCAAGTCGCATAAACGCTGCTGACAACGCACTAACCCTGCATTCGCCTCTACCGTTGCTGCATCCATGCATTCTAAAAATTCATCCACTAAATGAAGCAATGCTTTCCAAGCAGAATCAAAAGTTTTAAAACGCTTAAGCTCTTGCCAAGCCAGGCGCTCCTCATTGCTTGGCAAAGCGAACAACAATTGATCAATCACCTGATCCACGTTTAAACTGAGTTGTTTTAAAGGCTGGTTGGCTAAATCAAGCACGGGCCATTCCCGCAGTAAGTCATCGACTAAATCACGAAATTGTTTCGTGCTTACGCGCTGCCCATTAAAATGAGTGGCAATTTCAGTGAGTTGATGGGCTTCGTCAAAAATCACCACCTCTACGCCCGGTAAAAGTTCACCAAAGCCTTCTTCTTTTAAGCGCGTATCCGCAAAAAACAAATGATGATTGATAACGACGATATCCGCATCCATCGCTCGCTTTCGTGCTTTCACTAAAAAACACGTCTGATGATGCTCACACTCACTGCCTAAACAATTGTCGACCGTTGAGGTGACATAAGGCCAAACTGGCGAATCTTCATTAATTTCAGGCAACTCTGCTCTTTCGCCTGCAGTGAGCTGCGGCAATTTTTTTTGCACGTGTAAAATTTCGTGGGCACATTGCGGATTAACAAATCGTCCTTCTTGTGCATGCAAATCGACACGATGACGACAAATGTAGTTGGCTCTGCCTTTAAGATTTTGCACGCGTACGGGCAATCCGAGAGCACGAACAAGCATAGGCAAATCTTTTTGAAAAAGCTGATCTTGCAGGGTTTTGGTGGCAGTAGAGATGAGTGCTTTTTTGCCACTTAAAAGACACGGTAGCAGATAAGCGAATGTTTTTCCTGTGCCTGTGCCAGCCTCAGCCACTAAGATTGATTGCTCAGCAATGGTTTGGGCTATTGCGACAGATAATTCAATCTGTGCCGGACGTGCAATAAAGCCAGGGATCGCGGTAGTGAGCCTTCCTTTGTCGCTTAATACGCGCTGACAATGTGCTGCGACATCATCAACGGCAGCGACTACTTCTCCCACTCTTTTTGCAGGTATTGAAGTTTATCTTTCACAGTCTCCCACTCTTTAGCATCCGCGGGTGCTTCTTTTTTAGACGTGATATTTGGCCAAGCTTTAGAGAGCTCGGCATTAATTTCCTTAAATTGCATTTGGTCTTCGGTCAAATCATCTTCAGAAACGATCGCTTGAACAGGGCATTCAGGCTCACATAAGGCACAATCGATACATTCATCAGGATGAATGACTAAGAAATTGGGTCCTTCATAAAAGCAATCCACTGGACAAACTTCCACGCAATCGGTGTATTTGCATTTAATGCAGCTTTCAGTAATCACAAAAGTCATAGCAATACTCTAAAAATTCCTTGAAAATAACACTAATTAAAGCATAAGTAGGCCTAGTCTCGCTAGAGCAGCATTCACTTAAACTAAAAGAAAACGAAAATTCTTCTGAATCTCATTTAAGCTAAATTTATTAAGGAAAAGAGATAAACTCATCCATGCACCAAGCGCTGCCAAATCTCGAAATGGCGGTGGTAAGTACACTGGTGGAGAGAGTAATCCACGCTCTTTTAACTCGCTCAGTAAGGGTAAATCATCTAAAACAATTTTGCCTGAAAACAATAGAGGTATTGCATCAATACGGCGTTGACTGATCGCAAACCGCATAAAATTGTAAATCAACAAAAACCCCTTTGCATAAGATAAATCCTTAGTGAAAGGTCCGCCCTCTGGTGTACTTCCTCTAAAAATACGTACTGCCTGATTATAAGCTGCCTCTTCAGATAAATCACAATCCATAAAATAATGGTAGATATCAAGAAAATTAGCTCCTTGTCTTACTTTCTCAAGAGCAATCACTCGGTTGGTTATCTTTTGTACTCTTGCAGGATAAGAAGAAAAGGTCACTACTTCGGTAATCACAGCTAAACCTTCCTGCATGACCGAACTTGAAGGCGAGCCTTTCGATAAAAAGAAGCAATAAGGCTGCATTGAACCATTTAAAGTAGTACCCACATGTACCCAGCCTTCATGAACTTCGAGGTATTTTAAATCACGTTCGCTAAACATCGCTTTTTGGCTTAATTTAATGGTATCTGCACCTGCTGCAGCATCCGCTACCATGTCATCGCTTACTTGCACAGTCACTTTTCCTGGATGCTGATCAAAAAAATGACCTAGACGCTCTTGCAAAATTTCTTGCGCTTGCTGCGGAGTATAACGTTTCACATCCGCATCTGATTTAAGTTGGACATCAAGCGCAGTTAATACGTCAAAAAGCACGGTTCCTAATTCAGATAATCGAGGTCCTCCTGAGTAGAAAGCATCATTAGGACTCCCATACAACTCCATGGCCAATTCGCAAAAAGTGGGTGTACCCCTTACATCAAGCATATGGGCAGCTCGTGAGTATTCTTCGCACTGACGTTTGATGATGCGGGTGATTGGGGTGTACTGCCCCAGATGGTTCTGCGCATCGCGCAAAATTAAACGAAACTCTTCCTGTTTTTCATGCGCATCAAAGGGTAATGGCCTTTTATGGTAATAGTCTTGATCCACCGGCGGTAGCCGTTTCCCTTTATGTTTAAAAAAATCCTGCTTGATTGAATCATCCCATTTAATACTGTCTAAGATCCGTATTTGGCTTTGTGCCTCTACAATACGTCTCGATAAATCCTGAATGAAGGCTAATCCGTCTGCGTCTATTGACATAATCATCCCATATTAGCTAGCTGCCTGCTTAAGTTCTGAATCAGAGGGAGGTACTATACTCACTTGAGCACTTTGAGCCTGGTTTGGCAGATCGTAAAAGTGGCTAATGTTCGCCTCCGTCAATGGAGGAGGGACTACAACTTTAGGCCCATTTTTGCTTTGTAAATATTGCCTCTCACCATTACTAGTATAGGCTGAACAAGCCGCCAAAAGCTGCGCTGAAACTAAAAGTAAAGCAATTTTTTTCACTACAACTATCCTCGTTTAAACAAGTTGCAAAGTACGAAGTACTTGCTCTAATGCTTGATGGTGTTCTTTAGATAAGCTTGTCAAGGGTAACCGCAATTCATCCCTTATCAAGCCCATTTTGCTTAGTGCCCATTTTACAGGTATAGGATTGGATTCCACGAACAATAACTCATGGAGTTTCATTAATTGTTCATTGATCCGTAAACACCCGGCATGATCATCATCCAAAGCTGCATCACATAATTTTGCCATCTGTCTTGGCGCCACATTCGCTGTGACCGAGATAACTCCTTTCGCTCCAGCTAACAACCACTGAGCCGCAGTCAAATCATCGCCACTATACACATCCATACTTTCTTGTGATGTACGCAATATCTGTTGCAAACGAGCCATTTGCCCTGTGGCCTCTTTAATGCCTACGATATTGGAAATTTTTGCAAGCCTTGCTACCGTTTCAGGCAACATATCACAAGCAGTTCGGCTTGGTACATTATAAAGAATAATCGGCATTGCCACGGCATGAGCAATTGCACTGTAATGTTGATAAAGCCCTTCTTGTGTCGGCTTAATGTAAGCAGGGGTCATAATAAGAGCTGCATGTGCACCACATTCCATAGCCTCTCGCGTTAATTCAATGCAATCTTTAGTGGAATTCATCGCTGTTCCGGCAATAACAGGAAGACGCTCTCGCACCTGCTCTACCACTGTTTTGATAACAAAAAGTTTTTCGTGATGAGAAAGAGTACCTGCTTCTCCAGTAGTTCCTGCAGGGACGATGGCATGGGTACCTGCAGCAATATGAAACTCCACTAGTTCGCGTAAGCGCGGTTCATCCACTTGACCATCCTGCATTGGGGTGACCAACGCAACTATACTCCCTCGAAACATTACACCCTCTTTTTTTGAAACGATAAGCCAATACTACTGGGGGATGAATAATTTCTCAACTTAAATTTATTCTCGTCCGCTTACCAAAGTCTATAACCCAGTTCCCACAAGGGTTTATGAGTCTACCTAGCTACATTACGCAATAAAATTGCGTTTTTATTAATCATTTTGTTTATTTTTGTACTATTATGTTTTTTGAGGGAAATAAACAATACTAACAAAAGGAAAATAACCATGAAAAAAACAATCGCTTATTTCGCTTTTGCAGGTCTCTCTGCACTCACCTTATGTTCTTGCACCAATACCCAAGTAGGAACTGTTGCCGGCGGTGCTGCTGGCGCAGGAATAGGCTATGCCGTAGGTAGAGGGGGCGGCGCAGTAGTTGGCGGCGGTTTGGGTGCCTTAGTTGGTAATCAAATCGGCCAAGCCCAAGATAGAAGATATTGGAGAAATGCGGCCTGGGGTAATGGTTACTGGCGAAATGGCGTTTATTATTACTACTAACTGTTGAAGTTAGTATGACCCTGATTTTGCTTTGCTTGCCTCATCTGAAAAGCAAAATCAGGGTTTTGTCATTTCAACAACGAGTTATTTCACAAAAACAAGAGGTTGCTTAAGTTACAGTGGAATTTGATACAGGATAAAGCAAAATAGAAAACGCACTGCTATACTGCTAAAACAATAACATAACAGGGACTGTGAATCATGCGATTAAAAGACAAAGTTGCCATAGTAACAGGCGCTGCCAGTGGAATCGGGAAAGAAATTGCTCTGCTTTACGCAAGCGAAGGTGCAAAAGTGGCTATTGCTGATCTCAATCTTCAACAAGCCCAACTCGTCGCCGACGAAATTAAGGAAAAAAAAGGCCAAGCAATGGCTGTGGAAATGAATGTGATTGACGAAGATCAGGTTAATACCGGCGTTGATGCCGTAGCCAAACAATTTGGTGGTATCGATGTTCTTGTCAGTAATGCAGGAATCCAAATTATTGATCCCATCGATCAATTAGCCTACGCCGATTGGAAAAAACTCATAGCCATCCATTTAGACGGTGCATTCCTCACCACAAAAGCCTGCTTAAAACACATGTACGCCGCTAAGAAAGGGGGAAGCATTATCTACATGGGTTCTGTTCACTCCAAAGAAGCCTCTAAATTAAAAGCGCCTTATGTGACTGCAAAGCATGGCTTGTTAGGCTTGTGCAAGGTTGTTGCTAAAGAGGCAGCTGAATACGGCATTCATGCCAATGTCATTTGTCCTGGTTTTGTGCGCACGCCATTGGTGGACAAGCAAATACCCGAACAAGCGAAAGAGCTGGGTATTAGTGAGGATGATGTTATCAAGAAAGTGATGCTTAAAGACACGGTCGATGGCAAATTCACCACGGTAGAAGACGTGGCTCAAACTGCTCTATTTTTTGCGGCCTTTCCATCCAATGCATTGACGGGACAATCCTTAGTGGTTAGTCATGGGTGGTTCATGGAATAGATATAAAGAATACCATCGCTTTAGCATCTGGATAGGAGAATTTAAAATGGATGAAGCACAAATAAAGAAAAACGCTTTTGCAATGCCTTTCACTAGTCCTGCTTACCCTCGCGGCCCCTATTATTTTAAGAACCGGGAATATTTTATCATTACATATGAAACAGACATGGATGCTCTAAAAGAGGTTGTACCTGCTCCATTAGAAGTCGTAGAACCGTTGGTCAATTTTGAAGTCATTCGCATGCCGGATTCAACTGGATTTGGTGATTACACGGAATCGGGTCAGGTTATACCGGTTCGTTATAAAGGAAAAGCTGGCTCTTACACGCATGCGATGTATTTAGATGACATGCCTCCTATCTCTGGAGGACGGGAAATTTGGGGCTTTCCCAAAAAATTAGCCCAACCTCGATTGTGTATAGAAAAAGAAACCTTAGTCGGTATCTTGGACTATGGAAGCTGTAGGGTTGCGACAGCGACTATGGGGTTTAAGTATCAACAATTGGATCCCGAGGCTATTAAAAAATCAATGATGACGCCCTCTTACCTTTTAAAAATAATTCCCCATGTGGATGGGACCACTCGCATTTGCGAACTCGTTGAATACCAACTGGAAAATGTCGAAATCAAAGGAGCATGGACCGGGCCCGCACGATTGGATTTGCATTATCATGCTTTGGCACAACTTGCTCGGTTACCTGTAAAAAAGGTGGTAAAAGCGGTGCATGTACTCACCGATTTAATATTGCCCTATGGTCGTGTAGTTCACGATTATCTTAAGACCCCCTAAAAATTTAGGGGTCTACCGATCGTCTAATACATCGCTTCTATAGGGATATAAAACACTTATTTTGCTTGGTTCAGTTGTCATTTTATTGTCTGTTTTTGGTGGGTTTGCTTTTAAGAGACTATTTGGCGCTATTGTTTAACCGTTGAATTCTTAATCATCACGGTAAGCACCTACAAATCGCATCTACCGCCATTATTTAGCTTCCCTATTCTGCTATTTTTTCATCAGAGGGAGCAGATGTGAAGTTTAGAAGAGCTAAGAGAAGTTCGAAGATAAAGAAGGCTACGAAAGAGGGCTACGAAAGAAGAAAACGAGTCTATCTCGAGCACTGGCAATCTTCTAATCAAAGCCAGCATTTGTTGATGACAGGCGCGCATTAAACACATACGTTTGCGGTTAACATGTAAACCATGCCACCATAAATTATCACTCAATCTCCGTCACCCTTAACGGATGACGAAGATGAACCTTATCCACATCAATTTTAGATCATCACCAGTCAACTCAGTTGCTTTGTGATTTCTCTTTAGCCCCTAGGATGATCGCTAGACGTTAAAGCTAGATGATAGTTTGCCCGCTTGGCTTGTCATTGTGATCTTTTATACACCCTAGGTAAATCATCTTCAGCTTGGCACACCGATGAAGGATTAAACCCACCAAAAAATCGAAATATCCGCCCCACAATGCTTTGATCAGTTTCTGCAGATTGTCGATACAGAGGTAAGAGATGTATTTGAGGAGTTACCTCTTCCAAAATTTGCTGTGGTGATTGGACAACACGATTCACTGAGGCTAATGGTTCACTCCTATTGTGTTGAAATTGCTGCATTTGAAGAGATTGACCTGGCTGTCTAACATTTTCTTGGGGGATTGCTGTTTTCTCTTTATTAGTAGTTTCTCTATTAATAACCTCTGGTACTTCCTGAGATATATTGACTTCTGGGCGGACAGAAACTTCTTCTACATCCGCCTTTTCACTACTCATCTCACCAGGAATATTAGCAGGAATTTTTTCTTCATTAAGTTGCTTGTAATTGGTTTGGTCAAGCGAGGTATATTCATATTGAATGAAAATTTCCTCCAGTTGCACCGAACTTAAACTATTTTGAAACTCAGCATAAAAAGATTTTTTTACATCATCTTTAATTGTATTTAAGATTAAATCAGGAATATCCCAAGTTGGCAATTCGTCGGCTGTTTTTAAGTTATCAATTTGGGTAATCAACTCAGCTTTATGTGGAGAGTTTTGAATAAAAGCAACTACCCTTTCTTTTACTAAGGCTTTTAGTTTTTCACCGGCTGTTTCTTTTGTAATATAAATGATTTCCACATCTGCATGCATTCCACCATTTAATGTATCTGTTAATTTGTTGATTGTTCCGCCGGCGCAAATAGACTTATCCTCTCCCCCCATATCTTTGCCGGTTAAATCCAAATTGTAACCTCGTTGAATTTCATACAAATGTTTAACAAAACTTTCTTCAGCAGTTTGTCTATCACATTTCAGGGCTCCGGTTTTCTCATCATGCATCCCCTCCCAAATCAGCGCCAAAATATGCTTTATTGTTAAATTTGACCCTGATTCCTTATTATCAAAAAGAGTATCCATGCGCCTTATAAAGCGAATCGCGGCTTTGCGCTCGAGCTCTGATGTGTTCGGTAAAGTTTGAGCGTTGATTTTTTTGGAAAATTCTTTAATAGCCTCAATATTATTATTAATATTTATTTGAGGATAACGACAGCCTAAGCGCTGCAGTGACTCGGTAACCGACTTATGCACGCTCGCTGTATGAGTACTTTGACCACCATTAATGTTAACTGGGGCATTTACGAGTGTGGCTGTGACAGCAGTAGGTCCTAACGGCTGCATCGTTGGCTGCGGCCGCATCATTCTTGCTCCCATAATTTCATTATACTCGGAAGCAAACGTCAATGGCTCTTGAAAAGTATAGCGGCTTTCATCCTCTAAACTGCGGAAACTTAATATCTGGTAATTGTTATTATCCAGAAGCTCATAACTGACTATAATGTGTTTAATTCTGGCAAGCTGTGTCCAACCTAATAATACTTCTAAAACATCATGCTCCTGCTCAAAATCTACACTACCATTATGAGAAAAATGACCAGCACGAAGTCGCTGAGCTATATTTTCGTATGTTAGTCTTATTGTCCGATAATTAGGATTTGATATTGCTACTGCTGTATATCTTGGCACGTTAATTCCACCCTGATTGATTAATAGTCAATCAATCTTAAGGGTGTTAAATTAAAGCTCTTTTAACTAGAAAGGAAAATCTGGAATGAATTCAATTCGCTTTTGGCATAACCCTTCGTGCGAAACTTAGGAGGTACTTATTACCTCGTTGCTTGGAAAAATAGTTTATGCCAATGTTTTGGCATTATCACAATCGAATGTCTGCTTAGATGCTTAGTCAGTTTGATTTTTTAGGCATTCAAACTAACCACAGGAGCACATGCTTCAGTTGTCATAGAAAAAGAAGTGTAAGAAAATGTATTAAAAACAAATAGGAATAACTCAGTGAAAACAAGATCCGTTTATATCGCAGGAGGCATTCGGACCCCGTTTGTCAAATCAATGTCCACTTACAAGGATATATCCACCCAGGACCTGATGATTACCTCTTTGCAACAGCTAGTCAAAACGATGCATCTTGAGGGAAGAAGGGTTGGTGATGTGGGTCTTGGCGCGGTAATGAATAGCTCTTTTAATTGGAATTTAGCTCGCGAATGCGTTCTCGGCTCAGATCTTGACCCTCATACCCCAGGATATACTTTACAAAGAGCTTGTGGCACCAGTTTAGAAACCACCTTACAAATCGCATTAAAAATTGCCAACTATCAGATCGAGGATGGCATTGCGGGAGGAGTGGATTCAAACAGTGACCTACCTGTCATGTTTCGACGTGCTTTTACGCAAAAATTACTTGCTTTACATCATGCAAATCATTTTTTGACAAAATTAAAACGATTCCTTTCTTTTCGACCCAGCGATTTTAAACCAGAGTTTCCTGCTGTTGTGGAACCCAGAACAGGCTTATCCATGGGGCAGCACACTGAGAAAATGGTTAAGGAATGGGGTATCACACGACAAGCGCAAGATGAATTGGCTTTTTTAAGTCATCAAAATGGGGTTAAAGCATACGAAGAAGGTTTTTACGATGATCTGGTTTGCGAATTTTCTGGCTTGAGACGTGATAGCATTTTACGTAAAGACACGACTCTGGAAAAATTAGCTAAATTAAAACCGGCTTTTGATTTGAGTGGTTCAGGCTCTTTAACAGCTGGCAACAGCACCCCCCTCACGGATGGATCTTCTGCCGTTTATTTACTTTGCGAAGAGACAGCAAAAAAATATAACTCCCCTCTCCTTGCCCGTTTTGTCGATGCTCAAGTCGCAGCGGTAGATTATGTTCATGGCGAAGGTTTACTGATGGCACCCACTATTGCAGTGAATGAATTATTAAAACGCAATAAGCTATCGCTGCAAGATTTCGATTTTTATGAAATTCATGAAGCGTTTGCAGGTCAGGTGCTTTGTACTTTGAAAGCGTGGGAATCGGAGGAATATTGTAAACGGGTACTCCAGCGAACGACCGCACTGGGAGCCATTGATCGAACAAAAATGAACATTAAAGGCGGAAGCCTAGCTTTGGGGCATCCCTTTGCCGCAACGGGTTCTCGCATCGTTGCGAGTCTTGCAAAGATGTTATCCCTACAAGGCAATGGTCGAGGGTTAATTTCCATTTGTACCGCAGGTGGTATGGGTATAGCCGCAATTTTAGAAGCGGCTTAAGCGCAGCATTCTTAAAGGTGAAGCAAACTATTGCATTGCGCAAAATAGGAAACACTGACCCCGACGTTAGAAGTTTGGTATCGTGTAACTTTGTTCATCTTTTGACTCAAGTTTTCTTTTTTTAGTGGGTCTTTGCAACGTTTCGTCTTCTTTTTTCTTCCAAGCGAGATCCACACAGGGACCGGTATTTTTTCCATCAGGAAGAGTAACCCCTGTACAAGCAGCCCAATGAATTTTTCGATTAGGAAATCGTTGAATGACTGTGGATAAAGAAAAATAATTTTTCTTTTTTGAAACTTGGCTCATATCAAAAACCACGGTTCCTGTTTCAGGTTCAATGACTCTTGGATGAGGTAATTTATGGCAATCCACCAAAGTAAAATCAGGAACAGTTCGGTAACTTCCAGTGGCGCTGTAAAAAAACATTGGCGAATATCCCTCTTCTTCTTTTTTTTCACGTAAATTACGAACAATTACTTTATCAGGGTTAAATTGTTGGTTCTCAATATCAACCCCCAGGCTTTGGCTTAATAACCCACCTAACCCTGAATAAACCACCACTTCTGTTTGCGAACCATATTGTGATAAGTCAATGGGCTTATGCCAACTATAAGAAGTACCATGCCCTGAACAAACCAATTCGACATTCTCTCGCTTACTCATTTGTTGTAAAAAATCAGCTAAGTAAGTATCTTTTTCAAGTTCACTTTTAAACACAGTGAGTGTTTCCCGGAACGGATCTAATGAGGAAGAATAAGAGGCAATGGCCGTATTCACTAAACGATACATTTCTCTTATCTGCCAATGTGAGCACTCGTAAGCCAAAATTGGATGGGGTGCCACCATTAATAACTCTTCCACTTTATGCATGTAATAATCAGCGGTTTGATCTTGCTCTAATAGTAAATGCATTGAGGTATCCACATCCTTATAATAGCGGTATTGCAGTTTACTAGAAGGATCTGATTCACTATTAAAAATAGCTAATAGTGCATGGACATAGTGATTCAATTTCATTGCTAATCAAGATAAAGACGAGTGGGAAAATAATTATAATGGTATTAGATTAAGAAATTATTAACCCATTTGTGTTTTTTAAGAAAAATTTGATCATATAACAAACAAATTATGAGGTTTGAATGGGTTAAAAACAGAGGCCGAGCTACCCTGGAACGGATACATCACCAGAAAAAATATGCGTCTGAGTTTCAGCACTATCAAGCGCTAAATCGCTATTGGACTTGCTACAAAAGAAAGAGAAACTGGAAAAACAGCTGGGGTGTAGCCGATTTAATTCCGCATTAATTAAGCGATTGAATTCGACCTGGGTTGCAGTTCCTCCCAAAAGTCCTCTGATTTTACGGATTATCCATAGACGACTTCTCAGTTGACGAATAAACTGCAATTCAGGAGCAGGCGGAGTGTTATGACCATTTAAAGCCTCTTTCATTTCCAACAGCATTTTTTCATATTGAGGATTATTTTTTTGTGTTTTAATGAACTGCTTGAGACAAACAATAGCAATCTCTTTTTTCATTTTAAGGCTTAGGCTGTAATCCTCGCTTATCCCTTGCATTACTTCCAAGAACGCCTGACTTGAATGAGCGATACCTGCCTTATTAATATGGATTGTTTTCAAACTGTAAGACTTAATTTGTGCCTTTTTACACCTATTAAGCAGACGGTAAGAGTTAGTTTTTTCGACTCCTTTCTCTAAGAGCGATTGAATAATGAAGTACGGATCTTTTCTTGCATCCCTTGTGGAATGAGGTTCTGTGTTCTTCATCATTGCAACTGCTACATCAAGAGGTTTCTCACCCCTGGCGTTAGGCACTTCAGCAAATTGACTAAACGCTTCCCATGTTTCGTGATTACGATAATCACCTAACCGTATGGCGATATGCAAGGGTGTATCGCCTTTAAAAAATCCTCTTTCACTGAAAGACTGGTAACGATCCATACTAGAAGTAAGCTCGTTTTGCAAAGATTCATCATTCATTCCCTCAAGAATTTCTTGTTGCATTGCCGTGATCGCCTGCGGATCCATCGTACGTACAAAGGTGCGAAATTCCGGGATAGTAAAAAGAACCGCTCTTAATTTAGCTTGCCTGGAGACTAGTGCATGAGTAATTAAGGCGATTTGAGCTCTACCATCACTCTTGTTTTTATCAAACACCTGACTTAATTCCTTTTCAATAACGGTTTTGGGAATCAAGATGTGTTTATAAAACTCCCGCCATTTCGCTTGCTGAAATTCAATATCGTCCCCCAGTTCAGTAAACGCCTGAATTTCTCTAGCACTCGAATACATTTTGTTATCAATGGGATTAGCAAGAAAACGT
This sequence comes from Legionella maceachernii, assembly GCF_900167045.1. Lineage (GTDB taxonomy): Bacteria > Pseudomonadota > Gammaproteobacteria > Legionellales > Legionellaceae > Tatlockia > Tatlockia maceachernii. Next base: position 147,002 of record NZ_FUXJ01000008.1, on the reverse strand, counting down.
AAGGAAGTGGGCCAATAATAATTTTGTGAATCAACAAGCTTCGGAAAAGAAAGAAGATCGCGCTTTGTTACATCAAAAGCATGATCACCATGCCGCCAATTGACAATTCGCGAGCTACAGCGTGACATTACGCTATCAGCCATCATGAGATCATTATCAATTTTAAAAAAAACAACAACTATTCTTGCCCTTCCATCTTTCCCTATTTTTTTTACGAGATAAAAACCAAAATTCCCCTTATGGAGGTCGTCTTCTTCTAATGTGTAAGAGCTGGTCAATACACTCGCTAACGAATTCATATCGAAATCAATTTCCTTCCTTTTTCTCGCTTCCCACAATACACCGAAAAAACCTGGAGGATATTGATCAAAAAAAGAAATTGGAATGTCTTTCGCTTTCTTCACTGTTCTAGAAATAATGGTATACCCTTCCTTGTATCTATGACGTTTGTCTGCACGATGAGGTTTGATGTTCCTTCGGATTTCTGCAAAATTCCCTAAACCTTCGCGTCTTTCAGCAGCATAAGCAAAATGTTCTGCTGCCAACCCAACAACCTGCTGACGATGATTTTTTACTAAAAATTGTTTTGGGGTTAAATGAGGCCGTAAAAACCGGCTTGCTATTGCAGTAAAACCGGCTTCAAAATACGAAAATTGGGGATCATTGTATTTATTTTTTTTAAAAATAATTCTTAATGCTTTGCCCTCTTCATAATAATACTTAGCATTTTTATAGACAGTATGACCTATATGAGTCAATTGCCCAAGAGCGATTTTGTTGTAGTCGTAAAAAAAGCTCATAATTAATAATATAACCGCTAAATATAACCCTAAATGTTCACAAGTTTATCAAATTGGTAATTATCTTCAACAATTACAAAAATTTATTTTATTCCAATCAAGAAAATAAAAATCCATTATGGTCTAATATTATACAATAAAAACGATTATAAGTAATCGCTTGGTTAGGAGAAAAGAATGAAAAATAACGATGAAGCTTTATCAATTAGCAATCCTCGCTTACTTTCAGCAGTCTATTTTGGTTTACTGGCCATTGTTGCCACAGTTATTTTTGATGTTATTTTTTATGCGGTCGGGGTAGAGCAAATTTTACCTACGTTTCAAGCGATATTACTGGCAGTCGTTCTCGCAAGCTGCTTTGGCGCACTTTTTGGAGAACGCATTATTTACTGTCAAAAACCTTACCGACGCAGGGCTTTTTTGTGGGGTTTCCTTATGGTGCTAGCCGCCCTGCCCATTTATGCATTAATTTTTTTCTATTTGTTTAAGGAGCATCATCCCCAAGCCTTTGCCGATTTGGGGGTTGGTAATTTATTCATTACCTATCTGTTTATCTTACTCTACAGTTTTCTTGTCGCTGGTTTATGGTTGGCCATCGCAGCAGGCATAGCAGCAATGTATTTACGAGGGCACCTTGTTTACGACATACTACACTCTAAATCTCAGAAATTAAAACCAGTAACAAAAGTGTATACTAATGAGCCACATGATGAAGGAAAATCCAAGCCCAAAGAACAAAACGGGGAGCACATTATCCATTAGACTTTGAAAGAAGCCTAGTTAAGTGATTGAAAATAATGACGACAGATCCTAATAATCCACACGACTCCTTTAGCCCTCGCTTTGCTGGAGCCATTTTTTTTGCAATTTATGCTTTGTTGTTTACGCTATTTACAAAGTACACTTTACTTTCGTTGCGGGATAAAGCACTTTTGCCTCTTTTACCCTCTATTTTCATTGCTTTAATCATCGGCGCCCTCATCGGGGCTTTATTGGGTAAAGCTTTAGCCAAAAACGGGCATTGGTTCCGTCCATTCCTCATTGGTATTTTGCTTGCCTGCCTTGCCTTAATCTTTGGTAGTCTCTTTGTTTTAATGTATTATTATTCCACCGATCCGCTCTTCTCCAACCACTTACAGCATTGGAACGATTATTTTGTTGTGTATGGTGCCATACTCGTTTCACTCATTCTCACAATAGGGACCTGGTTTATCCCGCTCACTGGCTTCATTGCCATTTATTTTAATAAACATTTTTTGCCCGGTTTAATTGCCGCTGACAAACAACGCATGCAAACTGAAGAACAAACTAAGACATCTGATACATCAAATGATCAATAACAAAGCACACTTGTTTACCCTGATGCGAGAGGGGGCAACGATTATTACGCCAAATAATCGATTAAGCCAGGAATTAATTAGCCGTTTTTTTAGTACCCAAGGCAATCCCGTACAAGATAAACCGCGTTGCTTCCCTTATGCTGCCTTTTTGCGAACCCAATTTAAAAAACTATGCCATGCCTATCCTACGATTTCACATCCTACTCTGTTATCCGTGTCACAATGTGATTACCTTTGGCGACAACTTCTTGGAAAAGACGTTTATCTTGTTAACGATGGTTTATTACAAGCCGTAGTCGAAGCTTGGACTCGTTGCCATTTATGGCAACTTGATTTCACGCATCCGGCCTTTACATCCACACCACAAACACGCCAATTTCAGCAATGGGCTATGGTGCTACTGCAAACGCTGAAAAAAATTAAAGCCATTACCGAGGTGCAATTAGTCAATTACTTATTATCACAAAAAAAATATGCCCATCCAGAAGTTTTAGTGTGGGCTTGTTTTGATGACTATACACCACAGCAACAGGCGTTACAGCACTATTTCATTGGAGAAAACTGCCCACTTTATCATTATGACTTAGAGACTCAATCCAATACCGCTCATTTGTATGCGGCTAAAGACGAAACGGATGAATATCAACAATTACTTCACTGGATTACAGAACGACTCGCTCAAGGAGAAAAGCGTATCGCTGTTGTCGTCCCTGATCTCAAAACCCAATCGAAGCGTTTGCAACGACTTCTGCAGCAACAACTCTCACCAGAACAGTTCAACATTTCTTTTGGGCAATCTTTAGCGGAATACCCTCTGGTTGCTCATGCTCTATGTTGGCTAGAACTTGACAATTACCAATTTAGTGTTGAGCAAGCCCGACTTCTGCTGCACTCCTCCTATCTCGGCTATGCACAGACAGAAATGCAGGCTCGTGCTCAACTAATGGAAGAAAGTCAGGTATTACAAGAACCTTATTTTGAGCAATCTGCCTGGCTTAAAGAGCTCGATCGGCTCACTCCTAAGCTGGCCGAACTCATCAGAGGGATAACGACATACCCTGAAAAAAATTCGCCCTCCGATTGGGTCATTACTTTTAAAAAGCGCTTAGCCGGTTTAGGCTTTCCCGGCGAGTACCCTTTAAATTCGGCCAATTACCAATGTTATCAACGGTTTTTATCGTTATTCGATGAATTTAAAGCACTTCATTTTCTCACGATGGAAATGACAACGACTGAAGCCCTTTCTGCGTTAGTGCATTTGGCCCAATCAACCATTTTTCAACCTAAAAAAATGGAAGCGACTGTACAAATTCTTGGACTATTGGAAGCCTCAGGATGCACCTTTAATAGCCTGTGGGTTACTGGTCTCACCGATCAATCTTTACCACAGAATGCGAGACTTTCTGCCTACATTCCTGTGTCACTGCAACGTGAAAAACGTATGCCGTACGCTTGCCCCGAGCGCGAGTTACAATTGGCCGAAAAGACATTAAAACGTTTTACCAACAGCAGTAATTCGGTGGTTTACAGCTACCCTCAATTCAGTGATGATAAACCGAATCTACCCAGCCCTTTAATCGCCCATTTACCTTCGCTTTCTGCAGCTGAAATTTCCAAACCAGTAACCCATTCACTTTTAGTGCATTTTACTGAAAGTTACCAAATTCCGTTGGCTGCTAATGAAAAGGCAACAGGAGGTACTGCTATTTTAGCGAATCAAGCAAAATGCCCTTTTCGTGCTTTCGCTGAACATCGCTTACACGCTAAAACTGCTCTCGAAACCTCAGAGGGACCTGATGCTAAAGAGCGAGGACAGATTATCCATAAGATCATGGAATTATTATGGCAGACTTTAAAAACACAAAAAGCCCTTCTTGAACTCAATGAAGAAGAATTAGCAATCTGCATTGAACAAGCTATTCAACAGGCATTAGAACCTGTAATTGCTAAACGAAACCACTCTTTCTCAGCCCTCTTTCAAGAAGTTGAATTTTCAAGGCTAAAGCGACTAGTTTATGCGTGTTTGCACTGGGAGCGACTACGTCCCGCTTTCGAGGTCGAAGCGCTGGAACAAGAATTCATGATTCATTTATCAGGAATGGATTTTCGCGTGCGCGTTGATAGACTCGACAAGGTTGAACAGGACAAAAAATGGGTTATCGATTACAAAAGCAGCTTTCCCCAAACACTTCCTTGGAAAGAGGAGCGTCCCAAAGAACCTCAGTTATTACTTTATGCCTTATTGGATGAAACCATCAATGGACTCTTATTGGCTCAATTAAAAGCAGGTCAGTTTAACTGTAAAGGTTTGAGTGAAAACAATCACTCTCTACCCGGTTTAACAGCCATTAAAAAAGATGAAAACTGGGCTGAGTACAGGATATATTGGCGAAATCAATTGCAACAATTAGCAGAGGAATTCAACCAAGGATATTGCCCACCTCAACCCGTGAGTGCCTCTATTTGCCAGCAATGCCATTTTCAGAATTTGTGCCGGTTTGAGACCTCATCCTGAAAGATTGATCGGTTTTTTTATTGAGAAATAAAGAGAGCACGGCTATCCTGATAGCATCAAATTATAAAAAGGGATCAGGATGAATATATTGATTGCTGGGGCCTCTGGATTTATTGGCCATCATTTAATTGATGCCCTTCGATTAACGCATACGATCACTGTCGTTGGTCGAGACGAAGCAAAACTACAAAAACACTTTCCTAAGAAAATGAAAATTTGCTCTTGGAAAAAGCTAACTGATTTGGATGCGCACTCTTACGATGCGATCATTAATCTCAGCGGCCACAACATTGGTGAATCACGTTGGAATGAGAAGATCAAACGACAACTGATTGATTCTCGAGTCAATACGACAACTGACTTAATTAACTGGGCCATTGAGCAAAAAGCAAAGCCCCATTTTTATTGCGCAAATGCAGTAGGCATTTATGGAATGCAGAAAAATGAGGATCCTCAGGCGTTTGATGAAAATAGTCCAATAAACTTTAGCGAACCTTGCGACTTTCTCAGCGAGATAGGAATACGTTGGCAAAATGCACTCCAACCTGCCATCGATTATGGCATGCAAGTGACCATCACTCGTTTTGGGGTAGTCTTAAAAAGAGGCGAAGGAATGCTTAAAAAGCTGGTTCCTAGTTTTTATGTGGGGTTAGGTGCTATTTTGGGCGATGGTAAGCAAATGATTTCATGGGTTCATGTCGATGATGTCGTGGGCGCTTATTTATTTTTATTGGATAATCCCGAGTTGACCGGTCCCTTCAATGTGACAGCTCCCATTCCAGTGAGTCAAGCACAATTTGCGCATACATTAGCTAAAGCCATGCATCGTCCTTTATTCTTAAAAATTCCTCCTGCTGTTATACGCACTGTGTTCGGTGAAATGGGCGAATGCTTATTACTTAAAGGACAGCGCGTCGTGCCCAAGCGGCTTGTGGATGCAGGATATCAATTTCACTATCCCGAATTAACTATCGCTTTGAATCATGAATTTCAATCATAGGGAAACAGCGTAGCCAAGGCCTAACCTACATTGAACTTTGAGCCAACCTACTATTGGCAGGTCAATGCAGAAGCTTCCCCAGGTTGATGAAAATCTAACTCACTTTCTTCACTTAATCGATGCGCAAGAGGAGTGGGATTCATAAAATTAACGAATTCCGTAATTTCAGTGAGTTGCCGATCACGGCAAAACCTGTAATCACCATAAATATCACCCGCAGCTGAATTTGCTACAATAATGCCAAAAAGGATAATACTCACGCCCAACATAGCCATGAGGCCCAAAGCCACCCCAAAAGCAAAAAATCCCCAGGGGCTCAATACTAAAGCAGCTCCACAGGCGATCAAATCTATCGCTGCCCATGTAATCAATCCACCTCCAATTGCAAAGGCCACACCTGTAGCACAGTGAAGTGAATCAATTACCATATTTAACCCAGCTATCGTGTAATTAAAATTTTTATTTTCCTGTCCTGTTTTTACCAGAAATTCCACTTTCCTGAAAAATGAGGAGTAATCGTCAGACGATGTAGGATTTTTTAGCACACGTATACCATCGAGTAGGATTTGTGTATAGTCTTCTTCTCTTTCATATTGATTAAGTCGGTTTAGTTCAGCAAGACTTTTTAAAAATCGTCTACCTTTTATCACAATCTCTTTTTTTCGTGTGGCAGACACGGTAAGGTAATTTCGCTGGAGAAATGATATTTGCAAATATCGATTTAACTCCCTCTCAAATTGTTCTTCCGCTTCATCAAAAGATATCATTTTTCCTACTCAATTTACCCTGTTAAATTTTGTGCAACTGTCTCATTTCAATCAAAACAACGAATATTCCCGCATTGACACCTCAGTGTCAGTGGAGTTTATATTCCTCCCTCCCTCTGACAGGCTTCTCTCTAAATCCTCCCCATTCGCAGCACAATTAGGATTCAATAAATGCACAAATTCTTTAATTTCTCTAATTTGATTTTCTTTATAATAACGGTAATTGGTGTAGGCATCATAAGCAGTCATTCCTGCAATAAAAAGACCTATCATAGTAGCGCCCAGGCCAATAGCTAACCAAAGGAGAGGACCACCTGAAGCCGCTAAAATACCACCCGCTGCCAAAAGAGCAATGCTATTATAAATGGTGTACAATCCTCCAGTTGCAAGTGTAACCCCAGCTGCTGCAAAAGTAGAATTAGCTACGAAATTAAAGCCACCTGTACACGTTTTAATGCTTTCTCTGTTCTGGATTTTTTTTTCTAAAATTCTAAAATTGTTTATTAAGTTATGAGAATCTTTAGATGGATCTTTTAACAATTCAGTTGCCGCATCTAAAATATCGTCAAATAATGATTGTGTTGATGGGATAAATAAATTTCTTAATTCCTCAATGCTTTTTAAAAACTTTTTCCCTTTAGTAAAAAAATGACTGTTCTTTGAATGCGCTAAATTAAAAAAACGCCTGCTTTCAGAAGTATCTAAATATTTTTGCTCAAGCGCTATCTGAAATTGTTTTTTTAACTCATCCCAACCCATAATAATTCCAAAATAGATATGATTTATGGGCGGGAAAAGTATCACATTTTAATCAAAATTAATACAATTAATGAAATATTAGCGATAAATGCTATTATAAACACTTATCAAGGTGTTGTTTCTCTTGCCCTGAAAGATTGTTATGATTTACAGAAGGACTGTCATCAAAAACGATACTACTTAGAAATCGATGCGTGCCATAAATCATCAATTTAGCTGCAACACCGCCTGGAATCGCATAAGCTACACCATTAGTAATCACCACATAGGCCATTTTTTCCCAATTGATGGAGGCCATATTTGTTTCACGTAACCATTTATTACTAATCGCTAAAAGTGTTTTCGTATCCACTTCTTCAAACGATTTATGCAATATCGTTTCATCAAGCAAACCGCGATGATGCACTATTTTTCCAATGAGCTGTTCAGTTATGCGGATTGCCTGCTGTGAAGTCAGCGAAAACGCTTCGGTCAAATAGGTAGCTAGCGAATGAGAGTGTTTTTGTAAGCTGCATTTTTGAAAATGGTTCTGAGACAATAAAACATTTCCAACCTCATAAGCGAGACTTGCAAAAGGCAATAAGTCTCCAAAATAACTCAATAAAGACGCTGTACCAAATTGCTCTGCGGGGATTTTAATGACGTCTGGATTCTCTTTTAGCTGTTCTAAAATAAAGTTGCTGATTACGCGCATGCTATGGAAAAAATAGGATTAACGAAAAAGCAATTCTACCTATGCAACCTTAAGGATTTATGAACACTAAACTGACTTTTTAAATTTTATTTGAGCAGAATAGATTTTACATCATCAGAAAGCCCTGTATTTGGACTCTATGATCGTATTCCACCTTTTGATTTGCAATGAGATTTTGCCCCACTATTACGCGTGCTTTACGCCCTTTCAAAGTCAAAAGATAAAGTGTTCGCAATAGCAGGCTCGCTGAGTGCTAGCGTTAAAAGCCTGTCCACTCCCAACGCAACCCCGCTGCAAGATGGCAAACCATGTGCCAAAGCTTGCAACAAGTATTCATCGGGAGCTGGTTCAGGTAACCCTTTCTTACGGCGAGCAGCGAGATCCTGTTGAAAACGAGCAGCTTGCACACTTACGTCCGTGAGCTCGTGGAAACCGTTTGCTAGTTCAACGCCTTGAACATAAATTTCAAAACGCTCAGCAACCCCTTGATTAATTTTTGCAAGCGCCGCTTGAGAAACGGGAAAATCGTACACCGCGACCGGAACCGAATCTTTCCCCATCGCTGGCTCAACCACATGGCTCATCAGCAAAAACAAATACTGATCAGGATCGTGTTCATCCAAAGCGAGCACATTATCCAACTCAAATCGCTGGAGCGCTTTTTTTAGCTCAGTCAGCGAGGCAGTCAGTGGATCTAAATCACACGTCTCTAAAAAGACTTGTTGATAAGTTTTTCTATGCATAGGGGGCGATTGCAATAGGGTTTGCAATAGCGCATCCATCTCATCCATTAAGCCATGGTGATCCACATTTAATTGGTACCACTCTAGCATGGTAAATTCAGGATTATGCCAGCGCCCTAGCTCATCGTCGCGAAACGCTTTTGCTAATTGAAAAATAGGGCCACTACCCGCCGCTAATAATCGTTTCATATGGTATTCGGGTGAGGTTTGTAGGTAATAAGGCCGGCCTCTAAAAGTCGCTACGATATTGGACAAATAAACATCGGTAATCCCAAAACGCGATAATGTCGGCGTTTCTACTTCCAAATAACCACGCTGGCAAAAGAACGCACGAATTTGGGTTAATAATTTTGCCCGTTGACGTAATGTCTCAATGGATGCAGAAGGCTGCCAAAGCGAAGGATTATGCATCAGTAAAAAATTCCGAGCTCGAGACGTGCCGCTTCGGTCATGCGTTCCTGGCTCCAAGGAGGATCCCAAACTAATTCCACAGTGCAGTCGCTCACCCCTTCCACTTGATTAACGGCGCGTTCAACGGTCCCTGGAAAGGTCTGTGCTACAGGGCACCCCGGGGTTGTTAGCGTCATTTGAACATGAACATGCTGCTCGTCATTGATCGCAATGTCGTAAATTAAACCTAGATCATAAATATTGACTGGAATTTCAGGGTCAAACACGGTTTTGAGTGCAGCAATTACACTGACTTTTAAGGCCTCATTATCCTGTTTCTTTTTCAAGCCGAACATAATAATTACTCCGTGCTAACAGTCACTGTCTCTTTATTAAGCGCGGCTTCCAAAGTATGCCATGCTAAAGTAGCGCATTTAACCCGAGCGGGATAGGCTTTGACGCCAGCAAGGACAGCGAGCTTATCCAAAGAAACGAGTTGTGATTCATCATCGCGAGTGAGCATGGTATGAAAACGATTAAATAGCTCGTGGGCTTCTTGCACAGTCTTACCACACAGTGCCTCTGTCATGAGCGAAGCAGAAGCTTGAGAAATAGCACAACCACAACCAAGAAAACTGATGTCAATAATTTTATGCTCTTTAACCTTCAAATAAACGGTTAATTTATCACCACAAAGAGGATTAAAGCCTTTCGCCTCAGTGGTCGCATCAGTCATCGCATGATGATTTCGCGGGTTGCGATTATGATCAATAATAATTTCTTGATAAAGCTCACGTAATTCCATCATGCGAATACCTCTTTTACCTTGTGCAGCGCTTGTACACAACGATCAATTTCCTCCGTGGTATTATAGAAAGACATTGAGATACGCGCTGTCGCAGCAACATCCAAATAATCCATTAAGGGCATCGCACAATGATGACCACTACGAATTGCAATTCCAGCACTGTCTAAAATAGTACCAATGTCATGCGCATGGATTTTGCCATGTACAAAAGAGACAATGGGCACTTTTTTCTTTGCAGTACCCACGATATTAAATCCTTTGACGGACTTAATTGCTTCTGTAGCGTAGTCAAGCAGTCTATCTTCATAAGCCGCAATGACTTCTAAATCCAATGACCAAAGATAATCCATCGCCGCACTTAGTCCAATAGCACCCGCAATATTGGGTGTTCCCGCTTCAAATTTATGAGGTAAGGACGCATATTCGGTGGCTTCAAGGGTGACGTAATTGATCATCTCCCCTCCCCCCTGATAAGGCATCATGTCATCCAATAACGCTTCCCTTCCCCACAAAATACCAATACCGGTAGGTCCATACATTTTATGGCCTGAGAAAGCATAAAAGTCGCAGCCTAAATCCTGTACATCAATGGGCAAGTGCGCTGTGGCCTGAGCCCCATCTAAAAGCACTAGTGCCCCATACTCGTGCGCCATTTCGATCATTTGTTTTACTGGATTGATCGTTCCCAATGCATTGGATGCATAAGAAATTGCTACAAATTTCGTGTTTTCATTCAAACATCTTTCAAATTCATCTAAAAGCACTTCCCCTTCCAAGGAAATGGGAGCCACTTTTAAGCGAGCACCTGTTTTTTTACACACCATTTGCCAAGGCACAATGTTGGAGTGATGCTCCAGATGAGTAATGAGAATTTCTTCTCCAGGAAGAATTCGTGGCGCTACAAAGCTTTGAGCAACCAAATTAATACCTTCTGTGGTTCCACGAACAAAAATACATTCTCTAGCCGAGTTGGCATGAATAAACCGCTGTACATTATTTCGTGCCGCTTCATATTGCTGAGTAGCACGTACGCTCAAGGTATGGACGCCACGATGTACGTTTGAATTATCGTGGGAATAATAACGGGTAATAGCATCAATCACTGCTTGTGGTTTTTGTGTGGTAGCCGCATTATCCAAATAGGTCAGCGGGTAATCATTTATTTTCTGATTAAGCACTGGAAAATCGCGGCGAATCGCCTCGACATCTAACGTGTCAGTGAAGGCTGTAACGGTACTCATCATTTTACCCCAATTGCTCATTTAACAAGGTAGCCATCCAATCCGCCAAAATGCGATTGGGCACAAGCCGTAAATTCTCAGCGGCAAAGGCATGGATCAAATAGCTACTTGCTTCGCGGCGGTCAATACCTCGCGTTGCTAAATAAAATAGCGCTTCTTCATCCAACTGTCCTACTGTTGCCCCGTGTGTACAAATGACATCATCAGCAAAAATTTCCAACTGCGGCTTCGTATCGATTTCAGCTTGAGCAGACAGCAGCAAGTTTTTATTTTGCTGATTCGCACAAGAATGCTGTGCATCTTTAGCAACGATAACCTTGCCATTAAAGATTGCACGAGAGTGTCCCATTAAAATGCCTTTATAATCTTGTTTACTCTGGCAATGAGGCATCTGATGATAAACAGTGGTGTGGTGGTCAACATGCTGACCCTCAGTGGGCACATAAATGCCATTCAGTAAACAACGCGCCTGTTCTTCTTGTAAGTGTAGACTAAGGTCGCTGCGTACGAGCTTGCCCCCTAAGCTTAATGAATGGCTTTCGAATTGACTTCCCCCTGACTGGTTCACAGAAAGATGGCCAATGTGGTAAGCGGACTTCGCTTCACGTTGTATTTTATAATGCACTACTCTAGCATTTTTTGCCGTAAAGATTTCAGTGACTGTATTGGTAAAATAAGGACAAGCCTCAGCACCACTGTAATCTTCGACAATGGTCGCCTGACTCCCTTGTTCAGCAATGATTAGATAGCGATTGTGGATAACTTGATTCGCTTGGTCCTGCCAATGAGAAAGAACAATGGGTTGATCGATAGTCACGCCCGCAGGCAAATAAATAACTACCCCACAACGCAACATGGCTGTATTTAAGGCCTGAAAACCATGCTCATGATGTAAAGCTTGACCTAAATAAGGTTTTATTATATCAGCATGATGTTCTAAAGCGCAGGTCAACGATTCAATCAAAACACCAGCAGGTAAATCGTCATTATTTTCAGTAAAAACTTGACCATTTTGCACTGTCACACAACCATTCAAAGGCAATTTAATCTCAGTCTTAGCGCGGGCTGGTTGATTGAGGGCCTGCTGAGTAAAGCGCTGCTGCAAAAGCGAATCCACCAGCGTATATTTCCAATCCTCTTGATGCCGAGTCGGAAACCCACAGCGCTGCAATTCAATCAATCCTTGTTCCTGTAACTTGGCTAACCAAGGAATTGTTGAAAAAGCTGCTTTTGCCTGTTGTTGATAGAATTCAATGACTTCGCTCATGCTTGCTCCGTCTCCTCAAGCCAGCTGTATCCCTTTTTCTCTAATTCGATGGCGAGCGACTTATCCCCTGACTTCACGATACGGCCATCAGCCAAGACATGAATAAAATCAGGTTCAATGTAATCCAATAAGCGTTGGTAATGAGTCACTAAAATAATTGCGCGCTCAGGTGAGCGCATGGTATTGACACCCTGAGAAATCACACGTAGTGCATCAATATCCAAGCCAGAATCCGTCTCATCAAGGATAGCCAATTTCGGTTCCAGTGCGATCATCTGCAAAATTTCATTGCGCTTTTTCTCACCGCCTGAAAAACCCTCATTAATGCTGCGGTACAAAAAGCTTTCATCCATCCCCAACAGCTGGCACTTCTCACGAATAAAACTTAAAAATTCAATGGCATCAAGGGGTTTTTTATTTTGCCCTTTACGTACTGCGTTCACTGAAGCCTTGAGAAAATTAATGTTTGTCACTCCTGGAATTTCGACGGGGTATTGAAACGACATAAAAATGCCTGCTCTCGCCCGATCTTCCGGTGCCAATGGCAATAAATCTTGCCCCAAATAACTGACTTCGCCATGGGTTACTTCGTAAGCAGGATGACCAGTCAGCACTTTTGACAACGTGCTTTTACCCGAGCCATTAGGCCCCATAATCGCATGTACTTCACCTGGCTTAACGTGTAAGTTAATGCCTTTTAAGATAGGTTGCCCATTAATGGCGACACTTAATTGTTTAATGTTTAACATATTAACCTACTGCCCCTTCCAAACTAATACCTAAAAGTTTTGTCGCTTCAACTGCAAATTCCATAGGTAATTCTTTCAATACTTGCTTACAAAATCCATTCACAATCATCGACACCGCATCTTCCATATCAATACCGCGTTGCTGACAATAAAATAATTGCTCCTCACTGATTTTTGAGGTGGTCGCCTCATGCTCTACTTGCGCCGTCGGGTTTTTGACTTCAATGTAAGGAAACGTGTGTGCTGAACAGTGTGAGCCCATTAACATCGAATCACATTGCGTATAGTTGCGCGCATTGGTTGCAGTGGGCGCAATGCGGACTAAGCCACGATACGCATTGTGTGCACGGCCTGCACTGATGCCTTTAGAAATGATTGTTGAACGGGTATTTTTACCCAAATGAATCATTTTAGTGCCTGTATCAGCTTGTTGGTAGTTATTCGTTAAGGCGACCGAATAAAATTCACCCACGGAATCATCCCCTTGCAAAATCACACTGGGGTATTTCCAAGTGATAGCAGACCCGGTTTCAATTTGTGTCCAAGAGATTTTTGAACGCTTACCGCGACAAGCACCGCGCTTGGTAACGAAGTTATAAATTCCACCTTTCCCTTCTTTATCCCCAGGATACCAGTTCTGCACAGTAGAATATTTAATCTGCGCTCCATCTAGCGCAATTAATTCAACCACCGCCGCATGCAATTGATTTTCGTCTCGCATGGGCGCTGTACATCCTTCTAAATAAGACACATAACTATCACTGTCTGCAATAATGAGGGTGCGCTCAAACTGCCCTGTTGAAGCGGCATTGATACGAAAATAGGTGGACAACTCCATTGGACAGCGCACGCCTTTTGGCACATACACAAATGATCCATCGCTAAAAACAGCCGAATTAAGCGCTGCATAAAAATTATCACGATAAGGAACCACTGACCCTAAGTATTGGCGCACCAAATCGGGGTATTTCTGAACAGCCTCTGAAAAAGAGCAAAAAATAACACCGACTTCGGCCAGTTTTGCTTTAAACGTGGTTGCGACTGAAACACTGTCGAACACGGCATCCACTGCCACACCGGCAAGCAGCTCTTGCTCTTTAAGCGGTATGCCCAGTTTTTCATAAGTTTTTAATAATTCCGGATCCACTTCATCAAGGCTTTTTGGCCCTTCTTTCTTCGATTTGGGTGCAGAGTAATAAGAAACAGCCTGATAATCGATAGGAGGATAATGCACGCTTGCCCAATGCGGATGAGGCATCGTGAGCCAATGCCGAAATGCGTTTAAACGCCATTCGAGTAGGAATTCAGGTTCGCCTTTTATAGCGGACAAACGACGTATGACGTCTTCATCCAAACCTGGTTCAAAAGTCTCTACTTCAATGTCGGTTACAAAACCATGTTGGTATTCCCTTTCGAGGAGGGAATTAATTTGCTCACTGCTTTTAGCCATGACTAACTCCGCTTGCTAACTGCTTGATGCGGTCAACGTTTGCCGTCGGGAGAGAGGGTTTTGCCAGCACTTCCAGACTCACACTATCCAGTGCAGTTTCTATCGCCTGACTTATCAACCGCCAATTGCCTTGAATATGACACACATGCTGTAATGAGCATTCATTGGGATGCAAACTACACTCTGTCAACCCAAGCTGATCTTCTAATGCAGCAATAATTTGCATCACCGAAATTTCAGAGGCAGAACGCTGCAGGCGATAACCGCCGCTCACACCCCGTACTGAAGTTAATAACCCTGCAGCAGTTAACCGTTTTAATAACTTACTGACTGTAGGAATACTCAGATGCGTATGCAAAGCAATGTCACGCGCATTACAAAGAGACTGTGCACGTCTTGCTAAATACACCATTACAACTGTTCCATAATCGGCCAATTTGCTGATGCGCAGCATACCACCCCCACACCCAATTATCTAGTACTAAATCAGTCTTGATTAAGTATTGATAAATCAGCACTGAAATAGTCCTATTTACTAATATAGTACCAATTTAGTTCTATTTAAAGCAAAACGCGAATGATATCCTATTTTGGGTTGAAATCCAAATACCTTCCGACTCTTACAAGGCAAACGCATCTAATTTGCGAGACTTACACCTTCCAATCTAGGATCGTAATTTGGCTCCCGCAAATTAGATGTATTGCCCTGTATCGATAAACTTATCACTCGCATTTTGCCAAGCGCTCTGGCAAAATCTCTATCCAAAACTGAATATTGGCTAGCTCACGGAGATCTTATGTCAATTAAAAATGCAATTTATGCGCAATCTGGCGGAGTCACTGCAGTGATTAACGCTTCTGCTTGTGGTGTTATTCAAACAGCGAGACTGCATCCCGAAAAGATAGGAAAAGTGTATGCCGCGCAAAATGGGATAATTGGCGCTCTCAATGAGCAATTAATTGACACATCATTGGAAAGCGATGCGGATATTGCCGCGCTGATGCATACTCCTTCTGGCGCTTTTGGCTCATGCCGCTATAAATTAAAGGATGATGGTGCTGAATATGAGCGATTGCTTGATGTTTTTAAAGCGCACAATATTGGCTATTTTTTTTACAATGGCGGCGGGGATTCACAAGATACCGCGCATAAGGTTTCCAAATTGAGTAGCCACATGGGTTATCCCATTACCTGCATTGGGATTCCCAAAACAGTGGATAACGATTTGCCTTTTACTGACAATTGTCCCGGTTTTGGATCGGTCGCCAAATATGTGGCCGTATCGACAATGGAAGCAGGATTTGATGTAGCATCAATGGCCGCCTCCTCAACAAAAGTGTTTATTCTTGAAGTCATGGGACGCCATGCTGGATGGATTGCTGCCGCAAGTGGCTTAGCAGGACAAAGCGCTGAGCAGCCCCCTCATATTATTTTATTCCCTGAAATCCCATTTGACGCTCAGCGTTTTCTCAATAAAGTGAAAGCATGCGTAAATGATTACGGCTATTGTGTCGTGGTAGTCTCTGAAGGCATTCGTAATGAGCAAGGAAAATTTTTAAGCGAAGCTGGTCTACGCGATGCATTTGGCCATGCGCAGTTAGGCGGTGTAGCTCCTGTATTGGCTCAACTCGTAAAAGCAGAGTTAGGGTATAAATACCATTGGGCTGTTGCTGATTATTTACAACGCGCTGCTCGTCATATTGCCTCTCAAGTGGATGTTGAACACGCCTATGCCTTAGGTAAAGCAGCCGTTGAATTAGCACTGAACGGCCATAATGCAGTTATGCCTATTATTAAACGTGAACAAGATTCACCTTATCGTTGGTCTATTCAACATGTGCCATTAGCGGATGTCGCTAATCAAGAAAAAGCGATGCCCTCAGAATTCATCACAGCTGATGGCATGGGTATCACCGAATCGTGTCGACGCTATTTAGCCCCCTTGATTCAAGGAGAAGCCTATCCCCCTTATAAAGAAGGTGTGCCGGTTTATGTCAGGCTGAAAAATAAATTAGTGGAGCAAAAGCTTTAAATTAGGCAATGCTTGGGCATTTGCTCTCAACCATTGAAGCCAAGGAGAGCAAATCCCCGCTTACGCGGGGAGGATAATGTTCTTTAACTTAACAGCAGTAAGTCATAATCAACACGCAAGAATCACCATGGCTTATTAGAATTTTACCATGTAGGATTCAGGTTTCTCCTGTTGTATTTTTTTAATGACGTCTTTACTTAATCCTGTAGCCCCTTGGATTGTACCCAAATTAAAATGTTGTACCCCATTCATCAATGTGATCTCATTAATCCCGTCGGTGCGATTGAAGCCTTCATAAACTTCCAAATCTTCATTGCCCACATTTAAGAAACTATGAAAATTTCCTACGGGAATGGAGATCAAATCCCCTCGATGAACGAGAGTGTGATAAACCTTTCCGTCATCATTCATCAGAGTGAAGAACGCCTCTCCATTTAATACAAATAACAACACATCACCCGAAGTATACCAATGAGGAATGCGTAGTACTCCAGGCTTCATGATCGTTCTTTGCAAAGCCATTCCATCGATAAGAGGATTAACTTTGGAATCTACTCGAGTGATTGAACCTAGTTCTGATTGATAAAGCGGTTTTGTGGTCTTAAAGTTATTCGATAGCTCGCTGTACATATCCCCTTTTTCGGGTGAGGCGGCTGGATCGAATGCACTTAATCGATTAACAGTTGTTTTCTTAATACCGTCAATATCACTTTCCGTAAGCCCAACAGCACGTGCCAGTATGGCATCGGGCAATGAAGCCCAGGCAGTAAGAAAATCCCTATCCGCAGCGATAGGCGAATCATAAACAACAAGAAATTTCATCTTTTCTGGTCCCACATTTTCTAAGGAATGCAGTTTGGCCTTTGGAATAATCCATGTACCATTTTTTTCTACGGTGTACATTTTGGTATTTCCCGCACCTTCCCAAATGGTGACTCTCATTTTTCCACTGAGAACTGTTCCTATCTCAGTCGCATTAGAATGCCAATGCGGAACTCTCATTGCATCAGTCACCACTTCATAATAAAAAAGTAATCCTGAATTATTAGAAAGTAATTGATTTGCGGTTTCCGCAATTCTTACTCCCGCGCTATTTTTATCAATCTGCCCCTGCTTAAATAGATTAATACGATAAGGAAATTCTGCTGCTATATTCTTCGACTCCTCTTGCAGGAGCTTTTCAATTTTAGGATTTGCACTGACAGTGGTGGTTTCAGGGCCTGATGGAGAGGCTGTTGTTTCTGTTGCTTGCGCCGGTGGAATGAATATCACAGCAAGAAGAATAATATTAATTGCTGCTTTCCAATATTTCCTTATCATCTTCAAATTCCCTATTCAGTTCAATGAGGTCATTACCTAAAAATTTAAGGTAATTCTCCTATTTTCTCAGAGTTCTCATTAAAATGATAGGTTGAACTTATTAGACTAGTGATTCACTTAACTTCAATATTATTACCCTCAGAAGGTGACATGAACCACCGGGCAAAATCTTCCGTGCTCACTTTATCAGGTGAGCGGAGCAAGGTATTAAAATCATGATTTCTGAGAAAGGTGACGTCTTTAATAAAAGAAAAAAAATGTTCATGACTTATTTTTTCACAATGAAGGTATTCAGAAGCAAATTCAATCACTTGTTCAGTCAATACAAACGCTTGTTTCATCTGCGTTAAAAATTCGGCGATCATTGGCTTTTCCTGGCTCAACTCACGCGTTGCGGTGGAATAAATTTCTTCTAAACCGTATGCTGATGGAATGACTTTTAAATGGTGTTTTAATTGGTTTAGCAGAAAGATTGTCTCGTTTAAGTTGACCACTTTCGCTTGATCTGTTCGTCGAAACCATTTTTTCTCTCTCTTAATTGCCGTATTCAATAAATCAATCTTCTTATCCATTTCAACAATAAAATGATCAACCACAAAATTTCTTAGTATGCAATTTAAATTATCGACTTTGGTTAGCGCCTTTGCATCATGCCAACTTGCTGTTTGCTCTGGGGGCAAGGCATAATATTTAGGATTAAAATTGAATTCATTGTCAGAAAATAACCAATAATAGGCTTCTTTAAGCAAATGAACTAACGCTTCTGGACCGCTTGTTTTTGAGGTTGTATCAACACGATAATCACCGGAGCCAAAAAAGGAAATGAATCGTCCTAATTGTGAATTACGATGTTTGGCTGTGAGTTGTGGGTCGCGGTAAAGGCTCTGATAATTTTGCACGATGGCATTACGGAAAGCAGAAATGACACGACCATAAGCCTCACTCGCCATGAAATCATTATTATAAAAGCCTCGCGCCCCGCTGAATAAAAAACCATGGGGCGCATCCAAGTCACCTAAAGGAGACTCTCCTGGGAACACGTCTTTGGTATCCGCATAAACGCCACCCTTTCGAAATAAAATTTCGACACGCAAAATATCCGAAGCAGCAGCATAATTTCGATACAGACCTTCAATCTCATCATCAAAAAAATTCCTGGCAGCCATTTCCTGATAAATGGCATGCTCGTGCTGAACAATTGGATGAGTAATTAGCGGGTTTCTGGCGATATCAGCGATAGTAATTTGGTTTTCACTGGCCCACTGCACAAGTTCAAGATAATCTTCATAATTGGACAAATAAGCTTCATCCTCTGGCAATCCTGATTGTTTCGGATCAATAAAAAGCTCAGAATCGATCCAAAGCTTAACAGCATAATCAGGGTTTTGCTTTTTCCAAGCAATGATATTATCGCGCCCTTGCCGATCAGGGACCTTGCCTAACCAGATAAAGTGTAAGTCCTTTGGCAAAATAGCCATAGAAGCCTCGTTTTATTTTAAATACATTGTAATAATAGATGATTTGAGTTGTCAGATTACCTGCGTATTCGAAATGAGCGAAATGAATTGTACAGCATAGCTAAGGAACAAACATGGCAAAGAAATTTATTGATCTTTCCATTTACTTGGAAAACGAAGTGAAATCCGATCCCCCTGGCTATCAACCAGAAATTCACTATTTAACTCATCAACAAACGGTAGGTGAGCTGATGCATTTTTTCCCCGGTCTAACTCCTGGCGATCTACCCGACAGTGAGGCCTGGGCTTACGAACGAGTCAATTTGATTACCCACAATGGCACTCATCTCGATGCCCCTTATCATTTCTCGACACTAATGGATAAAAATAAGCGAGCGATTACCATCGATGAAATTCCCCTGGAATGGTGCTTCCAAGCAGGAGTAAAACTGGATTTTCGCCATTTGCCTGATGGTTACGTCGTCACTAAAAAGGATGTGCAAGCTGAGCTTAAACGAATTCATTATGAATTGAAACCGTTAGATATCGTGTTAATTAATACCCGTGCTGGCTCACGATATGGTCATGAGGATTATATTAACGCAGGCTGTGGTATGGGGCGCGAAGCAACCCTATATTTACTGGAATTCGGGGTAAAAATTACTGGAACAGATGGCTGGAGCTGGGATGCACCCTTTGCCCATACTCGGGAAAAATACCTCGCTAAGAGAGATGCTTCCTTGATTTGGGAAGGGCATAAAGCAAGTCGTGAGATCAGTTATTGCCATTTAGAAAAACTCCATAATTTAGAAAGTCTGCCTGCACACGGCTTCATGGTTTGTTGTTTCCCCGTCAAAATCAAAAACGCGTCAGCCGGTTGGACTCGTGCCGTAGCGATTTTGCAAGATTAGGAGAATCTGTTTGGAGAATTTCTCTTCCCCTTTGCTGCATTTAAAGCTAAATTGTTCATGTCGTCCTGAGCGAAGCGAAGGATCTCCTTGGTGGGGTTACTGCCAAGAGTTGGGAGGTCCCTCGCGTTGCTCGGGATGACAGGGTATTGTCCTCCCGAACGTAGTAAGGGATCTCCCTGATGGAGTTACTGCCAAGAGTCGGGAGGTCCTTCGCGTTGCTCAGGATGACAGTGAGTTGTGTTGTCGTCCTGAGCGAGGCGAAGGATCTCCTTGGTGGGGTTAGTGCCAAGAGTCGGGAGGTCCCTCGCTTTGCTCGGGATGACAGTTGTGTTGTCGTCCTGAGCGAAGCGAAGGATCTCCTTGGTGGGGTTAGTGCCAAGAGTCGGGAGGTCCCTCGCTTTGCTCGGGATGACAGTTGTGTTGTCGTCCTGAGCGAAGCGAAGGATCTCCTTGGTGGGGTTACTGCCAAGAGTTGGGAGGTCCCTCGCATTGCTCGGGATGACAGAGGTTGTTGTCGTCCCGAACGCAGTGAGGGATCTCCTGGATGGGGTTACTGCCAAGAGTTGGGAGGTCCCTCGCTTTGCTCGGGATGACAGTTGTGTTGTCGTCCTGAGCGCAGTGAGGGATCTCCTTTGGAGGTTACTGCCAAGAGTCGGGAGGTCCCTCGCTTTGCTCGGGGGTTGTCGTCCTGAGCGAAGCGAAGGATCTCGGAATTAAGGATGAATGGTGCAAAAAGATCAACAACGTTTGTTAATTCTTTCAAGTTTAGGCGGAACTTTAGAGTTTTATGACTTCATTATTTTCGCCCTGTTTGCGAGCTATATTTCTAATGCTTTTTTCCCAGCTACTGACGAGCTAGTCAGCTTACTGATTACCTTTGCCACTTTTGCCATTGGTTATTTAGTCAGACCTCTGGGAGGAATTATTTTTGGGCATTTTGGCGATAAAATTGGCCGCAAAACGACTTTTACCGTGTCAATATTAATCATGGCACTGGCCACAATCGGTATCGGCTTCATACCCACTTATTCCACGATAGGTATAGCCGCCCCCCTTATCGTCATTAGCTTACGGATTTTGCAAGGCATTTCCATTGGTGGCGAGATTCCTGGAGCCATTACTTATGTCACTGAATCGTTACCTCAACATAAAGGCCTTGCCTGCGGAATCATTTTCTGCGCTCTTCTTTTTGGGATTGTATTAGGGTCAATTGTTCATGCTGCGATTTTAACTTTTCTTCCTGAAGCCCAAATGCAAGCTTATGGCTGGCGAATTCCTTTCATTGCGGGTGGCGTTTTTGGATTACTCAGTTATTTACTTCGCAAAGAACTCCATGAATCAGCGCCGTTTTTAGCGATCGAAAAATCCATTGAAAAATTTCCAATTGTTACCGTGTTTAAACAACAATTTTCCTGTGTCGTCGCAGGAGGACTTATTGTGGCACTGTGTGCGGCGATTGTGACGGGGCTTTTCTTATTTAATCCAGCCTATTTCACTAAAGTGTTACATTTACCCAACAATGCTTACATCTGGGAACGCACCGCAGCGATAGCTTTTGGCTCGGTTTTGAGTATAGTTTTTGGGTATCTAACCGACGTATTCAATATAAAAAAATTAGTACGGTTTTTGGCAATACTCACCGCTTGTCTTGCTTACCCAATCTTTACTATTTATGCGTATTACCCCTCTCTTTATCCCATTGCCTTTATTGCCAGTTCCTTATTGCTGGGTTTATCTGCAGGGTTTATTCCGCCTTTACTCAGTGAATTATTTCCCACAAAAATCCGTTATAGTGGCATAGCCGTTAGCTATAATTTAGGTTTTGCTCTTTTCGGAGGGCTGACTCCACTTCTCTCTTTATCTTTAATTTATTATACGGGCTGGGTCACTGCGCCAGCACTTTATTTAATCCTTGTCGCACTGCTCACTATTCTTTCACTGGTGTTTCTTAGTCGTAGATACCAAGTACTAAACCCTAAAGGGATAGGTCATCCCGCCGCTTAACAAGGGACGCCCTAGGTGGGGTGAACTGATAATGTCGCTGCCTTAAGGATTATTATTACACCCCGATGACATGACGTCTCTGGAGCTAATTCACGCGCAAGACTGCTAGATCCTGCGGATAAGCGGCGGGACGTAGGAATAGGTACGATTGCAGGGACTTTTAAGCTTCTTTAGAATACAACGCAATTGCATTCCCTTCTGTATCCAAAATAATGGCTCTGTGGCCGTAAGGGCCTATTTGCTCTTTTGCTTGAACTAGCTTTGCACCGAGCTTTTTTGCTTCTTCAATGGCCTTATCCAATTGACCTTCAACATTAAGATAAACCAATGGGCCATCCTGGGATGGTTTTCTGTCATTCATCACGACTAAGCAGCCTGAAACATTATCCTGCGCATGAGGTAATAGTCCAAATTCGAAACCATGCTCAGCGATTTTTTGTACCGGCTCGCTTAAAATTGCGCTGTAAAAATGAATGGCTCTGTCCAAATCAACAACAGGAATATCTATCCAACAAAAGGTATTTTTAGGGCTCATACTTGCTCTTATGGTGGTTAATGAGCAAACGATTCTAGCATAGGCTAATTAAAAAATAGCCTTATTAAAGCCCATAATCAGCAAATTTAATGGAAAATTAGAATGGAGGTTGCCTCCTACCTAGCGCCACTCTTCTTAATGACATTTCGATAAGCGCTATACAAATCCGCCTCCACAGAGGAGAAAAAAAACTAGAAACTGGGGTCATGCCTCTCACCGAGAACAATACCTCTTCAATTGATAGGGGGCAATTAAAGCCATCCTTAAGGGATCATAAAAGATTTTTTTAAAAGCATTTAGATTATTTATTAATCAATAATCCACATTACACATTTGCACCAATAAGAAATCATATATAATTTATGGAAGCGGTGTAGAATAAGTTGTGGAAGTAAGATGAATGAGTTAAAGCAAGTTTCCCCAAAGGAAAATACGACATTGGCTAATGAGAAAAACAAATCTTTAGGAATTGATTTACCTAATAACGAAGAGGAGCTGTTCCTTCTGGATCATTATCCTTTGCTTGATATTGAGCTGGGACTTGCTAACCTGGGTGATGCCTCCATTTTACACGAGCTGCTTGAGCTCCTCTTAAAGAAAGAATTACCCACGGAATTAAGCGAAATTGAAGCAGCTTACACTGAACATAATTGGTGCAAAATTGAGGAACTCGCGCATAAATTGAAGAGTGCAGCTTTGTATTGTGGCACTGTTCGGCTTAAATTAGCTTGCCAATATTTGGAACGTTATCAAAAAGCAGGTTACACTAACCTATTGGACAAGCTCTATTTTCAATTAATTCAAGTGGCTAATGAGACTGAACAATCGATTAATGACTGGATTTCTACGCACACAGCTTAATTACTATGAAACCATTAAACGTTAAACTCGCTTTTCTGTTTACTTTGTTCCTACTTCCTTCTTTAAGTGGCGCTGAAACTATCTCTCAATCGGAGTCTGCTGTAGCACGTATTTCTATGCTGGAAAGAGCCTTAGCCCCTAAAGAGCCGGCTGAAGTGGCCTCTTTATTTGCTGAAGCCACTAAAACACGCAATGGGGCAGTCCAATTTATGCTCTTTTCAGATCCATTAAAAAATAAATATAAACAAGAATGGCCTTATTGGGTCTCAGGAACTTCCAGCCCTTGGATTACCTCTTATCAGATCAAACAAATAGCCCAACATAAAAACAGCTGGCAATTTCAAATCACTTATCAATGGGCAACCTCTTCTGGGCCTTTTTACCCCGCATTAGTACAAACCATTGTGGTTGAACCGGTTCCTAGCAACGTCAACAGCTCTCAGCATTTTTGGATAGTGAAATTCAAAGAAAATGAATAAGGGTTTTTGCTCTTTCTCTGCAGACTAGCCGGGCACGTGGGCAAAATAGGGTCTACTTCTAGCTTTGGATAAGAGGGAGGCGCGTCAACTGCATGGAAGGTATACGCATGATAAGCTCGATTAGACTGATTTGCATTACTCTTGTCCAGAAAATAAGGTCTTACTCACCGCCAACACCTCATACCGCTGGGCGCTGTAATCATGGACTGCGGGTTGCAGTAAATTTTGATGCAACAAATGATGATAATACTTATAGGCTTGTTTGAGTTTACCCCACTGCTCGTGATTAAGAATCATTTCACTGTACAATTGCTGTAGCAGATTTAATGTATTGGTATGCCGCAGAAAACTCGGTTTTGGATAGGCCAATACTAAAAATTGCACTAAAAATTCAAGATCCAGCAAGCCGCCCGCTGCGTATTTCACTAGTTCAGAGTCGGCATGCTGGCTAATTCTTTCTCTCATGTTTAACACGTCATCGCGCAGCGTTCGTTTATCTCTCGGCAAAAATAACACATCGGCTTTAAGTTGTTTGAAAAGATGACGAATACGATTGTTAGCCACGATGATTCGTGCTCGAAGTAATGCTTGATGCTCCCAAGTCCAAGCATGAGCACGTTGATATTCAATGAACGCGTCAATATGACTGACTAATAAACCCGCAGCACCGGAGGGACGTAAACGGGTGTCAACTGAATATAAAATTCCCGCTTGCGAACGGGTAGTTAACATATGCAAAATTTTTTGCGTCAACCGCGTCACTAATCCTTCTTCTTCCTGACGCGCTGCATGAATAAAAACCAAATCAAGATCGGAATTATAGTTCATTTCCCGACTCCCTAACTTACCGTAAGCAATAATGGCGAAGCGTGTTTTTATCTGCTCCATTTGCGGATAACGTTTGGCTAATTGCTCACAAGCAATGGCCAAAACCGCTTCAACAATCACCTCAGCAACATCCGCCAAAAAGCGTCCAATACGTACGGCATCATACTGCCTATGCATCTCTGCCCGAGCAGCATAAAGCCAATTATTCAATTTAAATTGACGTAAAATTTCGCCTTGTAATTCGTTCTCTGTGCAATGCACTAATTGACTTTTTAAGGTTTGCAGAAGCTGCTGGCGTGAGGGCAACCGCCAATTTTCCTCTTGATCAAGTAAAACCTCGAGCAAGAAAGGCTGACTGACAAGCAATGAGGTGATAAAAGGACTATGAGCAAACCAATGCAATAATTCTTTTAAGACTTGCGGATTTTCAGTGATCAAGGCTAAATAAGCGCTCCGTCCGACAATATTTTCGAGTAAGTGCAACACTTGGGCTAAAACGGCATCCGTTTCTGCAATTTCAGTTAACTCAGTCAATAACAGCAACATAAAGCGATCAAGACGCATTCTAGCCGCTTGTGACAGACGCCGGCACCGGGGCGAGTGACGAAAGGTATACAACATTTGGTAACAACGCTCGGGCTGACGAAATCCAAGTCCAGCGAGTAAATTGACGGCCATAGTGTTTTCAATATGACCTTGCCATAAGCTAGCCAACTGGTTCGAAATCAGCCGATTTTCATCTTCATAAGGATCGCCTTTTCGTAAAATTGTGCGAAAAAGGGTGCTCACAATTCGCTGATATTGCTGCAATCGTGTTAAAAGGCCATTCCAATCCTTATAGCCCATGGCCATTGCAATTTGCGCTTGCTTCAACTCATCCTTAGGCAAAGCATGGGTTTGCTGATCATTTACGCTTTGCAGTGTATTTTCCAGTTTTCTTAAAAAAAGATAGGCTTGTTTTAATACGGTGGTGTGCGTCAAGAGGTCTTCTGCTTTTATTGCATCAAGTGCTGCGATCAAATTTTGCTGTCTTAAAAAAGGAAAGCGCCCACCTCGGATTAGCTGAATACTTTGAACAATGAATTCAATTTCTCGAATGCCTCCAAACCCACGCTTAATGTCATCTAACATGGGATTTAATTGCACTTCGCGCGCAATCATCGCTTTCATGCTGCGCAAAGACTCAATCACGCTGAAATCCACATAACGTCGATAGACAAAGGGTGTAATTAAGCGATGAAACCAATGATCTTGCTCCAGGGTATGCTCACCAATAAGGCGCGCTTTGACCATCGCATAACGCTCCCAATCGCGTCCTTGCTCTTGATAATAAGTTTCCATCGCAGCGAGAGTACTGACTAAAGCACCACTATCGCCATTAGGACGCAAACGCAAATCAACACGAAACACAAAGCCATCCGCAGTCGCATTGTGTAACAGTTGCATGAAACTCTGCACGACTTTACTGTAATAGTGCTGATTGCTTATTGAGTCTTGTCCATGAGTATAACCGGCAGCTGAAAAAGCAAAAATTAAGTCAATATCCGAAGAAAAATTAAGCTCCCTCCCCCCAAGCTTGCCCATAGCAAGGACATAAAGTAGCGTTGGCTTACCTACTTCATCACAAGGTTGGCCGTAGCGCTCTGTCATTTCCTTTTGACAAAAGTAAAGCGAGTGTAAGATGATCGCATCGGCGCAGGCTGACCAAGCAGTCATTGTTTGCTCTGTGTCAGATAATCCAGCGAGCTCTCGCAGCATCAACCGTAAAAAATGGCGATGTCGGAAATAGCGCAATTCGCGAGCAAAATGGGGCTCTTCCTTCGGCAGTCGGCTTAACACAGTGCAATAATCGCTGTAGGTCAAGGGTTGCAAACAGTCATCCTCAGTGAGTAACTGTTTTAACGTCTCAATGTGGCGACAGGCGAAATCACTCACCAGCAATAAAGATTGCAGCGCCGCATTAAGCGGGTGCGTCGTCAGCTCAGCAAAATGCTTCTGATAATAATACATCCTTGATTGTAGCTGTTGCATTGATTATTTTTCTGAAATGAAAAGGGATTTTCTTTAGCCTATCTAAGCTTACTAAGAAACACAAATCTTAAGCGATCTGAGAGAGTAGGACAGATTATCATCAAAAAAATTTCTTAAATTTTCACCATTTTATTGAGGAATCAATCTATAGTTAAAGGAGTTATTTAACAAGGAGATACACAATGGGATATGTACAAGTTGGTGACTGTACTCGGGTTTTTGTACAGGATTGGGGATCAGGTAAACCCATCGTCTTTATTTCCGGATGGCCTTTCGATCATCGTTGTTATGAATATCAATTCACGCAAATACCAAAGCATGGCTACCGTTGCGTCGGAATCGATATGAGAGGTTATGGGAAATCCGACAAGCCTTGGGGCGAATACAACTACGACGTTTTTGCCGATGACATTTTAAAGGTTTTGCGCCATCTTGATTTAGACGATGTCACGCTCGTAGGCCATTCCATGGGAGGCGCAATAGCAATTAACTACTGCGTGCGTCATCACAATGAGCGCGTTTCAGGACTCGTACTGTTAGGCGCTGCCGCACCCATCTGGACACAACGCTCCGACTTTCCACATGGCTTAACGATTGATCAATGCAATGAGCTCCTTGAATTATGCTATTCTGACAGAGCACAATTGCTGGCTAATTTCGGCAAGATTTTCTTCCATAAGGAAGATTCCGTAAGCCCTAAATTTGCTGATTGGATGCATAACATGGGTATGGAAGCTTCTCCTTATGCCACCGCTGAATGCATTATCGCACTGAGAGATACCGATCAACGTAAAAACCTAGAAAAAGTGAAAGTCCCTACCGCCATTTTTCATGCACCCGGCGATAAAGTATGTCCTTTTGGGCTGGCTGAAGCCATGAATAAAGGCATTAAAAATTCAAAAATCATTCGTTTTGAAAACAGTGGGCATGGACTGTTTTATGATGAGTGGAAAAAATGCAATGACGAATTGATGAAGTTTGTGGATGAACATCATAAGTAATAATCAAAAAGGCTAATCGTTCTCTTCCTCTGGCCCCGGCTTGTTCGCGGGGGCCAGACGAGGATGTAGGAATAAAGGCGGCCAAATGAGATGGCCCTTGTTTTAAGTCTAAGTTGTTTTACTTTGTACCACTTGAGCAGCAGATTGCTCAGCACGTGGCAATACCTCTTCCACAGGTGCTGATTTTGCTTCTTTTTTTAACAATTGTTTAAACTGGGTATCTGTCACTTGCCCTCCAAGCTCCTTGGTCTTGTTTAACCTGTCAATCATGCTCTGAAGTTGAGTTTCACCCAATTTCATCAGTGGTTGGCGATTTCCTTTTATTTCAATATGATTATCCCCCATCAACTCAAAAAGCTGTTTAATTTTCTCAGTTTTTTTGTCACTCCACTTTGCTGCATTATCAACGAGATAATCAAGGGTTTTCTTGTTCAAAGCCCCATGTTCATTAAGGGTCGTCATAATGGATTCCACTTTCTGCAAATTTCCCTTACTTAATTGCATGAGGTTAGCTAATCTGTCTGAGCCAATGAATTGCGTGAGCGGAATACCATTGTCATTCATTGCCTGGATGCAATTGATAAGACTTTGCACGTGGGCTTCATCTTTCAGCTTACCATTAGCCACATTATCAACCACATGATCAAAAATATCCTTATTGAGTTCTCCTCCTACCGCCTCGAAAATCTTAGCAACTGTAGCCAGTTTAGTTTCATCTCCCTCTTT
This sequence comes from Legionella maceachernii, assembly GCF_900167045.1. Classification (GTDB taxonomy): domain Bacteria; phylum Pseudomonadota; class Gammaproteobacteria; order Legionellales; family Legionellaceae; genus Tatlockia; species Tatlockia maceachernii. The sequence goes on along the minus strand of NZ_FUXJ01000008.1, from coordinate 118,293 downwards.
TTTCCCAGTATCTAAAGCCATCAAACGGCCGAGTCGATCATCAAGCAGGGTTGAAAAAGGGACTTTGCCATTCATTGCACCCACACATTGGCCAAAGTGTTTAATTTGATTGTCATCCCAATCTTTTAATTTGCTGACATTCTTGCGCAAAACTTTAAAATCATCTTTATTCATTGGTACGTCAGTTTTCTTGAATTCAGCAAGCACTTTGGCAAGGTTATCCAGTTCCTTGTTGTCCATTTTCATAATAGGCTGTCGATTGCCTTTTATGGGAATATCAAGTTCGCCCATGGCCGTAAACACTTTCAATACTCTGTCTACCTTTTTCTCGCCATCAGGTTTTTTTTCGTCGACTGGTTCATTCAATTCCTTCGCATGCTCAACAATATAATCAAAAGTGGCTTTATTGAGATTTGAACCTTTTGGATGATAGGATAATTTACCCAATAATTTATTAACGGTTTCCAATTCATCCTTTGATCGGGCTAAAAGCTTGGCGAGGCGATCCTCTTTCAATGGCAAGGATTCAGTCAGTGGAATGCGGCTAGCCCGCAGAGCATTAATGCATCCAGCAAACGGTTTTGCCTTGGTATCGTCTAATTTTTTTACATGAGTTTGTAGCGCCTTAAATTCATCCTTACCCAGTGGTTCTTTAATATCCGTGGGTGCCTTTAATTGGCCTAAAAAGGCAGTTAGTTTTTGTAATTCTGCTACACCCTCCTTCCCTTTCATAGCAAGCTTCATTAAAGGCTGTCGATGCCCCGCAATGTTAATACGGGCAGTTCGCATTGCATCAAAGGCTGACGTGATGTGGCCCGCTTTATCCGCCAGAGCCGGAGCATTTTTCACCACATAATCAAAGGTCTTATCATTTAAAGCACTGCTTTGCCCCTCTTTTCCTGCTATGCTCTGTAAAATCTTCGCAACACCAGCCAAATGCGCCGGATTAGCCCCTACTTTCATGAGATCGCCGATCCGATTGCCTATGACTTGATGTTGTACTGGCACGTTGCCTTTATTCATCGCAGCAATACAGCTGGCAAGACTATCAACCGCCTCTTTGTCAAAATCCTTGACGCCTTCGCGCATCATCTTAAAAGTGTCTTTGTTAATCGGTAAGGGTTGTTTACCTTCTTTTGGAGCCGCTGCAGCATTCAAAATCACTTTTAACTTATCTAAATCTTTATCCTCCATTTTCATGACAGGTTGCCTGTCACCTTCCAAATCGATTTTTAACTCACGCATGCCGTCGAACACATCGGCAATCCTTTTTGCCTTATTGTCTTTGGTTAACTCATCGGCATTTTTAACAAGGTATTCAAAGGTTTTTTCATCCATCTCTTTGGCAAGGCTTGTGACAATTTTGGCCAGTTCTTGGAGCTTATTTCCTGCTCCATCTTGAGTTCCTAATTTTACTAATTGCGCAAGATGACCCTCCATCAAAGGTACAGAAGAGGTTAATGCAATTTTTGGGGTTTGTGCATTCATCGCGCGTAGGCAAGTCATGAGCGAATCTACTTGATCGAGATGCAAATGCTGAATATTACTGCGCAGATCTTTAAATGCTTTATCATCTAGAGCGACTTTGGGAGGTTGATTTGATTTTTCTAAGACTGATTTTAGAACACTTAAGCTCCCTGGGTTAGACTTTGCCATTTCCATAATGGGTTGTCTATTTCCCTCAATGGAAATGCCAAAATCATCCATTGCTTTAAAAACGGCAACCACTTCATCCGCCTTTGTCTTGCCAATCGCTCCTACAGCCAGATCGGGAGCATTATCCACGATGTAATCAAACGTTTTTTTATCGAGGGCTTTATAATTCGATAAAGTCGTTAACAGATTGCCAACCGCTTTGAGTTCATTTGGCTTTAAATCCATGAGACGGCTGGGATTCTCTGCTCTTAAGAATGGGGTTAGGGAGATATCGTTTGCTTGCATTGCCCTAAAGCATTTGCCTAAGTCTTGAGCGCGGTCTTTAGTCCAAGGCTCTTTTTCTGGATTTTTACTGTCTTTTACCAGCTTGTCGATAAGGTTCTTACATGCGCTTTTATCCAATAAAGGCGGTTTATCTTTCGGTACTGCCAATTGCCCTACAACCTCTTTAAGCGCCTCCAGCACTTTGACATCCTTACCTTCTGTATCTTTCGCATTTACGATGTCCATGACAGGTTGGCGAAGCCCTTCAAGATCCATGTTGGCCGTTTCTTTCATTGCTTTAAAAACGTCGGCAATTTTAGCTGCTTTAGGTGCCAACCGAGGACTTTCTTTTAGCACATAGTCAAAGGTTTTTTCATCCAGACGATCACCCAGGCTCTCCACGATTTTGCCAATTCCTTCGAGATCTTTTCCCTTACCCATCAACTCAATCAATCGATTATGCCCTGCTACTGAAACCAAAGGCACCTTACCGTCCATCGCTCTGACACACTGACCAAAATGGGGTATTTGACCTTCCTCCAATTGACCCACATGCTCTCGAAGCCAATTAAATTGGGTTGGGGATAATCGTCGCTTTGGTTTTAGAAAATCAAATTGAGGTAAAACCGCCGCGAGCTTGACTAAGTGATTACCATCCATATTCATAATAGGCTGTCTATTCCCTACAATGGGAATATGCGCTTCATCCATTGCGGTGAATGCAGCGACAATCGCTGCCCCTTTAGTCGATTTTCCCACTGGCTCAGCAAAATGCTTAGGATTGTCAACAATATAATTAAATGTGCGTTCATCCAAGGCTTTACGCGGAGGCGTTGTAAGCCCTTTTAGAACGGCTGAAACGGCGATTAACTGGTTTTCAGGCAGTTGCGCAATACGCTCGACATTGTTCCCTCTCCAAAATCGACTCATGGGGATATCGGCACTCTTCATAGCCGCAATACAGTTCCCTAAAGCACCGACTCTTTCGTTTTCGCCATCCTTGAAGCCATCCATGAGGTGATTAAATGTTTTATTATCGATTGACTCACCCTTAGGAATTTTCGCGAGAATACTCTTTATATGATCCAAACGTTGTTCACTCATGGACAAAAATTTATCGACATTAACCCCTTTTAACTTGGCGTCTAATGCCATGACCTCCTGTAATTTAGCCAATTTTTGAGGCTGACTTGCCAACTCTAATACCTTCTGAAGATTACTTTTAGTTAACTTGCCTGCTTTAGAAAGTGCTTCAGCAATATCAATAATCGCTTTCTTATTGTTATCATCGACAATGGCGTCTTCGGTAGCCTTTATCTCCACGTTATTGCCTAACTTGGCAAGATCAATGTATTTTTTTAGTTCACCAAGCTTCGGATTTGCTTTTAACACGCTAATTTTTGGCATACTTAGCTCCAGGAATTGTCTCCACTTTGCACCAGATTAAATAGACATTTACGACTTGTATTAAACAATCAAGAAAAACAAAGTGGTAATTAATTGAAATATTTGTGTAAATTATAGCAATTATGGAGAAATTATGTTTCCCCGTTATTCGTAAAAATTTGGAAAAATCGCTGATTGGCTAAAGGAGAGGGTATTGCTTTAAAAACAAACGGATTTTATTGAATTATTCTTCTTCATAAGTTGAGCATTGGTCAACAATAAGTGAGGGAGATTTAACCAGGATCAATGTTGGACCAAAGCCTCCTCTACATTTGTCTCGCTTGATGATCTCTCACCGATATGAGGTATACTCATAGAATATCATCCAATTTAGGATTCGACTTTTGATGAGATTAATGAGAATAGCCTGCTTCATTTGTGGATTTTTGTTCACCACTTTCGCTCATGCTCAAAATGAACTACCACTCAAAATTGCCGTTAATGGGTTCTCCCCTCCTTTCGTTATGCAAACAGGCAATAAACAACTTTATGGTTTTGACATCAGCATGATGAACAGTATTTGTAAAATTTTAAAGCGACCTTGCCAATTTACTGCTATGCGCTTTCAAAATTTAATTCCTTCGGTTGAAGCAAAAAAATTTGATGTGGCTGTGGGTTCTATCATTATTACTCCTGAACGCTCCACGCATGTTAATTTTTCATTACCTTATTTAATGAGTCATTCTCGCTTCCTAGGGCCAAAAAACTTAGCCGGACAACCTTTTAGCTTGCAAATGTTAAATGACAAAACCATTGGTGTGGAAAAAGGCAGTATTTTTACGGATCAAATTAATGACATGGGTGTGCGCAATCCTAACATTGTCAGTTATAACCACATCGTGGATGTCGTGGACGCGGTGAATAATGGCGATGTCGACATTGCCTTAATGGACGATCCAACCGCTAAATATTGGGAAATCGAATCATCAGGAGGGCTCGTCGCTTTAGGACAACCCTTTATCTACGGTTTTGGGATTGGTATCGCTGTCAATAGAGAACAAGCAGGATTACTAGAACAGATTAATAAAGCCCTCATTCAATACCAAAATAGCAATGAGTTCAAACAAAATTATGATCGGTACTTAAAGCAGTTTTAAGAGAAGTGATCAATTTACTTATAGCGGCAATTTCGAATTCTCCGAAGAGGGCGGAGGAGCAGTGTTGAACAAGCTAAAAATCACCAAGAGCAAGAAAACGAAGAGAAAGGCAAAAAATAACAATTTGGCAATATAAGAAGAAGTAGAAGCAGATTTCGTATAGCCATACGCTGCGGCAATAGCGGCAATAATCAACACAACAAAAGCCCATTCCAACATTCCCTGTCCTTAGGTGATTTATCAATCTCAGTAGTCTGGTAATAGCTAATGACCTCTTCTGACTCCTGAGTCCCGCGAGATCCAGGAATTTTCCCATCGTATCCCGATCTGCGGACAAGCTGGGGAAGGGAGTGAGCTACTCTTTCTATATTAGAAGCATTAGCCTTATTTTGCTATCCCTATGAATATAATTTCAGAATTGATTACAAGATAGTTGAACTAGAGGATCAAATAAATGCCGATCCTCTCAGGCCTGAGTAAAATTCATTGCTTAGTGAACGGTTTCACCTTTAATGATGCAAGTGCTAATGACTTGACGAGTAATGAAATCGCCTCTGCTTTCTCCGTATAAGGATTTAAAATGTTCAGCTAGCATTAAAACCCAAGAGGACAACCGAAAATCCATTCGTTTTTCTTCCTGATTGACCACGACTTCAAATAATCCCAAAGAATCAGTCTCTTGCTCATTGGCATATTCCTCCATAATACGCTGAGCAGTACTCATGTCCTTATCCTTTGTTGGCCAATTCTTATTCATACACACCCCCTCTACTTCATGACTACGGGTCATTTAAAAATGGTACATCCGATAAATTGGGTCTAATAGGGCAATTGCAAGGGCTTAATCATTTCTATTATGATGCCATAAAATGAATATATTTTCAATATATTGATCATTTTTTAGCTAGTCTATGCGCCCTACCGCTCCCTTGCGACTCCTGCCAAAGCGTAATAAACAGCACCATTATAATAGGGCCAACAAACAATCCGAGCAAGCCAAGGGTCTCCACACCGCCTAAGATACCAAAGAGCACTGCAAGAAAAGGCAGCTTAATTGCTCCGCCTATCAATACTGGCTTAATAAAATGATCGGCCACAAACATGATAAACGTCCCCCAAATGATCACTATCAGTGCCCCTACCATGCTTCCACTAGCAAGCAAGATTAAGGCAACTGCCGCAAATACCACTGGGACAACAAAAGGAATCATTGCTGCGAATGCGGTTATAAATCCAATCAAGGTGGGTGCTGGAAAACCGACTACAAAATAACAAAATCCCATGAGAATACCTACACCGATACCAACCACGATCGTTCCATTTACCGTAGCTCGTAAGGCTGAAGGGAGTCGATCGGCATAACGAAACCAACGATCGCCCAAACAATATTCACCAATGTGATTGATTTGCTTAAATAATTCATCTCCATCGCGATAAAAGAAAAATAAAGTGAGCAAAGTAAAGCCCAGTTGGAACCCACGATGTGCAAGATTAACCCCTACTTGCTTAATATAGTAACTTGCGGGTGTTAGCGAAATATGCAGATTGGTGAGCAACTCACGAAGGTTTCCGGGATGACTAAAATGCGCATTCCAATAATTCACCAAATCATTCCCCACCACCGGAAATTTAACAATAAAAGCAGGAGCGGGACCACCCACTTTATTGATGACCTGTAAGTAATTAATAAATAATTGGATTTCCTTGACCAGAATCGAAATTAACCAACTCAAAGGCAATAGAAGGATGAGGCCCACAACCGTGGTGAATAATAAAGCCGCTAAATTGTCATGGCCGCCGAATAATCGCCGCCAATATTTATAGAGTGGATAAGTGGCTATCACGATAATAGCAGCCCAGATCATGGATGGGATGAATCGATGAACAATAAATATGGCGAAAGCCACTATACTAATGGTCAGGCTTATACTGAGTAACTCTTTGTGGCTTTCATTCATTTTGCAAAACCCCACACAAGTAATTGCATGATTAACCAGGCAGGTACCGCAGCTAATAAATCATCTAACATGATCCCGAGTCCACCCTTTACGCGTTCATCAACAAATCCTATTGGCTGTGGTTTCCAAACATCAAAGAGGCGGAACAAGAGAAATCCAAGAATCATCCAGATGAGTCCAACCGGCACCATGGTCATGGTCAGTAAATAACCCACCACCTCATCCCAAACGATACCTGAATAATCATGCTCACCCAAATCTCGCGATATTTTATCACATACCCATACCCCAAGAATAAAGGCAGCAAGGGTAAACAACAAGTAAAACCACAGAGAATGTCCAGCCAGTAATAAGTACAAAGGCACTGCGGCCAAACTTCCCCATGTCCCAGGAGCTATCGGCATTAAACCGCTTCCAAATCCAAAACCGATGAAATAAATTGGATCCTGCCAGACTTTTTTCGATAAATTGAGAGGATACATTTAAACTCCTGGTTGCTAAATCATCAGTTTGCCAAATATCAAATAAATCTTCGGTTAAAAATGGCTATATCCCTGCGGGGCAAAATTTTTTATCTCACCTTTGGCCATTTCTACACGCAAACCTCGATTTTCTTCAATAACCCCAATGGGATAAGCGCTCAAACCCGCTTTGTTCAAGGCAGTTAAAAACCTTGTCTCGTTTACCGCAGGCACCGTAAAACATAACTCATAATCATCACCGCCAATGAGCGCAAAATTCACTGCTTTTTCTTGCTGATACTTTTTTACCAAGGGATGCACAGGAATTGCGGTAAAGTGAAGGCAAGCGCCTACTTTGCTTGCCACACAGATGTGATTTAAATCAGCACTTAATCCATCGGAAATATCAATCGCAGCGGAAGCATAAGTTTGCAAAATTTCAGCTAAATCAACACGAGGATTCGGGTGTTGCAATTTTTGCATCAATACTCTTCTATCTTGTTCATCAATGTCATTATTCTTTAAAAATTGAACCGCTAATGCCGCAGCCCCTAGCTCGCCACTCACGTAAATTTTATCTCCTGGCTTCGCCCCATTGCGTCGTACGGCTTTTCCTGAGGGAATTAACCCATGAAGAGTTATTGTTATACTTAAAGGCCCGCGCGTAGTATCACCGCCTATTAAAGCAATATTAAATCGGCGCAATGAATCATGCAGGCCTTGAGCAAAACGATTAAGCCATGTTTGATTCAATTCAGGGATAGTCAGGGCTAAACTAAGCCAACAGGGTTTTGCTGCCATGGCTGCAATATCGCTAATGTTCACCATGACGGCTTTGCAAGCAATATCGTAAGCATCCCAGCTCGATAAGAAATGCACTTCGGCAAGTAATGTATCAGTGGAGACTAACAATTGCTGCCCTGCTGGTACAATTAAACAAGCAGCGTCGTCTCCTATTCCAAAAATCACATCGTCGCGGCTAGATGCTGGCGCTTTGAAATAAACATCGATTAATGAGAATTCATTCATCATTTAGACTGATTTCAACAGCTCTGACCTTTCTAGCCAGATTATTCAGCACACCGTTGACATACCGATGGCCGTCTTGAGATCCGAATTCTTTCGTTAATGAAATGGCCTCATCAAGCACAACCCGATAAGGGATTTCTGGACAATAACATAACTCAAAAGCACTTAAACGCAATACGGTTAACTCAATTGGATTTAAATTTTGAATAGGTCTATCGAGAAACGGAACTAAATTGTCTTCTAAACTCTTCACCTGTTGAGGCACACCATGAAGTAAATGACAGAAATAGTCTGCATCAACCTTGGTCATATCATTGGCAACACGAAATTGAGCCTCAATTTCATACAATTCATGACCTGACATCAGCCATTGGTAAAGGGCCTGTAAGGCCAGCTTTCGAGCACGCCTTTTGCCCTTAATTGATTGTTTTTCCACAAATTACCTCATTTAGTTTATTGCTCAGAACGCAGTGAGAGACTTCCTGAGTAGGTTGGGCCTTGGCCTAAGCCGCCAAGGTAGCCCGGATTATGGCTATGCTCAGGGTGCATTTTACTTAGAAGTTCGATCATCTTTCATTTGATCGATAGTCTGTCTGAAATCACTGACATCTTTAAAGCGTTTATACACTGAGGCAAATCGGACATAAGCCACGTGATCAAGCCGAAATAACTGCTTCATGACCAATTCACCAACTAACTGTGAATCGACTTCTCGTTCACCGCTGCGTCGAATTTCTTGCATAATGGCGACGATAGCCTCTTCAAGTGCATCCACACTTACTGGCCTTTTTTCAAGGGCACGTAACATGCCTGCACGCAAATTACTCACATTAAAAGGTTCACGCCGGCCATCACGCTTAATAATGGAAGGCATGATCAATTCTGCCGATTCAAAAGTAGTGAAGCGCTCATGGCAAAGAAGACATTGGCGTCTTCGCCGTACTTGCGCCCCTTCCGCAACTAAACGCGAATCAACGACCTTGGTATCTTCGGCGTGACAAAATGGACAATGCATAATTATCGATATACTGGAAATTCACGACACAATTGCAACACCTGTGACTTAACACGAGCAATAGTGGCCTCATTGTTGATATCATCGAGCACATCTGCTATCCATCCAGTCAATTGACTCACTTCTTTTTCCTTAAATCCGCGCGTCGTAATTGCGGGGGTTCCTAAGCGCAACCCACTTGTTACAAAAGGAGAACGCGGATCATTAGGCACTGAATTTTTATTCACAGTAATGTTCGCTCGCCCTAAAGCAGCATCGGCATCTTTACCGGTAATGTTTTTCTCAATCAAATTAACCAAAAGAAGATGGTTTTCTGTACCACCCGACACGATGGGATAACCGCGGCTTTTTAGAACCTCAGCCATAATTTTCGCATTTAACAGCACCTGCTGCTGATAGCGCTTAAAGTCAGGTTGTAATGCTTCTGCAAAAGCAACTGCTTTGGCCGCAATCACATGCATCAGAGGACCGCCCTGCATGCCGGGAAACACGGCCGAATTGAGCTTCTTTTCAATTTCTTCGTTCGCGCGCGCCATAATCATACCACCCCTTGGACCGCGTAAGGTTTTATGGGTGGTTGTGGTGACCACATCAGCATAGGGCAACGGAGAGGGATATAAGCCAACAGCAACTAAACCTGCTACATGCGCAATATCAGCCATTAAATAGGCACCGACTTTATCAGCAATCGCTCGGAATTTTGGCCAATCAAGCACTTGAGAATAAGCGGAAAATCCAGCAATGATTAGTTTTGGCTTATGGGTCTCTGCCAGGCTTTCGAGTTCGTCGTAATCAATAAGGCCCGTTTGCACATCCAAACCGTATTCCACTGACTGGTACAACTTTCCGGAAAAGTTAACTTTTGAACCGTGCGTTAAATGCCCCCCGTGAGGTAAGGCCATGCCTAAAACCACATCACCAGGGGAAAGAAGCGCCATCATGACAGCCGCGTTAGCTTGTGAACCTGAATGAGGTTGCACATTGACATAATCAGCCGCAAATAATTTTTTTGCGCGTGCTATAGCAAGGGATTCGGCTATATCCACGTATTCACAACCGCCGTAATACCGCTTACCCGGATAACCTTCTGCATATTTATTGGTAAGGACAGAACCTTGCGCCTCTAAAACGCGTGGACTCGCATAATTTTCTGAGGCAATTAACTCAATGTGATCCTCTTGACGCACACGCTCTGATTCGATGGCCTGAGACAGTTCCTCATCAAAACCTGCAATCGTGTAATTTCGATTATACATAGCAATCAGTCCTCAACCCTTAAATAATTTATACAATTATAGAACGCTTAAGTTGCATCAGCAGAACTTTCCGGGTAAACGATTATCCTCTTTCGCGCTCGAAGACAGGAAGGATAAGCGCTTACCTTGCCTGATATTCATTCAGGCAAGAGCTCGCTAATTTTCTTGGTGTAACGAAACTTACAAGATTACCACAGTGTCATGAACTAGTCATGACCATGAGCATGAAGATCTGCACGATTATTTTGGCCATGGGTATTATTTTTCTTAGCGTAAGCAGGCGTACGAGTCGTGTTTGGAGCAGCGTTGCGATGACCATGATGATTAGGCATTGCTGGTACCGTTACTGCTTGTCGCCCATGGTGATGGCTTTGAGCTGGGGTACTTCTTCGATGAGAATGAGAAGTCGAGGGTGAAGATGAATCAACCACAACTTGTGCAGCCCAAGAGCCCAATGGGAAAAGCACACAAGACAATAGCACTATACGTTTCATAAAAACCTCGCTTGGACATAAAAGAAAGGCACGTTAATACGTGCCTTTTTAACTGGTTCTGCCGATTACTTCTTTTTAGTTTCAACTTGGAGCTGACTATTGAAGTTAGGTCTGACTTCAAGCGGAGTACCCGTGGTAGTCCATTTCGAATACAAGGTACGCCCTCTATAATCCTCAATAGTAAGGTACATGCCTGGATGGCAAAAAACATAACCATAACGGCTATCATAATAATCCAAATGGATATAATGAGGGGTGTCGCGAGGCGGAATATAGAATGACTCCATAGGGTTGCCATTATCAAATGTGCCGTAAACCCATACCCCATCGTAGCTATTATTAAAAATTTCAATGGTACAGTAGTATGGATCCGGATAGCCTGCCCCTTTTTTTGCAGCTGATTTTGCTGCCTCTTGATTTGTTTGTGGGTAACGGTGATCGTGGTCAGCATAAGCTGAAGCAAATGCACTTAAGCAACCCGCTAAAAGCAACGTCTTAAACTTCATTATTGTTATTCCCCTATTCGTAGTGGAAACCAGATGTTAACAAAGACCTTAATTTAGTCAACAGGTTTTTTTTGTAAGCATTATCACAAAACAATTAACCTTATGAGAATGAATAACTTCCTGTTTAACAGAAAGACAATAAACCTGTAAAAACCCTCTTGGCAGTCACTTCACCAAGGAGATCCCTCTCTATGTCCGGGACGACAATACCACTCACTGTCATCCTGAGCGCAGCGAAGGACCTCCCGACTTATCACAGCCCTATTTTATGCCTCTTTTAAATAAACTTTACCATTGAGTAATCATGCAAGGATGCCGATAGCTTGGATATACAACTTATGCTATATTTACGCGTCTTTAAGGCCTGTACTCTCATTTCCTGTAAGTTGGGTCTTGGCCCAACAAAAACGTGTAGTTTACATTGTTGGCTCAAGGATCCATCTACGTTCAACGAGTGCAAGGCTTGTACTCAAGCATTTTGGGTAACATACCCTTTCTGAGGAAGCAAATGAAAAAACGCATGATCATCATGATAAGCGCCTTAGGTGTGGTCTTTGGGGGAATTATAGGGTTTAACCTGTTTAAGGGCTTTATGATAAAGCGCTTTTTTGCTAGTTACGAACCACCACCTGTTAGCGTCTCGTCAGTTATCGCCGTAAGAAAAAACTGGCAACCCCATCTTTCCGCAGTCGGTAATTTCGTCGCCATGAATGGTGTCGATATTAATGCCGAAACCTCAGGCAAAGTCGTCAAAATTCATTTTGAATCGGGACAATACCTTGAGAAGGAAAACCCCCTCATTGACATTGACGATCAGGTTGACGAAGCCACACTGAAATTTAACCAAGCAGAACTGGCTTTAAGGCAGTTGAATTTTAAGCGTCAATCCGACTTGTTCAAACGAGGTGCTACCTCGAGTTCAGTTGTCGATGAAGCAACTGCTAGTCTGCAACAAGCTCAAGCCAATGTGGAACGCACCCAGGCGGAAATCAGGAAAAAGCACATCGTTGCTCCTTTTTCTGGACAATTAGGCATTCGTCAGGTCAATTTAGGGCAATACATTACCCCAGGGCAAACCACTATTGTGACTTTACAATCACTGGATCCTCTATACCTGGAATTCTATTTGCCAGAGCATTTATTAAAGCGTTTACATATTAATCAAGGTATTCGATTTAGCGTGGAGGGATTCCCCAATTTATTATTTGAAGGAAAAATTACAGCAATTAATGCCAAAGTGGATACCAACACCCACAATATTCTTGTTCAAGCGACCCTACCCAATTGCCCCGCTGATGTACAGAGCAAGCTGGACCACTCCAACTTAGTCACGGTAAAAAAACAACCCGACGGAGAAAAGAAAATTGTCAGCTGTAATAGCCAATTAAATGCAACCAATCACGTCACACAATTTTCTTTTATACCGGGTATGTTTGCTTCCATTGAAGTAGAACAACCCCCTATTCCGGATGTGGTCGTTTTACCTTCTACTGCAATCTCTTATAGTCTCTATGGCAATTCTGTTTTCGTCATTGAGAAAGATAAAACCCAGAAAGATAAGGATGGAAAGGATATTTTGCGCGTAAAACGCGTTTTTGTAAGCACTGGAGAGCAAGAGGGTAACTACACCATTATCAAAAAAGGAGTAGAAGACGGTCAGCAAGTGGTAAGCTCAGGCGAGCTAAAACTGCAAAATGGAACCCACGTAGTCATCAATAACAGTGTGAAACTGAATGAAGTCAGTAAACTTGATGCTTTGGGTCAGTAGCTGAGGCATTTTATCGTAATAGCCCCTTATCCCTACATCCCGTAGAGAAAGAAAGAGATAGTTATTACGTTTTTACCAGGATAATTCATGAAATTTACAGATTTATTTATCAAACGGCCGGTTCTCGCCACAGTGGTCAGTTTGTTGATTTTTTTGTTTGGTTTAAATTCAATTTTATCCATGCAAATCCGTCAATATCCGCGCATGGATAACACCGTTATTACAGTAACAACAAGTTATCCTGGTGCTGATGCTAAATTAATTGCGGGATTTATTACGACTCCTTTAGAGTCCGCTGTGGCTAGTGCTGAGGGAGTCGATTACATGACCTCCTCAAGTGTGCAGGGCCTGAGCACGATTACTTTAACGATTAAGTTAAATTTTGACCCTCAAGTCGCTTTTACCGATGTGATGTCTAAAGTGCAACAGACCCTTAATAAATTGCCTCATGAATCTCAACAACCGGTTATTATAAAAAGCTCAGATACGTCTACCCCGCTTATGTACATTAGTCTTGATAGCCAAGATATGACACCGCAACAAATCACAGACTATGCAACACGCGTCGTGCAACCGCAAATAGAAACGGTTGACGGTGTGGCAAAAGCAGAAATTTTAGGTGGTGCTACCTATTCGATGCGAATATTTCTTGATCCCGTTAAGATGGCTGCGCTTAATATTGCCCCCTCTGACGTATCCAACGTGTTGGCACGCAATAATTTCCTCACCGCTGCCGGAAGCACCAAGGGGGAATACGTTTCGCTCAATATGACCGCTAAAACGGATTTAAACAGCGCAGAAGAGTTTAGCCAATTGATTGTGCGCGCCAATAATAATTCCATTATTCGCCTGCGAGACATAGGTAGAGTAGAGTTAGGTTCTCAAGACTATAACACCACGGTACGCTTTAACGGTAAAAAGGCCGTTTTCATTGCCATCACCCCCACTCCGACAGCTAATCCGCTAACCGTAATCACGAATGTGCGCAAGATGATGCCTTCCATTCAACACGAATTTCCACCGTCATTAACTGGTACCATCGTTTATGATGCCACGGATTTTATTCGCGCCTCAATTGATGAAGTAATGCACACTATCATGGAATCCGCAGCGATTGTGATCTTAGTTATCTTTTTATTTCTAGGCTCTCTACGCTCGGTCATTATTCCAGTTGTTACCATTCCCCTATCTCTTATTGGGGTCTGTACCTTAATGCTCTTTTTAGGGTATTCCATCAATCTATTGACCCTGCTCGCTTTTGTTTTGGCCATTGGTTTGGTGGTTGATGATGCCATCGTTGTGGTGGAAAATGTACACAGGCATATTGAAGAAGGCCATACGCCTTTCCAGGCTGCCCTCATTGGCGCGCGCGAAATTGCCGTTCCTGTGATCGCGATGACCATTACTTTAGCCGCGGTTTATGCGCCCATTGGATTCATGGGCGGATTGACCGGCGCTTTATTCAAAGAGTTTGCTTTTACCTTAGCTTGTGCGGTCATTATATCGGGGATTATTGCTTTAACCTTAACACCGATGATGTGTTCTAAAGTGCTGTCAGCGGATATTTCTAATGGTCGCCTTGTCCATTTTCTCGATCAAAAATTTAATCGGTTGAAAGAACGCTATCAGCGCGCATTGCATAGCCTACTAAATACACGCGCTATTATGCTAGTCTTTGCTGCAGTGGTTTTATTGATGTTGCCTTATTTATACACCCATACACCGCAAGAAACGGCCCCTGAAGAAGATCAAGGGTTTTTCTTTGTGGCAAGCCAAGCGCCTCAATATGCCACTATCAATTACCTTGAGACTTATACGAAACCTTTTGATGCAATTTACAAAAGCTTTCCTGAGGCAGAACATTATTTTACTGTCAACATGGGTTCCCCCATTTCCGGCATGGTGTTAAAGCCTTGGAATAAACGTGAGCGCAGCCAATTTGCGTTAAAAGAACCTTTGCAACAAAAACTAGATGAAGTGACTGGACTTAAATCGTTTGCGGTCATCCCACCCCCGCTTCCAGGCGGCGGTAGTGGCACGCCCATTCAATTTGTGATTAAAACCACCAATGACTTCCAAACCCTGTTTGCTCTTTCTAATCAATTGATTGAGAAAGCCCAAAAAAGTGGTCTCTTTATCTACATGGATAATAGCCTTAAATTCAACCAGCCTGAAATTGAGTTTCAAATCAATCGTTCTAAAGCAGCCGATTTGGGCATTGATATGCAAGCGTTGGGAAGCAGTTTAACCAGTGCGTTATCCGGCAATTACATTAATTATTTTAATTTGCAAGGCCGGAGTTATCAGGTGATTCCGCAATTGGAGAGGCAGTACCGTTTGACTCCTGAACAATTAGGGCAGATCTTTGTGCGCACCGTTTCAGGAACCATGATTCCCATTTCCACGGTAGTGACTGCAAAAGAAAAAATTCAGCCTAATGCAGTATCTCATTTTCAACAACTCAATTCAGCCACTATACAAGGTGTTACCATGCCGGGTACCACTTTAGGGCAAGGATTAGCTTATCTAAAAGAACAAGCCGATGAACTGCTGCCTAAAGGATTCAGTTATGATTATGGCGGACAATCAAGGCAATTCATTCAGGAAGGCAATGCCCTCATTTTTGCATTCTTTTTAGCCATCATCGTCATTTTTCTTGTCCTGTCGGCACAGTATGAGAGCTTTCGCGATCCCCTCATTGTCCTTATCAGTGTGCCCATGTCGATATGCGGAGCCCTTATTCCACTGAATTTAGGCGCAGCCTCAATCAATATTTACACGCAGGTCGGGTTAATTACGTTGATAGGTTTAATTAGTAAGCATGGTATTTTGATTGTTGATTTTGCGAATCAATTACAACGAGAGAAAAAACTGGACCGCAGAGCGGCGGTGGAGGAAGCTGCTGCAATCCGTTTACGTCCCATTTTGATGACGACAGCGGCGATGGTTTTTGGGGTTCTACCTTTATTGATTGCCAACGGTGCGGGGGCGGTAAGCCGTTTCGATATTGGCCTGGTCATCTCTGCTGGGCTATTAGTGGGCACTGGTTTTACTCTATTCGTGGTTCCTACCATGTATACTTATTTAGCTGCGGATCATCGCCATGATGACGATGACAATAAAACGGAGAAAAATAAAGGTAGAAGAAATAAATTCGCCTCGTTGATGAAAAAGCTTAAAACAGAACGTGACTTGGAAGTACAGTAATTCACATAAAAAAGGCCGACCGATTACTAAAAATTAGTCATAGCTCACGCCCCTTCTTATCCGGCTTGCCAGGAACATAGAGAAAAGTTTGATGCTGTTTTATCCATGAACCAGGTTATGCTAAAATTCGCGACTTTCACCAGTACAGGTTAAACCCATGGATACAACTTATTCTCCGCAAGACATTGAGCAAACATGGTATAAAAAATGGGAAAGTCATCACTATTTTGCTCCTCGCGGTGAAGGCAAAAGCTATTGCATTATGTTACCTCCACCGAATGTGACTGGCAGTTTACACATGGGCCACGGGTTTCAACACACTTTAATGGATGCACTTATTCGTTATCAACGCATGCAAGGATTAAAAACCCTCTGGCAACCTGGTACTGATCACGCTGGCATATCAACACAACTCGTAGTAGAGCGTAAGTTAGAGAGTGAGGGACTGAGCCGTAAAAACATGACCAGGGAAGAGTTCTTGGAGCGGATTTGGCAATGGAAAGAAGAATCAGGAAATACCATTACCAGCCAGATGCGCCGTATCGGTTCTTCAGTAGATTGGTCTCGAGAGCGATTTACTATGGATGAAGGCTTATCTGCTGCGGTGCAACGCGTTTTTGTGCAACTCTATGATGAAGGATTGATTTACCGCGGCACTCGTTTAGTGAATTGGGATCCTAAACTGGGTACTGCCGTTTCCGATCTGGAAGTGATCGCTGAAGAAGAAGAGGGTTTTCTATGGCACATCCGCTATCCTCTCGTTGATTCTAACGAATCAGTAGTCATTGCAACGACCCGACCTGAAACGCTGCTCGGTGATACCGCAGTCGCCGTTAACCCTAACGACCCACGCTACCAACATCTCATTGGCAAGCAAGTGCAGCTTCCCTTATGCGATCGGGTTATTCCCATCATTGCGGATGAGTATGTTGACCAAGAATTTGGCAGTGGATGCGTAAAAATAACGCCGGCTCATGACTTTAATGATCATGAGATAGGTAAACGGCACGATTTACCAGTCATTAATATCTTAACTAAAAAGGCAACTATCAATAAAAATGCGCCCGTCGCTTATCAAGGCATGGATCGTTTTATAGCACGCGATCAAATTGTTCAAGATTTGGATAAAGCAGGGTTGCTCGTCAAAACAGAACCTCATCAATTAAAGGTTCCTCGTGGTGAGAAATCAAATGTCGTCATTGAGCCGCTATTAACGGATCAATGGTACGTCAAAACAAAACCCCTGGCAGAACCAGCAATCGAAGTCGTCAAAAAAGGCGAAATACGATTTATCCCCGAAAATTGGACAAAGACTTATTTTCAATGGATGGAGAATATTGAAGATTGGTGTATTAGCAGACAATTATGGTGGGGACATCGCATTCCCGCTTGGTATGATAGCCAAGGGCATGTGTATGTTGGCTACAGTGAAAATGATGTCCGCTTTAAATACAAGCTTGATCAATCCACTCCTCTAAAACAAGATGAAGACGTTCTTGATACTTGGTTTTCCTCTGCTCTTTGGCCTTTTTCAACCTTAGGTTGGCCAGAACGAACTCCCGAATTAGAATCGTTTTACCCGACTTCGGCATTGATCACCGGATTTGACATCATTTTCTTCTGGGTTGCACGCATGATCATGATGGGCTTGAAATTCACTGGAAAAATTCCTTTTAGGGATATCATTATCACCGGCCTTATCCGTGATAGCGAAGGCCAAAAAATGTCTAAGTCGAAAGGGAATGTCCTTGATCCAATTGACATTATTGACGGCATTGACATTGAAAGCTTAGTCGAAAAACGCACATCCAACCTTATGCTTCCTTCAGTACGGGACAGAATTGCCAAAGCAACTCGCAAAGAATTCCCCGAAGGCATCCCTGCATTTGGTACGGATGCGCTGCGTTTCACTTTCTGTTCGCTCGCTTCCACCGGGCGTAATGTGCGCTTTGACACGGGCCGTGTGGAAGGGTATCGGAATTTTTGTAATAAATTATGGAATGCTTCTCGCTATGTTTTACTCAACACCGATGAAGAGCAAGTTGATTTTGGAGATGGCGCTTTCCAATATAGCCCTGCCGATCAATGGATCCTCTCTCGTTTACAACATACTATTGCGCAATGCCACCATTACTTTGAAACGTATCGTTTCGATTTGTTAGCAAATACCTTGTATGAATTTGTCTGGCACGAGTATTGCGATTGGTATCTTGAACTTTCTAAGCCTGTGCTATATGACCCGCAAGCGTTAGGCGCAATGAAACGTGGAACGCGTCGAACTTTAATCCATGTCCTTGATCATATCCTCAAATTACTGCATCCGATCATGCCCTTCATTACCGAAGAAATCTGGCAGCGCACGAGTAAATTCACCAGTCAAAATGGAGAAAGTCTCATGCTCAGCGCCTATCCTCAAGTGAACGAAGAATTTATTAACCCAGAGATTGAGGAAGAGCTATCATGGCTAAAGACAGTCATCCAATCCATTCGCACCATTCGCAGTGAGATGACTATTTCTCCAGCTAAATTAATTCCGTTGTCATTGCGTAATGTAACACCCGCAATAAAAGAACGAATTGAAAAATATCATGCTACTTTAATGGCTTTAAGCAAACTCACTCATATCCATTACATGCAAGCACAAGAGCCAATCCCAGTCTCTGCCACTGCTGTTGTCGGTGAATTAGAGTTACTTATCCCCATGGCCGGCCTAATTGATAAAGAGGCCGAGTTGTCGAGGCTTACTAAAGAGCTGGCAAAATTGGATAAAGACATAGCGCTGGCCGAAGGCAAGCTTAACAATCCTAAATTCACGGATAAGGCACCCGCGGAAATCATTGCCAAAGAACAGGAAAAATTGGCGCAAGCAAAGCTTACCAAAGATAAGTTATTACATCATAAACAGACTATTGAAACGCTTTAGCAACAAGCCTAGTTGGCGCAGTGCGACAGCTAGGCTACACTTGCAAAATAATGGATTATGGAGTCAATAAAATGGATTTGATTGTGCCGAAATACATCCAAAATGCCTTAGATAAAGCAAACATCACTATTAATGGTGATAAGCCCCACGACATTAAACTCCTCGATGAAAGCGCTTTAAAACGTATTATTACTGACGGTGCATTAGGTTTAGGCGAAACTTATATGGAGGGATGGTGGGAATGTGAATGCCTTGATGTCCTTTCTTACCAACTTTGCGTCGGTGAAGTGTATAGAGCAATAAAGCCCAATTTCTTTCAATTCCTTTATCATCTTTCAACCAAACTCATTAATTATCAGACGCCTAAAAAGTCAAAGCAAGTTGCGCAGCAGCACTACAATTTAGACAATCATTTATTTGAACTCATGTTAGGCAAAAGCATGGCTTACAGTTGCGCTTATTGGCAGAATGCGAATGATCTTGATTCAGCCCAATGGGCAAAATACGAACTAGTCTGTAAAAAATTATATTTAACTTCAGAAGATACACTTTTAGATATTGGCTGTGGTTGGGGAGGATTTGCTGCTTATGCCGCTGAGCATTATGGCTGCAACGTAGTGGCCATCAGTATTTCATCGAATCAAATTTCTTATGCCAAAGAACATTTTGGTCATTTGCCGATAGAATTTCAGATCGCGGATTATCGCAGTCATTCCATTTATAACCCCACAAAAAAGCAATTTACCAAGCTCGTGAGTATTGGCGCTTTTGAACACTTTGGCTATAAAAATTATGTTTCTTTTTTTCAATTGATGAGGGAGCAACTAAGCGACGACGGATTATTTCTACTGCACACCATAGGAAATAATGAGACCGCAATCGCTACGGATCGCTGGATTAACAAATACATTTTTCCTAATGGATATTTACCTTCGATGGTGCAGATTTCACAGGCTTTGGAGTCTGCTTTTCTAGTTGAGGATTGGCATAATTTCGGTGCTTATTACGACAATACACTATTAGCTTGGAATCAAAATTTTGCAAATAACTGGGATGCACTAAAATCTCGTTTCGATACTCGTTTTTATCGCATGTGGCAATACTATCTATTAATGTGCGCCGGTATGTTTAGGGCAAGGGCTGCGCAACTCTGGCAGATTGTGCTATCTAAATCAGGTGTTAAAGGGGGGTATGAGAGTATTCGGTAAGAATACTCTTTTGTAATAGGCCAACCTCCTCGACAAGGGGTAGGTGACCTAAGACTATTCCCTCTTCCCACAAACACGATGCCCAATCCAAATCGCCAAAGCCAACGTGGATAACATGGCAAGAAAGACACTGTAGCCATACCAACCCGGCCCCACCAAGGTTAAAGCATCTGGCGAATGTAAAATAGAAAAAGGGATAGCAAGTAAAACATCAATTAATGCGGCGCCAGCAACAAGTCCACAGGCCACTAAGATGCCTTTTTGCTTGTTTGCATGTTTCTTCTCATTCGATATAGGACGCTTATTGATTCGTCGATGAACAGCTAAAGCAATCATCCCTCCTAAAAATAAAGGAACAGATGACGCAATAGGCAAATACATACCAATAGCCACCCCTAAAACTGACAGCCTAAAAAAGCGCCCTATTTTAAATAGGTAGTTAATGATTAAGAGTAACAAAATAATTGCAGCCCCAATAAACATCATCGTCCAGGGTAAAGTGTTACGAAACACCGCTTCCGTAATGGCCGCCATTAAAGCAGCAGTAGGTGCAGGCAAAGATTGACTGATATCCATTCCTTCATGGGGCATTACCCCTGCTATTCCGTAGACGTCGAACAATAACTGCATGACTGGAGGAATCACTAGAGAAGAAATCACTACGCCAAGCAAAAGCATCACTTGCTGACGCCAAGGTGTAGCTCCTACTAATTGCCCCACTTTTAAATCCTGCGTATTATCGTTAGCAATGGCAGCAATTCCTGTCACAACAGAACCAATGATGATAGTAATGGCCTCAGCTGCTTTGATTTGCCCGTCCGTTAACGGCAAAGGCAAGGCGTGGTTAATCACGGTCAAGAGCGCCCACGCAGCAAAAAGCATGCCGGCAATAACGACTGAACTCCCAGGGCTTGCGGTCACTCCAACCATGCCAGAAAAATAGCCAGTAATCACTGAAAATAAGAAACCAATCACCAGCACATACAAAACAGCCCCAAAAATGAGAGTAGGTTGAAACCCTTCGTCTAAGCCAACTTCAGCCAAAGGGAAAATGAATTGGAAGAATAAGAACAATATGGCGGCCATGATAACCACCCCAATTAAAATAAAAGGCAGAGGAATATCTCTATCCGTTCGAGGTAATTGTTTTGCCGTTTGACTTTTGGCAATGAAAGCATTGAAGGAAACACTCATGCTCTTTGCTAATGGCTTAATTAATCGAAGAAAAGTCCAAGTGCCGGCAAACAACATCGCTCCAATACCTAAATAGCGCATTTCGCTATTCCATAAAAGCGTAGCGGCTTTATCCGATGGATAATGTAAGAGAAAGTGTGGATAAAATTGGCTTACAATCGGCATTGCGATAAGCCAAGAAATAATCGCACCTAAGAAAATACTGATCGCCATTTCATGGCCAACTAAATACCCCGCCCCGATCATCGTGGCTGAAAAACCAACCCCAAAACCAAATAAAGAACGCTTCGCAGTAAACCAAAAAGACCAACTACTCGCAATGATTTTAAAGCCTGCTTGAAATAATTCGATTACCCCGCCAACTAACCCTCCTAAGAAAATATCACGAATACCCACTTTCTCAGCGGAGGATTTTAGGACTTCAGCGATTGCTCGTCCCTCTGGAAATCTTAATATAGGCTCATTGACCAAGACTCGGCGTAGCGGAATAGAAAATAAAACACCTAAAATACCACCACATGCAGCGATGAAAAAATTAGTGAGGTAATCAAAACCATGCCAATACTGAATAATGATTAATGCTGGAATAGTATAAACAATCCCTCCAGCAACTGCCTCCCCAGCAGAAGCTGCTGTTTGTACCGCATTATTTTCAAGAATGGTAGCATTTTTGAACAAGCGCAAAATGCCCATAGAAATGATCGCTGCAGGAATTGAAGCTGAGGTCAAAATACCCAGTTTAAGTGCTAAATACGCATTGGATAATGCCAATAACACCGTAAGAACAATGGCTAAAATGACACTACGTACTGTTAACTCAGCAATTTTCTGATCCGCGGCAATAAACGGACTTGGTGTATTCATGGGTTACCCCAAACAGAGTTCGCTATTTCGGGGCGTAAAAGATTGCTCAATTCTGTCTTAGAAATCTTCACTTTTTGTGGACCGTAAACGTAAGCAGCCACCTGATAAGTATCAAATACAATGGTTATCCCTTCTTTATTGAATAACCAGGTTTGATAATTTTTTATTGTTGGTTCGGTTCCTTTTGCAATCCAATCGTCATCGGAGATTTTCTTCTTTTTCATCGCCCTACGACTTATCTCAGCGACTTTAGCTAAGTAATTAGTTTTTGGTTTAAATAATTGATCCATTGTTATTTCTTGGCCATTTAAAAAATTTAACGACCGTACACTGTTTGCAGGATGCGCAGCACCTTGAGTGTAAGCAGAGATGGAGAAAAAGAGACTCACGGCATGTGCATTTTGAAATACGGTTTTATAATCAATGTATAAACTGCTTTTTCCTGACTTAGCAACCGATAATTCACCTTTGCTGCTCTTTAGAGAAACTTCTTTCTGCAATCGAGTCACTAAATTTAAAACGGCAGTGTCGATTCGTTTATCGGTAAAGCCTTGAGGGTATTTAATTTGCAGATCCATTTCAGGTGTCTCTTTTTTTATCGTGACAGTCTGTGAATCCAAGGCCCAAGTACTTATCGAAAAAAACAACAGGACGGTCACACAAATCGACCTTCTCATCCACCACTCCTTAAATAACCTAATTTTCTAACCACTGACCTGCCACCATGGTATGATGAGGCAGCGGATACCCAAAATGATAACAAAGTGATGCACTATCATTCACCGACCAACGCACTAAATCAGCCACTAATCCAGTACCGATGGTGCCAATTTCTGTTTCTAAACCCAATGCCCTTGCTGCTTGATAAGTGACACCTGCTAAAGCTTCAGGTACGGTGAGTGAGAACAATTGGCAAGCCATATTTAACATGAGCAATAAAGAAGCTGTTGGCGATGTGCCCGGATTAGCATCCGTAGCAACTGCAATGCCTATATTCTTTTCACGAAGAAGCGATAGAGGGGGTTTATGCGTTTCTCGTAAAAAATAATAGGCACCAGGTAAAAGCACCGCAACCGTTCCACTGCGCGCCATAGCAGCTGCTCCGCGTTCATCTAAATACTCTAAATGATCGCAAGACAAAGCGCTGAAATGGGCAGCCAGCTCACTTGCTCCCAAATTAGATAATTGTTCTGCATGGCATTTAATGGGCAAAGACAATGCTTTTGCTCTAACAAATAGCTGTTCGGTCTGTTTAAGAGTAAATCCTATGGACTCACAAAATACATCCACCGCATCCGCAAGACCTGTTTCTGCTATGGCAGGTAGCATTTCTGAGCAAAGAAAATCGACATACCCTTGTTGATTATCTCGGTATTCAGGAGGTACTGCATGGGCGCCAAGAAAAGTCGTTTTAACCCTTAGACCACTTAATTCGCCTAAATTTCTTGCGACACGAAGTAATTTCAGTTCTGTCTCTAAATTAAGCCCGTAGCCCGATTTAATTTCGACAGTAGTCACTCCTTCAGCGCGCAAAGCTAAAATTCGAGGTAAAGATTGTTGTAGTAATTCCTCTTCTGAAGCAGCTCGGGTAAGTCTCACTGTGGATAAAATGCCTCCGCCGGCTTGGGCAATCTCAATATAGCTTCTCCCTTCAAGGCGCTGCTTAAATTCATTAGCACGATTTCCTGCATAAACAAGATGAGTGTGACAATCAATCAAACCTGGAGTGACTAAATTATGGCTGCAATCTTCAATTACTTTTGCTTGCTGCTGATATTCTAACGGTAAATCAGTCTGATTACCGCACCAGATAATACGCCCATTCGCAATGCCTATTGCCTGTTCTGCTAATTGCATGCCTTTCGCATTGATTATTGTCGCGTTTAACAGCAATCGTTCACAGGCGTGCATGATTACTCCCAATGGGGTACTTGATGTGGTGCAGCAAGCCAAAATGAGTGATGACTCTTATCATAAATATCCCATTCTTTAGACACATAAGTTGCTCTGTCTACGTCGAGTAACAGCCAGCTTAAGAAAAGAGCAACAGTCTCTGCCGACACTAATTTATTTTCATTTTTGAGAGTATGAAAAAAATTCCGTTTTTCCGTTTCCATAAATTCTGCATGGCGAATTACTCCTTGCATATCCGTATCAATAATACCAGGCATGACACTCGCAAAAGCCAAATGCGGATTTTCAAGTTGCCAGCACCGGGTTAGCATTGCTAAGCCTGCTTTTGACACACAATAACCAGACCAACCCACCACGGGAAAATAAGCTGCTCCTGAACCGATATGCAAAACGCGACCATGCTGGAGCTTATCCAATAGAGATTGGGTTAAAAATAGCGGTGCATCGAGATTAGTCGCTATGATTTGATGCCAAGCCGATTCATCGATTGCAGAGATGGAGACGATGGGTTCAATAATGCCAGCATTATGGATTAATCCTTCCAAAGAAGGAAGTTCTCGCAAATGCGCTGTAATCTGCTTTCGTCCTTCGGGTGTTGACACGTCAGCACAAAAATACTGAATTAATGGGGAAAACGCGGACGCTTCGACAAGAGTGTGCTTACGTCGTCCAATAATCATCACTTCTTTATCTCGAGTCGCTAAAGCCTGTGCTAAAGCAAGACCTATCCCTGACCCTCCTCCTGTGATTAGAAACATGCCTCTCCCCAGTAATTAGCTCCAAGTTGAATGTATTTCAATTGCTGATTGACCTAATCAAAATTGTGGCGATAATATCAGACCTAAGATCAATTCGCACGATTTTAGCAGAAACTCCCATTGCAAACTAAATAGTCTAAATTTTGGCAAGAGTTCAAACGAATGTATCGCGCATTTTTTGAACTAAAATCTAACCGATTTGTTGTTCAGTGGGAACTTCTGAAGTCTGAAGCGAAACGCAGTTGAAATACCTACCACAACCTGGCAAAGTGGTATGCTTTGTGGCGGAATTAACATTTAATGCAAGGAGTGTTATCAATGAAGAAATCCATGCTGTGTGCAGGATTAATAACTGTTTTAAGTACAGCAGTGTGTGCTGAAAGCAATGGAAGTATGGTGAATGTCAATGCTGAACCAGTAGCATCCGTTCCTACAAATACTCAACTAGCGCAGAATTCGGCCTCTACTGAATTACCAGTTACAGCACAAATCATTGCCTCCGGAGAGGTAAAAACACCTTCAACTCAAGGTTTACAACTACCTGCTGATAAAGGGACTCAAACGCCTTCAACGACTAATCCACTTCCCGCTTCAGGTAACCCTACACCAACGAGCACGCCGATGCCAGCTGCAGGGTCTTCGAATACAGGCACCCCGTCGTCTTCTCCGACGAACACAAGTACACAATCTTCTGCCAATGCGCAAACGCCGGGCAATGAGACAACAAAAAAATCTACTGCTACTGCGACATCCCCTGCTGTGAATGCCGCATCACCCGCTAACAATAAAACTTCCGAAGGTGCGTCTTCAACAAACGCCCCCTCTACCACGACCCCAACCACCGATACTTCACTTCCTGCTTCAGGCACAGCAACACCTGCTAGCCCGACACCGGCTTCAAACACCGCACCGGTTTCAGGAACAGCGCCAAGTACTAATACTACTTCTCCTACGAATGGTAGCGCTAATCCAACTACGAGTGGAACTCCTACATCGCCTGCGCCGTCCGCTCCGGGAGCAACTACTACGGCCCCTGCTACAGGAACTCCAAGTACTGCTACTCCAGCAGCCACACCGCCGCAACCTCTTAACTGCACCTACCGTATTCCTGCTGAAACGACGCATATTGAGCAAACGATTGTGATGAAATGGGCTGAAAAAGCGGCAGAGCAATCTTTCGATTTTGATCACGATACTATTGATAGCCAATTAGCAGCCCTAAAATCCTGCTATACGGAACAAGGCTGGCAAGGATTCAATGATGCATTACAAAAATCAGGGAACCTTAATGCAATTAAATCACAGCAGCTTACAGTGAGCTCAATGGTTAACGGAGAAAGCAAAATCACTGAGATTAAGGATAATCAGTGGAAGGTCAGCATCCCTATGCAAGTGGTTTATCAGAACGATAAAGAAAAATTGACTCAACCACTTACTGTCAATTTGGTAGTTGGCCGTAAAATTTCAGGCGACTTAGGTATTATGCAAATGATTGCTATCCCAAGCCAGACAACAAGTACCGATAATGGAACAATGCCTACTGCATCGGCACCGGGAACTACTACAGCTCCAATCACACAACAACCTAATCAGCCGTAAAGCTAGACGACATACCCCTTGTCATCTCGAGCAAAAGCGAGGGACCTCCCGACTCTTGGCAGTAACCCCATCCAGGGGATCCCTCACTGCGTTCGGGACGACAACAACCTCTGTCATCCCGAGCAAAAGCGAGGGACCTCCCAACTCTTGGCAGTAACCCAAAAAGGAGATCCTTCGCTTCGCTCAGGAGGCCCCCCATGTCGGCTAGAATTATTTAAAATGGATCACATAGCGAAGAATGAAGTTTGTTCCCTGAGGGCGATTCCTTGCGTCAGCCTCAAAATACAGATTAAAGAATAAAAATTGATCTTTAGTAAAACCATAAAGCATTCCTGGCCCAAGTGCCCAAACTCGTTCACGTCGGCCGGGAGCCTCAACATCGTTAACGCGAGTATCGGTGATTTGCTCAAAGAAATAGCCATTTATGCCTAAGTGAAATTTCTCAGTGATGGCATAATCGGTTGCAATATCTGCAAATATCGCTTGCCCAGCTTGTGTTGAAAAAGCTGAAGGTCCAAAAGCATCGTTCGGGTTATGATTTTTTGCGTTCCACAGGTAGTGAAGACGGTAGGAAAGATCCCATTTAGGGGTAAACCAATAGGTGACCGCCCAATAAGGATTCAACGACCAAAAATTAGAGCTCGCATTGACGGCAAACGCCTTATCGTAGTGACCAATAGGAAACACAATGTCTAAATCAAACCGCTGTACGAAGCGCGGACCTTTTCCATCCTTACGCATAATGGGATCAAACTGTAAGGCAGGACCAATAAAAAGATCACCAGCGCCGTCAGAAGCCCTTAATACTGGTTCTGGTAATCCATCATGGACGCTTGCATGAATCAACCACGGCAAAAGCACCGAGAGCCCTAAATTTGCTCCTAATACTTTTTTTGTGGAAACATAGATAAGTTGCACTATATCAGCTGTTGCATTTAAATCGGTGCGGGGAAAAGGTAATTGCCGCCCTTTCTTATCGGTTAATTTATCTACTGTATAGTATTGCGCATAGTTCTGCAGATAAAGTCCTGGTCCGGAGGGGGGGCCACCATCTAAAAAGCTGGTGTAACCCAAATTAACAACCGGTTCGTCGTAAGCAAAAACCATGGATGAAAAAACAATGCAGGCAAAACTCAACAAGCCAAGCAATGTTTTGGTCCTTTTCATAAAAATCTATCCTTAGACAATTAGCTCACAGTAGAATAACGAGTTTGACCATACCTTGGAATACAAAAGATAAAATCTTGCTATCCCGCACCACTTTCATCGGGATAAGGCAATATCGTCACCTGCGTCCCTATAGTAATAAATTGCTCATTTAACCATTTAGCAGCACTTGGAAGTACACGAACACACCCATGACTGGTATTAGCATAAGGCACCTCATAGGCAGCATGAATAGTAAATCCTCTAAAGAAATACATGCAGTAAGGCATTTTTGCTCCTCCAGTGGTTTCTACAGGGTACTCACCGGAGCGGCAATCGAGCCCTCGTTTATTGTAAACGCGGAATGTTCCCGTGACTGTACGGCAGGACTCGTTGGGATTTTCATCGCAAACATCTTTACCACCGGAAGCACTGCCTGTCATTACACGATTGCCTTCCTCATCGTAGGCAGCCCACGCGTAAGCCTTAGGATCAAAGATGAATTGTTTTTTGCCTGTTGCAGGCGCTTTCATGGGAAAGTATTCGCGTCCCCGTTTATCACGAAGATAGTGGGTTGTGCGATGCACGAAACCTGCATCATCAGTAATTAGGGTTGATTCATCATAATATTCCATACAGCCAGTTAACCCAAGGCACAGCGCACTAGCCCACAACAACTTTTTCATGGTAGAAATTTCTCTCTCTTATTATTAAATTAATCAATCTTTTAATCGGCGATATTTAATGCGTGAGGGCCTATCTGCCTCATCCCCTAATCGTTTCTTTCTGTCCGCTTCATAGTCACTGTAATTACCCTCAAAAAAAACAACTTGAGAGTCACCTTCAAAAGCCATTAAGTGAGTACAAATACGGTCAAGAAACCAACGATCATGCGAAATGACGATGGCACAACCGGGGAAATTTAATAACGCCTCTTCTAAAGCTCGTAATGTTTCCACGTCGAGATCGTTACTTGGTTCATCAAGTAACAAAACATTACCGCCTCGCTTGAGCAATTTGGCTAAATGCACACGATTCCGCTCACCACCGGATAGCTGAGCGACATTTTTTTGTTGATCAGCACCTTTGAAATTAAAGCGCCCAACATAGGCACGCGACGGCATTTGGAAAGACCCGACTTGCATAATATCATGCCCATCAGAAATTTCCTGCCATACTGTTTTACTATCATCCAAATGATCGCGCATTTGATCAACGTAAGCTAAATGAACCGTGTCACCGATGCGAATCTCGCCGCCATCAGGCTTCTCGCGGCCAGTAATCATCTTTAAGAAAGTGGACTTACCCGCACCGTTTGGACCAATAATACCCAGAATGCCTCCTTTGGGTAGCTGGAAACTTAAATCATCAATGAGCAATCGATCACCAAACGATTTACGAATGTGATTCCCTTCGATAACCAAATCACCCAAACGTTCACCAGGAGGAATATAGAGTTCATTGGTTTCATTACGTTTTTGGAACTCTTTTGAACTCATTTCTTCGAAACGAGCTAATCGAGCCTTACTTTTTGCATGACGGCCTTTGGGTGAAGTACGAACCCACTCCAGCTCGGCTTTAATGGCTCGTTGATGTGCGGCTTGTTGCTTTTCTTCCATGGCCAACCGGGCTTCTTTCTGTTCAAGCCAAGCCGTATAATTTCCTTTGTAAGGAATTCCTTCACCGCGATCCAGTTCTAATATCCATTCTGCTGCATTATCTAAGAAATAGCGATCGTGTGTAATAGCTACCACCGTACCCGGAAACTCTTCTAAATAACGTTCTAGCCAAGCCACGCTTTCCGCGTCTAAATGGTTTGTGGGCTCATCCAGCAACAACATGTCTGGGCTTGATAATAATAAGCGACAAAGCGCTACACGACGGCGCTCTCCACCCGATAACACACTCACTTTCGTATCCCAATCAGGCAAGCGCAGCGCATCTGCAGCAATATCCAAGCGACGCTCAAGATCCCAACCTCCGTGGGTTTCAATGTCGTTTTGCAATTCACCTTGCTTTTCCAGCAAGGCATTCATTTCTTCATCGCTCATGGGTTCAGCAAAACGCATACTGATTTCATCAAACTCAGCCAACTTAGCTTTTATTTCCGCCACACCTTCTTCAACCACTTCGCGTACTGTTTTATTCAAATCAAGCTGTGGTTCTTGCTCCAGATAACCAATTTTAATGCCTGGTTGAGGTCTGGCCTCACCTTCGTATTGTTTATCCACTCCAGCCATAATGCGCAATAAAGTTGATTTACCGGAACCATTTAAACCCAAAACCCCTATCTTCGCACCCGGGAAAAAACTTAAAGAAATATCTTTTAAAATAAAACGTTGATTATCGACAATTTTCGATACCCGATTCATGGTAAAAATGTATTGCGACATAGCGACTCCACACGGTGTTATGCCGAGCAAAGCAAGAAACTTCCTTAATGTAGCACTGCCTATAAACTCAGGAGGTCCCTCGCTTTGCTCGAGATGACATTCTATTATTTTAAGACCAATCTAAAATTACTTTCCCTGATTGACCTGATGCCATAATTTGAAAGGCATGCTGATATTCATCAACGGGAAAATGATGGGTGAGTACTGGTTCTAAATTCAAACCACTTTGCAACATGGCAATCATTTTATACCAAGTTTCGAACATTTCACGCCCGTAGATGCCCTTAATGACTAATCCCTTAAAAATCACATGGTTCCAATCAATGCAGGTTTCTTGCGGAGGAATCCCTAACATCGCAATGTGCCCACCATGATTCATCACTCTAACCATGTCATTTAAGGCCATAGGATTTCCAGACATTTCTAGTCCCACATCAAACCCTTCAACCATACCTAATTCGTTCATGACCTCATTGAGATTTTGATATTTAACATTCACTGCACGGGTAGCACCCATTTTACGAGCCAATTCAAGGCGATAATCATTGACATCCGTAATGACCACATGACGGGCACCGATATGACGAGCGATGGCTACCGCCATAATGCCTATGGGGCCTGCACCAGTAATCAACACGTCTTCACCAACCATATCAAAAGCAAGCGCGCAATGCGTGGCATTCCCAAAAGGATCGAAGATGGCTGCTTGTTCATCCCGAATATTATCAGGCAAAACAATCACATTGCTGGCCGGTAATGAAAGGTATTCTGCAAAGCAACCTGGACGGTTGACCCCAACCCCTAAGGTATTGCGGCACAAATGCCTTTTACCAGCGCGACAATTGCGGCACACGCCACAGGTAATATGTCCTTCGCCGGAAACACGTTGCCCAACCTTAAGCCCAGTTACCTCACGACCCACTTCCGCAATCTCCCCGTAAAACTCATGGCCTACTGTCATGGGCACAGGAATAGTGGCTTGTGCCCAATCATCCCAGGAATAAATATGGATATCGGTCCCGCAGATAGCCGTTTTATGAATTTTAATCAGGACATCATTAACGCCATACTCAGGTACTGGCACATCTTCCATCCAAATTCCTGGTTCACGTTTCGCTTTTACTAGTGATTTCATGTACCCCTCCGAAATCGTCTGCTTTGATAATCAATGACAAATTGAGCAGATTTATTTTATAACCCCAAGCTCTCTGCCTACTTTTGCAAAGGCATTAATCGCTTTATCGAGATGCTCTAATTCGTGTGCCGCTGACATTTGCGTTCGAATTCTGGCTTTTCCCTTAGGAACAACTGGATAAGAAAAACCAACGACATAAATACCTTCTTTTAATAAGCGCTCAGCCATACGACCCGCTAAGGAAGCATCACCCAACATCACAGGGATAATGGGATGTTCGCCAGAAACCAAATTAAACCCAAGTTCTGTCATTCCCTTACGAAAATACTGCGCATTGCGTTTAAGCTTTTGTGCCAATTCATTGCTGTTTTCCAGTAAATCCAAAACGGCAATAGAACTGTGCGCGATAACAGGTGCTAATGTGTTTGAAAAAAGATAGGGTCTTGAGCGTTGACGCAACCAATCAACAATGACAGCGTTGGCAGCAGTATAGCCTCCAGAAGCACCACCAAGTGCCTTTCCTAGCGTTCCAGTGAGAATATCAATCCGATCAGCAACACCACAAAATTCGGGGGTTCCACGCCCTGTTTTACCCATGAACCCAACGGCATGGGAATCATCCACCATCACCATGGCATCATAGCGATCCGCCAATTCACAAATGGCAGGCAAATTCGCAATAATGCCATCCATTGAAAATACTCCATCAGTCGCAATAAGGCGGAAACGAGCATTTTTAGCTGCAATAAGTTGTGCCTCTAAATCGCTCATGTCATTGTTGGCATAGCGAAAGCGCTGAGCTTTACACAGACGAACTCCATCAATGATGCTGGCATGATTTAAAGCATCGCTAATAATGGCATCCTCAGTACCTAGAAGGGTTTCAAATAGGCCAGTGTTAGCATCAAAGCAGGAAGAATAAAGGATAGTGTCTTCTGTGCCGAGAAAATGACTTATTCTGCGTTCAAGTTCCTTATGGACTGTTTGAGTACCGCAAATAAAACGCACTGAAGCCATACCATAGCCATATTTTTCAAGGGCTTTTTGCCCTTCAGCGATTAATTTAGGATGATTTGCAAGTCCTAAGTAATTGTTTGCACATAAATTGATTACTTCACCTTCTTTGACTTGCACTGCAGCTTGCTGCTGGCTTGCTATGATACGCTCTGATTTATATAAGCCTTCCTCTTTAAGCGTATTGAGCTCAGTTTGTAAAAACTCAGTGAATCGCTCGCGCACATTCCTCTCCTTTTGGGTCTTAATAAAATGGGGCGATAATATCAAATTTTACACAAGTCCACTACGTAAATAATTCAATTCCATAGAACTCATTAAAAACGCCAGTTTAAATGCACGAATTACTATGGAATCGATCGCACCTTTTCTCAATTCTTGCTAAAATCTCCCGCAACTGATTTTTCAAGGTAACGGTGAATCAATGACTACGAGTCAAAACGCACGAATTAATATGCTTAAGCAGCAGCTTCGTACGGGTAATGTGCTTGATGAAACTATCCTCGCTCTCTTTGATGAGATTCCTCGCCATCAATTCGTACCGAGTGCTATGCAAGATTTTGCTTACTCAGACATGCAAATCCCTTTAGCTCATCATCAAAGAATGATGACCCCCTTAGAAGAAGGCGTTTTGTTGCAAGCGCTTGCTCTCCAAGGCCATGAAACGCTCTTGGAAGTAGGGACGGGGACAGGGTTTCTTACCGCTTTACTAAGCCGCTTAAGCAAAAAAGTGATCAGTGTCGACTATTATGCTGATTTTACCAATCAAGCACGACAAAAACTCAACGAGCATCGCTGCACCAATGTTGAGTTATTCACAGGTGATGCTTGTCGTGGCTGGTTAGATAAAGCCCCTTATGATGTAGTCCTGTTTACCGGCTCTCTCGAAACCCTTACTGACACTCATCGGCTACAAGTTTTACCGGGTGGAAAGTTATTCGCAATTATCGGTAAAGAACCCATCATGCAAGCGCAATTGCATCATCTGGATCATAATGGGACTTGGCACGGTCGTGTGCTCTATGAGACCTGTATTCCACCTTTAATTGATAAATTGAAATCGAAAGAGTTCGTCTTCTAGGAACAAGTTGTATGAAAAAAACGCTATTGTGCTTGCTCTTTGCTTCCAGCGTGCCTTTCATGTCGCATGCAACTGACTTGCTGGACATTTACCAGCAGGCGCTAGAAAACGATCCTGTTTTCAAGCAAGCCTATAGCACCTATATGTCAAGTACTGAGGCAATCCCTCAAGCCCGAGCAGCTTTGTATCCGAAACTTACGGTCAGTGGCCAAGTAGCGCGTAATTATGAGAATGTGGTCACTGCTGACGGCACGCTCATCAGCACATATAACAGCAACCAATGGACAGTTAATTCATCTCAAGCACTTTTTAACTATCAGGCCTGGTCACAAGTTCAGCAAGCTAAAGCCTCTGCTAAAGCTGCGCAGGCGACTTTTAATGATGCGGCCCAAAATTTAATTCTGCGTACCGCGAGCGCTTACTTCCAGGTCTTATTAGCTAAAGACACCCTTAATTTTGCTGAAGCAAAAAAACGTGCCAATAAACGCCAGCTTGACCAAGCAGAGCAGCGATTCAAAGTAGGTTTGGATGCCATCACGTCGGTTTATGAAGCCAAAGCAGCCTATGATCAATCCGTGGCACAAGTCATTCAATCCAAAAATAATCAGATCAATCAAAATGAAAATTTGCGTAAATTAACCAATCATCTTTACGAACACCTCTCGCCCTTACGCGATAACCGCATTCCATTAGTTAGACCTGAACCGGATGATATTAATGAATGGGTCAATACGGGACTCCGACAAAATTATAGGCTTTTTTCTGCGAAATACGGCTTGCTCGCCGCGCGTGAAAACATCAAAATACAATCAGCCTCCAGCTGGCCTACTTTCGCACTGCAAGGCAATGCAACGCAAACACATAATCAGGCAAATGTAAATTCGAACAGCACCACTGCCTTTTTTGTGCCATCAAAACAAAGTAATGCCAATTTAGCCATTGCTATGAATTTCCCTGTGTTTCAAGGTGGCTTGGTTGAAGCAAAAACAAGGCAAGCTCAGTATGACTTTCAAACACAAAGTCAAAAATTAGAGCAAACATATCGAGATGTTGAAGTCAATAGCCGCATTGCTTTTAATACTATTATTGATGGTATTTCCAAGGTAAAAGCGGATAGGCAAACCATTATTTCCCAACAGAACTCATTAGAAAGCACCGAAGCCCAATTCCAAGTTGGAACACGTACCATGGTTGATGTTGTGAATGCTCAACAGCGATTATTTGAAGCACAGCAGCAACTTGCCAGCGACCAATATAACTTAATTAATTCTTTTTTGAATCTGAAATACCTGGCAGGTACCTTGAATGTGAATGATCTCGAAGAAGTTAATTCTTGGCTTGAAACCACCCGCATCACAGGCTTTCCACCGCAAATTCCAGTGGATGCGGGCAAAAAATAAGATCATTTAACCCTTTCACCCATTTTTAATTTAGGTTGTTGTTATGTCCAATCTTACTGCTATCGAAAAAAAGTTACTTCATTACACCGGAAAAGCGATTGCCGATTTCAATATGATTCAACGAGGTGATCGCGTGATGGTTTGTTTATCCGGTGGAAAAGATTCGTTTAGCTTACTTACTTTACTGCATCATTTACAGCGTCGCTCTAACAATAAATTTGAGCTATTCGCTTTTACGCTGGATCAGGCGCAACCAGGGTGGGACGATAGTCAATTACGTCGTTGGCTTAATGAAAGAAACATTTCCCATGAAATATTAACGCGTGATACCTACAGTATTGTCAAAGAAAAAATACCTGAAGGTAAAACGTATTGCTCTCTGTGCTCACGCTTAAGGCGAGGCATTATTTATCGGTATGCGGAAGAGAACGGTTACACCAAGATTGCTTTAGGTCACCATCGTGATGACTTAATCCGCACCCTTATGATGTCCATTCTTTACAATGGTGACATACGCTCCATGCCCCCCAAATTACTCAGTGATAACAAGAAGCATATTGTTATTAGGCCTCTTTGCTATGCGCAGGAACGCGATATTATCCAATTCGCCGAAGAGCAATCTTTCCCTATTATTCCCTGCAATTTATGTGGTTCTCAAGAAAATCTTGCTCGTAAACGCATCGGAAAGCTCATTGATCAACTTGCTGAGGAAAATCCCAAAGTGCCAAGTAATATTTTGCATGCATTGCAGAGTATCAAACCCAGTCAATTGATGGACCAAGATCTTTGGCAGTTTAAAAATTTAGAAAAACAGTTAATTAATGCAGTCCCTAATGAGACTGAGTCGCTGTTTTTTGAAGAGGATACGGCAATTCTTGAGGAAGACGAAAAACAAATACTCTAACTCTGTACACAGAAAAAGGAATAAATTAACTGGCACAGAGAGCGAGAGCGTTATAAAAGCACTATCGTCAAGTCGACAACTGCTATTATATTTACAAAAAAGTTAAGAAATATATCTTTCTTGTAAAGAGTGGGCGACTTAAGGTATATTACAGCCACCATAATAGGAGTACGAATGATGACTGACACATTGAGTATTGGTTTTCGTAGATTGCGTATTTATCAACAGCGACTTTTTAAATTTGATCTCATCGCAGGTATTGTTGTTTTTTTAGTAGCAATCCCTTTATGTTTAGGAATCGCGCTTGCTTCAGGCGCTCCTTTGTTCTCGGGAATAATAAGTGGGATCATTGGCGGCGTGCTTGTCGGCGCTTTAAGTAATTCGCAGGTTAGCGTAAGCGGCCCAGCAGCAGGCATGGCGGCAGTGGTTCTCGCCGCAATAACGCAATTGGGGGATTTTAATGTCTTTCTATTTGCCTTGTTGCTAGCTGGCATGATTCAAATCATTATTGGTGCCCTGCGCGCCGGTTTTATTGCGGATTATATTCCTTCCAATGTCGTTCAGGGTCTTTTGTGTGCTATCGGGCTATTATTAATTATTAAACAACTTCCTTTGGCTTTTACCCTATCGACTGATCTTAAAGAGCTACAAAGTCATCTCTTAGAATCGACCGAAGGACTTGCTTTTAATCCACTCTACGAATTGTCGGATCATATCAACACAGGTGCCTCTATTATTTCGCTTATTTCAGTGGCGCTATTGATTTATTTCGAAAAAACCAATGTAAGATGGCTTAAAGGAATCCCTGGACCTATCATTGTAGTCATTGCTGGTATTTTGCTTAATGAAGCCTTCCAAGTTACTCATTCTTCGTTTGCGCAAGATTACCCGCACTTAGTGAATATTCCCAGTCACAATGGTTTTACTGATTTACTAAGCCAGTTGCAGTATCCAGACTGGGCAGCATGGTCAAATCCTAAAGTTTATCTTTATGCGTTTATTATTGCTCTCGTTGCGTCCATGGAAAGTTTGCTTAATGTTAAAGCATCTGAAAAATTAGATAAAAAACATCGTTACTGCTCTAAAGATCAAGAACTCATCGCGCAAGGATGTGGTAACTTTGCCGCTGGCTTAATTGGTGGTATTCCTGTGACCTCCGTGATTATACGAACCTCGGTTAATATCCAGGCAGGTTCAAAAACTAAAATGTCGGCTATTTTTCATGGGCTATTTCTCTTTCTAGCGGTTTTACTTATTGAAGAATGGCTCAACAAAATCCCACTCTCTTCTTTAGCGGGTATTTTAATTTACACTGGTTACAAGCTCACTAAACCATCCATCTATCGCTCCATTTACCAGCAAGGCATGGATCGATTTATTCCCTTCATAGCAACGGTTGTTAGCATTGTCATTTTTAATCTGCTAGCAGGGATTCTCATTGGTTTAGCCATTAGTATCCTCTTTATTCTGAAATCAAACTCCACGGCTCGTTTGGATATTATTAAAGAAATCTATCCCACTGGTGAAATCAGTCGGTTGGTTTTACCCCAGCAAATCACCTTTTTGAACAAGGCGTCTTTGGTTGCGGAACTGAGTTCAATACCTAAAAATTCTCAGCTTATTATCGATGCACGCTATTCGAACTACATCGATAAAGAAATCATTGAGCTTATTAAAGAGTTTCAACGCGAACAAGCACCTTTGAAACAAATCTCGTTAAATTTGATTGGCTTCCAAGACAAGTATGATATTCATAATTTTATCGATTTCATCAATGTCACCACTTACGACGTGCAATTTAATTTAAGGCCTCATCAAGTACTCGATATTCTGCGCGAAGGAAATCAACGTTTCCTTAATGATACTCGCATCCACCGTGTTAATAAGCTTGATATTCAATACACAGCTAAAACCCAACACCCCATAGGTGTTGTTCTTGGGTGCATTGACTCGCGCGTGCCTGTAGAAACTATCTTTGACATGAGTTTTGGCGATCTATTCTGCGTTCGCGTGGCAGGAAATGTCGTTAATGAAGATATCTTAGCCAGCATAGAATATGCGTGCCATGTGGTAGGCGCAAAATTAATCGTGGTCTTAGGCCATACGTGCTGCGGTGCAATTCAGGCGGCTTGTGATCATGTCGAAAAAGGCCATATCACACAATTACTAGCTAAAATTCAACCAGCTATCTCCGCAGAAACACAAACTAAAATGGATAGAAGCTCTAAAAATAGCGACTTTGTAAATAAAGTAACTGAGCTCAACATTGCCAATACATTGCAACAAATTTATCGAGACAGCGAAATTTTAAGATTAATGATTGAGCAAGAGAATATTGGCTTAGTGGGAGCTATTTACGACGTCAACACGGGTAAAGTCGCTTTCAAAGACTACTCTACCCTTGTTAAACAAATAGATAGTGCAAAAGTGGAGAATCAGCTGGCTGAGAAAGTGCAGAAAGTATGGAACTCCGCTGAAATGACAGCCTCTGTAGAATAAGTGTTAGAGCTCATTCGCCTAACGACGCCTAAGTTATGCCGCAATCTTTGCTAGAAAACACCTGTCACCCTCCATGAGGGATGACAGATGTTTTAAAAAAACCACATTGCTTAATTTGCAATAAGTTAATTATACGCAACAGCCCTCAAATCATTTCTAAAACAGGCTTCAAGACCTGATGGGACTTCAATAGGAATGCGCTCACAAAAGTCGATAAAATCGGTGATAATCTCATGATTATCTTGTAATCCCACATTTCTTAATCGCATTTCTATCAAACGCTTAAGCTGGCTTCCACTTCCATGGCTTTCCGTCCTAATTTTAAAGCGCACCAAATTGAGTGCACTTAGTTTAAGCTTCTCTTTATTTTCGGCAGAGAGCACTCCCCCTTCCTGTTGTAAATAAAAATCAATATCTTCAATAAACTTTAATTCTTCCGTACGAGAATCTTGTCTAAAGTAACGCTTAATGGGTAATTTAAAAAAACCAAAGAGACCACTGCCATGTTTTAGAACATAGACTCTCTCATAATCGACTCGGAGGTCAGACAATTTGAGAGTAAATACTTTTTCTCTACGCGATATAAGTCCATCAAGTGTTGAATCCACGAGATGCTGAAATTGAAGAACAGCAGGCAACCCTGCTGCTCTTAAGGGTTCGTGGTGTTCAAGATAAGCCAAACTATTCTCCAACACCTTGGGAACTGCCACTAGCAATAAATAAAGCATGGCATTGTAATGATTACGCTTCGTCGGACTAAGATTGGGATTTTTTAAAAACTGGACATAGGATTTAATATGAAGTTTAAACTGATCCAGACGGGTTTGATGATTAAACCATGTAGAACTTGGACTTAAACTGCTTAATTGTTTTACTATTTCTTCATACTCGGGCTGAAGATTTAAATTCACAAGGACTAACTCGTTTTTCCATCGTTCAATAAAATGATTGAGCTTATTTTGATTCTCCCGAATAGTCTCAAACTCGAGTGCCATATTAACCCTTTAACCCTTTAAAAATGAACAAATTTAACACAAAAAGAATAGAAAGTAAAAATCAGTGAAGTCGGTTGGCCTTGGACAACGCCCAACCGACTTCGTCTATAAAAAATTACGCATTAATTCTCAAAGGAGGCTAATCCATGCTTACATGAACGAAGGTAAATCAGCAGACATCGCATCTATCCAAACCTTTACTTTCGGTTGAATAAATCGCGCTGGATGATAAAAAAGATACACCGGAATAATAGGCATGCGGTATTTGGGCAGGACCTCAACCAGTTTTTCACATTTCAATGCTTCGGCAACTTGATAATGATGAAGCGCTGTAATTCCGAGACCTCGGCAGGCTGAATCACAAAGGGCTGCGGCATCGTTCAAATAGAGAGCAGGTTCAAGATACACTGTTTCGCCGGTAGCAAAAACCCATTGATTATTAGGATTGCGCATGCTGTGAGTTAAATAGCGATGACCGTGCAAATCACTGGGCTTTTGCGGGCTACCAAAGCGGGCCAGGTAATCCGGAGAAGCGCAGAACACATAGCGTGTTGTGGTTATTTTCTTTTGAATCGAATTTGAAGCAACCTGCATGGACATCCCAAAAACAACATCGAGTCCCTCGTCAAGTAAATGCGGAACTTCTTCAGCGATTTGTAAATCCAAATGAATCTGCGGGTATTGCGCAGAAAAAGCTGGCATCCGCGGTAAAATAATATTTTTGGCAAAATAACGCGCACTTTTTACCCTTAGTAACCCTCTAGGTTTAGCTTGAGATGCTGCCACGACACTGGTTGCTTGTTCTAAAGCGTGTAAGACAGCTTGCACTTCTTGATAGTACGCTTCCCCTATGGAAGTAAGGAAAACCTTACGGGTCGTTCGCTCGAGCAGAGAAACCCCTAACTCAGTCTCCAATAAATTAACCTGCTTACTCACCGCTGCAGGCGAAATACCCAATTGTTTGGCAGCACCCGTAAAACTTTGACATTGCACTACTTTGCAAAAAGTTTGAATGAGAGCAATGGTGTTCATCAGGTCATCTCCAAGTGAAGAACTACAAAATACAGGAATCTTTTTATTTGCTCAATGATACAGTCGATATACCCAAGGCACTTCAAAATGCTCGGTTTAGTCTGTCGATTTTTCTACACTGAGGCTTTTAAAGATTCAAAACAAGAGCTCCCGAAGCAAAAAAATCAAATCGCCTAAAATCTAGCATTTTGAAGTACCTTGGGTATAATCTTTTTCTTCTATTTCTCTTCAGGAGCTTGCATGCGTGCATCCGAATGGCTATTAGCTACTCTCAAAGAAACGCCTAACGATGCGGAAATTGTCTCGCATCAATTGATGTTAAGAGCCGGTATGATCCGCAAATTAGGTTCAGGACTTTACACCTGGTTACCCTTAGGCCTTAAAGTACTGCGTAAAGTTGAGCAAATTGTTCGCGAAGAAATGAATCGTGCTAAAGCCATGGAAATCTTAATGCCTGCAGTGCAACCCGCAGAACTGTGGCAGGAAACAGGCCGATGGGAAACCTTCGGGGGCCAACTTTTAACGATGCGTGACAGTAACGAACGCGAATACTGTTTTGGTCCGACGCATGAAGAAGTGGTTACTGACATAATCCGCAATGAATTGCAATCTTATAAGCAATTACCGATAAATTTATACCAGATTCAAACCAAGTTTCGCGATGAAATCAGACCACGCTTTGGGGTCATGCGCGCGCGTGAGTTTATAATGAAAGACGCTTACTCTTTTCATTTAACCCAAGAGAGTTTGCAACAGACCTATAATGACATGTACCAAGCCTATTGCCGTATTTTTGACCGTCTTGGTTTACGCTACCGTGCGGTTGAGGCAGACTCAGGGGCGATTGGCGGGTCTGCTTCTCACGAGTTTCAGGTACTTGCTGATTCAGGTGAAGATCTCATCTTCTACAGTGATGGCAGTCATTACGCCGCAAACATTGAGCAAGCCACTTCTTTACTTCCCGCAAAAGCCACCTCCCTTCCTTTAGAAAAAATGGCCATAGTGGACACTCCAGGGCAAAAAACAATTGCTGAAGTCGCTCAATTTTTAAATGTAGGAGCAGGGCAAACGGTAAAAACTTTAATCGTTGAAGGTCAACAACATCCTTTGATCGCGCTCGTTTTATGCGGAAATGACGAATTAAATGAAGTCAAAGCAAGCAAACATCCCTTAGTCAAATCCCCACTACAATTGGCTGATGACGCGACAATTCAACGTATTTTGAATGTTCCACCCGGTTATATTGGTCCTATTGGCTTATCCATTCCAGTGATCGTTGATCACCATGCCTTGGCATTAACTTCGTTTATTTGTGGGGCAAATCAAGTCGATAAGCATTATCAACATGCGGCTTGGGGGCGTGACGCGCAGTATCAAGAGGCCTATGATCTGCGCAATGTAAAAGAGGGGGATATTAGTCCAGACAATAAAGGCCGCTTACATTCATGCCGTGGAATCGAAGTAGGCCATGTATTCCAATTAGGTGATAAATATGCGCGGGCGATGAATGCTGCGGTGGTTGATGAAGAAGGCCAATCACAAACGCTGATCATGGGTTGTTATGGCATAGGCATTACGCGCGTGGTGGCTGCAGCTATTGAGCAACACCACGATGAACAAGGCATTGTTTGGCCGCAAAGTATTGCACCTTTTCAATTGGTCATAATACCCATTAATGCGCACCGCTCAACAATGGTAAAAGAAACGGCAGAGTCTCTTTATCAAAACCTCATAAAACAGGGTTACGACGTATTGATTGATGATCGAAATGAGCGCCCTGGTGTTTTATTCGCAGACAGCGACTTAATTGGCATTCCTCATCGTTTAGTTGTCAGTGAACGTAACTTGGAACAAAATACCATTGAATACAAGGCAAGAAATCGCGAGGAGATTATTCGGATCACGTTGTCAGATCTGGATCATTTTTTAAAGGACCAACTCGGTTAATGCTTTGAATTAACACTTGGCCGCTGCACGTAGCATAGGATCTCCCTAATCAAGGTATTGCCCAGCATTGGAGGTCCTTTGCTGTATTCAGGACGACAGAAGAGATTAGGAAGAAGCTCAAATTTGCAA
Organism: Legionella maceachernii; assembly: GCF_900167045.1. Taxonomy (GTDB): domain Bacteria; phylum Pseudomonadota; class Gammaproteobacteria; order Legionellales; family Legionellaceae; genus Tatlockia; species Tatlockia maceachernii. The sequence continues at coordinate 76,001 of NZ_FUXJ01000008.1, read as the reverse complement.
GACGCTTGCTAGCAACTGGCGGGTATAATCGTGTTTTGGGTATTTTAAAATCGTTTCGCAGGTTCCCGTTTCAACCGTTTTTCCATCATGCATGACTAACACATCATCGGCAATGTAGGAAACCACTGCCATATTATGAGTAATAAATAAGTAAGCTAATCCCGTTTCATATTGCAAGTCTTTCAATAAATTAAGAATTTGTGCCTGGACCGAAATATCAAGTGCACTGGTGGGTTCATCACAAATTAATACCTCAGGTTCGGTTGCTAAAGCGCGAGCAATACAGATTCGCTGTCGCTGACCGCCTGAAAATTGATGTGGATAACGATGCAGGCTGTTGCGCGGTAAATTCACTTGTTCTAAAAGAAGCTGCTGCTTTTTACGAATAAAACGGGCACTTAGTCCTTGAGCATGCATGCCTTCTGCAAGAATCTCCCCCACCGTCATGCGTGGATTCATCGAAGAAAAAGGATCTTGAAAAATAATTTGTACCTTTTTGCGGTATTCACGCAGGGCTCGCCCTCTTAATGCCCTGACATTCTGGCCACGATAATTCACCTCTCCACCGCGGATCGGTTGCAATCGTAATAACGCGCGGCTTGCCGTTGTCTTCCCACACCCTGATTCACCAACCAAGGCTAGTGTTTTTCCTTTATATAAGTTAAAAGACAACCCATCAACAGCGTTGATGGGATCGATCTTGCGCTGAAATAATCTCCTCTTTACAGAAAAAGAGACTGCAAGATCTTTCACCTGCAATACGATTTCAGTGCTTCCCTTTTTTACCATGTGATTGGTTTCTTTCATTGCGATCGCAGGCGGACGTTCATACTCAGGATATAAATGGCAACGCACCTCTCGTGCTTCAATAGCCTGCAGTTGCGGTGTGATTAAGGAGCAAATTGAAAAAGCATGGGCACACCGGGGATGAAATCGACATCCCTCAGGTAATGCATCTAAAGAGGGAACAGCACCAGGAATCGCTTGCAAGCGCTGCTTGCGCTTATTAAAGCTGGGTAGAGAAGCCAGCAGTTGCTGCGAATAAGGATGCAAAACTTGGGTAAAAAAATCGGCTACAGCAGCCTGCTCTACCACTTGGCCTGCATACATAACACAAACTCGATCAGCCATTGCCTTTACCACTCCCAGGTCGTGAGTGATGAGCAACATGCTCATTTGATATTGCTGCTGCAATTTTTTCAGTAGGGATAAGATCTGCGCTTGGATAGTGACATCGAGCGCTGTGGTTGGTTCATCAGCAATTAATATTTCCGGATTTGCAGCTAAGGCCATCGCAATCACGACACGCTGCTTTTGTCCACCGGATAATTGATGGGGGTACTGTCGAAGACGAAGCTCAGGTTTAGGCATTTCTACTTTTTCAAGTAGCTCCACTAATCGCGCTTTAACTCGCTTACCGGCAATCGGGTATTTGATTACTATTTCAACGAGTTGCTCACCAATAGTCAATACAGGATTAAGCGCTGTCATTGGTTCTTGGAAAATCATGGCCATCCGCTTACCGCGTAAAGTGCGCATGAAGTATTCAGGAAGATTCAAGATATCCTGATTATCGATTTGTATTTCACTATTCCAACCATAGAGCCCATTGCGCGGCAAGAGACGCATTAACGCAAGGGAAGTGATTGATTTGCCACAACCTGACTCCCCTAACAACGCTAAAGTTTCACCTGGACTAAGCTTAAAATTCACATGATCAACAGCAGTAATCAGCCTGCCTCTATTTTGAAACGAAACACTGAGCTGTTTAATTTCTGCAATTTTTTTCATGAATCTTATTGATATAAAAGAGAATTATCACTCTAACAAGAGATAAGTAAAGAGACAATCATTCAATTTCTAAATCTGGCATTTTGAAGTATCTTGGGTATAATTTTCGAACTGGATGTGCAACGGACTTAGTCGATTAATTTTAAGAAGAATAAACATGTTAAAAACAATAATTTTCCTAGCCCTCGTGCTTTTTTCCTGCTTTACTCAAGCCAATGACATTCCCTCGCTTTATCAAATTGACCTCATTATCTTTACTCATCCTCAATCGGCTAACTTGCCTCCAGAACTCTCTCTTTCTTCAACCCTATCCTCTGAAAGCACCCATGCTGCACCATTACAAACCGAAATTCGTAAAGAACTCACCCCCTATCATCTCCTCCCTTTTTCCTCCTCGCAATTGCGCGAAGAATATTGGGCACTGCACCGACGTCCGGAATACCGAGTGCTATTGCATTACACTTGGTTACAGCCTTTTAATAGCCAACGTGCTGTTTCACTGCCTAAGATTAACCGCGATGGTTGGCAACTGGAAGGTGCTTTACGCATTCAACGTTCAAGCTATTATTTGTTGAATACTGAATTATTGTTTTCGCCTGCTGACAGTAGCCATTCTCCGTTTGTGTTTGCTCAAAAACAACGGTTAAAAGGCGGAGAGACTTACTATTTTGATCATCCACAAGCGGGGATGTTAATTAAGATTCATCAATTGGGTTAGTTATTAATTTATTTTAAGGAAACGATTTGCAATGCGAAGGCTCTCTATCCCAATTTTCATCCATATCTTTGATAGCCTTCCACCCCACTGCCGCTATAGAATTCGACTGAGATTCAAATTGAAAGAAAGCCTGGGGATTCATTTTTGGTGTTCTAAATTGAGAAACAGTAAGTTGTTTTACTGGAATGACGGGAGCAGGTACTGACGTACCTTGGGCCCTGGGTTTTCCGGTACCCAACTGCCCTAAATCGTTGCTGCCCATACCGTACAATCGATGAGAAGCATCTAAATAAATGGTATGAGAATCATTGGCATCAAAATCGGTAACACTAGCAGCAATTTCTTCAAAACCCGGGATCAATTCTTCTAAGTTACCAAATTGTTTGCTTGAATTAATCCCTGACACCATGAGCTTATGGTCTGCAGTTAAAAGAAGACTGCCTAAAGAGGTCGCTTTGATTTTACTTACTTTATAATCATATAGCTTAGTCCAATCTGGGCAACTCTCAATGTTAGCTAACCCTAATAAGCCTAATTCATTGCTACCCTTCCCGTAAACTACACCTTCTGCAGTGAGAAGAAGGGCGTGAGACATTCCAAAGGAAACATCAATTATATCTAAATCTTCAGGCAAGGTGATCCAATCAGGTAATAGTCTTAATTGATTATTGATGAGACGGGGTTTCAAGCTATCCTTTCCAGCGGTTTTTACTTCTCCAGCATCCGTTAACACTGCAGTGGTAAAATCAACAGTAGTAATCGCTTTGATTTTTTTCAGATCAGCAACTTCTTGGAGCATTACTGGCTTTGAGGTATTTTCTGTTTCTGTTTGCGCCTCTTCTGGATTATCGCTCTTGCTCTCTGTTGTAGCTTCTGTAGTCAATGTCAATTGACCCTTGCTGTTATCACCCATGATCCATACTTTCTTTTTTTCTTTGCTTAGCAGGAGTGAGTGACTAAACCCAGCCCCTATCGCTTCAATTCGGTCAATGCCAGTGAGCTCTGTGAATGAAAAACAATCCCCACCTGGGACACCTAATTGCCCATGCTTGTTAGAACCCGTGGCAAGCACGCGTCCCTTTGCTAATAAGACAAGTGTATGGTTTTGGCCGCAAGCAAGTTGTTTTATTTTAAGTTCTAACTCGAGGTATTTCTCAACGATATCTTTTAAACCGTTGCTAACTCCACGAAGATTAATCACGGAACTGAGCGGCATGTTGTCAAAGATTAGAAACACCATCTCCCAAGGCAAACTCAGTAAACCATTCTCAATTGATTTTTTCTCAGTTCTATCATGCATAATTTAGCCTTTACTACTCCATTAGAATTCAAATCAACAAAGACGCGATTATAAACTAGTTGCTAAAAAATGATCAAATAGTACTATTCAGTGTATTTTCCTGTTTAAATTCATGCGCAATTTCACTATCTAAAGTCTTCACTATTTTGCTAACCAGAGATGCATCAAAGCTAGCAACGTCATCGGCATTCTCAATGTTTTGCGCGACATAATTTTTCCAGAAAATTCCAGCAGACTTGCTAAAAAGATTGATAAATGATTCATCATTAATAGCAGTAATCCCTTTCCATTTATATCGTTCGCCATCTTTTTCTATAGCTCGTGCATGCATTGCAAGCGTTGCGAGTTGGATTGCTGTTGCTGGATCTTCCTCACCTGTTTTAACGGAGTCAATGAGTGTTTTTACCAATTCTTTTTTAATGGGGTGGTGCAGCGATTTGTCAGCATAATTCATCAGGTCAGTAAGAAATTCCACAGCTATTCGCTGTGGTTTCGTTAATTTTTCTTCACTTTGGTTTCTGTTGCTAGCAGAAAAAAAACCCCCTCTCGCTAGAGCACTGCTTAATTCCTCACTCAGTGATTGATTAGCTGAGCTCTCTTTTTTACTCGATACAACAGGCGCTTCACTGTCGTAGCAGCATTCTAACTGGGTTGTCATTCCAGGATAAGGGTAATTTTCTTCGGTAAAAATTCCGTGAGTCGAGTCATGCCCCATAGCCACAGCCCAAGGATCGACGATGAGACAATGAGATAAATCCGTTAAATCTTGCGATTTATGACCAAGCAAAAGAAAAGTGTGTGAACCTAAACTCTGTTTATGGCTTACTATTTTTATAGGCATAGGAGGTAACTTGCCTTCCTCCATCAAATTCAATAGATGATCTGCACCCAATTGAGCAAAGGTATGGCAGGCGCCCATTTTCATTTTTTTTACTTTTGCAGCGGTTTCTTTGATCGCATTTCGATCGTAGCTTTGTTGGGCTCCCATACCGCCCATGACTTTCGGCCCATGGTATTCTTTCTTTGATCTTTCGATGACCTGCTCTTTTACAGTCGGATTGATGCAATGAGGAAATCTCAAGGCATCCATTGAGCCGTAAGTGTCTGCTCGCAATTGGTACATGTAGGAAGACAATGGCGTGTAAACTGAAGCACTGCTAGGTTTTTCTTTGTGAATAGATGGTAACTTATTAAATTTTGGATCATTAATAATGATCTCTAAAATTTGAAGATCATGGGCTGAAAAATTCGGATGACTAAAAATATAATCTTGAGGATTATTCAATAATAAATCTAACTCTTCATCCGCATTGACAATCGCTAAAAATTTCTTCATATGCCTTACAAAGGTTATCGATGGTATTCCTTCGTTTTCGGCTAAAAACTCCGCTAATTTTCTCGCCTTTTTATCTAAAGAAATTTCATTGCTATTCCAAGTTTCTTTCACCAATTTTTTATCTTGATCCGATTCTAAATTAGCGTGAACTGTTTGGAATAATTGTCGGAGAGAATCTTTATCTAATGCTGATTCCTTTGAGCATTTTTCAATAATTTTTTTAAAATAGCTATCAATCAATGCTTCTTTTTCAGATTGAATTAATTGGCGTACATCCTTAATTAACTCATCGATTTTAGGATGTTCATTTTTTGCTGTTTCCACTGATTTTGTCTTCATTTAATTGCTGATATATAAACCGTAATATGTTCAGTATATCCAAACAAAATTAAGGGAAAGTTACCTAATTATTAAGCAAATATTAACGAAATTTATCACGGAAACTTTTTAGTTTAATTACAGTCAACTCATGCTCTAACTAAGAATGAGTCCGAGTTAGACTAAGCTTTACGGATTATTTTTTTATCTCATAAAGATTTAAGGAATTCTTAATGTTCAATGGATTAAACTAACTAAAAAATTAGAGGGGATAGCGATGAGTAATAAACAATTATCAGAACGTCTAAATAGAGAGTTGGACGCCATCGGCGTTCCTGGCTTAATCGGCGAACGTATCCAAGTTTGCTCCAAATTATTCAGATTACCTAAATTTAAAGCCGAAGCGTTGCTAAATGGTGTGGCTGTCGATCCTAAATCCATGGAAAAAGTGGCCGATGAACTTGAAGTGAGTGTGGATTGGCTATTAGGTAACAAAAAAGAAAAGAAGGAAAAACATTAAGCCTGGAATGACGCATTCGCAGAATGGCCTTATAAGCTTTCAAAAACGATTACCGTCGATACATAGCGCAATCCGCGGCAAAACGCGGATTGCACATAGAAAAGAGGCTTAGAAATTATTCAGGTTTACTGCGCTCGTTATAGACTAAAGAAAGCGAAGAGGAATGTTGATTTAATTGTTCATAAGCTCTTTTTGCAGGAGTGTATTGTGGAAATCGAATCATCAAGCGTTTTAAAATCCTTCTTGATAAGTCCTCATCACCGCGGTTCCACTCACTTAACGCGTCAAAGTACATTAAATCAGCAGGTTGTTGTCCCGCCAAAACAGGGGTTTGGCTGATGGAAATGGGTTCAATAAAGCTGATTCTTTCTTGCTGCTGTGCATCAAGCCATTGCAACATTTTGCGTGCTTGTAGACTTCCGTTCTCGCTCGCTTGTTGTAATAGACGTTTGCCCTCGTCGGATTTACGCTCTGGCGAGGTATTAAACAACATTAAGGCCAATTGGTATTGAGCATATGCATTATTATTTGCCGCCAATTCACCATACAGTTGTTTTGCTTGCTCACTGTCTTGGTTTACCCCTAAACCATATTGATACATTCTGGCAAGAGCAAGTTTCGCTTTCTCATTGCCTTTTTCAGCAGCTTTATGGTAATAATTCACTGCATTGCCAAAATCAAGCTTCGTTGCCACACCGGTTTCAGACAATAAGCCAAGTTGATAAAGGGCATCGGGATCACCCAAATCAGCCGCTTTTTTGTAGAGTTGCAGTGCTTTTTGATCATTGCGCGCAATGCCTTGACCGGTGAAGTACATGTCTGCCAGCTGTGTCATCGCATCGCTATACCCTTTATCAGCCGCTTTGGTAAAGAGCTCCTGGGCTTTGGCATAATCAACTGGTAGTCCTTTACCTTTTTCATAAATTAAAGCTAAGTCGTATTCGCCAACAGGATCATCCTTTTGAGCGGCTAACTGATAGCTTTCAAGCGCTTTAAGATAATCATCTTCAACCGTGTCGTAGATAAAACCTAACGCAACGGCCGCTTTGGGATAAGTGGTTTGGGCTGCTGTGTACCACTTTTTAGCTTCCGCATAATCGGGTTCTTTTCCGATTCGGCCTAATTGATAGAGTTGGCCTAAGAGGTATTGGGCAACAGGTTGACCTTGCTCCGCTGAAGCTAAATACCATCTTGCAGCCAACTCTCGATCAAGTTTTCCAGCTAGACCCGTATCATAAAGATAACCCAGTTTTAATTGGGCATCTTTATCACCCTTGTCGGCTAAATTTTGATAAATATCTTGAGCGAGTTGCATATTACTTGGATCATTCGCTTGGGCGAGGTAGTAATCCGCGAGTAACAAGCTTGCGATGCTATTGCCTTCATCACGCGCTTTACTTAAATCATCAAGAAACGCTTCATTCTCCTCATGTTTCAATATGGCCAAATTGAGGCTTGCATAAGAGAAACCCGCATCAGCTGCTTGTTGCAGTAATGCTCTGCCTTTTTCCATGTCTTTACCAAGCCCTATTCCTTGGCTGTAGTAAGTACCAAGAATAAACGCATTCACAGGATTTAACGCTGCTTGTTGATACCAATACAAGGCTTCAACTTGATTGGCAGGTACTGCAATTCCTCTCTCATACATCATCCCAAGTAACAACGCTGCTTCAGAATTGCCTTCTTTGGCAGCTTTTTGGGCCACATTAAACGCTTGTAATTGTTTTTCAGGATTAGCAGAATCCATCGCGTTGTAATAAGCTAAGGGTAACTCAGCTTCCACTACGCCTTGATTCACTGCACCTTGATAAAGGCGTCGGATTAATTTCGTACGATTTTGTTTAGCAACAACGCTCAATCCGGCTTGCTTTTGCTTCACTAAATATTCTGCCAAGCGATATTGGGCTGGACCATAGCCATTGGATGATGCTAAGTAGTACATGGCTAGCGCTTGCTGCATATCAGGCTCGACGATCATAGTACCGTTTGCATCGGTAAATCCTTTATCGTAGATATTAGCCAACACGTATTGCGCGTAAACATTTCCTTTAAATGCAGCGTCAGTCATCCAGCTTATGCCTTGCTTGTAATCGACTGGATTTGTTTGGCCTTCTAAATACAAAATACCGAGATTGTATTCCGCACGCACCTCTTGTTGAGCCGCTGACAATTGATAATAAATGATCGCTTGTTGAGGACTTTTGTTGACAGCGATACCGTATTGATAGAGCTGACCGATTTCAAATTGAGCGGATGAATCGCCTAAAATGGCCTGCCCATACAATTGATTTAAAACCGACTGATAATTTGCCTTATTTTCCCAACCTACCGTTTTTTCTTTGAAGTAATTGAAGTCTTGGGGACCTGGTTTCTCTGGATACGGTGAACCTTCATCCACCATGGATTGTCTTGGTTTATGCTCGAGAGCTAGCGATTCATTAGCCTGCAACGCTTCAATTTGTTTATCCAATGGATAGCGAGGAAAAGTCCATGTGGCCACATGATTCGCATTGAGCATGGGTGCAATTAAGTCAAAATAGTCATTGATAGGAATTTCGCTGGGCTGAACCATCGTAAAATTAGGTTTATAAATTTCCGCACGGGAAACCGTTTCCATTTGTGGAGCGGAATTATAGTTATTTTCTTTTAAGGCAAGGGGATTTTGCCAAGCACTGTAAATTCCGCCTAAACTATAGCTGTTATCAGTAAAATTGTCCGTTTTCCCATTACTTAGCCATCGTGCAGCTTCAATAGCAGGAGCAACTTCACTGTCTTTTTTTGCTAATGTTGCTTTAGCTTTTAACTCCCATTGCTCTGCCAATTGCGGATTCATCGCAACACCCTTACCTTCTTTATAAAGAAGAGCAAGCGCTTGCTGAGCTTCGCCCGAACCATTTTGAGCGGCTTGCAGTGTCCACATAAATCCTGTTTGGGGATTGTAAATCGACGATTTTTGATCAAGATAGAGGCGCGCTAAACTCATCGCTGCACGCCCATTATGGGCATTGGCCGCTTTAGTTAACCAGTCTTTACCTGTTTCGATTTGATTTTGTTTTATTGCCAATTCGCCAAGGGTTGTCATTGCTGATGATGAATTTTGGGCAGCCGCTTTCATGAGCAAATCAACTGCTTTGTTATTATCGCGCGTCACTACGCTTCCGTTTGCGTAGAGTTCGCCTAATTTTGCTTGAGCCTCCGTAAAGCCTTGGTCAGCTGCCTTTGTTAACCAAACTGCACCCAGTTTTTTATTTCGTTGATCACGGCTCTCAAGAAAATGCATACCCAACGTGTATTGCGCGAGAGCATTACCGGCTTTGGCAGCATCAATATAATATTTTCTTGCGGTATCTGAATTTTCTTTCGTGCCCAAACCGAATAAATAAGCGGCAGCACAATACATTTGTGCCTGAACATCACCCGCAGCAGCTGCTTTTTTAAACCAATATAATGCTTTTTCTGGATTTTTTTCTTCAATAAGGTTATACCGTGCCAGCAGTTGCTGCGCGGGTAACATGCCCTTTTCAGCAGCCTGATTAAAATAGCGCAAGGCTAAATTATTATTCTTTAATTGGCCGTATCCATATAAACGCATCCGCCCCATATAATAATCAGCAACGGGATCTTTCCCAGATTCACTAAGAAGTGTTTGTGCAGCGAGTGGATAATTCCCTTGACGATAAGCATCCAATCCATTTGCGGCAAAGGCAAATTGGCCTCCAGTGGCTGCAACCAAATAAAACCATGGTACGAATGATTTCATGGTACTCCCCTCATTTTTTTGTTTACTGCATGTCAATCTGGGTAAACCCATTTGTTTTTATTGAATCATCATTTAAACATCATGTTTCCATTACATTCCTGGAATAATTCCATAATGCACTACTGCATTAACTGCGCCATTTCTGGTACTACTATTCGCCAACCAATAGTTACCTCGATTATTTAAGCCGTAACGCACATTGGTGTATTCACAAACTCTAAGCGTCTGCGCACAATCAACCACTTGACCATAGGGTGATTTTTTACTGGGAACCGAACAAATGAATTTAACTTTCTTTTCATTGGTCGATAGAATTCCCCACTCATGCGGACCAATCACGTGGTTTAAGTACATGCTGCGTGAACTTTCTTCATCACGCATTTGGAAAAGATTGACGGGCTGACCCAATGTATTAAATAAAAAGTACATGGATTGATTTTGCCCATTTCCACCTGGATGCAAATGCAAAGCTTCCAATTCGAATTGATAACCGGAGTTATAACAACCAATGGGTGGTTTATTATCGTCTTTTTCGGCCTTCTCCTCTTTTTCCGACTTAGCGTTGGCAATACCAACAGACAATAACGTCAGAAAAAGACTTACGCTTATATTTTTTGTGATCGTGTTCATTGCTGTGGTTCCTCTTTTGTCAAAACAGGACGAATCACTACTTTAGTACCCAAATAATGATTAGTTTCATTGGATAATTCGACGAAATCATGATTGAGCCATTCAGCATCGCGAGTAAACATTCTCACACAACCATGGCTTGCTCGATATCCGGGAATATCAGGCGAACCATGTAAAGCAAAACCCTTATGGAAATACATGCAGAAAGGCATTTTTGCTCCTCCGCGTCCGATGGGGTACACGTTAGACCGGCATTTTTCATTTTCCTTACTGAAAAAGCGGAAGATGCCTGTCATCGTTCGGCAGGATCGAGCGGCATCGGGACATCGATCTCTTCCTGATGAAATAGGTCCCCACTTGACCAGTTGCCCATCCCTGTCGTAAGCACCCCAGGCTAATTTATCCTGGTCAACAATAACTTGTTTTTCCCCTTTTTCATTAATCGATAGCGGAAAAGGTGAAAAATCAAGCAGTGTTTTTTGGGATAAATTACGGGGAACAACAAGGATTTTACCGGACCATAAACTGTTATACGTACGGTTTAGCCGCTGGACTATATCTCGCTGTTGCTCATCGGGAAATAATTTCTCCCAAGATTGCCCAGAACCCACTTTAATGCATTGGTAATCTGGGTAAGCGCAAAGAGATGGACCATAATAACTTGCAGCATTAATTGCAGCTGCCTGTATCATCAGTGTAATCACTCCTGTTATTTTCTTCATGTCGTGATTCCCCTAATCTACTTTCAATAATTGTGATGCAAGAAGTGTGCTTAAAATGCAAAATTCTTATTTTTTTGTTGCAAATCTTGGTGGTGAACAACTTAAAAATAAGCTTTAAAAGTTATGTCGGTAGGATGTTTAAAAAGTTTAGTGTTTGGGTAAAATTTATCTTGAGGGCTACTGCACACAGCCCTTTTACTGCCAAAAGGTAAATTTAGAATACGTTTGCGTACAACAAATAGTACATGTACAATTATAAGTACCAATCAATATTTTATTCAGGAGATTAAGATGGATGTTATCAGTTATTCTGCTCTGAGAAATAATTTAGCCAACACTTTAGATAAAGTGAATGAAGATCATGTTTCCATATTAATTACCCGCCAAAATGGTAAACCTGCAGTGATTATGTCTTTAGATGATTTTAAATCTTATGAAGAAACCGCATATTTAATGTCCAGCCCTAAAAATGCAGAGCGATTAAATCAGGCAATTGCCGAAGTTGAATCTGGACAATCTAAACCCCATGGGATGATTGAAGAATGATTCTCTCATGGGCTGAAAACGCCTGGGAGGATTATTTGTACTGGCAGATTACTGATAAGAAAACACTCCAAAGAATCAATGCATTAATCAAAAACATTTTACGTCATCCTTTTGAGGGAATAGGCGATCCTGAGCCGTTAAAACATAATTGGTCAGGGTATTGGTCTCGACGGATTGATAGGGAACATCGAATTGTCTATAAGGCTACTGACGATACTTTATACATCGTGCAGTGCCGCTTTCATTACTAACAGGGTCCAAGCAACTTCGTCTGCGAACTGTCAAGGTTCGTCATTTTAGAAACCTCTAGGAATGAAAATGGGCAAATATACGTTCGGCCAACTCATTATTGATGCCATTCACTTTGGCAATTTCACTGAGTGGCGCTTTAGCCAATTCGCGTAAGCCACCAAAACGCCGTAGCAACGCTTGGCGCCTTTTAGGCCCCACCCCTTCAATCGCTTCTAAAGAAGAATCCAACCCCACATGCTGGCGTTTTTTCCTATGCGAGGTGATTGCAAAACGATGCGCTTCATCGCGAATATGCTGCAGTAAATGCAAAGCAGGTGAATCCGAGGGTAAACTCACCTCTTTCTCTTCAGCCACTAAAATTAAACGCTCTTGGCCTGCTTTTCGCTCAGGTCCCTTTGCTATCCCTAAAAGAGTGACCCCGTTGACCTGTAAACCGGCCAAAACACGTTTCGCGACAGCGACTTGGCCTTTCCCTCCATCGATAATAAGCACATCAGGCAACTGTTGCTCTTGCTTTAAGCGCCTAAAGCGACGAGTAAGGACTTGCTCCATTGCCGCGTAATCATCACCGGGCGTAATCCCAGTGATGTTAAAGCGGCGATAATCTGCTTTGCGCGGTCCTTCTGCGTCAAAAACCACACACGAAGCCACTGTGGATTCGCCTTGCGTATGACTAATATCAAAACACTCCATGCGTGCAATGGTTTCTTGCTGGTGGAGTAAATCGGCTAGCGCTTGGTACCTCATTCTCATCGTGGAGGACGAGGCTTTATAATCCGCCACAGACAGGTGCAAATTATTAAGTGCAAAATCCAACCACCGTGCTTTTACTCCCCGTGGCTTTATTTGAATTCGGCAATTTTTACCGCGCAATTCACTCAGCATCGCCTGTAGCGCTTCGCACTCAACGATGGGTTCATGAGTGATGATCAATGCCGGTATTCGCTCAGGTGTATCAATATAATAAAAAGAGAGAAATGCGGTAAACACTTCTTGCCACAAACTATTGTCGTCATTTTCCTCTTCAGTAAAAAGTTGTTTAGGTACTGAGGGGAAAAAACTGCGGCTAGCCAAGACCCGGCCCTCTCTCACCGTCACACACTGAATACAAGCAAACCCTGGCTGCGCTTCAATCGCTATCACATCGGCATCCCCACGCAACTGGACGACCCCTTGCTGTTCTTGCACCAAACGCAGACTTTTAATTTGATCACGCAAAATGGCCGCTTCTTCAAAAGCGAGCTGCTCGACTGCTTGCTCCATGCGTTTTTCTAATTCATTGATCAATAACTGTGACTTTCCTTGTAAAAAACGTCTTGCATCATTCACCGATCGTTGATAATCCTCAACTGAGATATAACCCGTGCATGGCGCGGTACAACGCTTGATTTGATATTGCAAACAAGGACGGGAACGCGTGCTAAAGTAATTGTCACTGCAATTACGAATTTTAAATACTTTTTGGATTGTTCCTAACGTTTCGCGCACTGCAGCTGCACTGGGGTAGGGCCCATAAAATTCGCCTTTGTTTGGTTTTTTCTTGGAACGATAGAGCTCCATACGAGGAAAAGTATGACTCGCAGTCACGTGAATATAAGGATAAGTTTTGTCATCGCGCAATAAGACATTGTATTTGGGCCGGAGTGACTTAATTAAATTGGATTCAAGCAGCAGCGCTTCTGTCTCACTGCGAGTGACACTGACCTCAATTGCAGCCACCTGGCTGACGAGGGACCGTGTCTTAGCACCAACATTTTGTTTATTGAAATAGCTACTTACCCTTTTTTTTAAGTTTCTTGCTTTACCCACATAAAGAATGACACCTTTGGCATCGAGCATGCGGTAGACGCCAGGATCGTGGGTAAGTTTGGTAAGAAAATGAGTGATGTTGGTTGTCGTTTCGTCGTTCATGTACTGCAGTCAGCTAAAACAATGTCAGAAGATCGATTAAATTATAGACGTTAGAGTTGTCCCTGTTTTGTTTCGCACGGGAGCTCCGACGGGCCAATAATGGATAGGCTCCTAACAAGAGTCAGGAGGCCCTTCGCTGCACTCAAGATGACATGTTGTTTTAACCATTAATTCTCATCATGCATAGCATCGTTAGGTTGTTCGATCACGCGGTGCTTCATTGCCAGGAAAGTCAGCTCAACATCGTTCTTAATCCCTAGCTTCTCAAACATGCGATAGCGGTAACCATTAATGGTTTTAGAGCTCAAGAATAATCGATCGGCAATATCTTGGACAGTCATACCACTCGTGATCATTAACATCACTTGCATTTCACGCTCTGACAACAGATCAAAAGGAGAATCTTGCACAGCCTCTAAGCTATTAATTGCCATTTTTTGCGCAATTTCAGCACTGAGGTACTTCTCCCCTCTAGCCACCTTACGGATTGCTGCTGCCATTTCTTCAGCACCCGACTCTTTTGTTAGATAACCCATCGCCCCCAATTGCAAAACTCGAGTAGGTAATGGTTCAGCACACATGGCGGTCACCGCAATGACTTTGACTTGAGGATGGGATTTTTTAAGACGTCTCGTGACTTCCCAGCCATCTATACCTGGCATCTTCATATCAAGTAGCACGACATCGGGTTTATGAGTTTTTACCAAAGTCAAAGCTTGTTCGCCGCTCTCTGCGTCCGCAACTACCTCCATATCAGGAAGGTCATCTAATAATCGTCGAATGCCCATTCGCACCAGAGCATGGTCATCAACAATTAGCACTTTTATCAACCGTTGCTCCTTGACTACTCAATCAATGAACAGAAAACATGCATCGATATTAGCAAGACTGATTAAGCATTACAATGAGATCCCGCTTTTAGCTGTACTATATAGTATCTAATTGTTAGAATATAATCAAAAATGACATTAACAAGCCAAAATATGAATGTTCGGATTATTAGGATCCACTGGAAATAAAGGCGGATATTCGCCGAGTTCTTTAGCGCGATCGAGGTAATGATTAATGTTTGACTCTACAAAATCATAAAGTTGCTGGTAATTATCAATAACAAAATAAACGGACTGCAGCATATCTATTCGATAAGGCATACGAAAGGCAACGACAGGATCAAACAATACGCGCATGGCTTTATCGCTTTCAACACTATAAGCCGTTTCACTGATCGAGGAAAGGATACCGCCACCGTAAGCACGTAATCCTTTGGGAGTCTTTATTAAGCCAAACTCAACAGTAAACCAGAAAAGGCGCTGCAATAAAGGCCATTTCTCTTCGGGTAGACTTAAGACTTTTCGAGCGTAATTACAAACGAAATTAGCGTACACAGGATCAGTCAGCATGGGACAATGACCAAAGAGCTCATGAAAAATATCAGGCTCTTTCACATAATCAATTTCCTCTTCACAACGAATGAACGTTGCTGCTGGAAATCGCCGGTTTGCCAATAATTCAAAAAAGGCACGCGCGGAAATAAGCGCCTCCACAGGCTCAACCTGCCATCCTGTTAATGCATTAAGCCGATGGCTAAGTTCAGGTAACTGAGGAATGTGCTCAGCCGACAAACCAAGACTATCCAGACCCTTCAAAAACTCATCACAAGCTCTGCCTGGTATAATTTTCATCTGACGTTGATAAAGAATTTGCCAGATGCGATGTTCTTCATGCGAATACTCAATCCTTCCTTCAGCATCAGGTTGGTGAGCAACATAGCGACTGACAAATTCCATGGTAACTCCTAAAAGCTTGCAAAAATAAATAGATTCTAATGATTAAATTATAGCGCCTTGCGGATCGCAAAAAACCAAGTGTTTTCTCGAACTCAATGATGTTCCTTTATCAGCAACTAAGACGTAACCAATACTTTGCAGAGTTTATCTTCCAAAGTCTTGTACTTAGCAGCAGGATCAACAAATCCATTAATCATAATGGAAAAAATTAATGTCTGCTTTTTGTTCGTCTCAAGATAGCCTGACAAAGAAGTCACCGCAGTTTCAGAACCCGTCTTTGCATGTATTTTCCCTAAAGTTAAAGGATCTTTTAGCCTATCTTTAAGGGTCCCATCCACACCGGATATAGCAAGAGAAGCAACAAAATCAGATCCTCCTGAAGAGGAAAAGATTTTCTGCAATAGCGTAACGATTTGCGCGGGCGTCAAAAAATTATAACGGGAACTGCCTGCACCATCAATAAGCGTGGTTTTAGGAAAATTCAACTGCGCGGCTTGGGCTAAAATCTCACGAACTGCACTATTACCATTTGCAAAACTTCCCGCTTCATGGGCATAGTTTGCTCCCATGGTCTTAAACAGCGCATCGGCAATGGTATTATCCGATTCTTTTAGCATGGTTGCTATTAAGTTTTTAAGCGGAGGAGAATCTTGACGAGCAAAAGGTTTGGCTGGCATTTCAAACGGTTTAAATTCCACAGCTCCCGTAATACTAATGTTATTTTTTTCTAAAAAATGCTTTAACAACAGTTGCACATTTTCTCGCGGATTACGGATAGCCATTTCGACTGGATACGGGTTAGCAGAAGCACTGAGACAGCCACTGAGCTCATAGGTTGTTTCATCACTGCGCTTTGCTTTCACTACACAGTTTTTTGTTGCAGCAGGACGAGTCACCACATGATTAATAAAATGCATGGATTGCGGATAGTTAGGTAACTCTATTTTGACCAGTTGTCCTGGTTGTGAAGCTGGAATTAAGGTGGCTTTGACACAATTATGGTTGATGATTAACGCACTGATTGGTGATCCCCAGCAAAAATCCTGATCATCCCAAGAAGTTCCTGGACTCATCGTCATTTGATCAAACGCCGTGTCATCAATAATAATTTTACCCTTGATACGAAGAATACCCACTTCTGCTAATGAATTAATGAGTGATTCCAATTGTTCAGCAGTAAAGACCGGATCACCTGTAAATTGCAAATAAAGGTTATCGTTTAAAACTCCTTTGCGAATTTTGGTGTAATCAAGAAAAAGCTGAGTGCGATAAGTAAACTCAGAACCAAGCGCGTGGAGTGCGGCAAACGCGGTGAATAATTTTTGATTACTCGCTGGCGTAAAATAGCGATCGACATTCTTTTTATAAAGCACTTTCCCAGTTTTTGCATCTTGGACATAAATACCAATATTGATATCTTCACGAAACTCGCTTAAGACATGCTGTATTTTTTGGTGAAGCGAGTTAACTGCAGCGGTTTCTTCTGCAAAAGAGACCATTGAAAAGCAAGAAACAAACAGCGTAATGGCTAAAAAATACTTTTTCATATCGATTTCCAATTTAATTCCCTGGGTTATCCCTCGCTGCCAAATTAAGGCACCACCTATTTTCTGGCATTCGATTACTTAACTTATGGTGCGTGCTTATCTCTCTCTTCGTCGAATCTGCGAAATAGGTATCAGCGTTTCAGTTCCCTTTTCCATTCGATGCTGCCTTCCCTTCCAGGCATGCCCATAGACCACCTCGTACGTCAGCGGGCATTTGCCTTGCGGAATACGTAAAGCCTGATAAGCCAACTCAAAAGTTTGCCACGCTTTTTTGCCGGTTAATCCTTCATTGCGCGCTGGATTAATATTGCGTACCCCTTGCGCTTTTAAATTTTGCAATAACTGTTTAAGGCTAGAATAGTGTACTGTCAATAACTCCATATCGACAACAGGATCAAGAAAATGTTCAGCCAACAAGCAATCGCCGATATCATGCATGTCCATAAAATCGTTGGTGTGAGCATAATTATCCACGAGTGACCAGGATTGTTTTAATTCTTTAAACGTATCTGGACCTAAAGTCGAAAACATTAAACAACCGTTCAAATTCATGACACGATTCAACTCCCTTATCACGGCAGAAAACGGCTGAGCCCAGTGAACGACTTGGTTTGCAAAAACCAAATCAAACACACCATCACCGAAAGGTAACGACACCATATCGGCATTAATCAATGGCCATCGGCAGCGCCACTTTTGTTTTTTCTTAGCTTGCTTAAGCATGGTATACGACAAATCCAAGCCAATTACTTCTGCTTGCGGATAATGTTTTTTAAGCTGTGGGGTGAAAATACCTGTTCCACAACCTAAATCAAGCACATAGCGGGGGGCAATTTTTAAATAATGCAATCGTTCAAACAGACGCTCCCCAATTTCATTTTGCACTTTTGCCGCTTTTTCATACTCCATAGCATGTTTATCAAAAGCATTGCAGATTTCAGTTATTCGATTCATCATGAGGTCAACAATAATTAAGGCGTGTTAGGTATTCCCTAAAAGGGTTATCGGTACAGAATTTTAGGGCATTGCCTGTCTTTCATGCCATAAAAGGAATCCAACGTCGTGCGTCAGAAAATCGGCAGTATAACACAGTTGTTGCGTTTGCCTTCGGTCTGTGTGCTTTGCAATTTATATCATCATCAACCTTTTGCTGTATGTAGGGCTTGTGCGAGTTTACTCAAGCAAATTGGCCCCGCTTGCCGTCATTGTGCCTACCCATTGCCCGATGAAAAATTTTTAGTCTGTGGGGATTGTGTGAAAGAAAAACCAGCTCTTGATAACACCTTCACTGCTTATTTGTTTGAGGAGCCTCTACGCACTTTGCTGCATGAATTCAAATATCATGAAGCACTCTATTTAGGTGGCTTTTTGGCCAAATTAATATTAGATGCTTTGTCAAATCGGCCAATCACTACCGAATGCCTCATCCCTGTTCCCTTACATCCGCAGCGCCTTAGACAGAGAGGCTTCAATCAGACCGTCGAACTTTGTAAAATTTTGTCTAAAAAACTAAAAATACCTTATGAGCTCACCCTTTGTAAGCGAATTATTCATACTGCTCCCCAAGTTAATTTAGATAAAAAACAACGAGAGCAAAATTTGCGAGATGCATTTCACAGTCAGTTGGCCCACTATCAACACATTACTTTGGTGGATGATTTATTGACCACAGGAAGCACTGCAAAAGAACTAGCACGTGTTCTTAAGCAGCAAGGGGCCGTTCAAGTGGATCTTTGGTGTTGTGCCAGGGCTCATTAAGATGACATTAAGTACCGCTGCAAATCATTCATAAAAAGCTGAATAAGCAACATCGCAAACACAATGAATGCCAAACGATACAGTAATACTTCGACGGCAACAGACACTGGCTTCCCCCGAATTTTTTCCAGTAACGCATAAACAATAGAGCCCCCATCCAGCCCGGGAATAGGGAATAGGTTCACGAAGCCGACTGCTAAACTTAAGCTGGCAATAAACGACAAAAATACGGCGGTTCCTTGCAAAAATGAAGTGATTGATGCTGAAAATAATCCCAATGGACCCAGTAATACCGAGAAAGGGATCATGCCAGTGAATAATTGTTTCAACATCATCACAAAAAAAGTGAGCAAATAAAGTATGTGCTCAAAAGCATGGCGTACTGCCATCTGAAAAGATTGCCCAACAGCATGGTAAGTAGATAATTGCGAAGGAGCCGCTTCAATCCCCAATGCACTTAATAAAGTATCCTTTCTTTTATAATGCCATTGGCTCAAATCTAAATTCACTTTTCGTAACGTCTCCTCTTCATTGCTAACCCAGACCGGCACATTCTTTTTTCCAAGAACCATGACTAAACTCATTCCCACCTCTTGCCATGAACTGGTTTTCCAACCAGCAATTTCAACAAAGCGATCGCGTGCTTTCAAACCAGCTTGAGACGCAATACTTTGTGAAAACACCTTTTGGACGAGTGGTTTTTGCTGTTGGGAGCCCAGCATAAATAACAAAGTAAGCGCCGCCCATGCCATGAATAAGTTGGCTAAAGCACCAGACATCAAAATAATGCAACGTTGCCAAACCGGTTTTTTGTCAAAACATAAGGAGGGATAATCTTTTTCTGGCACAGGTTCTATTCTTGAATTAAGCAAATGCACATAACCACCTAACGGCCACAACGCCCAAACCCATTCCCGACCAGACTTATCGTGATAAGACAACAGTGGCTTACCAAACCCTATCGCGATTCGCTTGATTTTAACGCCAAACAGCTTTGCTGCCAGTGCATGTCCTGCCTCATGTACTCCTACGACTAGGATTAACGTGATTACAATGGCAAGCAAAGCCCATATCATGAATTTCCTCCGTGACGCTACTGATTATTGGTATTATTCACCACTAATCTTAGCATTGGCTGTCCTTTTCGCCCCTCTAATTCATAACCCTTTCGATGAACTTCAAAAATTCGATAAGCTTGACTTGTTTCACTATCCACTAACTCAACATCGTCCCCCTGCTCATCAACTAACGTGACACTCAGATGCATTTCACGGAAATTCCCAATTTTATACCGCTCTTTAAACAACCGCAGCACACTTAATAAGCTTTCTGCAGCCTCTTCACTGTTGTGGTCCCCTCGAAAAATGATGTCCATTGCCACCCCTTACCAGGATTTGCCTGTTCAAGAATGCTTATTATTGTTAGCGGCGATAACGCAAAGTACTTGAGATTGGTATGTAACAATTTTAGCAAAATTTTATTTATTTAAATCAAATTGATTTTAATTTATCCTGTTAAACCAAGAAGATGAACTGACAACTGTCGTTGCCAGAGCTAACCCCCTAAAGCAAATTGCTCTCAATTACTCCTGCTCTACAAAACCAAAACGGATTAACGCTACAAATTTTCTTGTTAATAGTTTACAATCCCAAGATTATTCTGTAGCTCTAAATTCCTATGGTGTTTGTCGCTTGTGGGCTAAATCATAAAACTGCTCCAATCAATGTGCGAGAAAAAATCGCACTACCTCTCTCAATGCAAGGTTCACTGTTGAGTAGCCTAGTGAGCCTCGCTACAGTGAATGAGGCAGCAATTTTATCCACCTGTAATCGCACGGAAATTTACTGCGATACGGATGAGCCAGAGAGTATTGCTCCCTGGCTGGCTCGCCAACATCAGCTTGCGCCTGAGGCATTGACCCCTTATTTTTATACTCATCATGGTCATCAAGGCATTCGCCATACGTTGCGTGTCGCGAGTGGTTTAGATTCCATGATGTTGGGTGAACCTCAAATTCTGGGGCAAATGAAACAAGCCTATCAATATGCTTGCCAGTTGGGTACCGTCAAAACTAATTTACGCCAGGTGTTTGAATACGTTTTTAGTGCGAGCAAACGCATCAGAAATCGTAGTGGGATTGGGACAAATCCCGTATCAGTAGCTTATGCAGCGGTACAGCTTATCAGTCGGTTATTTTCTGATTTTCAGGCATTAAACGCTTTTTTAATTGGCTCCGGAGAAACAGCCACGCTCGTGGCGAAATATTTGCATAAACAAGGTGTAAGAAACTTCTTTGTTGCGAGTCGCACCAGCGATAATGCAAAGCAACTCGCTGCCGCATTTGATGGGAAAGCATTAACCATTGGCGATATCCCTCAATACCTTGCTCAAGCTGATGTCGTCATCTCCGCAACAGCGTGCCCTTTGCCTTTCATTAATAAGAGTCTCGTTGAACATGCATTAAATAAGCGTGCTAATGCGCCTATGTTTTTTCTTGATTTAGCCGTTCCCCGCGATATTGAGCCGGATGTTGCCGATATCAAAGCAGTTCATCTCTATAATATTGATGATCTGCAATCCATGATTGTTAAGGGAATGGATGAACGTCGTTTCGCTGCGCTTCAAGCCGAACAACTTATCGAATCTGAATTAGACAATTACATTCGACGGCATCGCTCGTTGCGTGCTAAAGATGTTATTTGTGATTACCGCAACCGCATGCAAGATTTGGCACAACAAGAATTACAACGGGCGCAAGAAAAATTAAGTGCGGGGCACTGTCAAACCCATGTGCTGCAGGAACTTTGTGATAGGTTAGTTAATAAATTAATCCACCATCCCACCGTGGGCCTTCGTCAAGCCGCAAAAGATGGTCGTGAAGAAATTCTTGATTTGATTCATTATTTATATAATTTCACAACGACTCAATCTCCTTCACACAGAACTTCCTCATTTTCTCTCCCGTTCACCAGTGGGGAGAAGGTGTCCGAAGAGCGAATAAGAAGCACTGATTCGGAATTTTTATCTGAAGTTTGTCTACAGGAGGTGGAATGTTATGAAGAAATCTCTTGAATCCAAACTCGAGCAAATGCTTGAGCGCTTTCAGGAAGTAGGGCGTCTGCTGGCAGAGCCCTCAGTCATCGCCGATCAGAACCAATTTAAGAGTTTGTCGAAAGAGTATGCGCAATTAGAACCTGTTGCAAACTGCTTTAACACTTATGCCCATGCGCGTGATAACCTCGCTTCGCTGCAGGAATTGCTCGAAGGTGACGATAAAGAACTGGCAGCAATGGCCGCCGACGAAATTGATGCAGCCAAAAATAAATTGGAAGCACTTGATGAAGAACTGCAATGGCATCTCATCCCTAAAGATCCTGATGACGAACGTAACATTTACCTCGAAATCAGAGCTGGGACTGGGGGTGATGAAGCAGCCATTTTTGCGGGCGACTTATTTCGTATGTACAGCCGTTATGCTGAAACCCAAGGCTGGCACGTTGAAATTGTCAGTGCTAGCCATGGTGAGCATGGGGGTTATAAAGAAGTTATTGCACGAGTGAGTGGTCATGCTGTTTATTCGCAGCTAAAATTTGAATCCGGTGCGCATCGAGTTCAGCGTGTCCCGGAAACAGAATCCCAAGGACGTGTTCATACTTCAGCCTGCACCGTTGCAATTCTCCCTGAAGTTGAAGAAATCGATGACATCGAAATTAATAGCGATGAATTGCGTATCGATACTTATCGCGCCTCAGGAGCTGGAGGCCAACACGTCAATAAAACCGATTCTGCCATACGGATTACGCATCTGCCCACTGGGCTCGTTGTGGAATGCCAGGATGAACGTTCACAGCATAAAAATCGAGCTAAGGCCATGGCTCTGCTAAGGACGCGGTTGCTGGATGCAGAACAAACCAAACAACGCCAGCAGCAAGCACAAACACGCAAATCCCTTGTGGGCACAGGAGATCGTTCAGAGCGTATTCGCACTTATAATTTTCCGCAGGGTCGATTAACGGATCATCGCATTAACCTGACGCTTTACCAACTACCTGATATCATTTCTGGCGATTTAGCACCAGTCATTGATGCGTTAAAACGCGAATACCATGCTGAATTACTCGCCGAGCTCGGACGCCATGATTAACGTCAAAGAGGCGCTATTCCAAACGACATCCCAACTTGAAACAACCAGTAGTAGCCCTCGTTTAGACGCCGAAATTCTTCTCGCACACGTTCTCATGAAAACACGCACCTATCTTTATACCCACTCTGATGAAAAATTAACGAAAGCACAATGGCAAACTTTTGAGCAATTAGTTAATAAGCGCATTCACGGTGTGCCTATCGCCTATTTGACAGGCACAAGAGAATTTTGGTCACTTGCTCTAAAAGTGAGCGAAGATACGCTTATACCCCGACCGGAAACAGAACTGCTCGTAGAACTCAGTTTATCTCTGCTCGCTGATAAGCCACAGGCACAAATTCTCGATTTAGGTACTGGCAGCGGCGCTATCGCGCTTGCCTGCGCTTATGAGCGGCCCCATTGGCAAATTTTTGCGTGTGATTGCAGCATGTCAGCTTTGCAAACCGCTGAAGAAAATGCTGCTCGTCTCGGAGTAACGAATATTTGCTTCTACCATTCAAATTGGTTCGAAAAAATTGATCCAACACAAAAATTCGATGCTATTGTGACCAATCCACCTTACATTGCAGCAGATGATCCTCATCTTATTCAGGGCGATGTGCGGTTTGAACCTACTTTAGCATTAGTTGGAGGCATTGATGGTTTAGAAGCAATAAGACATATCGTTCAGCATAGTCTTGCTAGACTTCAACCTGACGGGCTATTATTGATTGAGCATGGTTTCGATCAAAAATCTGCAGTAGAGTCTATGCTTAAAGATTATGGATATAAACAAGTCCAGTGCTGGCAAGATTGGCAAGGGAATGACCGGGTTAGTGGTGGTATACGATAAGGAATAGGGTTGATGGTTAGCCTGTTTTTTGATATATCTAGCGGTTTTCTATCGCATGCCGTCAAGGGCCTGTTGGAGATCTAGGAGCAGGAGGCATAGATGCCAGAACAATTAATTGATAAAAACAGTGAGAGTAAACAAAACGTGAAAAATGACGCCGTTAGCAATATGGGAATAGCCCCCTATCAGGAAACTGAAGGCGAAGAATACATGAATGAAAAGCAGCTTGCGCATATTGAAAAAATATTGCTTGCTTGGCGCCAATCACTAATGGAAGAAGTCGACAGAACCGTAACTCATATGAAGGATGAAGCAGCTAACTTTCCTGATCCTTCCGATCGAGCTAGTCAAGAGGAAGAATTTAGCCTTGAATTAAGGACGCGCGATCGAGAACGCAAACTCATCAAGAAAATTGAAGATGCTCTCGAGCGATTGCGTGATCAAGATTTTGGTTATTGTGAAGCCTGTGGTATTGAAATTGGTCTTCGTCGCCTTGAAGCACGTCCTACAGCTACCCTTTGTATCGATTGTAAAACGCTTTCTGAAATTAAAGAACGCCAAAACCAAGGAAGCTAACGAGTAGCTGCAACTTTCTTAACAAAAAACAAGCAAATGTTGGGCCCTCAAAGCCCAACCCGCGATAGTTTTTTCCCGTAAACGGTTGGATTTAAACCTTACCCTAAAACCGCTTCAGCCTGAGCTGCATAACGCTGCACTGCCCCTTTATTTGCCTCAAGCACAGAAGTTGCATTCTCAACCAATCTTCTTTTCTTATTTTCGTCTTGATGCAAGGCAATAATGCGATCAATCAAATCATCCGCATTTTCTGCAAGCTCGATGGCTTGTGCCATCTGCAAGTCACGACATATGGTTTTAAAATTATGTACTTGGGGACCACTAAAAACCGGAACCTGCATCGCGATGGGTTCGAGGACATTATGTCCACCTACAGGAACTAAGCTTCCCCCTACAAAAGCATAATCACTGACTTGATAGAAACCTAAAAGCTCACCCAATGAATCCAAAATAATCACTTCATTATCAGGATTTAATGTCTCAACTTTACTCCGAAGCCCAGTATTAAAACCTTGGTCCACACTCATTTGATAGACTTTCTGAAAGCGCTCAGGATGTCTTGGAGCAATTAATAGCACCATGTTTGCTAATCCCTTCTGAAGTTTTTTCAAACGGGATAATAGTTGTTGCTCTTCATCATCATGAGTACTTGCCACTATAACGACAGTTCGTTCTTGACCCCAGCGATTTTTTAGCTCTAAAAACAGTTGAGAATTAATATTCTGAGTCTGTAAATCAAATTTCATGTTTCCTAACACAACCACCCTTTCTTCATCAGCGCCCAACGCTTTAAAGCGTTTTGCATCATCTTCACTTTGAGCAAAGATAGCCTTAAATTGATTTAGCACCGGTTTAAACAAAAACCCAACTTTTTTATATCCTTGACATGAGCGATCGGATAACCGCGCATTAATTAGGAAAAGCGGCACTTGAGCTTTGCTCGCAAAATGAATTAGATTCGGCCAGAGCTCTGTCTCAACAATTAACCCCAACCGCGGTTTAGTCCTCTTAAAAAAACGACTCACGACAATGGGTAAATCATAAGGAACATAACGATGGCTCACTTTATCACCAAAGCGGACTTTGACTCGTTCTGCGCCTGTAGGGGTCATAGTAGTAATTAAAATGCGCCATTTTTTGTCGAGTAAAGCATCAATCAAAGGCGTGGCTGCTATCACTTCTCCCAGCGAAACCGCATGCACCCAAATATCAATTTCGGGCTGCGAACGATAATCCAGCGAAAACCGTTCGGCAATCCGCTGGCGGTAAGCGGGTAAACGACGCCCTTTCCACCAAAGTCGAAAGATCAAATAAGGAGTCAGTAAATACATTAAAAAAGAATAAACCTGGCGCATAACAAGTCTCTGTGCAAAAAACTGTAATTATATAGCGATTTTATCGGCTGAAGGTAATTTAAAGCGATTTTATTGACTTTAACAGCAATAAAAGAAAAAAATATTGACACGTTTACTATAATTTAATCTTTCTGTCCGAGATTATAGTGTCACCCGCGCCATTTTAAAGCTAAAATTATTAATAACTCAATTGGAATGTGACAATGAATTTACGCCAATTCTTTACCCGTAGCCAATGGTGGGGTAAGTTGATTTGTGCCTTTCTTGGCTATCTCATAGGGGGCTCTGCCGGAGCTCTCTTTGGCCTTCTTATTGGTAATTTTTTTGATCGTGCCCTGATGGAGCATTTCAGTCGGCCCGATTGGCATTATTATTCAGAGAAGCAAGAGTATGTGCAAAAAACATTTTTTGAAGCCACTTTCTCAGTCATCGGGTACATTGCTAAATCAGACGGGCGTGTGTCAGAACAAGAAATTAAAATGGCCAAAGCGCTAATGGACGAAATGCGCTTAAACCGCAAGCAAAAATTAGAAGCTCAGAGGCTTTTTAATGAGGGAAAAAAGATTACTTTTGATCTTGTGGATACACTCAATGCGCTAGAAAATGCCTGTCGTGATAATCCAGATTTATTGAAATTATTCTTGGACATACAATATCGCGCGGCAATGACCGACGGCCTATCCGAAAGAAAAATTCAAGCCGTTGACTCTGTCTTTAGACGTTTGGGCTATGCTCCTCTACGCGATCAATTTCGCTTTTATGAAGATTTCGGCTTTCAAAAAGCGTCTCAATCATCAGGCAGCCAACGCTCTTACTCCTATAACCGCAGTCGCGCCTATCAAAACAGCGGCAATTATCAAAAACCACAAGATAGCCTAGCTCATGCTTATGCGATTCTCGAATTAAATCAAAATGCAAATAAACAGGAAGTGAAACGCGCTTACCGACGGTTAATCAGTCGCAATCATCCAGACAAATTAATCGCTCAAGGCTTACCTGAGGAAATGATTAAAAAGGCCAATGATAAAACACAAAAAATTACTAAAGCCTACGAGCAAATTTGCCTGAGTAAAGGTTGGTGATTCTAGCAGCTTCTATTCAATTGGTAATTTTGAACGAGTTACAGGGCCCAATCGTTTCATCCATCCATGCAAATAAACAACCAGCGTATTGCGCATAGATAGATAATCATGGTTGCTCTCGAAAACATTAAAGCCAGGTGTTTTTTGGTTGATTGGTATTCAACACAGCCACTGACTTTCGCGAAATTAAAAGCAACTGATTCCCTTATTCTCCAAACTGAACGCCTTCTGAATCCAAAATAGCTTTGGCGTTTTCAGCTAACATCTTATGCGCTGGTGCCGTGGGATGGACAGGGTCGAAAAATAAATAACCTTTACAGATATCATCATCGGCTTTCAATTTTACATCGGCAGCAATGTGTAAAATGGAATGACCCAAGGATTTATTAATCTGGGCAGCATAGCAAGTGTCGACAATATTAGTAAATCCATAACTTTCAGGTGACTCCAGTAACGCATTCATTTTTGATTTCACATCGTAAAACATCAACTTTACCTCAGGGTAAGTTTGCTGAAGCTCGCTGACTGAGTCAAAAAGGAGTGCATTATGCCGTTTGCTAAAATTGGAAAGTATTTTTCTTGCTTCAAGGTCAGATGCGATAGGTGTTCTACCCAGATCAGGGATATTAACCACCATGATGTATTTTGCACCAGAATCAACTAAACGTTTCAAACCTGCCACAATCCCTCGATTCACTTGCGCAAGCGACTCTTCCATGTTGCTTGGTAAACCAATGTAATTATTGGCACCAATCCAAACGATGTATAAGCTACTTTCACTGGCTCTACCTTGATGGGCGTTTAAATAAATATCAAGCTCGCGCTTTAAAGTCATTAAAACATCACTCTCTTCATCGGATATACCCGCACCACCGAATGCATAATCGAGAAGATGACTATTGGGATTTGTTGAAAAATACGACTCAGCTAGGCGTTCAACCCAAATAGGACCATTGGAAAAACGTCCCGCAAAATAAGGTGGGGACTGCGGTATCTTATGCCCCATGTATTCGTAAAGGTTCCCATTGTCAGACAGGCTATCACCAAAAACGACAATATTATTTAGCGGTAAGCTCTGCGCCTGAATTAAGCCTGAAAAAAGCAAGGCAAACAAAATAAATAGGGCTTTCATCTGTAACCTTATTAATGGTTATTAATTGATTCAATGAAACAACTTGGAAGTATAATATATACAAAATCTAAACACCTAAAGCAATCAATTTTTTTTACAGTGTGAGTATCTGAATAGCTCCTGCCCATTTATAAAGGACAACTCCATGACATTTGGAGGGTAAAACAAATCATTCGGCAATAACCTCATCGAGGAGATCCCTCACTACGTTCGGGACGACAAAAACCTCTGTCATCCCGAGCAAAAGCGAGGGACCTCCCGACTCTTGGCAATAACGACAATACCACCGTCATCCTGAGCAAAGCGAAGGACCTCCCGACTCTTGGCAGTAACCCCACCAAGGAGATCCTTCGCTTCGCTCAGGACGACAAAACCACCGTCATCCCGAGCAAAAGCGAGGGACCTCCCGACTCTTGGCAGTAACTCCATCCAGGAGATCCCTCACTACGTTCGGGACGACAACAACTGCCATCCCGAACAAAAGCGAAGGACCTCCCGACTCTTGGCAGTAACTCCACCAAGGAGATCCTTCGCTTCGCTCAGGACGACAATACCACCGTCATCCCGAGCAAAAGCGAGGGACCTCCCGACTCTTGGCAATAACTCCATCCAGGAGATCCCTCACTACGTTCGGGACGACAACAACTGCCATCCTGAGCAAAGCGCAGGACCTCCCGACTCTTGGCAGTAACTCCATCCAGGAGATCCCTCACTACGTTCGGGACGACAACAACTGTCATCCTGAGCAAAGCGAAGGACCTCCCGACTCTTGGCAGTAACGACAATACCACCGTCATCCTGAGCAAAGCGAAGGACCTCCCGACTCTTGGCAATAACCCCACCAAGGAGATCCTTCGCTTCGCTCAGGACGACAATACCACCGTCATCCCGAGCAAAAGCGAGGGACCTCCCGACTCTTGGCAATAACTCCATCCAGGAGGTCCCTCACTACGTTCGGGACGACAACAACTGCCATCCCGAACAAAAGCGAAGGACCTCCCGACTCTTGGCAGTAACGCCACCAAGGAGATCCTTCGCTTCGCTCAGGACGACAATACCACCGTCATCCCGAGCAAAAGCGAGGGACCTCCCGACTCTTGGCAGTAACGACAATACCACCGTCATCCTGAGCAAAAGCGAAGGACCTCCCGACTCTTGGCAGTAACTCCATCCAAGAGATCCCTCACTACGTTCGGGGCGACAATACCACTCACTATCCTCTCAGTTGAAATTTTTATCCACAATCCCCCTATACTTTAATTTAATCTACTGTAATTGGAGCTTCTCCAATGAAACTATCTCGCTCGCTTTTGGCCAAAGCTGTAGCAGCAAAAATTATTACCGAAGAACAGGCTGATGCTCTCTTTCGCTTTATTGAAAATCAGCCTGATCAAGGCCCAGCTCTTAATATGACAAACGTACTTTATTATTTAGGAGGACTAATCGCTATAGGAGCAATGACACTCTTTATGAATCTTGGTTGGGAACACTTTGGTGGATGGGGAATTTTAGGACTCTCATTGCTCTATGCAGCGATCGGTTTATATTTATCCTCTTTATTTAAGAATAAAAATCTCATATTACCCGCAGGGATATGCGCCACTTTTGTGATTGCGTTAACTCCTTTGGCCATTTATGGGCTTCAACGAGGGATGGGTTGGTGGCCAGACGATACGCCTTATCGCGAATACCATAGTTACATTAAATGGCACTGGATTTTTATGGAATTGGGTACATTAATTGTAGGGATCATTTTAGCATGGATTTATCGTTACCCTTTCATGGTAATGCCTATTGCCGTGACGCTCTGGTACTTATCCATGGATCTGACGTCAATGATCACAGGGGATCATTATTCCTTCGAACTCGGTGCTAAAGTATCAATGTATTTTGGCTTACTCATGATTTTAATTGCGTTTTGGACCGATCTCCAATCGCGGCATTCTGCCGATTACGCATTTTGGTTGTATTTATTTGGCGTTATGGCTTTTTGGGGTGGCTTAACGTGTCAACATTCGGATAGCGAAATAACAAAATTCATTTACCTGTGCTTAAACGTACTAATGATAGGCATAGGCGTCATTCTCATGAGAAGAGTATTCGTGATTTTTGGTGCCTTAGGATGTTGCATTTATTTAGGCCATTTAGCATCAGAAATTTTCAAAGATAGTTTGCTTTTTCCCATTGCACTTTCATTAATTGGTTTAATGATCATTTATCTTGGCACGTTATGGCAAAAACATGAAAATGCAATAACTAAAAAAGCACAATCACTCCTGCCAAAAGCCTTACAGGAATTATTACAAGCTCGACATTAGCTTGGGGTGAGCTGAATGAGTGCACTTTCCTATAAATCAATTGAATAAGGTTGCCCCATTTGCCTAATAAAGCTTCCATGATTATAAAAAATACGTTATAGTCCATTTATAAGCATATTTAATCTGTTAAGAATGCAACATACCCTATTCACTATCATCGCTATTATCTCTTTCCCAATTATCGGCTGAATAGCCGATTCTTATACCCATACCTATAACACATTATTCTCAAACTCCTTAAAAACACTCAAGCAATGAGGTGACTGATGCCTTACTCAAAACGAGATTATATGCCTTATCTAATGTGGCTTTTTCCTCTACTTTTTTTTGCTTATCAATTCATTTTGCGTCTATGGCCTGGCTTAATGATGCAACAAATTATGGGTCAATTTTCCATTGATGCCAGTCATTTTGGTTTTCTTGCTGCCCTTTATTATTACGGTTATTCTGGCATGCAAATTCCCGTTGCTATTCTTCTTGAACGCTATAGCGCACGCTCGGTTGTTTGTCTTTTTGCGCTCATGTGTGGTTTGGCTACGTTGATTTTCACCTATACCAGCAATTGGTATCTCGCTTGTCTAAGCCGCTTTTTAGTGGGTGCTGGATCTGCTGTCGGTTTCCTTGGAGTATCAAAGGTTGTCTCTCAATGGTTTCCTAAAAATCGCTATGCCAAAATGATAGGTTTGTCGTTTACTTTTGGCCTTCTAGGCGCAATTTATGGCGGAAAACCAGTCAGCCTTTTTATTACCAACTACAGCTGGCAAACTGTAGCGTTTGTACTGGCTACCACTGCTATCCTATTGGGCATTACGGTTTATTTTTTCTTATCCACCCCCAAAAATGTTTCTGGACAGTCAGAGAATCAGTTCAAATTAAATTATTTTAGTAGACTGCTTTCTTCCCCCCTCATATGGCTGTTAGCAATTGCTAATTTCCTTATGGTGGGTTCACTTGAAGGATTTGCCGATGTCTGGGGTGTTTCTTACCTGATGACCGCTTTTCATTTACCTAAAAATGAAGCCGCTCAGTTAGTTTCATTTATTTTTGTTGGCATGTTATGCGGCGGCCCGTTGCTCGCCTTTTTTAGCAATCGCTTGGGCCATTATGTGGTCATTACTGCGGCGGGTCTTCTTATGGCTCTCACCTTTTTGCTAATGCTTTCAATAACAGAATACAACTGGTATTTGTTCGCAAGCCTGTTCTTTATCATTGGAAACTTGTGTTGTTACCAAGTCATTGTATTTGCTGCCGGTGCAGAATTGGTTGATCCTAAACTATTAGGCGTTACCGTCGCATTTCTGAACTGCATTAATATGTTGGGTGGTTCTTTTTTCCATACAGTCATCGGTTATTTGATGGACTCAACTTGGGCTGGAGAAATGAGTAAAGAGGGTTTAAGACTTTATACGCTGGATTCTTATTATGGATCATTAGTCATGATTCCGTATTGTGCGGTAGTGGGTGCTTGCTTAAGCGCATTGGTAGGTTTCTTATGGCGCTATAAATCAAAAACAGCAACTATACTCAAGCAAGTTACCTAAGTAATAGAAATCTCCCTATTTCCACGTCCTTCGGCTTACTGCCGGACGTGGAGAAAAGAGTGGGTGGCTATTATTCTTAGTTCATCCCGAACTCGGTTTGATCAACTAAATCTTCTACGAAGCTTTCTGAGAAGGGTACGCTGGCAGGAGAAAACTGGCAGTAGCGGTTTCTGCCATTAGTGGACTGAGCTCTAAAAGACAAATCAAGGCCCAAAGCAGATTGATTCGCTGCAAAATTCATAAAATTATTGCAAACTTTTTTCGCGAAAACTTGACTATGATGTTCTTCTGATTCCCGGATATGATGTTTCAAATAATAAAGCGCTTGTGGAAAATCAATGTAGGCAGGGGCACTTTCCAAACCACTCTGCAAGGCATTGACATAAAATTGATATAATTTATTGGCTTGTTTTTTAACCGTATTAAGAAGTACTCCTGCCTGAGCTAGATTTCCTTCTGAAATTAAGCGATTACAATCCTTTAATAGACCATAAGTTTGCGTAAAATAGATTTTGTTTATCAAATCACAATAATCATGAATTACCAAGCTCAATCGCTTTGCGTATTGCCCGCTTCCACGCAAAGAATCGATTTCAATTTCATCCGTATAATAATCTTGTTGATTTAACAATCCGAATACATTCTTAAGCACCTCATTCGCTTTGGTCAGTTGTCTTTCGGAATACTTCTTTCGAGCCTCTTGGATGAGGATTTCAAGGTCTACTATGTATTTTAAAAACATGTCCTTTCTCTTAAAAAATAAAAAGAGGATATGATAGCGTGGTAGGTTAAAAACATTTAACCCACCTATTTAGCATTTTCTGCTAAAGCTTTTTGCTTAGCTACCGTTAGCAGCACCCAATGAAGTGAGCTTTAATTGCCTTCCGCAAACCCATGCTTTATTAAGCCCTTGGAATACTTCTTTCGGCATACCTTTAGGTAGTCGCACCGTTGAATGGTCGTCATGTATTTTCAATCCAGTAATATAACGACTTTGTAGCCCCGCTTCATTCGCAATGGCGCCTACGATATTCCCTGGCTTTACACCATGTACTCGACCAACATCGATACGAAAGAGTTCTTGTGGATAATCATCACGAAAATGTTTTTTATCCCCCTTTCGCTCGCTTGCTCCACGGCTCGCTCTTGCTTCATCGCGACTGGCCCGTGGTTCTTTCGCAGTAGAACGTGATAGTTTAGGCAAATCTTGTTGCCAAGGTTTATCCTGATTGAGCATTAAAGCGAGTGCAGCCGCAACATCAACCGCTGAAGCTTCGTTTTGCTTAATAAACTCTTCGATAATGCGACGGTAAGCAGGTAAATTTTCATGCTGTAACCGTGAACTAATGTTCGTCATGAATCGTTGCTGACGTGCCACTTGAATCATATGATCATTAGGTACGGCTATTTTTTCTATCCGCTGACGGGTATGGCGTTCAATAAGGTTTAATATTCGCGATTCTTTGGGAGTTACAAATAAAACAGTCACGCCGCTGCGTCCAGCTCGACCAGTACGGCCTATCCGATGCACATACGTTTCGCAATCATGGGGAATGTCATAGTTGATCACATGCGTAACGCGCTCCACATCCAAACCACGGGCTGCTACGTCTGTTGCTACCAGAATATCAATTGCGCCTTGTCGAAATTGAGCAATGATTCGCTCGCGTAAGGCTTGAGTGATATCACCGTGAATAGCCATAGCACGATAGCCTTGTTGCTGCAATATTTCAGCCACCTCTTCAGTACTGCTTTTAGTGCGGACAAAAACAATCACTCCTTGATAATCTTCGACTGCTAATACACGCAATAAAGCATCAGGCTTCTGAGCCCCTGAAGCAAATAAAAAGCGTTGTTCAATGCTTTTCACGGTTGCTGTTTCCGCACGAATTTCCACAGAAACGGGTTCATTTAAATAACTGTTCGCGATTTGACGGATCCGATAAGGCATTGTTGCGGAAAACAAAGCCATTTGCTTTGCCGCGGGTAGTTTCGCGAGAATGGCTTCGACATCCTCGATAAACCCCATCCGTAACATCTCATCAGCTTCATCAAGGATGAATGTGGATAGTTGATCTAATTGCAATGTGCCTCGTTCAATATGATCTAAAATTCGACCAGGTGTGCCAACCACCACCTGAGCACCCTCACGTAGCTGCTTGAGCTGTCTTCGGTAATCTTGGCCACCACAAAGCACAGACACGGTAATGTTTTGGTGAGCGCTCAATAGTTCAAATTGCTCAGCCACCTGAATCGCTAACTCGCGCGTCGGAGCTAAAATTAAGGCTTGTGTTGCTGGCGATTTGACCGACAAACGCTGCAGGATAGGTAAGGCAAACGCAGCGGTCTTTCCAGTACCTGTTTGTGCTTGAGCTATCACATCACAGCCTTGCAACAAAAGAGGAATCGTTTTTGCCTGAATTGGAGATGGAGTCTTAAATTTCATCTCTTCAAGCGCTTTTAACAATGTTTCTGATAAATTGAGGTCAGCGAAGTTCGCTAATTCTTGTGTCATAAAAAATCCAAATAGCTAAAGGAATAAGTAAAAAAGGGTCTAAGTAATGTAAAATTTGCTCAGTATAATAACAAAA
Source organism: Legionella maceachernii (assembly GCF_900167045.1). Taxonomy (GTDB): domain Bacteria; phylum Pseudomonadota; class Gammaproteobacteria; order Legionellales; family Legionellaceae; genus Tatlockia; species Tatlockia maceachernii. Next base: position 41,534 of record NZ_FUXJ01000008.1, on the reverse strand, counting down.
TAAGCATCCTGATGCACGAAATTTATTTTTCCCGAGCTTCTTCAGCAGTGAAAGATAAGGGGAATTTTAGTTCAAAATCTCACGAAATTCTCTTGGTTGTTCATTGTTTTTACTCTCTTTACACTTGCTCGCTTAAGAGTCGACCTAAATCAAAGCAGCCAAACGACAAGCCTGATCAATGGCATGACGCGCATCAAGCTCTAAGGCTTTAAATGCGCCACCAATAAGATGAACCACCAAGCCAGCCTCTTTTAGGGGTTCATACAACGCTCGTAACTCATTTTGTCCTGTGCAAATGACCACAGAATCAACAGCCAATCGTTGTGGTTTATCATCGATCCGAATGTGCAGCCCTTCGTCATCGATACGCTCATATTGAACCCCTGCAAGCATTTTAACGTGTTTGTGTTTTAAACTTAATCGATGAATCCAACCCGTCGTTTTCCCTAATCGTTTCCCATGTTTTTCTTTCTTGCGCTGCAATAAATAAACTTCTCGAGGACTTTGGCCAATTTCTGCTTGCTTTATTCCACCACGGTGTTCCATATTAATATCAATTCCCCATTCATCGAAAAACTGTTGCTTACTTTCCTGGGCTTCATGAGTCAGTAATTCAGCCACATCAAATCCAATTCCCCCTGCTCCAATAACAGCCACTCGATGTCCTGGCGACTTATGCCCTTGAATAAGCTCTATATAAGTCATCACTTTTTCATGGTTAAGGCCTTCAATCTCCGGAATACGGGGGGTAATCCCAGTTGCCAAAACAATTTCGTCGAATTCTTTTAAAGCATCAAGATCTGCGGCGGTATTTAGGCGAATATCGACCTGATATTTTTGTAACTGATAGTTAAAATAATTGATGGTGTTTTGAAACTCTTCCTTACCTGGAATTTTTTTTGCTAAATTAAATTGTCCACCTAAACCACTCGATTTTTCAAACAAGGTCACTTTATGCCCGCGCTCCGCCGCAACTGCCGCGAATGCAAGCCCTGCAGGCCCGGCACCCACCACCGCAATTTGCTTAGGATGATGTACAGTTTGATAAACCAGCTCGGTCTCATTGCAAGCGCGTGGATTAACAAGACAAGAAGCGGGTTTATTAACAAAAACCCTATCAAGACAGGCTTGATTGCAAGCAATACAGATATTTATTGCCTCACTTTCTCCTCGTTTTGCTTTTTCGACAAAGCGAGGATCCGCTAAGAACGGCCTCGCCATGGATACCATATCCGCCACTCCTGCTTCAAGCAGCTCATTAGCAAGCTTAGGAGTATTGATGCGGTTTGAGGTGATCAAAGGAATAGTGATTTCAGGTTTAAGGCGTTTTGTGATTTGCGTGAAGGCAGCAGGAGGCACCATCGTTGCAATAGTGGGTATACGCGCCTCATGCCAACCAATACCCGTATTGATAAGTGTGGCTCCCGCCTCTTCAATCGCTTTGGCAAGAAGAACAACCTCTTCCCAACTCGAACCGTCTGCAATTAAGTCCAACATCGACAGCCGATAGATAATCACAAAATCGTTACCTACCGCTTCACGTACTGCACGCATTACTTCGACTGGAAAACGCATGCGGTTGATAAAGCTGCCTCCCCACTCATCCTTTCGCTGATTCGTATGGGTTACAATAAATTGATTGATCAGATAGCCTTCACTGCCCATGATTTCCACACCGTCATAGCCCACTTCTTTGGCTAGGCGAGCACAGCGAGCAAAGTGTTTGATGGTTTTAATCACCCGCCGCTTACTCATCTCCCAAGGCTTAAACGGACTAATGGGCGATTTTATCGCGCTAGGCGCTACAATAAAGGGATGATAACCATAACGGCCTGCGTGCAGGATTTGCAATGCAATTTTACCCCCCGCTTCGTGTACAGTATGTGTAACAAGCTCATGGCGCTGCTGTTCTTTGCTTGAAGTGAGTTTAGCGGCGAAAGGCGCCAAACGTCCCGCCCGGTTAGGCGCAAAACCACCTGTAACAATGAGTGCTGCTCCTCCTTGCGCTCTTTCGCGATAAAAAGCAGCCAACCGATGCAATCCCTCTTTCTCTTCTTCTAAACCAGTATGCATTGACCCCATTAATATCCGATTTTTTAGCTGAGTAAATCCTAAATCGAGAGGCTGAAAAATAGCCTTAAAGGGAGTATTGTCAATTCTTAGTTCCATGAACACTCACGTTAAAAGATCTTAATAAATCAGTATAAAGCTTTTGAGAATTATCATGAATAAATTATTTATCTTATTTTAGCCCAGCTCTATTTGGCCGAAAACGAGTTTTTATACCATACTATTAGAAAACACTAAACCTCGAGTAGTACGAAACCTCATGTATGGAGAAATCATGGAAGTGCAAGCCTTTCAATATTTGCCAAAAACGGGTTGGAGCTTAGATCACTTCCCTCAGTTAGATTCTGAACAAACTTTAATTCTGATTTTTGCGTCGCCCGAGTTTTTGCGTGATCCTCAGCCAATAAAAGAAATAGCAGGCGCCTACAAAAAATCTAAAATCTTGGGTTGTTCCAGTGCAGGAGAAATTTTTGGGGCCCATATTTTTGATCATAGCCTTTCTGTTGTGGTTGCCAAATTCGACAAAACGAAAATTAAAATTGCTAAAGCAAAAGTAAACAGCAACGAAGATTCTTTTGCCGCAGGGGAATCAATTACCCAGCAATTGTTAAATGATGAACTCAGCGGCATTTTCGTCTTATCCGATGGTTTAAAAATCAATGGTTCAGAATTGGTCAAGGGATTGAACTCATTAGCCCCAGATTCGTTGGTGATTACAGGCGGATTGGCCGGAGATGGCAGTGATTTCAAACACACCTGGACCATTTTTAATGGTGATATCATCACCGACCATGTCATCGCTGCTGGATTTTATGGTAATCACATCCATATCGGCCATGGTTCTAAAGGAGGATGGGATATTTTTGGCCCATTACGTCGCATTACCCGCTCTTCCAAGAATATTCTTTACGAATTAGATCATCGACCTGCCTTACAACTTTACAAAGAGTACTTGGGTGAAAGAGCAGCTGACTTGCCCGCTTCAGGTTTATTGTATCCTTTGGCTATTAGAGACATGACTTCAAATGAATGCACTCCCCTTGTGCGCACTATTTTGGGAGTGGATGAGGAATCGCAATCACTTATTTTTGCTGGTGATATGCCCGCTGGTTACCATGCACAATTAATGCGAGCTAATTTTGATCGCTTGATAACAAGTGCCAGTGAGGCAGGAGAAACAGCGATGAAAAAAATACAGAGGGAAAATAAATCCATAGAGCCGGCCCTTATTGTGAGTATCAGTTGTGTGGGCCGCCGATTATTGTTGGGAGAACGCACAGAGGAGGAAACCGAATCCACTTTAGAATCATTTCCTGCCGGTTCAACACAAATAGGATTTTATTCTTACGGTGAATTATCACCACTCGTTACACCAGAATGTAAGTTACATAATCAAACCATGACCTTAACAACGTATGCTGAATTTGATTAGTTATGAATTGAGGAGAATTATGGAAATTCATAAATTGCTAAAAAGACAACTCAGCCGTACTGAATTTAGCATTGATGAACTACCTAAAGATTTAGGCAAATGGCAAGAATTTCTTTCCCACATTAATAAAACTTATCAAGAAAATGACCAAGACAGGTATTTATTAGAGCGCTCAATGGAAATTTCTTCTAAAGAAATGATGCTTTTGAATGAAAAACTTGAGAATGCACAGCATATAGGCCACCTTTGTTATTGGCAATATGATGGTAATTCAGATTATATTTTCGGTTCTAATGAGCTTTATAATATTTTTAATTTAAACCCATTAAAACCAGTATTTACTTATAAAGAATTTTTACAATTTATTCACGAAGATGATCAAGAAAACTTTCAACACTTAATGCACAGATCTTTATTTGATAAAGTGAATTTTGAATGCGAAATAAGGATTAAAAACCGTGAAAATGATTATGGTTGGTATCGTGTAATTGCTCATTATCAAGATCAAGTAAACCAACTAACAGGAATTATTATTGACATCAATCAGGATAAAAAAACAGAAGCTAAGATTAAAGAATTAAATCAGAAACTATTAATCACCGCACGCCGAGCTGGTATGTCAGAGGTTGCCACCACCATTTTGCATAATATAGGCAACATACTCAATAGCTCCAATATTTCTCTTAATGTATTAAAAGAAGATATGTCACAACCCTATTATGATAAACTTTTTAAAGTCGTCAATATGATTAGAGAAAATCTTCATGATCTTGCCACCTATATAACCCACGACAGTAAAGGAAAATTAATTCCTGAGTACCTGATTGCTCTCTCTGAATTAATTGAAAATAATCATCATAAAAATCAGATGGAAATGGAAAGCATTGAAAGGGATTTACAACACATTAAAGACATTGTATCCACTCAACAGTCTATTGGTGGAAAATCGAGCTTACCAGAGAAAATTTTTATCCCTGACTTGATAGACACAGCTTTACAAATGTCATCTAAACCTTCTCAAGATAAGTTCATTAAAATTGATATAAAAAGTATCGAATCTATTGATATTATTGCGGATAAATCTAAGCTACTGCAAATTCTTGTTAATCTAATCCAAAATGCAAAAGATGCCGTTTTAAAAAACTTAAATGTCAAAGAAAAGAAAATAGAGTTTATTGTTGATGGTAAAGAACCACAAAAAGTGGATATTCAAATCATCGATAACGGGATAGGCATTTCTCCAGAACAGCTTGAACGCATTTTTTCATTTGGCTTTACTACTAAAGAAAATGGTCATGGTTTTGGTTTACATAGTAGCGCCTTGTCAGCTCAGGATATGGGTGGCTCGCTCAGAGCGGAAAGTGCAGGCATTGGAAAAGGGGCTAAGTTTATTTTGACTTTGCCATCAGAAACGCAAGGCAATGAGGGAATAGTTCAATGAGTGAGGATCTACGCATTATAGTGATTGATGACAATCCTGCGATTCATCAGGATTTTAAAAAAGTGCTAACTGCTAGCGGACATTCTCAGGCTTTTGAACAGCTGGACGAAGAATTATTTGGTAAAAATAATTCAATGAGTCAAAATAATTTACTGCCTAATTTTGAAATTGATTCCGCAGAACAGGGGCATGAAGGCGTTGAAAAAATAAAATACGCTTTAGAACAGGGAAAACCTTACGCTCTCGCTTTTGTTGATATACGAATGCCCCCAGGCTGGGATGGACTCGAAACCATCATGCGAATCTGGGAAATTGATAAGGACATTCAAATTGTAATCTGCACCGCTTATTCGGATTATTCTTGGGAGGAAACCGTACAAAAATTAGGCGTCAGTGATAACCTACTTATTCTAAAAAAACCCTTCGATAAAATAGCAGTAAGACAACTTGCGTGTGTATTAACGCGCAAATGGCTATTAGCAAGGGAATCGAAAAACCACACTGAATTGCTTCATCGAATTGTCAATGAGCGCACTGAATCATTGCAACAATCGCTTTCTTTACTCAGAGCAACCATTGAGTCCTCCACTAACGGCATTTTAGTGGTGGATTTATCTGAAAAAATTGTTGATTACAATCAACAGTTTATAAAAATATGGAATGTTCCTCGGTCTATTTTAGAATCAAAAGACGCCAATTTACTCTTCGCCTTTATGTTGAATAAGTTACAAAAACCGAAAGAGTACCTCGAGCTAATTAATCGACTTTACGATCATATTGATGATCCCAGTCTTATTCTTTTGCAATTTAAAAAGAAAGAAAAAATCATTGAATGTTATTCACAACCACATCAAGTCAATACCACCACTGTAGGAAGAGTATGGAGTTTCCATGACATCACTGAACGCGCCTTTCTAGAACTAAAATTGGAACATCAGGCCACTCATGATTCATTAACTGATTTGCCCAATCGCGTGTTACTTATCGATCGCATTCAACAATCCATTGCCTCAGCCATTCGCCGAAAAAAACGCTTTGCTATCTTCTTTCTCGACTTGGATCGTTTCAAATTGATTAATGACAGCTTAAGTCACAAAGTGGGCGATGAATTACTGCTTGCCGTGTCAAAGCGGCTCTTAGCAGTGCTACGCAAAGAAGACACACTAGCTCGATTAGGTGGTGACGAATTTGTCATGATTATCCCCGAACTTGCCAACAACGAAAGTGTCGTGAATGTTGCCCAAAAAGTACTTACGTCTTTCAATCAACCCTTTTACATTGCTGGCCGCGAAATTCCAATTTCCACGAGCATCGGCATTAGCCTTTATCCCAGTGACGGCAAAAAAATAAATACCCTTTTGAGAAATGCAGACTTAGCCATGTACAATGCTAAAGAACAAGGGGGCAATCAATTTAAATTTTATATCCCAAAATTAAATCAAGATCTTGGCAAACGCTTACAGCAAGAAGCTGAATTACGACGAGCCATTGCTAATCACGAATTTTTCTTACTTTATCAACCTCAGTTTGATATGGAAGAAAATTATCTGGTTGGCGTAGAAGCACTCCTGCGTTGGCAACATCCGCAAAAAGGGACAATTTTACCTCTCGATTTTATCCCCATTGCTGAGGAAACCGGCCTTATTGTGCCTATTGGTGAATGGGTCATCCAGCAAGTCTGTGAGCAACTAAGCAGTTGGAAGAAAAACAATCTCCCTTTAGTCCGTATTTCAATCAATGTAACCACCCAGCAACTCAAGCAAACCCATTTCGCCACTACATTGGAAAGCTATTTGAAGCAATATGACGTGGACCCTCAATACTTAGAACTTGAAATCACTGAAAATGTCATTATCACCCATATTGAAATTCAGCAAATGATTCAACAGATTAAAAAACTGGGCGTGCAAATTGTTCTGGATGATTTTGGTACAGGAAATTCAAGCTTAAATTATCTTAAAAAACTGCATTTTGATCGCTTAAAAATCGATCAATCATTTGTGCAAAATATATCAAAATCACGAAGCGACGAAGTGATTATTGAAGCCATTATTGCAATGGCCCGTAGTTTCAATTTTCAAGTCTTAGCGGAAGGCGTCGAAACTCAAAAACAAATTAATTTCTTAAAAGAGAAAAATTGCGATGGCATACAGGGTTTCTTCTTAAGTAAACCCGTCCCACCTGACAAAATTACCAAGATTCTCAATAAAAAAGCCTCGGGAAACAGAGAGCGCTTATAATAATCCCCCGAGTAATCTATCGCTCAGGGGTACACTCACTTTGCACGATTGAAGTTGAGCGCTCACAAATCGAGACACACATGCGCTGCATGAATCACAGCAGCAATACGTCCAATCCGCGCTAGTGCGTGCGCTGATATCCCTTGCTCTTGTAATTGCCTAGTATGCGCACTCATGCAGGCACCACAACCATTTAAAATCGATACCGCAAGTGAAAATGTTTCAAAGGTTAAGCGATCGATACCGGGATTCATCATCCCTTGCATACGAAGACCTGCCGGAACTTGAGTGAGTTCTTTATGCTCGCTTAAATGGACAAATCGATAATAAATATTCGTCATTGCCATCAGGCTAGCAGCCAGTTTTGCCGCTTCTGCAACTTTTTCTTCTTGGTTAAGCTCGAGTAAATCAGCGATGAGTAACTTATTACCCAAATGATACGCCACAGCAAGTGCTGAGCCGATAATTTGCTGTTCAGTTAACCCATCCGTTTGCGTTAAATCCAATACCTTAGTCAAATTGAGACGCACGTCCTTGGCAAACGGGGGCAATTGTTGTTTAGTAATCTCTAGCATGATTATATCCTTCTTAAGCGGCGTGAATGGTTTCTTCGCCTTTCTTCCAGTTACATGGGCAAAGTTCATCGGTCTGTAAGGCATCCAAAACACGAAGAACCTCTTGTGGATTACGCCCCACATTGAGATCAGTAACCATCACAAAACGGGTAATACCTTCTGGATCCACAATAAAAGTGGCTCGTTGCGCAACGCCCTCCTGCTCATCAAGGATCCCTAAAGCTTGCGTTAACTCTCGTTTAATGTCAGCGAGCATGGGAAAAGGAAGTTCATGCAAATCCGGATGTTGATTTCGCCACGCCAAGTGCACAAATTCACTATCGATACTTGCTCCTAATAATTGCGCATCGCGATCACTGAATTCCTCATTGAGTTTACCAAACTCAGCAATTTCAGTGGGGCAAACAAACGTGAAATCTTTCGGCCAGAAAAACACCACTAACCATTTGCCCTGATAAGTCTCATTGGAAATCACCGCAAAAGCGTCTGTCATGGTATTGCTTACAGTAGCTTTAAGATGAAATTCAGGAAATTTATCGCCTACTTTAATCATTTTTTCTCTCCTCAAGTGGGTATACCCTAACTTTAGGAGAAATACATTCATAAGTAAAATCGAATATATTGATTACATTAATCAATATTAGCTATTGAAGTTTCCGTTTCTTTATTTGCTAACAAAAGCACGATGATACCAATGAGACTAAATAACACCGCCGGAATGGCTAAAGGTAATGTCGAGCTCACGGTTTTGGTAATAAGAAAATAACCGACGATGCCTGCAAATAAGAAACGTAAAGCCCCTACGGCTGCAGCCGCCGCTCCTTTGGCTTCTTCAAAAGGCGCCATCGCACCCCCTGACCCAGCGCCCATGCAAAAGGTTCCCCCAATCCCAATTAACAACATGGGGTAAATAAAATTATGAATGCTAAGACCCTGGGCTAGATACCAAATCAACATCCATAAGCCCCCTATTAAACTTAAAACATAACCCAAAAGACAGGTCTTAAAAATACTTAACCGTTCAACAATTGAACCACTAATAAAACTGCCAATGAGCAATGAAATCCCCATAAAACAAAAATAAAATCCGTATTGGGTTTGTGGAATTTCTAAAGTTCGAATGATTAAATACGGCGATAAAGCGCAAAATAAATAAAAATAACAATGGCCAAAAGCCGAAGCTAACGTATAAATTGCAAATTCTTGATTGCGAATGACATGAATGTATTGCCGAAACACCTGGGTGGTTAATCGCGTTCGTCTGTTGGCTGGTAAACTTTCCTCTAACCAAAAACCCACCGTCCCGATAGCAGGTATTGCCACCACTAATAACGCCCAAAAAGTCGCTGACCATCCCCAATATAAATCAATATAACTACCAATAAAAGTGGCGAAAATAGGAGAAAACGAAATCATACCGTTAAGAAAGCTATACGCCTTCGCACTTCTTTCACCAGCATAATGATCGCGTACTATAGCGAAACCAAGCACCATCATTCCACACGAACCCAGAGCTTGAATGACACGATAAACAACCAGCTCATTCACATTCGTTGCTAATCCGCAATAGACAGAGCCAAAAGCAAAACAAAATGCCATGAGGACACCGATTCTCCTGCGACCAAAATGATCGGAAATGGGTCCAATCACTAACTGCATCAAACCCGCACTTAGCATGAATAAATTAAGAGTCATTAACATTTGCGTGTCAGTGGCATGAAAATCTTTAGTCAGGTGAGGAATGGCTGGAACATAGATATCCATAGCTAGAGGAAGCGCTAAAACCATCGGCGTTAAGGCAATAATTAATTTGGCAAACATTAGATTTGACTCAGGCTTTTACGAGCACCTATTTTACCTCATAACGCCCCCTCAAAAAACTCCTCTTTCCTTCTTTTGTAAGTCCAATCATTGACATTAGTTATCGTTTGCGTAAGGAACTACAATGTAGATGGCTGTATTCGGTAACACAAGGGGTATAGAAACAATCGATTTTTCTGACACGTAAGCATTGCATTATTTGATTTCCCTTATCGACAAGGCAATATAGATGACGTATTATCAAGGAACTCTTTATGCCTTTACCGTCTGATTTTTCGCCAAATACGGCTGTTTTTGGTAGGGGCTAAGCATTTATTTTGATTTGATACCACTTGGAGTGAAAGCCATGGCTGCCGAGCAACTTGCGGCCTCTTTTGTCAGCCCACTGTCATTACCTGGCACCCACAAAATGCCACAAGGGTATTATCGTTCAAAATTATTTATTGCTCCTTTTACGACCAATCCTTTAGTTGCAGCAGCAGGGCCGATTCTCTCTTTGGTGGAGCGTTTGTATGTGACACCGTCGTTACCTCCCATTCATAGTATTCGTGAAAACATTGAACATGAATTGCGCGCGTTTCACAGCCGCTTGAACAGCAAAGCTTACACCGAAGAATTTGATGCCATTGCGCATTATTTGCTTTGCGCGACTATAGATGAATTGATTGGTAAAAATTACCTAAGACTTTATGGTAAACCCGCTGAATTCCAAGCATTTACTCCCTCATCGCACGGGGAAAAAGGACCTGAAAGCCGTTTTTTTGACATTGTAAACTACATTAAACAAAGACCTAATCAATACCTCGATTTACTCGAACTTGCTTATTATTGCCTTATTACAGGCTTTGAAGGTGAGCAGCATGGCCGAGCTGATGGTAGACAGGTATTGGATAATTTGCTCGAAGAATTGTATCAACTGATTAAACAACATCGAGTCAATAAATCGCATCGACTCTTTAACGAACAAAAAGGCGTTGAAAGTTTTCCTAAAAACCGTAAACCTTTAGTGGCAGTAAGTATTGTGGCTTTGAGTGTATTAACAGCCAGTTATTTTGTCAGTCAACTTCTTTTGGAAAAGCAGGCTAGAACAGTTCAGTTTGGACATACAGTAACCGCAAAACTGGATGATTGATGGATAGATCGTTAAGCGCGCTTTGTGACGCATTAAAAAAAATTTTTGGCCATTTAAAACCGCAGCACAATGCCATTTCTTTTCTCTTAATGACGGGCAAAATAAATCAAGGTAAAACCACCCTTCTGCGTCAAAGTAATTTTACCCACTATCCCGCCGACAATGAAACCAGTGCTAATCTTTTTTACAATCAGCAAGGTGTCATCTTAGAGCTCGGTGAATCCTGGCTAAATCAAACCGAAAACTTGATTGGCTATACTTTAAAACAATTAAACCGCTGCCATCGAAATGTCCGAATTTCTGGAATCATCCTATGCGTGGATTCAAGTGAATTGTTACTCGCAGAGCCAGTGCATCTTTTGGAGCTTTGCAAGTCACATGCTCAATTGCTTGAGCGGTTTGGTCAGGGTTTAGGATATGCTGTGGATACTGCCCTTTTACTGACTAAATTGGATGCCGTTGCTGGATTTTGTGATTTCTTTCAGTCCGATCACCCCACTGATTTAACGAAGCCTTTGGGCTTTTCTTTGGATAATGCGAAGCTAAGAAAAAAATTACTTGAAAATTACCGCCATCAATTTGATCAAATGCTTGAGCTATTAGGTCAACAAATTATCAATAAATTGCATCCTGCTCGCTCAACCGTTAAACGGACTCTGATTAGGGAATTTCCTCTTCAACTCACAACTCTACGCGTATCAGTTCAGTCTTTGATTCAAAATTTACCTTTACAACTCTTTCGTTTAAAAGCCATTTATTTTACGAGCGCTGAACAAGGCGGCCTTAGTATTGATCGTTTAAATAAAAAAATTCAGCATGAATATGCGTTGACGGTGCAAGATAAATTTCCTCAATCGAATAACTACCGCGCTTATTTCATCGAAGGTGCATTAAAAACGTTCCAGGAACAAACTAAGCGCTACATTCCGCAAATCAGTATTTCTCAGAAATGGTTAGCGGGTGTCGCAGCCGGAGGTGTCGGTTTGTCGCTGCTCTGGCTTGCTTACCACCACTTTAAAGCGACACAACTGCTCGATGAGGCGAGCAAAGAATTGCTTACTTACGAAGCATTACTTGGTCAATCCAATGAGAAAACATCGGCGCTCTATCATTTATCATTAGCAGCCTCCAAACTTGAGCAAATTCCTACTAATTTCTTTTCAGTTCCCACTATTGAGCACTTGAAAGCACAACTGAAAAATAATAATAAGCAGCGATTATATGATAATTTCATACCCGAATTGCTTGCCGACATAGAGCGCATTATTTCCGATCCCGTACAGACACAAATAGCCCGCTATGACGCCTTAAAAGTTTATCTCATGCTTGCCGAACCCGAGCATTATTCAGAATCAGAGGTCACTGATTGGTTTAAGCAATACTGGGCTGGCAATAATCAACAGAAAAACATCGATAAACAACTCGTATTACTGAAAAATGCGTTAAAACAACCGATGCAACCATTGCCTATTAACCGACAAATAGTCAGTGACGCACGCAATTACCTCAATGCCTTGCCTGCTACTTACCTGTATTACTCACTTGCTAAAAATCATTTTTCTCAAGAAAAACAGAAAATTACGGTGGAAGGCTTTGAATTAGCCTCACAAGATTTGCCTCACTATTACACAAAAGAAGGCTTCAAAGAAGTCGTTGCCAAACTTCCGACAGTTGCAACTCAACTACAACGTGAAAATTGGGTTCTTGCTCGCCAAGATCTTGATAATCTACCCGCTTTACTGGAAGAGGCTTACAGCTATGAGTACGTGACTTGGTGGCAGAATTTTATTCGCCATACTCAGCCGCAGCATTACCAAGATTATCAACAAGCACGTAAATTGACTTTAAGCTTGCATCAATCCAATGCCGTCGCTAAATTGATTGAACTTATTCAGCAGCAAACTGGCCCAGAACTCAGTGACAACTCGAGCCGATTTAATGAAAAAGTAGCTTATCAATTTACTAATTTAAATTTAATGACCGCTTCCGCTACGAATGAATTAACTCAGAATATTAACGAGCTTGAAAAATTCTTGACGACACTCTCTTTAATTAATGACCAAGGCAGAACAGCTTTTGAATTAACCAAATCAAGGTTTCAAGGAGGATCGCTTTCTGATCCGTTGAGCATGCTCTACAACCGTTCACGACAGCTTCCAGAACCCGTCTCAACTTGGGCAAAACAATTAGCCGATGACACTTGGTTTATTTTTATTAATGAAAGTAAAAACTACCTTAATAAGCAATGGCAACAAATGGTTTACAGAGAATACCAAACAACCATTGCCAATCGTTATCCCTTGGATTCTTCACAATCAAGCGAAGTCAATCTTGCTGATTTTGATCACTTCTTTTCGCCGCACGGAACGCTTAATTCATTTGTCAATAATTACATTAAACCGTTTTTAGATACCTCAATACCCCAATGGCAGCCCAAAGAGTTAAACGGCTATGTGTTACCCATATCAAGCGATATTATTAATGAGTTAATACGGGCGAATGTGATTTCCAACATGTTCTTCCCTAACAATACAGAGACCAGTAAAATTGAATTCAGTTTACAGAAAATTAGCTTAGATCCTGTCGTTTCGAATTTGCAACTGACCATCGGTCAAACCAAACTTACTGATAATCAAAACTCCGACTCTTACACGCAATTTAGCTGGCCCCAAAACGACGCGAGGTTAATGCTCTATTCCATCGAAGGCAATCACTACGAACTTGAGGAAACAGGACCATGGGCCTTCTTTAAGATGCTTCAGAAAGTTAACGTCTTAGTGGATGGCAATGACAGCTCAAGCTTGCAAATCCTGTTTGAAGTGAATGGGAACTCAGGCCGGTACGTGTTAAAAACACAAAATCAAATTAATCCATTTAGCCCAGGTATTTTGTCCGGCTTTGTTCTTAAACAAGAAGTGACTTAATAGTATGTTAATATGGCCAAACAAAAAAAACTCTTTTTAGAACAACGCTGGCATGAGCAATCTATAGAAGGAACTCTTACAACGTTAAATGCTACAGAGTCCGGTCTAAACAGCGAAGAGTCTCAAACCAGATTGAAATCTTATGGTTTCAATCGCTTCCCAGAACCCCAAAGAAAAAGTGCTTTTTCCCGCTTCTTGCTCCAGTTTCACAACATACTGATATATGTATTATTAGCGGCTGCATTAGTGACCTCCTTCTTGCAACACTGGGTAGACACTACGGTTATTCTAGCCGTTGTCGTCATCAATGCCCTGATTGGGTTTATCCAGGAAGGAAAAGCCGAAAAAGCACTGGAAGCGATTCGAAAAATGTTGTCTCCTACTGCTACTGTATTACGAGACGGGACGCGACGACGGGTTGCTGGAGAAGAACTTGTGCCAGGCGATATTGTCTTTTTAGAAGCCGGAGATAAGGTTCCCGCAGATTTACGCTTAATAAAATCTCATGGGCTCACTATTCAGGAAGCCATCTTGACAGGCGAATCGATTCCTATTGAAAAAAGCATCGATCCTATTCCTGGGGATGCAGTACTGGGCGATCGATTTTGCATGGCTTTTAGCGGAACCTTGGTAACCAATGGCCAAGGCAAAGGTATTGTAGTAGCCACAGGGACATCGACCCAAATTGGACAGATAAGCGGGCTGTTATCAACAATTGAACCCTTGGCTACACCGTTAGTCCTACAAATGGGACAATTCGCAAAATGGCTCACTTTATTCATTCTACTGATTGCCGCACTCCTCCTAGTTTATGGCTATTTTGTTCAGCATCATCCATTTGCGGAATTGTTTATGGTAATCGTTGGTTTATCTGTTGCAGCAATTCCTGAAGGTCTTCCTGCTGTCCTTTCAATTGCCTTAGCCCTTGGCGTGCAGGCGATGGCCCGAAGGCAGATGATTGTACGCCGCCTTCCCGCAATTGAAACATTGGGCTCAGTATCGGTTATCTGTACCGACAAAACCGGCACACTGACGCTTAATGAAATGGCTGTTGCTTCAGTTTTAACCGACAACCAGTTGTTTACTTTGGCTGGCATCGGCTATGAACCCCAAGGAACGGTTACTTTAGATGGGCAAGTAATTGATTGTGATGGATATCCTCTACTTAAGCAACTCGCGCGAGCTGCAGTGCTTTGTAATGATGCTGCACTTCATTCACAAGAAGGTAATTGGATTGCGGAGGGCGATCCCATGGAAGCTGCCCTGCTTGCATTTGCAGGTAAAATAGGGCTTACTCAACAAGAAGAAAATGCTGCCTGGGTTCGTACCGATGTAATAGCCTTCGATGCCAAGCATCGTTTCATGGCCACCCTCCATCATGACCATTTGCAACATGCGCTGCTCCTGGTTAAAGGGGCACCCGAACAGATTTTAAAGATGTGTCAAAATCAACAAACCACCAGTGGAGAAGTACAGCCTCTAAACGAAGCTTACTGGAATGAACAAATGGGACAGGTAGCCACCCTAGGGCAGAGAGTACTCGCTTTTGCAGTTAAAGAGGCAAAACCAGAACATACTGTTTTGGAGTTCGCGGATGTTGATTGCAATTTGACGTTACTTGGAATGGTTGGGCTAATTGATCCTCCTAGGCCTGAGGCGGTTGCAGCGGTAGCTCGATGCCATACGGCAGGTATTGGGGTCAAAATGATTACCGGTGACCATGCCGCGACGGCAATAGCTATAGGTCGTCAAATAGGACTTAGAAACGTAGAAAAAGTATTAACAGGCCTAGATTTGGATAACATGGATGATGCGATACTCAAAAATGCTGTATTGGAAACTGATATTTTTGCACGTACAAGTCCCGAACATAAGCTAAGGCTTGTCATGGCACTGCAATCCAATGGGATGATTGTAGCTATGACTGGCGATGGAGTGAATGACGCCCCCGCATTAAAACGAGCAGATGCAGGAATTGCCATGGGGAGGAAAGGAAGTGAAGCCGCCAAAGAAGCAGCTGAATTTGTACTAGTGGATGACAATTTTGCCTCTATTGTAGCTGCTGTTCGTGAGGGCCGTACTGTTTACGACAACCTTAAAAAGGTCATTAGCTGGACTTTACCCACTAATGCAGGCGAAGCAATGACCATTATTTTAGCGATACTCTTTGGACTTAGCATACCTGTCACAGCAATCCAGATTTTATGGATTAACTTAATTACCGCAATCACTTTGGGGATTGCCTTGGCTTTCGAACCCACGGAAGAAGGAACTATGGACCGTCCGCCGCGTTCTCGAAATGAACCACTTCTTACTGGCAGTTTGGTATGGCATATGATCTTAGTTTCGATTTTATTTATCGGTAGCGTTTTCGGTATCTATTTTTATGCGCTCGATCGAGGTTATTCACTTAAGTTAGCCCACACGATCGCTTTGAATACTTTAGTTGTCCTTGAAATTTTTCATCTGTTTTATATTCGCAACATTTACAGCACTTCACTCACATGGAAAGCAGTACAGGGAACTAAAGTGGTGTGGATGTCAGTCATTGTAATTACAGGGGCACAGTTTGCAATCACCTACCTCCCTCCCTTGCAAACTCTATTTGCAACTCAGAGTATCCCTTTTTGGGATGGGGTAATTATCGTGATAACTGGGGCTATATTTTTTGCTGTGATTGAAATTGAAAAACAACTTCGCTTAAGGATAAGTGCTATCTGTAATGCCCCCCAATCAAATCGGTCCACTAGTTATTAACAAAAATAACAAGTAAGGACTAGTAACATGACTATACCCACAGCTATCGAAACCCAACGAATTATATGTTCTACTTCAAAGAAACGGCATTGGACCGTCTTTGAGACCTTAGCATAATACTTTTAACCAGGGTAACCGCATCGTGCGCCACGAGGCAGTTACCCTGACTTTTAATCTTGATAAGTGGAATCTAATGTAATATTTTTATCAATGATCAAACCCATTTTTTGTACTTCCCCGGTAAAGCTTTCTATGTTTGAGTGGGTACAAAGCTCGACATCCTCTTGAAATGTCATTCCATTAATTGAAGCTCCTTTTTTAAAAACCAGACATCCTCTTGAACTAAAAAAAAGATATTGAACATAATTGGGTGCATGGGTTACTGTTTGAATATCACCATTATTATTTTTTATAGTAAAAGTACCGTTCCAATCTTTAGTGCCAGCAAAACTTGTGAGCCCTAAAAATCCTAATATCGAAGCCATAGCTGTTTGCTTTATTTTCATTTTTTATCCTTACTATTTCTGAAAAACGCCAATTCTATCAAAAATGTCATTTATTTTTTATCACTAATTTATTTCCTAGGTATTTAACCCCAAAAAATCAAAACTCTTTTTGCTGATTCACTTAATATTCGTTACAAATAAATACGAACTTATAAAAGCTAACGAGCCATTAACTTGCCGCGCCTAAGATCAGTGTTATTCATATCAACTAGTCAACCAATTATTTTTCTTAAGAGAGAGTAATTTGCAATTCACTAGATTTCAAACAAAAATGCGAAATGCAATCATTTACGTTTAATCATGGAAAATCACTAAAAAAACAATGCCTTCCCATATAAAATTCAAAAAATCACGCTTTATGATCATGACCTCATCAGGAATTAATCATGAGTTAGACAAGATGCTCGAAAAAACCTTTACGAACCACCTGTCTTTACCCTACTTCACAATCTCTAGAACAACATCAAGCACATTGATTAGTGAAGATAATACCATTGCCTCAAAAGCAGCAATCCTCATACTGAATTGATTGGGCTGTATCGCTAATATTGCCATTAACGGCCATGAAGCTAAGAAGGAAAATTTTGAAGATTAGTTTGTTAAGCTACCTGTGCGGCAGTGAACGGCTTTTAGCAAGACATCTAAAAGACAAGCATTTTCTAAGCTGCCTGTGCGGCAGTGAACGATCATTATCAAATTTTGCCCTAACTTTAGCATTTCTAAGCTGCCTGTGCGGCAGTGAACTTATATGACCTGTTATTATCCCCTGCAAGCTTTTTCTAAGCTGCCTGTGCGGCAGTGAACTGCGTTAATCATAAAGGCTTCCTTAGTTTTTTTTTCTAAGCTGCCTGTGCGGCAGTGAACCTAAGGTTCGCGCAAAGTTTGATAATGATCCTTTTCTAAGCTGCCTGTGCGGCAGTGAACGAACGAGAAAAATCATGTGCACGAATCATGCCTTTCTAAGCTGCCTGTGCGGCAGTGAACCCGAAAATATATGCTCATATTCTTTGTCTGATTTTCTAAGCTGCCTGTGCGGCAGTGAACTAATCATAGCATTTGAAATTAAAAATGTATTTTTTCTAAGCTGCCTGTGCGGCAGTGAACGATACGCACTTAAAACCAAGAGGAGATGTAAATTCTAAGCTGCCTGTGCGGCAGTGAACTCTGCGGAACAATATAATCAGTCGAATCATCATTTCTAAGCTGCCTGTGCGGCAGTGAACTAAAAGCTTAGGTTTAGCTCTTGATTTTGTTGTTTCTAAGCTGCCTGTGCGGCAGTGAACTTCGAGGAGCTTTGTTGTAATTTTCTCGTCAATTTCTAAGCTGCCTGTGCGGCAGTGAACCATCATCAACTTTAATATCACCGTATTTTTTATTTCTAAGCTGCCTGTGCGGCAGTGAACATTAGGGGATTTATGCGCGGAAAATCCGCATTTTTCTAAGCTGCCTGTGCGGCAGTGAACTTCGAGGAGCTTTGTTGTAATTTTCTCGTCAATTTCTAAGCTGCCTGTGCGGCAGTGAACGCTCATCAACAACAGCTTTAACACGCTCCATATTTCTAAGCTGCCTGTGCGGCAGTGAACGTAACTCTACAGCAGGACCCTTCTGAGGCCAGGTTTCTAAGCTGCCTGTGCGGCAGTGAACGTTGTTTTTTTAGAATCTTTTGATATTCTTTCTTTCTAAGCTGCCTGTGCGGCAGTGAACCCATAACTGCTCAAGAATATCCGAGCGATACATTTCTAAGCTGCCTGTGCGGCAGTGAACTTAATGATGTTTCCTGGCAGACTAACCCAGTCTTTCTAAGCTGCCTGTGCGGCAGTGAACTCCTGTTAATGATGTCTCCTGGCAGACTAACCTTTCTAAGCTGCCTGTGCGGCAGTGAACTCAGTCCGCCCCATTACATCAAGTGGAAAGTTTTTCTAAGCTGCCTGTGCGGCAGTGAACCGTCGCTTGGCTCAGCTATCCCCTCGCTTATTTTTCTAAGCTGCCTGTGCGGCAGTGAACTTATTACTGGTCGTTTTCGTTCTAATGCTACCTTTCTAAGCTGCCTGTGCGGCAGTGAACCCAGATTATATTAAAAATATTCGATATTCTTAATATACTTAGCTAAAAATACCCAGAATTACCAATGAAAATCATGCCTTTCCTAACCTATTGATTTTATTATATTTTTAAAGAGCAGCAAAAATAAAGGCTAAAAATTCGGTAATGTTGACGTAGCGCTTAAACCGTAACAACTAAAACCATTGTTTATCAGCTCATGAGCAACTTCTTTTATAATGAAAATTTTGAAGCTCTCTCCCGAACTATTGCTCGATATATTGATATAAGGCGCATTTATTAATTGCTCTTTTCGATTTTTAAGTAATTCTAATGCTTGGTCAAAACTAATGGCTTCGTACTTCGCTTTTCTCCTTGCCAATCGTTCCAAATTTGACTTAGACTGCTTTCTTTTAAAACGAACATAGGAGCATATATTTTGTGGCACCTCCCGGATACTAGTGATGTGCGTGTAATCAGACAAAAAATTTAGCCATTTTTTCGCATTAAAATTTTCTAGCACCACTTTGTCTTCCGCGAATATGCGAAGTTTACTGCCTAAGCTGCATAATTCATTGCTATATTCTGGAAATGAAATTCCAATGGGTGACAAACCATGATAGTTTTGTATAGCAACCAATCCTAAATGGATCTGTTTATAAACCTTTCCCCATAAGAAATAGTGGCCAATATCTGCACCAGGTATTAATGTTATATCCAGATAAAAATTCATGCTCAATCCTTACCGCTCTCGCCAAAAACTCCTCCTCTTACTAATACTGCCATGACGTAATGTTCCTGCGCTTCTGTTTCTAATGGCTCTCCACGAGCAAACTTATCAAATAAAGTAAAAAAATCTGATTTGTTTTTAGGGTTCCGATAAGCTATTCCTAAATTGGTAACTGCCCCATAAGGTTCAATAGCGATAGGGCCTGTCGTCACTTCCTCAAAATCAGGATACCAAGTATCAATACTTCTTAGGGCATTGCCAATCTTTTGTGAGTGCATTCCGGCTATATTATTAATTTGATAGAGTATTTTACTTTTCTTATTTTTATTATTACTTTTGTCCAAAATGAGCTCTTCACTCGGGTAAACTTCTTGTGCTTTGCCGATCTGGGCATAAGCATTAATATCTAAAAGTAAAAACGGAATTTCCCCGGAAAGTGCTTGTGCAATCTTTTTTGCCAAGGAATTGACATCCTCATCATTGACATCGAAATCAAATAAGCTAAATTTAGTCGAATCAAACGTCCAAGACTGAATTCCTGTGGCATTTAAAACTTGCACTTTAACCTCAATTTTTTCTGCGCCCACCCGATTTCGCCATAAGAAACGAGCATTCGCGATATTAAGCGCATAACGTTTCGCAAGCTCACTAAAACCGGTATGTTGGATGTAGTTTTTTACAGCAGCTTTATAACTTTCATTGAAACCAGCATTATTAGATGCCGAGGGCTTTTCAATATTACTTAATACTTTCAAAGTAAATTGAATTTTTAAGGTGTCCTGATTTTCGCTCAATGAACAGCAGTCCACTTTTTGCAAATTAGGCTTTTCCACTTCAGCATCTAATTTTGCTGGATCCGCTTGCATGGCTTTCTTTAGACGATTAGAAATAGTACCTCGCACCGATTTTTCCATTAGCGTCAGGGGGAAGGCATTCGTGTATCGATCTTCCCATGTCGTGCCATAAAAAAAACCGTCAGACGGGACTAATTTTTTTTCAAAAGCAAGTACGGTTGCTACATTATCATTTCTGGCCATAATCTTCCCTTCTATTAAGTCATAGGTTTTGTTGACAAAGATATAAGTCCTTTTCAGTTTCAACGTGATAATGCCACAGCATTTCATCAAGATGCCTGATCTGGTATACCATTTTAAACTCCCCGAGTGTCAAGATACTTTCAGCAAAACGGTGAAGAATGGTAGGATCACGTTGATTCTCCGCTTTTCCTAAAGCTGAGACACCATAAAATCCTGTGGCTATCGGGACTATCCATCCTGGTATTTTACGTTTACTCGTCCATTCAATTTTTCCATCCTCATCCTGCTCACTGCGATGCATCACTTTAAGATATTCAATAATCGCATCAAGGGCATCTTGGCTATTAGCCATGGCCTCTACCATGAGATCACGACGCTCAATAATCACATAGCCCGGCATGAGTCTTCGTACCAGCTTTTTTAAATCCTTTTCTTCTGCAATTTTAAGTATTTCAGGCGTTTTTAATTCCAAAATATCGCCACCTGAAATCTTTACATTAGTCTGTAGTTCGTTTTCAATCGTTTTAATGAATGTAACCTCTTCCGTTTTTTTAACCCCTTCGCATTCGATAACTAGGGAAGCGATTAAATGGCATCTTCCTTCTTCGATAAAAGAAGAGCGCTCACCCAGTTTATTTAAAGGATTCCCTGTACCTATGATTGAATAAACGAAATCACCCTCATCTTTATGGATATGTAAGACAAAATCATGGCATATTACCGCCGAACTTTTAAAAAAAGTGTCTAGGAACCCATTCTTGATTAACTGCCGTTGCAGGGCATGCACTGCCCCTAACCAGGCCGTCATCGCTGGAAAACCAATCGTATAAGGACTCGATAAAGCATTTGCATTTTGAATTTTTATGTAGGGAATCAATAAAACGCTTTTCATCGTAAATCCTCTTTATTGTTTTCTATGAGGGATTTTATATAAGTAAATTCAGGATCTGCCAGAAATATAGCATGGTTGCCATATAAGGTTTTATAAGCGTAAATAAACCAGTGTGCAAATTCAGAAACAATTTTGTCCAGCCATTCATCATTTTTCAAGCGATCTTCTTTATAAGCGTCATCAAGCCATATTTTTTGATGCATGGGTAGATCAGTGTATTGCTCTTTTGCAGACCATCCTTCCTCTTCAAGACGGATGGACCACTGCATTTCGATTACTTTATCAATAATTATTTGTAGCCGGATTTTTAAACCATCCCGAATATTTCGATTGTTATAGTCAGTCTTTAACAATTGGTGCACTGGTTTAAATTCATCGGCAAACGATTTCGGCGGCAGCAAATTTTTAAAGAAATGCCTTTTGGGTAACCAGCGCTTCTTTATTAACGAGGGTGGTATACAAGGTAAAAGATAAGCCTTTCCCCCATAAGTACTATTTAATACACTAATATTTTGAGGTTTAGTGCCTCCAAAACCTATCATCACCAAGCCATATAGATCGTCAAAACCCATTTCGTTGAAAACGTTTTTGCGCTTATCTTCCCGCGCTTGCTTGGTTTGCTCAGAAAATCTGATTTCTTGTATACGCTTTCTAAGCTCAAATAGTAATCCGGAAGGGGTTAAAATAGATAATAAATGATAACTATCCGCTACAGGAAAGTAGACTTGCTTGATTTTTCCACTCGTTACAATCCTATCATCTGATTTTTTAATAGACAAAAAATCTGTTCTTAACTTCTCAAATGAAGCGGATGAAATTCGAAATTCATCTTGTATTTTTTGAGTATTTGACTCCAAATGACGTAAGATTGTCTGCCCATCATTTAAAACCAATGACAAAAACTTAAATACATCTAATGCTGCAGCATTGCCAATTACGTCTGTATCCATATGCACATTGCCAGTTCGTAGGAATCCATCGGCGTCCCTTCTCATCTCAGCAACAACTGAACTAATCTTCGCATCCGGATGACTAAATTTAGGAGGATGGGTCGCAATCCTTAATTGATCCGCTTTTTTTGCCGCACCTGGCAACCAGTTTTCGAGCATAAATTCCTGGCTGGCTTCGTGCTCAATTTGAAATATTTCTTCTGAGGTCATGCCCGATTTAATTTTCTTTTTAATCCGCTCGTCTTTTCTATCAGACAGAAATTTCCTAATTGACTCATCCAAAGTACCACTCCTCTGAGCTTATATAAAAGAGTATATACGCAATTATATTTTTTTTATGAAGGATATTGACCATTTTCGGCACGCATTAAAGCGAAAAAACTTATAAATTATAAAGCCTCAGTCAAACCAAATTGTAACGAATATTGATACCTTTTATCGCCACCATAATTCGGAAAGGAAAGCTCCCCGTACTTGAGTGCCACAGCTCGTTCAGAGAGATTCTGCTCGTCCGCATACCCTCTGATTAACTGTTTATAATTTACGCTTAACCAACATTTACTCAAGAGCGCTTCCTCCAACTCCAACTTGCTAATGTTGTAGATATTCTCAACGACATGAGGATGGCCCTTTTCATCCTTCTCCACAAATACTAGGTTATCATTTTGCGGAATTAAAAAAAGCTTAACCTGATCGATGCCATGACGAAATGGGTTCAATTGCTGTGGTAAGGCGGTTAACCACCAACACTGAGTCAACCAACCTTGCATCGTTTCGGGACCCACTAAATTTTTTATTGGTTCTGTTTTATACCTTGTGAGTAATTTGGAGATGGAATAGTGCTCTAAATCGGCGAAGCTGTGTTTTGGGTTCAGGCATGGCTTACTGGATATCCGCGGTTTGGCACTTATGCCAGACGTAATAAATTCATTATCAATGAGCTGCGTAATATCATGGGTCGCAAGCATGTAGTTGGAATCTACTGGATTATATTGCTCATATCCAGGACGTTGATAGGCGGGCACATGGTCTGTATTCTTTAAGGCTCTCAAATTATACTGCATTAGGGCAATATTAGGTGTATTCGTCTGCTTGTCACGATGGCGCAATACCCTACCAGATAATTGAATAATCGAGCGAAGCGAAGAGGGCTCCACGACTGCCCAATCAAAATCGTGATCACGACCAATTTCTTCTACCGGAGTGGCAACAAGAATGAAAACCATATGTTTCGCTAAGCAACGATCAAGATGGTCACGAATCACTGAGTTTTTAAAAACTTCCGCTACTTCCCCCCGTTTTTCATTACGTTTAAGCACACAATCCAAATGTTTTTCTTGCTCATTGCGAACTAGTAGCACTTGCTGGCTGTGATAAGCCATAACACGTATATCGAAATCCGCAGGCCAATCATTCATTACCAAATACGTTGTTAAAGAGACGCACGGGTTGATGTTTGCCATACGCACAACACCAAATGAAACCATCTTTTCTGTCACTGGATCCAAGTAACAATGCCGTAGATGGAGGCCGATGATTGCATGCTGGATCCGTTTAAAATAAGCACCCTCAATAAGTTGCTTATCTTGCCGTATCTTCTTCCCCCCTTCTTCTTTAATGCAATCGCAGGAAATGATTTCAGCTTTTCGCTTTATCGGTGCATCTTTTAGTTTATTTATCCTCTTGCCGATAAATGCATTATGATGACTTTGATAATGATGGATAGCCTCAACGGTATCAAAATCAGATATCGTTTCAACCTTGGTGTTAAATTCATCAATCCATGCACAACCAATATTCGCGCTGACCTGGCGCGTTTTTGCAAAAAGCCGCCAACCCTCACGATAAACATTGAAATACCCTTGTGCCAAATCAGGAGGAATAGTAGCCGATGAAATCATAACCTTTCGCCCCAGCATACCTGCAAAATGTATGAGCCGCCCTATTGCTATTAAATCTTCACCATCAAAATCATCAATCTCATCAATGACCAAATCAGACGACATTAAACGAAGATACGGTAAAATGTAACGACCGCCACGCTTACATTCGCTTAAAGACATCATATGGTCAATGGTACAGACGAGCACTGGAGCATACAGAAATTTTCTATCACGCTCTTGGGAAAGAATTGTATTTAAACCTTCTTCGGGAATAGCACACTCATAATCCACAACCTCATCGTCCAATAAAGATTCTAGCGATTCTGAACCAAATTGTGCATAACTGCTGTACTCCTGTTGTTTTTGCATCATGGTATTTTTTTGATGGAGCTCCAAAACTGCACGAGAACCAATTAATACAGCAAGCTCACTGTTATCTAAGCCAATCCTTTCTCGATATTCATCCCCCGTTTGTAATGTTAATGTGCGCAAACCTAAGGCTAAAATATAACGCAGCCTTTCACCATCCTCCGAAAGGGCGCGCATCATTTTTGCATTAGCGAAAGTCTTACCGCATCCTGTACTGGCCATATTAACAGCAAAAAAACCATAATTCTTACTGTGCAGCGCTACAGGCAATTTTTGTCTCCATATTTTTATTTTTTCAACCGCCTTATCTTGCCAAAGAAATGAAGGAGGACTTTTTTTCTTGAGCGATTTAATGTCATAAGCATAAGGAGGTTCACTTTCAAATGCTGGTAATAAATGGGTAATTTTAAGAGCCGACTCAGCAACACCCACTAAATGCTCGTCAAGCTTTTGCTTGGGCTCCCCTTTTCGATGCTCATTTCCATCCTCCCTATAGGTATTTGCAAACAATTTCATGTCTGAGCGCCATAGCTTATTCGCATCACAGGATGAATAATGGTGGTCACCTAACATCAATGCCAAGCGTGAGTAAAGCAATATAGGACGCCAGCTCCCATCACTCATTGCTTTGTTTAATAAAGGTAAGCAAGAATGCATCCTGGTAGCCCATTTTTTGATTTGCTTTAACCAAGGTTTTGATTGACTAGGTAAACCATAGGGAAATTTTAAACATTGGGGGAGTCTCTCTTCAAATGTGGATGTGCTCTTATTTTCATAACCCCACTCTTGTGAGAGCTGACTTAATAATAAAGAATAGTTTTCAGCTGATTCATTTCTCCAACTGCCATAATCAGAGACTAATGGCAGCTTATGATGGGTAACTACCAACCAGGCTATTAGGCTTGCAGCGGGTGGTAAATTTCCTAAAGGCGAGTTTTGTCCTTTTATTTGAATATTCCTCAAGCAATCGTCCATTTGCCCGTTCATAAGGCGTGTTAGCCATTGCTCATCAGTTGCATTGTCTACTAAAGCATTTAACAGCAATGTAGAAACCCATTCATGGCGAAGCGGATCGCCTAATAATTTATTTTTGCTATCGGGTTGTAGTTTTTCCTGAAAGCACATAGAGGCCTTGCCAAAATCGTGAAACAATGCAGCTAATGCTGTAATGCTTTTTATCAGTGGAAGATAATGCCAATCATTCTCCCATTGGGTATTTACTATAGTCCTGCTTGTGGTGCTTACAGGAGTAATTCCTTGAGAATTGAATTTACTCCTATTCCCTATTATCCAGACCAATTCCATTCGACTTCGGCTACGAAGCCAATGGCAAGCAACTGCTGTATTTTTAGAAGCCGTTTTTTTCAATAATTTTTTTACTGCATTCAATCCTTCATTTGTTATAACTGTCTGCCATGTTCTGTCGCCAATTCGATTGGCAAAAATATCTAGCACTCTTCGCGTTTTGTTTAAGGCTTTTTTTTCACACTGAGACACAAAAATAACCATCATAGTGAGTTGCCCTCAAGGCTAAGTGTTTTAACAAAGTCAAACATATAATCAAGGGCACGATGTTTTATAAAATTTTTTAAGCATTGCTGTCGAAAATCCTGCTCTGTCATTTGCTCTTTCGCACCGATAAAGGCCCATGGTAAAATTAAAGCATCCTTAACTAAATCAGCCACATCAAAAATTAATGCACCTCGACGTGTTTTCCCATGCATTACCGCAAACCCATGAGGAATACCTAACACCCATAAAGTTGTTGCAGCCAACCCATAAGCCAAATAATTTCCGTGATTCAAAAACCTATTTGCTTCATCATCACTAGTATACTCACGAGCAAATCCAATATTTTTAGTACGAGTAGAAGCAATTTTATACAGTGCTTTTGTTAGTTTTGCTTCGATTAGCAACAACTCATTAATTGACGTCGCTTTATTAAAATTGTTACTAAAACTACTTAAAGCCTTCTGGATATCCATATCATCCAGGAAAAAGCCTTCAGATTTTAAATCCTGATCAGCACTCCATGTGTGTTCAATGAATGAAATTCTAGCCTGCTGAAAACGTTTTGCTGCCTTTAGCCGTTTTATTTCATCAAACCAGAAAGACATCCAGCCTTGAACATACTCTGTAGGTCTATACTCACTTTGTGGACAAAACCATTCCACTTCGTTTGCAGCAATTAATGGGGTACCACCACTTCCACTAAAACCCACTAAGACACCAGCAGAAGCAAGCATTCTTATGGCTGCCTGTGTAATTGAAGTTCCAATACCCAATAAAATAACTGTTGTGTTGGCGATAGGAATATTCCAATACTGGTTTTCTTCCCTAGATTCGGTAAGGTAGACAACGCTTCCACCTTTTACCATAACCCGGCATTTCTCTAGGTAATAGATATTGGCTCGTTTAGAATATAAAATAGCTTTAAGATCGGTTAATATTTCCATTATAACTCAAATATCTACTTTGATTTGAACTAGCAATGCCACATATTTAGTAGATAATCAATAGGTTATTTATCTCCTCATTTTTAACCTTTAAACTCAAATTGTTACCATCCATTTCGTTTAAATAATTTTAAATTCGCGTGATTATCTAAAATTATCTAGGCAGGAGTCGCTAACGAGGAGAAAGCGTTTTGGCCGACTCTCCCTGCCAAATTGAAAAAAACCTATTCTTAATATTCCCTTAATGTTGCTTTGTTATTTTATTCCCTTTATTTGAAAATTTAATATGCTTATAAAGTTCGATCTCGCCAAAGCGTTAACTTATTGTCCTGCTAAAATTGGCATAGGGCCTTTTACATTAAAAATGTGTATGGCAGACCTTTTTGAATCACCCTCTGAAGCAAAAAAATTTAATATAAAATTAAGCAGCGGTGATACTTTGGAGTTTATATTACATCAGGATAATAATAAAACTGTAGCTACTTGTTTGGATTCACTATCAACTCACTGTAATGACGGGGTTTCTCTTGAATTTTTACCTGAAATATTAACAAAAATAAAAGAAAGGGGTATACAGCTTACTGCTCTCCAATTTCCCCATGTCTTTATGGTGAAAGGCTATTATTCAGACAACACTTATCGAGCGCATTATAATCATATTATTCTCTACAAAGATTCATCTGACCGTTTAAATGCCTCTATTGTTGAGTCAAGTATTAATCCTCTAGGGGTCTATAATCCAATACCCGTTTTAGGATGGCTTGCCTCAAATTCAATAGTATCAGGCGATGAGCTATTGCAGGTCAAATTAATCAGGTTATTAGGAAAAACTGAGGCTATTCAATCAATGCGAGCGTCTTTTAATTTGCCAAGTAATGCCATGCCGGTTATAACAAACCCTTTAGTCACTAGCAAGCAACCAACTCTTGGTGATAAACGTTGTAGTATGTATGTACTCAATGCAATGGTCGGTTTAATCAATTACATTACCTCGGATAAATCAATAAATACAAATGAAATTAGTAAAACGATAGTAGAAGCGCATCAACAGCTTAATGAGAAAAAAATGATGGCTATCTCGTTCCCAGCGAATAATAATAACAAAATAACCCCACCAAGTAATAATTGAACGTTATTGCGCTAATACTGCTATCGGAGGGATTCCTCCAAAGCAAAAATTGTCACTAGTTGCGTAATCTTCTACTTTTAGTATCAATTAAAAAGGGGGGATTACCAATGGTATTTGCGAACGCTTCCACAAAACGATTTTGCAAGAGTTTACGAAATAACTTTCCGTAAGAAAATCTACGATGATATTAAAGAGCTACAAAAAGATCTGGACGAATGGCTTCATTATTATAATAATGAGCGCACCCATCAAGGCAAAATGTTGTGATCGAACACCTGTGCAAATATTGGTTGATGGTAAACAAATCTGAATGGAAAAATTTATAAACTAAATCTAACCTGACAGACACTTCTTGAAAAACCGGTAACTGTCAGATCAAGTTTGAACTACTACAGCTTAACAAATAGTTAATTTTTAGGATTTATTCATGAAATACTTTTTAATCGTTATTTTTGAGGTATTCTTTTTTTTATTTTCATTAACTGCTGCAAGTCTTTGGCTCTCAGCGAATCAAATTTCTACGACTGGATTTTTATCAAATGTAGAACAAATTCTTCATGATTACGGCGTTCTAATTATTAAAATGATTCCTGCTTTAAAGAGTTATGAATTTTATGCAGGTTTGTTGTCCCTGATGGTCGGAGTTGGTTTTGCATTTTTGTCTGTAAAAATCTTATCTACTGCAAAAAAGTATAGGCCATAGTTGGTTTAAATTATCGAACTGGGGTAAAAACGCATTGGTTTAATATTAGACTATAAAATGCAAAAACGTTTTCTCGATAGCATACTTTTCGCTCTCAAGGGTTATCGCATCAGCATGTAATTCAGGACCTCTAATATACTTTTGTACTAACATTTCCTCATTCAAGTGATTAAATAAATTAGGCTTATTCAAATAAAGAGCAAAACTTTTCTCCACTTCGCTTTCATTTTAGAGCTTTGCAAAGGCCACCTTGCTATAAGTATCAACAAAGGTTTGTTGGTAAATACGACCAACGCCTTTGAGTGTTCCCACATAAAAAGTATCTTGGGAGCCCAGGGTATTCTATCGCATAGTCCCTAACCTCCAATTCAATCGCTTCGTCAACTCGGTTCTTATGATTCGGCTTTCGTCGTGTTTTATCAAAGAGAGCCTCTACACCTCCAGACACCACTGCTGATTTATAACGATAAAATGTATCTCGCGATAAGCCCATTACTTTACGATACATTACCCAATTCTTCAGCTAAATTAAGTAAGCCAACTTGGTGTTTAATAATTTTAACGTTATTATCTATCATGAGAGTTTTCCTTTGAGTTTTGTTAAAGTTCGCACTTCAATCAAAACTGGAAACTCTCACTTTTTCAAGTGGTTATGTCAGATTAAGTCAAAAACTAATTCAGTTAAGCCCCTATTTATTATCCTTCACCATTGGAAAAACACCAGCCATATCACCGATAACGTTAATGAGTTGAGAGCCGCCTGGAACTACAATTTTTGCATTGTCTTTTAATGATTTTTCAACTGCCTCTAATTTTCTGAGAATCTGAGCATTGCCAATAAAATATTTTTCAGCCGCTTCGTTGACTGTTTTTATAGCTTGTGCTTCTCCTTCAGCTTCGAGAATGCGCGCTTGCTTAATCCCTTCTGCTCGCTTAATCTCAGCTCTTTTATTGCCATCTGCGGCTGTTTCTGTAGCTGTTGCAAAATCAATTGCTGCGATCTTTTCATTTTCTGCCTTTACCACTTTATTCATCGTTTCCTGGACATCTTTCGGCGGGCTGATTTCTTTAAGTTCAGCACGCACTATATCCAAGCCCCAATTACTTGTTTCTGTGGCAAGCGTTTTTAATAGTTCTGAATTTATTTTATTTCGTTCACTATTGGCAGCTTTTAGAGTCATCGTCCCAATAATATTTCGCAGCGTTGTCCTTGTTAGATTGACTATTTGAAATGCATAATCATTGGCTTTATAAATAGCATTTTTAACGTCTTCCTCAGTTGCTTTAACTTTATAATATATTTGAGCATCAACAATGGCATTCAAGTTGTCGTTAGTAATGATTTCCTGGGGCTGAGCTTCAACCAACATTTCAGTGATATTCACTCGGTACAAATTTTCAATAAAAGGAATAATCCAATTAAAACCCGGTTCTGCAAAGCGCTTATATTTCCCAAGAAATTCAATAAGACCACGCTCTGTTGGGCGTAATATTCGAATTCCACTTACAAAGATTACCAGTATTAAAAATAAAACAATTAAAATAACACTCATTTGAAAGCTCCATGTTATCAATAGAAGAAGGGGTAATCCGCCTTTGAAAAGATCAAGTCATTAGTTTAAAGCATACGTAGATAAAGGCTAGAATTTCCTATTTTAAAATTGATTTCCCATCTTAAACAGTAATTTTTTATGTTTGGCAGATTGATGGGTTAAATTACAGATCTGGAGCACTGTTGAGGCACCCTATTCATTAAGAACCTTCTCTAAAATAGTTTTATTTACAATATCCATGATGACAAAGCTCCCTTAATCAAAAATTATGGTATTATTTTGATAACTTTACGCACGAAAACAATCTTTATCCAGTAAAGTTATATCTTTCAACGCTCGATACTGATAGAAATATTGTTGTTCTGTTACAATCCAAAAATCCAATGAATTTGAATTTTGAATAAAGGCTTGCCATCTATCAGAAAATGTTGAGGCTTCTTATCTTCATGAGCTATTCTGCAATACAATCCATATGGCCACCTGATGGACGTGGATTACTTGACTGAATAGTCTTTAAGAGAGTTTCACTAACTGCGATCTTTTTAAGCTTATTTTTAATTGTGAATGCTGTTTGGAACGCTCCATGAGCAGGAAGGTTCTTTGTTTCTGCAGCCTTTATAAATTCTTGATATCCATATCCGGAAATACTTTCGACGTACACCAGACCTTTATAGTGTGAATCTTGTTTAAGCTTGGAAAGCCACAGCTAATTCTGTCAAATTCACTGTTCTTACTTTAATAAGTGCCGCCAACATACTCACAAAACAAGTCCATCCGTGCCTTGTTTCAACCAAAATAACTGTTTAAAATCTCCACTAGCTCATTAACATTCATTCTAATCCTTGGCTTTTCTTGGTCGAAAAATTCGGATTATCTATAACTTAATGAGCTAGCTCAAATTTTTATCCCGTACAGATCGGATTTATTGGACTATAGATATAAAGATAGTTACCATTTGTGCGTGGCAAGGATAAAAGTCCTATTTTGCTAAATCCGCTTTTAAAAATCGAATCTCAACAAAGTAAGAGGTTGAAATGGCACTCATAAAAAATAAAAATCTAAACAGTAAGAAACAAATTAAAATAAAAATTGATGAGAAAACGCTAAAACAGATTGAACAATATTGTGAATGGTCAGGTATTTTTGATCTCGGCTATTTTTTTGAAAAAGCCTCAGATTTTGTATTTAAAAAAGATCTTGAGTGGAAATTATTTAAAAAAGGCAAACTTACAACAGATGCTTAACGAAATTGGATATAGAAATAAGGCATCATCAGTTAATCGTTTTATCTACTTAAAAAAGAGATAGTTTAACTTATTGCCTGATTTGTCTGTAAGCTTGAACCTAATCTTTAATTCACTTTGCGAAACTTACTTTTAATAAGCTAAGTTTGCTAAAAATACTTTTAACATTTAGGGTGAAAACTGCACTAATGAAAATAGAGAAACTAGCTAAAAAAATAATTTTATAAGCCTGCAAAGCGAAGAAGCTTTTATAAAGAACTCCTAAAATTAATCCTGTAATAATTTGAGGAAAAACAATAGGTAAATTAACTACTCCCATATAAAAGCCGTTCCTTCCTTTAGGAATTATCTTTGCAAAAAGTTCATAAGGACATATGGATAATACTGCCCATGAAGCACCAAAGAAAATCATAAAAATCCCAATAATGTATTGGTTAGATACCAAAGCAATTAACAACAAACTTACGCTTCCTACTAATAAGCCTATTCCCAAAATGTTTTTGATGGTTACCCATTCGCTTAAATAGGGAATAGCAAAAGCAAATCCTGTACTTGATAATTGTAAGACACCGAAGTAAACCGCAGTTAAGATATTTGCATTAGTTAGATAATTTCTTGAAATCTCTAGCTTATCTGTAAATTCTATCGGCATATTAAAAGCGGTTTGGGCAATGTGAATATTGAGGTAATTCCACACCGCAAAAATCGCCACCCATGCAAAAAAAAGAATTAAACTAAGCCTCCAAAATAGTGGAGATAATTTTTTTAAAGAGAAAATCGATTCTTTCTTTAACAAAAAATTTTTAGAAGATGGTTTTAAAAAGTGTTTCCCTATAATTGGTTTCTCTTTCACCATAATTAAGGTTATCGCTGAAAACAACAAATAAATGAAAGCACCCAGAAGAAAGGTCAATTGAATATAAAGAGGACTCTTAGAAAACAGCACTTCATTAGATGAGTGAACAAAATGAGTAATAAGCCAGGGTAAAATTCCGCCGCACATTGCCCCTAAACCATACAAGGCGCTCGACCAACTGAATGCTTTTGTACGTGCTTTACCTTTATATAAATCAAGAATCATTATTCGCGCCAATTGCGCATTACCATTGCAACCTATATCAAGAAAAATAATGAGAGCAATGAGTAAATACCCTTTTGACGCAAAAGGCAAACCAGTCAGCCCTGAAAACCCCATCATGGTAGAAAGTAGGAAAAGAGGCCTTCGCCGACCAAAGCGACTCTGTATATTATCAGATAAATATCCTATGATTGGTTGAAAAATAAGTCCAGTTAACGGTGCAATTAGCCATAGATAAGCAATCTTATCGGACTTAAATCCGACAAATTGTAGAATAGGGCTTAAATGAGCAATTTGCAGAGTATTTACCAAGCCGAAACTAAAAGAACTCAATGTAAGCCAAAAAATTTTTTTATCGATCATAATTAACCCTTTTTCTACTCGCGAAGTAAAACGTAATACTGCTTAGGATAAAAATAAAAATAATTAAAACCCAGGAATTGTCTTTTCCATTAAAAAAAAGAGCAATTAATAAACTCGCAAGCCCTGCCATACTCGCCATAGTAAGGCCTAATAAAGCTGATATAGCACCTTTATTATCTGAGCCTGTTGATAAAATCATACTCATTAAGGGGCTACCTAGAAGAGCAAAACCATACATAAAAAGTATCGCACCAAAGAGATAGGTAAAAAAACTTGCATAAAATGAAAGAAATAAAAAATAAAAAGCACTAAATGAAATGATGACAAAGCCTAAATAAACAGCATGTTGAAGTGGATATTTTTTTAAAAGTAAATTAACCGTCATAGCGCCTATTAGATAAGCCATCGCAGGCGGAATTTGAGTAAGTCCGAAATATTTCAATGGAATTTTAAACTGATCAGTAACTATAAATGGCGCTGAAGTTAAATACGCAATAAGCGCTCCTAAACAAGCAGTATAAGCTCCAATTAAATACCATAAATATTTATTTTTAAACAATGGAACATAATAAGCCCAGGAAGAACCAAAGCCGATTTTAAAATCAACTTTTCTAACTGTCTCATTTCCTTCGATCAGAAAATGATACAGTCCGATGAGAGTAAGACACCCCAAAGCTAAAATGAAGGAAAATGTGCTGCGCCATCCAAAAAAATAACATAAAAAGCTACCGAGGGGTGGCCCTACCAAAGGGGCAATCGAACCCATTATATTGACCCAAGAAATGAATTTAACGCTTACTTGCTCATTGTAGTAGCTGCTGCGGATAGTAGTAAAAGTCACGATATTTAAGCTTGATACACCAATCCCCTGCAAAAAGCGGCCTAATAACAATAAATAGATATGAGTGGAAAGAAAGCAAAATAAAGTGCCTATTAAAAAAATGAGCCCGCCCCACAACATAAGGGGACGGGTACCAAATTTATCTGCAATAAGACCAAAATAGATCTGGGGGGTAGCAACTCCCAGAAACCAGACGGTAATACTGAACTGTACTAAAAAATCGGAGGTTTGCAGATCTTTAGCTAGCACAGGCAGTATAGGTAAATAAATATCGTTTGATAGATTACCTGCCAAGTTATAAAGAATGACAAATAAAGGAGAGTAAAAAAAAATCGTTCTAGTTGATAAACGAGACATATAAATTCCTTCAGCATAAAAATATTTTTTATGTGTTTGTAATCTGTACTCTCATTTTAAAAAATGACGTGTTAAAATAGTATTAATTTATAATGACTTTTATGTCATAATATTAGTGACAATAACAATTTATTTTCTTTAGCAACAAAAGTCAATAAATTAGGGACATTCCAGAAGAGAAATATATATTTAACAAAACTCGGAGATAAAATGCTTATAACGCGTGAGCCAAGTGATAAAAAGATACAGTTTCGTCTGCGTATGAATGAATCAGTCTTCAATGAAATTACAGATTATTGTCAATGGGCGGGTATTCGAGTGCGAGATTATTTTATTGAACAAGCGTGTAGGCATATTTTTATAAATGACACGGAGTGGATTAATCATAAACAACAGCGCCAAAATCAAAGTGAAAAAGAATAAATAACTACATTACATCTTGGTTCTAATTATTCGGATGTCATTTAGATTATGTTACTAAGGAGATAGTGACCAAATTACTAGCAAGATCGTGGTCGAAACAATCAATAACCAAGCTATTAAGTATTTGAACATATGCGGTTTTCCTTTTAAAACGAGTAGCTTATTTGAATTTGTCAAACAAGCTACTTCCTTGCTGGTAAATGCAGAAGAATGGGCATCAAAAATTAAGCCACTTTTTTGTTACAGGGATTTTGTATGCTTAACTTTTGAATAATGGCTCGAGTCGTTAAATGAGAAAAACGACGCCCCTGAAGAAAACGACTAATAAAGGAAATTGTTTTTTCTGAATAAACAAATTCTCCGTGAAATCTTTTTTTTATCTCCTTCATTGCTCGAAGAATCTCACTGTCTAATTGGGCCAGTGTATTAGTAATAACTTTGTCATTAATCCCTTTCTCTTTTAACAAATCGATAATGAATTGATCTCCTTTATGGGCATAATGATAGGCTAAGGAATAGGCCAAACGCCCATCATCAATTAATCGTTCCTTTTTTAAACAATTCAAGACGCTGTTTATACGGGGAAGTGTATTTCTTGATTTGCCAAATTTATTCTCTAAGTATTCACGAACTGCTTTTTCACTACGAGGCATTTCTGATAGATAGCTAAGTGATGTGGTCATTATATCCATTAGAGTATCTCCTTAAACTTTAAGCAATGGCTATCATAGCCTTA
This sequence comes from Legionella maceachernii, assembly GCF_900167045.1. Lineage (GTDB taxonomy): Bacteria > Pseudomonadota > Gammaproteobacteria > Legionellales > Legionellaceae > Tatlockia > Tatlockia maceachernii. The sequence goes on along the minus strand of NZ_FUXJ01000008.1, from coordinate 5,852 downwards.
AAACCTATCTTAGCATTAAGCCATATATTGTCAAATAATATTTGACAATAATTATTTTTATTTAATTAAAAATGTCACGTAAACTATCAATTGATTGTCACCCAAAACTTATTCTGCTAAAAATTATCTTTTCCTCTTTCAAAATGATTGAGTGGCACGAGTCATGTGCAAAGTATTTGGATAATTTATCCCGATCGGCTTACATCCTTATTAATCATTCAAGCGTTAGTGAGAAGTAGGTTACAGAGCTCGCGGACGATTCAGAAACTTTGTCGTTGCAATCTATACGTTCTGATTGTTTTATAGTTGTATTCCCGTATAACTCAAACAACAGGTCTAAAATTCAGAATGTTTTTCTTTCCTAGATAAAGGCTCGCAACGACCCCATTTGAGACTCGTAAAACAAAAAAGTGACGACTCGTCAGGCCCAACTTATCAAATGTCACGTTATTTGTGCCAAAAATTATAATATGCTATGCTTATTTTGTCACAATAAGTAAGCCGAAAATTTTAGCTGGCATGACTAGGAGAATAAAAATGAAATCATTACTCTCTAAAAAAATTATACTCTATTATCTGCTTTCATTATTACCTTGGGGTGTATTTGCAACGGAAGCTCATCTAAATGAAGGCCTACCAATTATGGTTGATAAAAATACAGAGCTAAATGATATCAGACTGGGAGACATGACTGTGTGCTATGTATATAAATTAAAAGACATGACAGTGGATGACGCGCTCGAGGAGCGAGAAAAAAATAAAGATTTTATTCAGAAACATGCTTGTAATGATATAGACATCCAGGTATTACTGCATAAAGATTTAAATGTGAAATTTATTTATTACCTCGATGAAATGGAAATCCTCTCGGTAAAAATTAACAGACAACTTTGTCAAGACTTAGAGCAATTTACCTCATTTTTACATCCAAGGAATGAGTATTTAACAGTTTAATTCAGAAAACTTTCCTAACTTATATGCCCACTATACCCAGTGGGCAGCACTCTTTTTTATACAAAGCCAAGCAACTTATTTCTATTTGATAAGTCAAAATAACAGTGACTGAAAAAACTGTATTAAAATTTATATAATGACACACAAACAGAGAGAGGCATAATATTTAATTTGTCATTTTTTGTTGACATAATTGTCACAATAAGTTATGTTGGTATTGTTTCATTGAATAGGAGAAGAATAATGAAAAATTTAAAATTACTCAGCTTAACTCCTTTGCTCCTCTACGGAACAGTCTTTGCTGCCAGCCCCAAATGCGATAATTTTCAAATTAACATTCAAAACAATCTGGCAGACGATTTGGTGGTTTCTACGATTCGATTAGTAGGGGCAGAAATTCAACCTAAAACTATTGAACACATAGCTCATGGCACATCACAGGTTTTCACCGTAAATAATAGTAATGAAAACGTGCCCATGACTGGTGAATTTACCCTTCATACCATTTCATTACCAATGAAAACAATCAAAATTACTTACACTTTAGATAATAAGGCAACATTTTGTGAGCATACCGATATTGCTACGGAGGGAGATTATTCAGCAATCAAATCGCGACCGGTAGGTGGGGTAACTTATACTATTGTTAATCAATAATATCCTCACAAGTAAGGGTAGTCGTATTTCCCCCACCGTTGGAGTGGAAATCTTAAATACTAGATATTTGGGTTAAATTGCAAATCTGGGGCAAAAGCGAAGTAGAATCAAGATGAATCCAATTTATACATAAACAGTAATTCGTTTTTGCCCCAGGCCTGTAATTTAACCCAATAATTCCGAATTGGACATCGAGGTTAGCTCGGCTGATTCGTCAAATTAAAAGTCTATGATAACGAATGATGGTGCGTTGGATATAGTTTTGTAAACTGAATTTGACTGTGACAACATGCTCTATAAGATTAAGTAAATAGCTTTCGGATAAATGCGAAAATGATTATCGCTTTGATGGATTTTTGCAGTGATTTGATTGAGATTTCTAGCGATACCCGTTAGCTGCCGAACAGCCAAACGAAATTCTTTTAAGGCCTCAATTAATCGACTTTTATTATGTGTGCCAAATAATTTAAACTGGCTGCTTCAGCATGTGCTAATTCATCATCAGTTAATCTTACGCGAATGGATTTAGTTTTGTTCATTTTTTTATTCTTAGTAATTATAAAAAATTAAGTTATTGCAGGCCGCAAGGTTGAGAATTAAACGCGGTGCGTTTGGCGATGTGGAACATTTTTTATAAAATGTCCCACACTTCGCCTATCCCGCAAATACTTAATTTATGCCTTTGAATATATTATAATAGTTATTAAAAACTGGAGCTATAACTAACGTTTAATTTTTAAAATTAGTTGGAAAAATAATTTAAAATACAAGGAGGGGAAATAATGAATTTGCCACAAAAAGCAGACTTAGAACAAATTTATGATTCGCATATATTTCTAAACAAGCAGAAAGTTATTACCCCATAAGCCGCAGTCATAAAAAGCAAGCCTCAATGCAATTTTTTATGGATGTTGCGCTTTCTTCTTTTAAACAACGCTTATTCATTGATGCCATAATCAAAGAATTAACTTTTGCTTTTATTGCTTTATCCACTTACCTTTTTATGCAGAATAGTGGCCGTATTCAATCATTAAAAGGTTTTGGTAGTTTGATTGGCATAGCGCTTATCGCGGCTCTTGTGTACAACTTATATAAAGCGGCATTTAAATCCCTTGCACCAGGGTTAATTTGCATGGGCGGTGGATTATTGCTGTTAACAACGAATTTGCATCAACATTTTTAAATTCTTAACCAATGGTGCAATTGATTACATTACAGCAGGTACATTTTTTGTTGCTTTATTACTTTTTAAAAGTGAAATTGGATAAATCATTAAACGATATTTTTTGATTAAATTGATAAAAAATTTAGATGGGTTATGGATGTAACTTTAATTGAAATAAAAAGATTATATATTAAAATTCATTTCGAAGGTGTTATTTAAAAAAGTAGTATAGGGATATGTTTTTATGAATAAGAAAATAGTAGTTCCTCTCATATTCACACTCATTCCGTTCTCAGCTCAAGCCGGTTTGCCTTTGGTAAAGAATCAAAAGTGTTAATTAGTTCTGCTGTTGATTCTAAATCAAGCCTAGAAGGTATACTCAGTATGCAGTTCATTACTAAACCCCAAATGTCTGCTTTATTTCCGACTTTCCCATCCAATAGCAGAGTAATGGAGCGGGTAACTGCATAATATTTGTTGTAATTTCAGGTAGATTTTTCATAATACCAAAGTCATTTAGCGATTTAGTTATTACATACCCATGTGCAATATTTTTTTTCTTACAAAGTTCTAACAATCCTTTCAGTGCATTGGCGTTCGTATGTTGCGAACGATATTTGACTTCAAAAGGAATTATTTGATCAGCAATTTGCGCAACAACATCCACTTCATGATCTTTGATACCACGCCAATAACTAAAGCGTACATTTTGCGAGTAATATCGAGCAAACAAATGCTTAAATACGGCTGTTTCAGTGGCAACCCCTAAGGACTCAGGATCATCCAGAATACTTTTATCCTTTAATAATACAGCCGGGGCTATAGCTGCGTCTGCTAAATAAATTTTGTATTTTGCTCTCAAAATATCTTTGCCATAACCAAATGGTGGTAAGCGATAAATCAGATTGGTAGCCTCTAATAAAGAGATGTAATTTTGTATTGTGGGTCTTTTTACTTCAAGATTACTGCAAAGGTCGGTCATATCTAGCAATCCACCATCATGCATGCATAGATAAAGAAAGGTTTGTTCCAACTCTAGAATACGACGTACCCCAAAGAGTGCTGTCATATCCCTTTTTAATACCTTATCAATGATATCTTCTCTTAATAGGCGCTGTGCCTGAGTGATGCTTTCAACTTGCGCTGTTTGTGGAAATCCGCCTCGTAATAAATATTCATGAAAATGTCCTACATAATGAACAGCTAACTCTTTAACTTTATAAAACTCTTGTTGTGGCCACTCGAATAATTCTCTCAATGTCTTAACCATTGGCAATTGAGGCAAATCAATTCTCTTTATTTGTAAATATTCATAAAATGAGAGAGTAGTTAGACGAATAGTATACCAACGCCCTACCCCAGACTCTTGATCAGCCTCTATAATTGGTGTTGCAGATCCTGTGAAAAAAATTCTTCTACTTTTTGAAAAATCTACTTGATGTTTAATCCATGTTCCCCAGCTACGCATGAATTGTGCTTCATCGATAAAAATATATTCTAAATCATCGGTTTTAGGTTCTCGTTCTCTCCATGCCTCTAATACAGCATCAATATCAGACATTTTTATTAAAGGATGATCAAAAGTTACATACAAAATATTTCCTGGCTTTACACCATCTTTTAAGAGCTTATCAATAGCTTGTAGTAAAAGGGTTGTTTTACCTATCTGCCTAGCGCCAGATAGAAAAATGGCTCTGGGTGCAGGAGGATTAATTAACCAGAATTCCAGCTCATGATAAGCAGCGCGATGCCAAATCGGCAAATCCTGGACAGGTTCACCTCTCCACCAGGGATTGAATTGGGATACTACAGAAATTAATTCATTTGTATAAATTTTCATGAAACAAACTAAATCAATAAATTAGTTAAAGTATACTATAACTAAATAGGTAAAATAAGTATATTTTATGAATTTTTTAACTTTATCGCATGGTAATCCCCCCATTTTTAAGTGATGCTAAAAGTAGAGGATTAAGCAACTAGTGCCAATTTTTGCTTTGGAGGAATCCTCCGATAGCAGTATTAGGTCGTTCATTATTATACGTCCATAGCCATTGTGTCGCATGGTGTTGTACCTCGGCAATACTTTCAAATAAATGTTGGCTTAACCAATCATATCGAACTGTACGGTTATACCACTCAATAAAAGCATTTTGCTGCGGGTTTCCTGGCAAAGTAGACAAGAGAAATTGGTTAATTAACTTTTATCAAACTGCTCAAGAAAGTATAGGCCTTCCATTAGAAGAAAACTCTCAGGCAATTGATATGTTTCGCGTAATCCTCCATGAACATCAAGGGTTATGTAAGCGATTAAAAGAAATTGAAGAAACGGCAGATTCATTTCTTCAGGGAAATAATGATTACAAGAAATTGCTTTCTATTCCTGGGATAGGACCAATTTTAGCACTTATGATTTTAGCAGAGGTTGGTGATTTAAGGCGCTTTAAACACTATCGCCAATTCCTTAAATTCTGTGGTTTTGATTTGAGTACGCATCAATCTGGGTATTTTCGTGGTACCAGCAAAATATCTAAATATGGCAATAGTAAATTACGTTATGCTTTCTGGCTTGCTGCAACTGTAGCTATTAGAATGCGCGAAAATACATTTAGGAAAAAATTTGAGAATTACATTAAGCAGGATCCCAATAACGATGATTTAAAACGTAAAGGATACACTGCTGTTGCTGCCAAAATGGCTCGTGTAGTCTTTGGCATCATTAAAAATGAAACGAATTATCGATCTATTTTGAATCGGTAATACCCAGTGGAAGAATCCCCTCTGTAGGGCCGTAGAGGCTATTGACCTCGTAGATAATGTTTGGATCTTCCATTGGGATTTTATTTTGTTTTAAGTACAGTAAAGGCCTGGCATTTTGCTCTGGACCTTATGTCACTCTGGTTAAAAAATATTCCTATAAAAATGGAAAACCATTGGGTTTTGATTGAGGTTAGCGGGAATAAATTTAAAAAATAGTTCATTGAGCTATCGGGATCTGTTTTTCTAAAAAAATATTGACTCCAGATTTAGTACGTTGTCACAACGAATTTGTCGTGGCTTACCACGCCACTCAATG
>NZ_FUXJ01000009.1 GCF_900167045.1 Legionella maceachernii | reverse complement strand
GATCGTCGCCTTGGTAGGCCCTTACCCCACCAACTAGCTAATCGGACGCAGGCTAATCTTAAAGCGCCAGGCCATAAATGGTCCCCAGCTTTCCTCCTAAGAGCTCATCCGGTATTAGCATGAGTTTCCCCATGTTATCCCAAACTTTAAGGCATATTCCTACGCGTTACTCACCCGTTCGCCACTCGCCACCCATCTAGTAAACTAGACCGTGCTGCCGTTCGACTTGCATGTGTTAAGCATGCCGCCAGCGTTCAATCTGAGCCAGGATCAAACTCTTCAGTTCAATTCCTGTGCTAGATCTCTCTAGCTTCTTTACTTCTTTCTTTTGCACTTCAATCACTCAAAGCGCCCACACAGTTTGTCTTCTATCTTCTTAATGAACCCGCCCCGTAGGCGTGATGCGTATTCTACTCATCCTTATCTCCTTGTCAAACACTTTCTTTAATTTTTTGACAAAATTTTTTCCTCCAATGAAAGTCCTTCTTTTGTATTCCTTTATCCAAACCCAATGACATCATTATATTAATAAGCAGCACTATTAATACAATTGATAAAGCCTCCGGAAAAGTATAATTCAGCGCTAAAAGCTTACCCACCACTGGCTGTAATAAGGGTGCACTCATCATTAGAATCATATTACTTGTAGATAAAGCAGTAGCGCGAATAGTGGCGGGGACTGCATCTTTTACTACAGCAAAAGATTGAATATAGCAGGATGAGAAAAAACCCAACAATAATAGTATAAGATATAAACCCCATAATGATAATTTAGGTGCATACAATAGTATTGCAAAGAGCAAAGCGGTGATACTGGTAAATAAAATCATAATGAAGGATCTGTGTTCCCAGCGCTGAATAAGCCAAGCATTACACGGTCCGCCAATTCCAATGCCGATAAAAACCATGGACATCATAGCTCCGGCTGATTCTAAAGAAAGAGGTTGAAATTTTTGCATGCAAAAAGGAACGCCCCAAAGCGTTACAACCACATTAACTATGGCAAACATTGCAAAACCGTAGTAACCGGCCAGCCAAACTTGCTTATTGGATAAAGTTTGCTTGAGTATAGATCTTAATGTTAGCTGGACGTTGTCGTTCTTTTGTCGTGACGCAGGTTGATTGTGAACCACAAAAGTAATAGTGACAGCCATCACTAAAGCGCAGCAACCCGCTAAAATCATTGTCATTCGCCAGCTGTAATGAGTAATAATCCAAGCCATCCCAATTTCTCCTGCTGCAACGCCAAACATCGCTAGGGTTTCTGAAATCCCAACTAACAACGCAAAATGTCGTGCAGAAAACCAAGAGGAAGTAACATAAAGCATCCCTACAAAACCAAAGGCACTCCCCGCTCCCATAATTATTCGGGCAATATAAGCCTGCCAATAGAGTTGGCTGAAAGCTAAACAAAAAATACCTAAAGAAAGTAAGCATGAGGCAAGAATTAAAATTTTTCGTGGCCCGTAGCGATCATAGGCAAAACCTACAGGAATTTGCATGAACACATAAGAAATAAAGAAAGCACCCGACAATGCTCCAACCTCCGTACTCGTGAGATGAAAATCCTTTTTCCATTCGGTAGCCATTAATCCGGCCATTGTTTGAAGATAAAATTGAAATAATACAAAACAGGTTGTAGTTCCCCAGTTAAGCCAGGGTAAAAGCTTAGGCATGATACAGAGACTTAATTTTGTCATAACAGATTACACGGATGTTAACATAGTTATGGAGGTGTTCTTCACTCAAAAACCATGATTTATCTGATTTATTACTGAAGACCTAGCCATCCCTATTATTTTTTGCTACTCTTCGCAATTCAACGATGGTGGCTCTATTGGTCCCCTCGCGACGATAGGTTGCGAACCCCGTCAGGCCCGGAAGGGAGCAGCGGTAGCAATTGATGCGGGCGCCGGGGTGTGGCTTTTAGAGCTGCCGCCCAATTTGTGAAAGCCCAATGAGCTATCTGGCACTAGCGCGTAAATGGCGACCACGTACCTTTTCCCAACTGGTTGGCCAGGAACATATAAATAAGGCATTAATCAACTCGCTTAATCAGCAACGGTTGCACCATGCCTACCTTTTTACTGGTACACGCGGAGTGGGTAAAACCAGTGTTGCTCGACTTTTGGCCAAATCGCTTAATTGTGAACGAGGAATTAGTGCACAACCTTGCTTGCAATGCGATGCCTGCTTAGCAATCGAACAAGGCCGTTTTATAGATTTAATTGAAATCGACGGTGCTTCAAGAACGCGCGTGGAAGATACGCGTGAACTTTTAGAAAATGTTCAATATAGTCCAGTGAATGGACGATTTAAAATCTATTTAATAGACGAAGTGCATATGCTTTCACAGCATAGCTTTAACGCTTTGTTGAAAACCCTGGAAGAACCTCCTTCTCATGTGAAATTTTTATTGGCAACTACTGACCCTCAGAAGCTGCCTGTCACGGTTCTCTCACGTTGCCTGCAATTTAGCCTTAAGCATTTGCCAGCAGAGATGATCAGTCAACACTTGCAGCATATTCTGCAAGATGAACAATTACTCTTTGAACTTGAAGCTGTCGAGCTCTTAGCTAAAGCAGCGAAGGGAAGCATGCGTGATGCGTTGAGTTTACTCGATCAAGCGATCGCTAGTGCGGATAACCAGCTAAAGGCACAAGAAGTAAAATTTATTTTAGGCTACACTCAGCAGGATTATGCAATACAATTATTACAGGCTCTAGCAAGATTGGATGCCCAAAAACTCATTCAGGTGAGTAGGCAAATTGCTAGCGAAGGGGGGCATTTTCGTTATGTACTGGATGAATTACTGGATTATCTACATCAAATGACAATCCATCAAGCGCTTGCTAGCGATAATCCTTTAATCAAAACTCACTCCGAAATAAAAGCACTAGCTAATCAATTGAGTCCCGAAGATGTGCAATTGTTTTATCAAATTGGGATTAAAGGGACCGAAGAGATAGCTCTAGCACCGACTTTAGCCATTGGGTTTGAAATGACTTTATTGCGTATGCTGACGTTTAGACCCGCCTCCAAAGTAACTACTCCCCCGCTGGCTTATGAGGCGACGAGAAACTCGACAGTTCCAGCAAATTCCAGTCACAGTGATGAAGTATTTAGCGAACAGGAATCAACATCCCCTAGGAATGAAGAGCATATCGAAGAAATTCTTGCTCCCTCTTTTGAGGCTGCAAAGCAATCTGCGATTAATTCGCATACCGATGATTGGGAAGCTATTTTGATTCGGTTGAAATTAACTGGATTAGCTTTAACAGCTGCAGAAAATGCCGAATTTGTTATAAAATCAAATCAAGAAGTCACGCTTCGTGTTGCTAAAGGACACCGATCATTATTTACCCCCACAGTGGTAACTCGGATAGAGCAAGCACTAGGCATTTATTATGGCGAATTGATTAAAATTAATCTGATCACTGAAGATACAATTCAGTCTTCTCCTGCTCAACAAAAGCAAATTGTTCAGCATCAACGGCAACAAGAGGCAGAAATCAATTTGCAAAATGACCCCTTCTTTCAACAGTTGCAACAAGAATTTTCAGCTGAATTGGTCAAAAATTCTATTGCCCCTGTTAAAGATGAATTATAATTAACAAGTTAATTAATCGTGAGGTAACTATGGATATTAGTCAAAATCTGGGCAACTTGATGAAAGAAGCGCAAAAAATGCAACAACGCATGCAAGAAGCTCAAGAGCAATTAAGTAAATTAGTGGTAGAGGGTGAATCAGGCGGTGGAATGGTTAAGGTAAAAATGAATGGCCGTCATGATGTCGTTGAAATTAAAATTAATCCGATGCTGATGGAAGAAGATGTTGAGATGCTTGAAGATTTAACGGCAGCAGCTTTCAATGATGCAGTTCGCAAAGTGGAAAAAGCCTCTAAAGAAAAAATCAGTCAGTTGACCGCTGGTCTTAATATTCCAACTGATTTTATGAAAGATAAGGAAGATAAGGAATAATAGAGCTAATGGATGCTTTAAGCCGTTTGGTGGATGCTTTCCGTTGCCTACCTGGAATTGGCCCAAAATCTGCGCAGCGTATGGTGTTTCATCTTCTGCAACACCAGCGCCAGCGCGGCTTACATCTCGCTTCATGCCTAGAACAAGCCATGCTGGCTATTCAACATTGTCAGCGTTGCAATAATTACACTGAGCAAGATTTATGCGCACTCTGCCAGAACCCATCTCGTGATTTATCGACGATTTGCATTGTCGAAAACCCAGCTGATGTCGCTGCAATCGAGCAATGCAATGCGTTTAACGGTTGCTACTATGTATTGATGGGAAAAATTTCACCGCTTGATGGTCTTGGACCAGAGGACATTGGCTTACCTCGATTACGAGATTTAATCATCCGTGAAGACATAAAAGAGGTTATTTTCGCCTTAAGCCCGACCGTTGAAGGGCAAACCACGGTTCACTTCATTCACGAACTTTTACGCGGACATCCATTACGTATTAGTCAATTAGCCCATGGAATTCCCTCTGGTGGCGAATTGGAATTTCTCGATGCCAATACAATCAGCAGCGCATTACGAAATAGAGCTAAGATTAATGTTTAGTTTTAATCCGTTTAGATATTGCTATGCACCCAGGAAACGCCAAAGTTCTATTTTTAGCTTATTGAAATCGCTTGGGTATATTCTTTTCATAAGCTTAATGCTAACAGCAAGCAGCGTATACGCTTCGTTTAATAAAAGTCTGTGGCCAATATGGGAAGTTAATAATCCATTATCAAGGGCAAGTATTGATCATAGTGATTGGCAAGAATTCCTCAACCATCGCGTAAAAACAAATGAAGAAAATATCAATTTAGTGGATTACGCGCATCTTACTGACGAAGATTACGCTTTATTGCAGCGATACATCGAAAAAATGTCAAAAATCGATATTGATAAATACAATCGCAATGAACAATTAGCTTTTTGGATTAACCTCTACAACGCACTCACTGTACAAATCATAGCCGATTATTATCCTGTCGGAAGCGTTGAAGAGATAAGCATTTCTCCCGGCTTATTTAGCATCGGACCATGGGGTAAAAAAGTAGTCACTATTAACGGGGTTGCTTTATCGCTTGATGAAATCCAAAATCGCATTATTCGACCCATTTGGAATGATCAGCGAACACTGTATGCGATTAATAATGGCTCCATAGGTGCTGCAAATTTAAGCAAACAAGCTTATCGAGGCCCCACTATTGATGCAGCACTCAATGAAGCTGCTTTTGGTTATGTTAATTCTCTTCGAGGTGCACAAGTCATTGAAGGTGCTTTGATTGTATCCAAAATTTACGATTGGTTTAACGAAGATTTTGGTGGCACTAAGCACGATGTGATCTCTCACTTAAAACAGTTTGCCAAAGAACCCTTATGTAATCAGCTTAAACACATCAATAACATTGATAATTTTGTCTATAATTGGCATTTAAACAGTACCGTTTCAGACGAATAACACTTAAAGATCATCACATCTCAAGGTTAAGGGAAGAACATGCAAAATCATAAACCTGTTATTCTGCTCTTAGGAGCCACAGGCCAAATGGGACAACTGGTGACAGAAGAACTTGCTAGAAGTCATTTCATGACGTTGCGTCCTGCAGCGAGGAAACAAGAACAGTTGGCCATGCTTGCTGCACGCTATGGTGACTCCGTCTATATTGACCTTGATCAACCACACACTTTTACTTCAGCGCTTCAAGGCGTAAACCGTTTATTTTTATTAACCGGTTATTCCGTTTCTATGGTAACTCAATCCAAAACGGTGCTTGATGCAGCAAAAAAAGCTGGCGTTGAGCACATCGTTCACTTAGGTGTGTTTAGTGAAGCATGGGATTGTACTACGCCACATTTTGCCTGGCACCAACTGATTGAAACCTATATAAAACACCTCGAATTTAAATGGACATTTCTTCACCCTAATTGCTTTTTTCAAAATCTCCTTAATTTTTCTCTTCTAAAAAAGGGAAAGTTTCGTTGGTACACCTCCAAACCCTGTGGCTGGATTGCCTTAGAAGATCTTGCTGAGGCAACAGCAAAAATACTTTTGGAGGGTCCTGAAAAACATCATGGTAAAGATTATTGGTTTTCAACCGAATCCTTGGATTTACAAAAATTAACCCAAATTCTAAGCAATAAGACCGGAAAGCACGTCACAGCCGATTTACAATCGGCCGAGCAATTTCTTAAAGATCAGGGTAGCGATTCAACATCGCTAGATCCTTATGCCTACAGTGTGGCTGAGTCCTTTGCGCAGATCGAAGATGGGCGAATGGCTTTCATTGGCAATGTGAAAGACGACATGCAAATCCTGTGTAACCGTAGGGGGCTATCGTTTGACCAGTGGGTAAAGCACCACAAGACAAAACTGATTCAATGTTTAGAGCTCACAGGAGATGAAAATATTAATTGGGGATAAGATTGGGTTTGAGAACACATAAACTTATTCTTTAACACGCAATTTTTAAAAAAATACCAGTGTAAACGAGTCCTAATTTCTCTGACCATTTTTTGAATCCCGCGGCAAGCCGCGGGGAGATAGGAATAAGTAGCTAAATCTGCGAATTCAACGGGCAAATCCACTTAGCTATTGCTGCTGTCATCTGGCAGAACCCGAGTATGTTTGCCGTACACGATGAGCACACGCTGCTTTATTTTTAATTTCAAATCTTCCGATTGCGCAACCGAAACGATCGCACCATTATTCAGTTTGATTACGTAAACATAGCCTTGTCCTCCATCAATGTATTCGCTACCTGGAGCTACTCGACTATTGCTGTTGTTGCTTTTACGGTGAAATTTAACAGGTTGTTTTGAAATAATCACCCCAGAAGCGACTTTTTTCAGTTTTCCAACCTCTGAAACATCGTATTCACTGGGATTAATGCTTTTGCATGCGCTCAGCAATAAACAAAAAATTAAGCCAAACGACCAAACCAATTTATTCATTTTTTCTCCATGACAAGTTTTTGCTCGGGCTTTATTCTACAAATAACAATCCTTTATTGCTATGAGCAAAATACTAACCGGTGCATATCAATTTTTTGACTCATTTAAAAAGGTTTATTCAAACAGTTGTCTTTTCTTTTTGGGTAAATACCACTCACTAAAATCGCAAAAGCATTAATAATCAGTGTATAATCTTGCGTTTTTAAAAAGCCTGAAATTACAATTGAATGAACGGATATAAAATATACCTAAGATATTAAAGGTATAATACTCACCCTCAATCACACTGGGATGGAGAATAAATTAATGCTATCGCGTCAAAAATACTTGCTGCTTATTGATCATTCCCCCTGGGATAACCCACTTGCAGAGTATTTTGCCAAATTTGATTATAAAATTGTGCAATTGCAAAGCTTATCGGAACTCAATGAAGAAATCCATCAACCTGCAGCTTTATTGGTAAATTGGGCCCTTTTTAAAGGAGATACTTCTATCATTGATGAACTATACCATCGTTATCCTGTTCCATTAATTGTCATTAGTAATGAAATTGATGAAGAAGCCTGCGTTAAAATGCTAGAGGCCGGCGCGGATGATTTTCTCATTAAGCCTCTTCATCCCAGGGAGTTGCATGCGCGCATCAGTGCTATCACCCGAAGAGTTCAGCGTTCAACTAAAGAAGTCGATCAAGAAAAAGAAGTGCTACGATTTGCGGACTGGCGCTTATATCCAGCATCACGGCAAATTTTCAGTAAGACGAATCAAGAATTGCAGCTTAGTGCTGGGGAGTATGATTTGCTACTTGCCTTTATACGCCAACCGCAGCGTGTCCTAGGGAGAGAATTTCTACTGCAGGTGACCAAAAATAGCGACCTCAATCCTTTTGATCGGCGTATAGATGTCCAAATCAGCCGTTTGAGACAAAAAATTGAGACTGATTCTAAAAAACCCGCCCTCATTAAAACAATTAGAAATGGAGGTTATTTATTCACTGCTCGGGTGATAACCTCTAAAGAAAGTGAGACAGGCGAACCCCTAAATGACCTTTCCTAGGGTTTAATTCATAATGCTATTGTTCAAAAAAAAATTTTGAATTTATTTTGGAATTTGCATGGATTTTAAACAGGATGAAATAAGGATACCAATATGCACGGAAAAGGTGAGCAAACAGGGAAAAAAATTAAAAAGGGGAGTGCTTTTCTCGGTCTTTTCAAATTAAAAGGAAAATCAAACTCAAGCGCTACGCTAAAGGACTACACCACCGATTCTTCGAGTAGCTCATTGATTGATCTCTCCATTTCTACCTCTGCCTCCACGATAGATATCCCTCAATTAGAAACAGAAAAACTTGATTTATCCTCTCCCCAAGTTACACCCAAAACACCACGTAGCATTGCTCTTGATTCACTCATTTCGCTTGAAAAAAATCCTGAGCTTTGGCGAGCTACCTTAGTTTATGAAATAATAGGAGAGCAAAATGACGAAGCCATCCAAACTCGAAGAAACTTTCATTGGCAGACAGCTCAAAGTCTATTAACCCTTGAGAATACGCAATTACAAGTTGAACTATACCAAATTAAACGCGATCAAATTTTATTACTTAGAGAAATTTTCAAAATTTTAGATCTGGGTTATCAAAATTATTTAAATGAAACAGATGATAAATTTAAGCAGGCAAAAAATTTACAACAGTATTTGCGCTCTTGCGTTGAAACAATCATCTCTAATTCATTATTCGACTCTAATTCACAAATAGTCGAATCAATAGAGAATGAACAACTACAACGATGCTTTGAATCAATGAAATTTATTGGTGATATGGAGTTTCGCCTTCGTGCTGTAGTTCAACTCCAGCCACTTCGATTCCATCGTGCAATTAAGTTTAATGATCCTTCATTAGACAAAATATTACCTTTTCTTTGTCCTCTGCAGCAGGTGGTCGAATATGAGAATTTAATCGCTCAGCTGGAAGAAAAAACGACGCAAGCCGGATATCACTATCAGAAAATTCAAGAGCATATGAAGAACTTAAGATTAGCCCTGGATGCAGGAAGGATTCCCAGCGAGTATATAAGTTTACGTTCTATGCTCCCTAGTAACGAAGCATTTCGGACCGTGTTGATGAGATTATTAATCACCAAGCTTTTTGAAAAACCCTCAGCTAAATGCCCTAAATGCACCACAGTAGAAGCTGACCTTTTTATTCCTAAAGATAGTGCATTACACCTTGCACTTACAGATAAGGTCGCCGCCTTTTCAAAACTGTATAAAAAAATACACGAAAGCTCGAGCTCTCGGCTTCTGGAATCAGCGGCTAAAAATCTCTCAAGAGAGTTAGAATCAGAATTGACTCATGAACGAGGGGCTCAACTTGAATTTGAATATTCGCGTTTAGGAATTTAATCCGGTTGGATGGTTTCTTTTGAAATCATCCAACCCATTTTCTGCCATTGTTTTAAATTAATCGGTACAGTTTCATAGGACTTTCGCGATGCTTTAAAGTCGCATTACCAACGAATTCAGCCTTGACTTCAGGGAATTTATTAATTGCATCTTCAGAGATTAACACACTCGTATTATACGTTTTATTTAGCTGTTCTATGTGAGCTGCGGAATTCACTACATCCCCAACAATAGTGTATTCTAAGCGCCTTTTTGTACCGATAGTCCCTGTCACTGCATACCCAAAATGCAATCCTATTCCTAATTTCATATCAGGTATATTACCCTTTTTTACTTCCTCATCCCTGCGTTGGATTATTGTCAGTGCGGCCCTTACTGCATTGGCTACATCATTGCCACTAGAAATAGGCGCTCCAAAGACGGCCATAAAACCATCGCCTAGAAATTTATTTATAATTCCTTTATTTTCATGAATGATTTCTACCGTGTATTGAAAAAAATTATTAAGATATTTAACCACGGTTGATGGATCATTTTGCTCTGTGAAATGAGTAAAATTCCTTATATCCAAGAACATAATACATACAGGAATATATTCGCTGGCATTCGCATCTTTGGATAATAATCTCGAGACAACTTCCGGAGAAACATGTTGGCCAAAAATACTTTCGATTCGATCACGTTCTTTTTGGGCAGTAAAAACGGCATTAAGCTGTTTTTTTATTTGAGAGGTAATAAATCCTGTCACTATACCCCCGATGAATAAAACAGCTATGCGAGACGCAAAAGTATGCCGTTCCATTAAAAAAGGATCAATTCCTGCGGTATTGGTATAATGCAAAATATAATAAGATATCACTCCATACTCCACTGCCGCGACTAACCCTGAAAAACGACATAACCATTCATTTAATGTCAGCGCAGAAAGAATGATAAAAAGAAAATAAATTAAAACAGGCGGCATTAATAATACGTAAGCTGGGGTTTGAAATTTTGAAAAAAAAATAATCCCTATGCTTGGGATACTAACTTCAATAAAAGCATTAAGATATCGGAGGAAATTTGGCATGATTTTCTTCTGCTTAAGGTATTGACAAATAACCTTCCGCACAAGTAAAAAATACAATGAAACAGTAGCTAAATAACCAGGTAAAATTGCCACTGAAGCATTCCTCATGTACTGGTGGTATTCTTCAGGAGACAAGGCAATGAATATAATCCACATTAACGCCAATACTGCGAAAACACTGGTTAAGATGGTCGTTCTTAACTTCTCGCTTTTTAATGTTTCTATCTCAAGAGTTGTTTGCATCGATTTACTCTGCAAAATCCATTTCTTTTATTTTAGACTAAGCATGATGCTAAATAGGAGAGAACTACATCGAAACGGTTCTTTTTTTCTTGTTTACTTTAACTATTTTGACGGTTTTTATTGTATTATCACCTACCTTCAATATTTCAAACCGAAAATTTTCAATTTGCAGACAGCAATCGGGTGGGGGAATATAACCTAAATGCTCGATAATTAATCCGCTAAGGGTGCGAGGACCAATCATCGGTAATTGCCAATTTAAGAGCCTATTTAAATGACGCAGCGTAATGCTCGCATCAACAATGACCGAGCCATCTTCTTGCTGCAAAATGTCTTTGCTTAAATCAGCGATGTCCGTCGTGAATTCGCCCACTATTTCTTCAAGGATATCTTCCATTGTAACTAAGCCAAGTAAGTCCCCATACTCATTGACAACAAAACAACTGCGTTTTTTCATTTTGCGAAAATTTAAAATTTGCACATTCAAAGGCGTTGCTTCGGGGATAAAATAAGGCGCATCAGCAATTTTTAACAAATTATCCATATCCAGACGTTCATCAAGGGCTAAGCTCAGTACACTACGCACATGCACCATGCCCACTAAATTATCAATGGTACCGCGATAAAGCGGCAGACGGGTGTGCTGCGCGGTCTCAAATTGGTCAAGCAATTCATGCCAGGGTTGTTCTAAATCGAGACCGATAATGTCCGCTTTGGGAATCATGATATCTTCTACTGTGGCCCGCTCTAAATCAATCAAGCTGATTAGCATGCTCTTGTGCTCTACTGGCAAAAGACCTCCCGCTTCGTGAACAACGGAGCGTAATTCTTCGCCGGTTAAAGCGTCTTTTTGCACTTTATCGACAGAAATACCAAACAGCCACAAAATTCCATTGGTTATCCAGCTAATGATTTGCACGATTGGTGCTAAGAGATTTTGCATCACTTTTAAGGGCAAAGAGGTAGCAAATGCGACTTGTTGTGGATAAAGAGCAGCCAAAGTTTTAGGGGCCATTTCTGAAAAAACAAGAATAATTACGGTTAAAAAGAGTGTTGCGATAGCCACACCCACTTCTCCGTACAGCCGATGACCAATTAATGTCGCTATTGTTGAAGCCACAATGTTAGCTAACGTGTTACCAATGAGCACTACACTGAGCAACTTATCGGGGCGAGCCAGCATTTGATTAACACGAATAGCTTGCTTATTGTTTTTCTTAACAAGGTAGCGTAGACGGTAGCGATTTAGAGACATCATTCCAATTTCTGAACCGGCAAAAAAGCCGGATAAAAGAATCAGAAAGATTAGAGCAATGATCTGTATGATTAGAGAAAACTGCACCGCCTATCTCCAAATGGTTTAGACTAACACTATGAGTGACGCAATAAATTCTTCTTTCTCTTCTTCCTCATGATTATTGCAAGGTAATTTAAAATCAATTGCCTCCATTAATAATCAATCTTAGCTATACACGCTTTTTTTGAGCTTCTTGCTAATAAAAGCATTCCTCACATAATAATGTATCTTCTCAACAACCTTTCCAGCTAGCTTAGTCTTACCTGAAAAGCAGAGGCGACTCCAATGACCAGTACTGCTGCTAATGGCATCAAAATCTCACTTCAACTTGCATCAATTTGAAGAAAGCATGATAACAAGTCTTACTTCTTTGTACATACAAATGAGGAAATAAAATGTGGTTTACTTAAGCCTGTGTCAATTCTACTCCACTCATCACTATGCTATAATAGGAGTTTTGCATCTTGGGTAATCACCATGTTTGAGAATTTAACCGAGCGCTTAACACGCGCCTTTAAAAATCTAAGCGGCCAGGGGCGTCTCACTGAAGAAAACATGCAGCAAATGCTGCGCGAAGTGCGTATATCATTGCTTGAAGCAGATGTTGCGCTTCCGGTGGTTAAAGAGTTTATCGAGCAGGTTAAACAAAAAGCCCTCGGACAAGAAGTTGCTCTCAGCTTAAAAGCCGACCAAGCACTACTAAAGCTTATTCATGACGAATTAGTGCATATACTAGGAGATACGCGCGCTGAATTAGATTTCAAAACTCAACCACCCGCAGTCTTCTTAATGGCTGGCTTGCAAGGTTCAGGGAAAACAACCTCATCTGCCAAACTAGCGCGCTATTTAAAAGAAACTGAAAACAAAAAAGTCATGCTTGTGAGTGTTGACGTTTACCGTCCTGCAGCGATAGATCAACTTAGGGTATTAGCCAATCAACTCGATGTGGCCTTCTTTGAAGCTGAAGCCCATGAACAACCGCTTGCTATTGCCAAAAAAGCTTTAGATAGCGCTAAAAAACAATACATGGATGTCGTCATTCTCGATACCGCCGGCCGCTTACACATCGATGCGGAAATGATGGCAGAAATTAAAGCATTACACCAAGCGGTCAACCCAGTAGAAACCCTTTTTGTCGTGGACAGCATGACAGGACAAGATGCGGTTAATACGGCAAAAGCCTTCCACGAAGCACTACCGCTAACGGGAGTAATTTTGACTAAAACGGATGGTGATGCCCGCGGCGGTGCAGCTCTTTCCGTACGACAAATCACTGGAAAACCCATCAAATTCTTAGGTTCTGGGGAAAAAATCGATGCCTTAGAACCTTTTCACCCAGACCGAATTGCATCACGTATTCTGGGTATGGGAGATATTTTAACTTTAATTGAAGAAGTCGAACGTAAAGCCGATAAAGCAGCCAGTGAAAAACTCGCTAAAAAACTTAAAAAAGGCAAAGGGTTTGACTTAGACGATTTTAAACAACAACTTGAACAAATGAATCAAATGGGAGGCATTAGCAGCATGATGAGCAAACTCCCTGGTATGAGTCAATTACCTCAGCAAGCCATGGGTCAAATTAATGACAAAGCAATGGCTAGAACGATAGCCATCATCAACTCCATGACTCCAAAAGAACGGCGTATTCCCAAAATCATTTCGGGTTCTCGAAAAAAACGCATCGCATTGGGTTCTGGCACTCAAATCCAAGACGTTAATCGTTTGCTGAAACAATACGAGCAAATGCAAAAAATGATGAAAAAATTTACTAAGCCAGGAGGCATGAAGCAAATGATGCGGGGCATTGGTGGTTTGCCTGGTCTGAAAAATATTCTTCCTGATGATCGGAAATAAATGACACTCCTGATGAAAATAGATACTAAGTAAATAAATATTGAAAAATCGCTTCCAATGCCGAGTTAATTTTCGTAAAATACACGGCATTTTTTACGTAAACACGCTTATAAGTAGAGGAAAACAATGGTCGTTATACGTTTATCACGAGCTGGCGCAAAGAAGCGTCCTTTTTACAACATGGTCGTAACGGATAGCCGCAAGCGTCGCGATGGTGGCTACATCGAGCGAATTGGCTATTTTAATCCAATTGCACGCGGCCAAGAAGTTCGCTTGCACTTAGAAATGGATAAATTAACTCATTGGCAAAATCATGGCGCGCAGTTGTCTGACCGTGTCAAGGCATTAGTCAAAGAATTTAACAAGAAGAAAGCTGATACTAAGTAAGCGTGAATAATAGCACTGACTGGGTTGTTATCGGTCGTTTTGGCAGAGCTCACGGGATTAAGGGATTGATTACAGTTCATTCATTCACTGATCCACGTGATAACATTTTGCGTTATACAGACTGGCACGCCTACATTGATCATCAATGGAAGCTTTTAAAAATACTGCACTTGGAAGTCCGTGATAAAGCAATTCTTGCCCAAATCGAGGGTTACCATGAGCGTGAGCAGGTAGCTCGTTTGACGAATGCAGAAATTGCCGTTAGTCAGGATCAACTTCCTGCACTACAACCAGGTGAGTACTATTGGCATGAACTGATTGGCATGCAAGTTATTAATCAGCAAGGCCAATTACTTGGTCAATTGATTGAAATGCTGCCTACTGGTGCCAATGATGTCCTCGTAGTACAGGGTGAGAAAAAACACTTAATCCCCTACTTACCCGGACGATTTGTAATCGATGTCAATGTCAGTCAACGGCTTATTACTGTCGATTGGGACGTGGATTTTTAAATCAATGTTACATCTTGGCATAATTAGCTTAATGCCTGAAATGTTTGCGAGTCTGGAATATGGGGTAGTTGGACGAGCAATAGAGCAGGGTTTAGCAAAATTTGAGTACTGGAATCCACGTGATTGGGCTGCTCGACCTTACCGTCAAGTGGATGATAAACCTTATGGTGGTGGCCCAGGCATGGTCATGATGTATGAACCCTTGCATGCAGCAATTACACATGCAAAAAGCCAGATGCCAAAGACCTGTAAAACGATTTATCTCAGTCCACAAGGAAGAGTAATTCGCCAATCCGATTTAAATCGGGTGGCAAAAAATGAGCAATCCTTGCTGTTTATAGCCGGACGGTATGAAGGAATCGATGAGCGTGTGATCATTCATCATGTGGATGAAGAATGGTCGCTCGGTGATTTTGTTTTAAGTGGTGGTGAATTGGCAGCAATGGTATTTATTGATGCGATTGTGCGTTTACTACCAGGCAGCCTAGGGCATGCAGGTTCCGCTGAACAGGACTCGTTCATGAATGGCCTATTGGATTGCCCACATTACACCAGACCAGCAAGCATCAATGGTCTCGATGTTCCAGCGGTGCTGTTAGGTGGTAACCATAAGGACATAGAACGCTGGCGAAGAAAACAAATGCTGGGTAAAACCTGGCTTAAACGGCCAGACTTGTTAGAAAAAATTGAATTAAGTGATACAGACAAGCAACTGCTTGTCGAGTTTAAACGCGAACACGGTAATTCCTGCTGAAAAGGAATGCCAATTTAAGGAGTGATTCCATGACCAACATTATTGACCAATTGAATGCTGAACAAATGAAAGGCAAAGAAATTCCCGAATTTAATTCAGGAGACACTATTTTAGTCCAAGTGAAAGTAAAAGAAGGGAACCGTGAGCGTTTACAGGCGTTTGAAGGCGTTGTTATTGCCAAACGCAACCGTGGTTTAAATTCTGCGTTCACCGTTCGCAAAATTTCTCATGGCGTTGGCGTTGAACGCGTTTTTCAAACCTATAGCCCGATTGTGGACAGCATTATTGTTAAACGTCGTGGCGATGTACGTCGTGCAAAATTATACTACCTTCGTGATTTAGCGGGTCGCGCTGCACGCATTAAAGAAAAATTAACTGGCAAAAAAGAAAGTTAATTTTTTACCATGCTCATCGTTACCGCATTCAATACTCCTGCTGGCTGGCTTGAAGTTGCATACGATGAGCATTACATTCATCGCGCTATCTTTACTGAAACACCATCGAGAAACAGCAATGAGCTGCCCATCACTCACGTTATTGCTCAAGAGCTCAATGATTATTTCCAAAATCCTCATCATCGATTTCACCTTTCACTAAAGCCTCAGGGCACTCCCTACCAACAACGCGTCTGGAATGCGTTGTTAGTGATTCCTGTAGGACGAACAGTCACCTATGGTGAACTTGCCAAAGCGTTGCAATCCAGCCCACGAGCGATAGGCCAAGCCTGTAAAAATAATCCTATTGCCTTGTTTATTCCCTGTCATCGAGTTGTGGGGAAGACTGATCAGGGAGGGTATATGGGACGTGCTGACGCTTTATGCTATAAAACTTCTTTGCTCACTCATGAAACTGCTGTTGTGTAGTTTTTCTAAAAATAACATCGCTTTTTCCATCCCTTTTTTCTTCTACTGCTATGCTTAAAAGAGTATTAAGAAATTTCACAAAAAAACGATAGCAAAGCAGGTAGTCCGGATTCTGGCATAGCGCGCAGCCATTAAGTTAAGCGATAAACGTAGGCCCAACGAAAGTTGGGGTTTAAAAGTCAAATTGAGCCCAGGCCCAACCTACGTTTAATGGCAGTATAGTAAGCCTGCCCCGGCTACTAGTGACAACACTAAAATACCTAGGGAGTGCACATGAAAAAAATAAGTATAATTGCAATCTTGCTACTACTTCCCATGGCTTCCGTATTTGCAAACTGTGATTTAACCCGCTTTCGCTGGGGCTGCGATATCCCGCTCAAGCCTAGTCGCTCATCTCATGCTCATTCTTTAGTGTACTGCGGGGATTCTTACGGGTATGTCACTCAAGCACAATACGATACTCTGTCTCGTTACCGCAGAGCAAGCGTGAACATGGTACTAAAAATCAATGGGGAATACATTGACAGCCCCTGCATACCCGCTGAACGGTATTAGCGGCTAAAAATAGCATTTAACAGACTCATGGGTATACAATAGCGCTCAAATTGGCTGCGTTGGATTTCTATGCCCAAACATTTTTTTGAACTCGATGGTATCTCTATTGAAATCCTTAGAAAACCCATCAAAAACATCCATTTTCGGATTTATCCTCCTGATGGAAAGGTAAAAGTCACTGCCCCGCTTAAACTTCATCTGGATTTCATTCGCCATCAAATTGAAGCGAAACGCCATTGGATTCTCACTCAGCGAGCCAAATTGAGTGCTCACCCCCTCCAATTGCCCATGACTTTTAAGTCAGGTGAACAACATGAATTTTTAGGTAAAAAATACACTTTGATTGTCCATGAAGGCATGAAAAACCCGCAGGTATTGGTTCAAGACGAACACATCCATTGCTATACACAATCCGATGCTTCTCCATCAGGTATACAAAAACACTTGGAAAGTTGGTACAAACAACAAATGCAAGCGCATCTACCCTCATTGATCAGTAAATGGGAAACACGGATTGGCGTGAAGGCTAATACTTGGAGAATTCGAGTAATGAAAACCCGATGGGGTTCTTGCAATACGCTTGCAAAACGCATCTGGCTTAATTTAAATCTTATTAAAAAACCTTTAGAATGCCTAGAATACGTCATTGTGCATGAATTGGTACACCTCTTGGAAGCGAGTCATAATAAGCGATTTTATGCCCTTATGGATCAGTTTCTACCCCAATGGCGTGATTTTAAAGTACTGTTAAAGCAATGAATGATCAACTCGAGAACAATATCTACAATCAAGGGTTCCATATTATTGATAATTTCCTGGAGCCACAGCACTACGCACTGCTGCGAACTAAAGCTGAGCTTATGAACAGCCAAGGCCAATTTAAAAGTGCTAAAATTGGTCATCGGCTCGAAGCAATGCCTAATGCTGATATTCGCAGGGATAAAATTTACTGGTTAAATGATGACGCCACAGACAGTGCAATTAGCACCTATTTCAGCAAAATTCAGTGGATTGCTAAGACCTTGAACCAAACTTTATTTTTAGGTTTGGTCGATTTTGAAACGCATTTTGCCATTTATCAAGCCGGTTCTTTTTATCGAAAACACGTCGATCAATTTACCTCAACGCAAGAACGACGCATCTCTTGTGTCTATTACCTCAACGAGAATTGGCAAGAAGATTACGCAGGCCAATTGAATCTCTACAGCAAAGACAATCAACTCATTACCAGTGTGCTTCCATTGGGTAACCGCTTTATCTGTTTTAGCAGTGACTTGCCTCATGAAGTTTGTGAAACAACGCAAACACGCTATAGCATTGCTGGTTGGCTGAAAACACGATCGATGTCGGTGGTTTTCTAAGCACTGCTTCGTGTATAATGAAGTTTTTTTCGCACCATGATCCCCACTTATGTACGCTTTGGAAATTCATCAATTACGCAAAACGTATGCTAATGGCGTTGAGGCACTTAAAGGAATCGACTTGCTGGTTAAAACCGGTGATTTTTTTGCCTTACTAGGGGCTAATGGTGCAGGCAAATCAACCACGATTGGTTTAATCACGACTCTCCTCACCAAAACTTCAGGCACCATTAAAATACATGGTTACGATTTGGATGAAAAACCAGACTTAGCTAAAGCGTGTTTAGGCTTAGTACCGCAAGAATTTAACCTCAATATTTTTGAGACCTGCGAGCAAATTTTGATAAACCAAGCGGGGTATTACGGCATCTTACGCAAAGAAGCCACTCTTCGTGCCAAAATGCTTCTGCAACAGCTTGGCATATGGGAAAAGCGACACGAAATTGCCCGCCATTTGTCCGGTGGCATGAAACGGCGCCTCATGATAGCGCGAGCCTTAATACATCGCCCTAAGGTATTGATTCTTGATGAGCCCACTGCCGGAGTAGATATCGAGATTCGTCGGACAATGTGGGATTTTTTAAGCAGCACTAATGCCGAAGGCACAACAATTATTTTAACCACGCATTATCTCGAGGAAGCCGAACAGCTTTGTAAAAATATTGCCATTATTGATAAAGGAGAATTTGTAGCAAATACCTCGATGAAAGCGCTCTTACAAACATTAAGGCATCAAACTTTAGTCTTTACCACAGCCCAACCATTTACTCATTTGCCCAACATCAATAGCTTTATTCCCCAAATAATCGATAGCAATACGTTTGAATTACGCATCGATAATCAATATTCCCTAAATGACGTTTTTGCCAAGTTAAGTGAACAAGGTATCACCATACATAGCATGCGCAATAAAACAAATCGTTTAGAGGAACTTTTTTTGGATCTTATTACTCATGGCCACTAAGCAACAAACGATAGCGTTTTACACCATAGTAAGACGAGAACTGGTAAGGATGTTTCGCATCTTTAGCCAAGTATTTTTACCGCCTGTGATCACGACAGCCCTTTATTTTTTAATTTTTGGCAGCTTAATTGGTAAACGCATCGGCTACATGGATGGTGTAAGCTACTCCGAATTTATTGCACCGGGGTTGATTATGATGTCAGTCATCTCAAATGCCTATGCAAATGTATCCACTTCGCTGTTTAGCGCACGCTTCCAAAAAAGTGTTGAGGAAATGCTGGTGAGTCCCATGCATGATGGCTTACTCTTACTCGGTTATGTTTTTGGCGGGGTGTTACGGGGTTTAATCGTCGCCCTATTGGTTTTTTTAGTTTCCTATCTTTTTACAGACATTGAGCTTAATCATCTGCCAATGACTCTTTTAGTGGTTTTACTCGTTTCGGCTGTATTTTCTTTAGCTGGATTTACTAATGCCTTAGTCGCGCGTAATTTTGATGATGTCATGATCATTCCCACTTTTATCCTTACGCCACTCACTTATTTAGGAGGCGTATTCTACACCACCAACATGCTTCCCGTCTTCTGGCAGAAAATTTCTCATTTAAATCCAATCCTTTATATGGTTAATGCGCTGCGTCATGCCATGATTGGATTAAATGAAGTTGATATGTTGACCTCTATGTTTATTATTTGCATAATGTTAATTATATTAACAGTGCTCAATATGACCTTATTAAAAAAAGGAGTGGGTTTGAGAGAGTAAAATTTTAAATAGGAGGGGGGGACCCAATGAAAAATTCAATTATTGAGAATTACCTGCACCTCTTAAAAACCTCTAAGTTTATTTCCTCAAAGCAAAAGCAGCTTGCCGCCGATTTAAGCAACAAACTCCCTTATATAAGCACAGTGCGTGAGTTACATGCCTTGTTTTCCCAGTACAGCAAATTAAGTCACTCGAATTTCATCTTCAATTTATTTTGCTGTTTTTTTTCACCTTTTGAAGAATCCACTCCTTTTATACAATTAAAAGAAAGGAACTTACGCGATTTATCCGCCCTATTGGAGGATTGGAATGATTTTCTCATGAAGCAAGAAACGTTAAAGCGCAAGATTCACAATAGACTCGTCGATCTTCCTCACCAAAATGAATCTGAGCCCTTAGTCCGTCTCATTCGCAAATTGTTTGAACACCCTCATTGTTCAATGAATAGGCAGGCATATAGTCTTCTCGTCCATTTAAATTCTGCTCATTTAGAATCCGCATTGGCTACTTTGGCCAAACTTCCTCCTGCAACCCCTAAAAACTTACGCAAGGGGGACTTTGGTGCTCCTGTTACAACAGATCACACTGCTCTGGACGCTGATCATACTGCTTGTTTAGGCTTATTAGCGAATAATTCCGCAGCCTATGTGAGCGATACACCCGATTGGATGCTGGCTAATAGCCTTTTACAAGTGGCACTGCAAATGTATGACGATTTTCACAACAAAGACCTTGAAATAGAACATGTACCTTCCATGAAAGAAGAAACTGAACATCACTATCCCTCCTCCTCTATATGTGCAATCTAATCTCCACGAATGATGCGTACTTATTCGCTCCTCACGATCTTCGATCGCTTGTGGTTGGCAGGGAAGTAGTGCAAAGCCAGAGTAAACGCATCTAATCCTACTCTATAAACCTAAAAGGCTGCGTTTTGCACTTTATGCGTAATCATAGAGTATGATCCCAATAGGATTGATGGATACCGCACGTAAAGCGCGGTAAGCAGACAAAAAGACAAGTTGTTATGTTCAAAAACTGGATGTGTGTGCCTAAAGTGCAAAGTAAAATTCATTTTCATCCACTTAGAACCATGTTATGGTGTGCTACTGATAACGGCGAACCATTTCATTGAGTTAACAAAAGGATATTGAAACATGGTCAAATTCATTATTGCAGCGCTAAGCCTTCTCAGTCAACTTGCCTTCGCTCAAGAGTGCATGACTAAACGTGAACTTTTTATTGAAAACCCTTCCACGAGAGTCTGGAAAACAACACTTTGTCCCAACCAAAAGCTTGGTTTTCATGTCCATCATTATTCCAGAGTAGTTATTCCAGAAGAAACAGGCCGCCTAAAAGTCATCTATCAATCCGGTAAAGAAGAGATTATTCATCTTAAAAAACAAATTCCTCTTTATTTAAGTGTGGCTCAAGGGAAAGAACTTCATCAAGACGAAAATCTAGACAAAGAACCACTGCACGTAACAGTGATTGAGTTAAAGAATGGCTAATACGTTAATTGATGAGTTAGACAATCCTTTTTGGCAATTTTCATTGAAGATTTACCAACATGAAGGAGTAAAAGAAGACTGCCTATCGTTTCAAAATCAAGAAGGGGCTAATGTTAATTTACTATTACTCTGCTGTTGGTTAGCTTGTGCGGTGGAAGAAATTTCACAGCGTGAATTTAACGAAGCTTGCTTATTGATAGACAGTTGGCAACAACACGTCACACAAGCTTTACGGAGAGTACGTCAATACTTAAAAAATGCCCAAAGAACAGATTGGGTTAAGCATTTTTATCAACACGTGTTAGCTGATGAAATAAGCTCTGAAGCCTATCAGCAATTTATACTTTATACTCACTTTGCTGATAAACAAAAAAATAAAGTCATGTTCAACGAGCGCTTGCTGCTCGCCTATCTCCATTGTCTTTTTGAGAACACAAAAAGTACCCAGGATGAGAACCTCAAGCTAAAAATTCATTCGTTTACTCGCAAAGTTCAGAGCATTATAGAACAACCATTTTGTTCATAATTTGAGCTAAACTGTATTTTCCTGTATCATTGGGAAATTCCATCTGTTTACTCATTGGTATGAAATTTTTTATTGAAAAAGTAACTTACATCAGCGGTGCAACCCCCACTATCGGCATTTATTGGCGACTCCACTCACCGAAGACCCCAATTTTCGTGGATTATTACCCGTGGACTAATTATCCCTATGAGGAAAAGCTAGAAGAGTTTAAACCTCATTTTTATCGTGAAAAAAGGGGGGTTACTTTGTTTAAAGCACCCAACCAAATGACGAAACAGGAGATTAGGTCTCATAATATAAGATATTATGAATCCGATCCGGAAGATATTACACCAAAAACGAAGTTCTATGTGGTTTATAACTTAGAAAAGGCCGGGGAAGAGATTGAGAGTATAAGCAACTCCCATTACCTCTATTTTATGAAACATAAAGAGAAAAAAAGAGTTTTCACACTCCAAGAAGTGGAAATAACCCAGGGTATTTATTCCAACGATGATGCTAAAATAGAGCAAAGAGACCCTGGGGAACTAAGAATAAATCGATGACACCGAAAAGGGAAGTTAATCTTCCTAGAGGCCAAGCTTGTAATCACTAAACGCCCTTTCCTCTAGGTCTCGCGGCTTGTCCTAAGTTGTAGGAATAAGAAGAAAACGGGAACTATGATTCAATTTTGAGATAAGGAAATTCCTCCTGCAAGACACGCAATACATTCTTACTTTCTGCTTTCGATCGAATGATGAGAATCACCGTATCATCTCCTGCTATTGTTCCCAAAATACCCGAGTTATTAGCGGACTGGGGTGAAAATGACACGTATTTCCTGTCGATGAATGAGCCAAGACTGCTGGCACTGCCTGGATGAGTATGCAGCACAATAATTCCCGAATCAGAAATTTGTAAATTAAGCACCAGGGGTAAACTCGGCATGGTTAAATCAACCACTCGATAAATACCTGCAACCTTAGCAATTTTCAATTTTTTTAAGCGACGGGATAATGTTGCCTGCGGAATATCATAACCACGTTCCTTTAATTGCTTTTGTAAATCGACTTGCTCAAGGATTTCCTTGGTTTGAACAATGCTGAGAATATGTCCATCTAGCACATTGTCGTAAGACATGGCTGCTCTCCAAAGTGAATTCATAATCATTTTTATGTAATTATATTCATTTTTTGTTGACAGAACAACCCAAAAGCAATATAGTCAAAAAATGGATAAAAACTGGATTTATACTCATCATGAAAAAAATTATTCTTTTTGTACTACTTGCATCCTTCCTTTTTATTTCTGGATGTAATGGGGGTAATGGACAAAAAAAATCGAATGTTATTCACTTTGCCACCGCTGCTGAATATCCACCTTTTGAATACGAAGAACACGGCGTGATCAAAGGATTTGATATTGAATTAGCAAAATTAATCGCCAAAGAATTAGGGAAAGAAGCCGTTTTTGACAACATGCAATTTTCCAGCATTCTACCTGCCCTCACTTCCGGACAAGCAGATGCAGCCATCTCGACCATAACCATCACCTATGATCGGCAGAAAAATTTCGATTTCACATCCCCTTATTATTTTGAAGGAATGGCAGCTGTTTTTAAAAAGGACTCCCCAATTCATGATCCTTCTCAATTAGCAGGGAAAAAAATAGCAGCGCAACTCGGAAGCACGATGGAGATATGGTTAAAAAAACATGCTCAAGAAGAACAAATTGTCCCAATGGATAACAACAATCAAGCCATAGAGGCCTTAAAAGCCGGGCATGTGGACGTGGTGTTATTGGATGGTGCGCAAGGGGCTATTTTCAGCCAGAAAAATCCCACCCTTTCTTATGCCATTATCGCTAAAGCGGAAGATGGCTATGGCATTGCGTTACCCAAACACTCCTTACTGACCGCCAGAATCAATCGCATTTTAAACACCCTAAAAGAGAATGGTGAAATTGCTAAATTACAGAAAACTTGGTTGGAGAGTATACAATGGAAGAGCTAAGCCAAAATCTCCTTTTTATTGGTCAAGGGATAATCCTCACTTTAGAACTGATGATAGGCGGTATGCTCATTGGCATGCTGCTAGGGACAGTGCTCGCGATACTGCGATATAACGGCATTATTAAGCCATTGATCAATCGATTTGTTTCAGTCATGAGAGGAACCCCTCTCATTTTACAACTGAGCTTTGTGTATTTCGCGCTGCCCGCACTGATTGGTCTAAAAGCCAATATTTTAATGGCCGGTATTCTTACTTTTGGTCTTAACAGTTCTGCTTACATTGCTGAAATCCTGCGATCGGGAATAGAACATTTACCCAAAGGTCAATTTGAAGCGGCGAAGACCTTGCATATTCCCAATTTTTACTTGTGGAAAGACATTATTTTACCGCAAGTGATCAAAGCCATTTTGCCCGCTTTAGTGAATGAAATGATTGCCCTGCTTAAAGAAACAGCCCTCATTTCAACCATTGGAGGGATGGATTTAATGCGAAAAGCTCAATCCGTTGCTGCCGAACAATTTACCTATTTTTTACCCCTCTGTATTGCCGGTTGTTACTACTATGGCCTAGTCCTCTTCATCGAACAATTGGGTAAAAAAATCGAACAAGGAGGCAAACATGCTACATATTCATGAAGCCAGTAAAAATTTTGCTTCTATTCAAGTGCTCAAACAAGTCAATTTGACCATTGAAGCAAAAACAGTAGTGGGACTTGCAGGCCCTTCCGGAGGGGGGAAATCCACTTTACTTCGATGTATTCAAGGGTTGGAATCGTTGGACTCAGGAGAAATTCATTGTGACGGGAAAATGGGCTTTATGTTTCAGGATTTTCAACTTTTCCCTCACATGAACGTTCTAAACAACTTAGTATATGCGCCTAAATTGCAGAATAAGACAATCAACCATGAGGAATCGGCAAAAGCACTTCTAGCCACCTTGGGTATTGCCGAAAAAGCAAACGCCTACCCTCATCAACTTTCTGGTGGCCAAAAACAGCGAGTGGCTTTGGCCCGAAGCCTGATGATGCAACCTCATTTGCTGCTTTGCGATGAGCCCACGTCAGGTTTGGATTTAGCCACTATTGAAGATGTAATCAGCTTATTAAATGCCATTAAAGCCATGGGAGTGACAATGGTTATCGCTTCACATGATTTGGACTTCTTAAGCAAAATGGCCGATCGCATCATTGTGCTTAAAGGCGGACAATTAGTCGCTGATGTGAAACCGAACGAACTCACCTCCCCCGTTCATGAATTAAAAAAATATTATCAGGAGTAACCATGACAGAATCGATAAAAAGAATTGCTTTGGCGTATTCAGGTGGACTAGATACCTCAGTAATGATCCCTTGGCTTAAAGAAAACCATCAGCAAGCAGAAATCATTGCGGTGCTTTGTGATCTTGGCCAAAATGAAGATCTAGAGGCCATTAGAGAAAAGGCAATCAAAAGTGGTGCTGAAAAAGCCTACGTGGTTAATGTGCAAGAAGAATTCGTGAGCGATTACCTTTGGCGCCTTGTCAAAGCCGGCGCTCTTTATGAGAATCAGTACATTCTCGGTACTATTTCCAGGCCCTTGATTGCTCAAAAACTCGTTCACATTGCTTTGCAAGAAAACGCAGAAGCAGTCGCCCATGGCGCCACCGGTAAAGGAAATGATCAAGTGCGCTTTGAATACACCGTTAAAGCGCTTGCTCCACAACTTAAGATCATTGCTCCTTGGCGATCTTGGGAAATTAAATCTCGACAGCAAGCGATTGACTATGCAAAGACTCATGGCATTGAGGTGCCTGTGACGCCAAAATCACCTTATTCAAGAGATCATAATAGTTGGTACATCTCTCATGAAGGCGGTGTTTTAGAAGATCCGAGTCAAGAAAAACCTACCGATCTGTTATTGATGACTAATGCGATTGAAGATACCCCTAATCAGCCTGAATTAGTCAGCATTGATTTCAAACACGGGGTACCGGTCGCTTTAAATAGTATAGAAATGAGCCCCATTGAACTATTGGCTGAACTGAATAAAAAAGCAGGTGCCCATGGAATTGGCGTCGCGGATATTGTTGAAAATCGGTTAGTGGGCATGAAAATTAGAGGGGTTTATGAGGCACCTGCCGCTGCCGTACTTTATAAAGCACATCAAATGTTGGAAAGCCTTTGCTTAGATCGGGCAACACTTCATCTAAAACAATCCTTGCAACAGACTTATGCAAACTTAGTCTACGAAGGACGATGGTTTTCCCAAGCCAAAGAGGCGCTAGATGCTTTGATTGATGTCACCCAAAAACACCTTACCGGCACCGTCAAGCTCAAACTGTTTAAGGGCAACATGATTCCTTGTGGCATGCAATCACCTTTTAGCTTACACAATCCCGCTTTGGCAACCTTTGAAGAAGACAATGTCTATAACCAAAAAGATGCAGAAGGTTTTATTAATTTATTTTCTTTGTCAGCCAAAGTGTACGGCATGGTACATAAAGGAGGCGAGCATGAGTCATAAAACCTGGGGAGGGCGGTTTAAAAAACCGCTCGACCCACGAGTGGTGAAATTTAATGCGTCTCTTCTTTTCGATCATGTTCTCTATTCGCATGATATTACCGGCAGCAAAGCGCATGCGCAGATGCTTGCTCGTCAAGGATTAATTAAAGAGGAAGAAGCGCAAGCCATTCTTACGGCTTTAACCGAAATTGCCCATGAAATTGAGCAAGGGCAGCACCCGCTTGATGAAACTTGCGAAGATATTCACATGTTCATCGAGCATTTGCTTGTTAAAAAAATCGGAGACACAGGCAAAAAACTTCATACCGGCCGCAGCCGCAATGATCAAGTCGCGCTCGATCTAAGACTTTATACACGCGAAGCCGCAGAAAAAATAGCTGTTTTATTGCAGGAGCTCTGCCAAGTCTTTACCGATCTAATGATCAAACATGAGAATGATTGGATGCCAGGTTACACCCATTTACAGCAAGCTCAACCCATAGGCTTAGGGCAATTTTTTGCAGCCTATCTTTCTATGTTTCAACGGGATTTAAGTCGGCTTCACGATTGGCAAGCCCGAATGAATTTTTCACCGTTGGGTGCAGGGGCGTTAGCAGGTTCAAGTTTACCTTTAGACAGGGTTTGGGTCGCCCAGGCGTTAGGATTTAATGGCATCATTGAAAACACCCTTGATGCAGTCAGTGATCGTGATTTTATCATTGAGTTTTGCTCAGTTGCTTCAATCATCATGATGCACCTTTCTCGTTTGGCCGAGGATTTAATTGTGTGGGCTACACAAGAATTTGCTTTTATCACTTTGGATGATGCCTTTGCAACCGGCTCCTCGCTGATGCCGAATAAGAAAAATCCCGATATTTTGGAGCTTATTCGCGGCAAATCAGGGCGAGTATTCGGAAACTTAGTCGGTATATTAACCATCATGAAAGCACTTCCTCTTGCTTATAACAAAGACATGCAAGAAGACAAAGAAGGACTATTCGATACCGTTAATACGTTGACTGCGTGCCTTGAAATCATATCGCCCTTCTTAAAGAGATTGCATTTCAATACCGAATGGATGGCAAAAAAAGCCAAAGAAGGCTATTTGGATGCGACAGCCGTTTTGGAATCCTTGGTGCTTCAAGGTATGCCCTTTAGGGATGCCCACCATCAAGTGGGACAGTGGGTTAGCCAAGCACTCGAAAAAAATTGCTCACTTGCTGAGATAATGGAGGTAGGCGATGGCTTTTCTGATTTTAGCTGATGGCACCCTTTTCCAAGGGGAAGCCATTGGCGCTTCCTCCTATGCCGTAGGCGAAATGGTTTTTAATACTTCGCATACGGGCTATCAAGAAATTCTCACTGACCCGTCGTATCACGGCCAAATTATTAATTTTACTGTGCCTCATATTGGTAATGTCGGAGTCAACCAAGATGACAATGAATCAAACAAAATACACGCAGCCGGTGCAGTGTTTAGGGATTTTTCCGAGCATTTTAGTAATTGGCGTGCTCAAGATAGTTTGAATAATTTTCTGCTTAAACATAACGTGGTTGCCTTAAGGGGTATCGATACCCGGGCACTTACCTTGCACTTGCGTGAAAAAGGCAGCCAAAATGCTTGTTTAGTTACAACGACTACAATAACCGCTGAAAAAGCGCTCTCTCTCGCACAATGCTGTCCGAGCATGCAAGGTGCTAACCTGGCAGCCTTAGTCTCCACAAAAGCACCTTACCTTTATCATGATCCGCAAGGCAGTAAAGCGCACGTTGTTGTGGTTGACTGTGGTGTAAAACAAGGTATTTTAAAGTCCTTGGCGCAGTACCCCGTTAAAATTTCGGTGGTGCCCCAGTCGATTGCTTTAGCCGAACTGAAAGCGCTTTCACCTCATGGTGTGCTGCTTTCAAATGGCCCGGGCGATCCAGAAAGCTGTGACTCGGTGATCCAACTCACCGCACAACTTTTACAACAACAGATTCCGGTGTTTGGTATTTGTCTGGGGCATCAAATTTTAGCCCTTGCTGCGGGTGCAAAAACCAAAAAAATGAAATTTGGTCACCACGGAGCCAATCATCCCATCCAGTGTTGTCAAACGGGCGCTGTCTTCATCAGCTCACAAAATCATGGCTTTGTGGTGGATGATGCTTCTTTGCCCAGCCATTTAGAGATTACCCATACCTCTTTATTTGATGGCACGATTGCTGGGATCCGTCATCGCCAAGCCCCTGCCTTTTCATTCCAAGGTCATCCGGAAGCAAACCCAGGCCCTAACGAACTAAACCTTTTATTTCAACAGTTCATCCATGAGGTGCAACATGCCCAAAAACACTCACATTAAAAGCATTCTGGTTATCGGTTCAGGACCAATTAACATTGGCCAAGCCTGCGAATTCGATTACTCAGGCACTCAAGCTTTAAAAGCGCTGCGTGAAGAAGGTTATCGGGTCATCTTGGTTAATTCTAATCCTGCTACCATCATGACCGATTCGGAATTAGCGGATGTGACATACATTGAGCCTATCACTATTGATTACCTCACTGCAGTAATCGAAGAAGAACGTCCCAATGCCCTCATTGCGACACTAGGCGGACAAACCTCCCTCAATTGTGCCCTTGAACTTCATAAAAAAGGCATTTTAGCCAAGTACAACGTTGAACTCATCGGTGCCTCCATTGACGCTATTACTCTTGCTGAAGACAGGACGCTCTTTCATCAAAAGATGCATGAAATCGGCCTGGATGTACCACAAAGTTCTACTGCCAATACGCTGGAAACCGCCATTGCGATTATGGAAAAAATGGGATTACCACTCATTGTGCGTTCTTCGTTTACTTTAGGTGGTGCAGGCGCTGCTTTAGTCCATACGAAAGAAGAAGCCATGGCAATTTTTAAGCAAGTGTTCGCTCAACCTAATGACCAAACGATTTCCATCGATGAAGCATTGATTGGTTGGAAAGAGTTTGAGTTGGAAGTCGTTCGCGATAAAAAAGATAATTGCATTGTGGTTTGTGGTGTTGAAAATATTGACCCTTTAGGCATTCATACGGGTGATTCCATCACCGTCGCCCCCATTCAAACATTGACTGATGATGAATATCAAGCCATGCGGGATGCCGCCTTTGCCGTTTTACGCGCAGTCGGTGTCGATACGGGTGGAAGTAATGTCCAATTCGCTGTCAATCCACACAATGGCAGAATGGTCGTCATTGAAATGAACCCTCGAGTTTCACGCTCCTCTGCCCTGGTTTCAAAAGCAACAGGCTTTCCCATTGCAAAAATTGCAGCCAAACTTGCTGTGGGTTATACCTTGGATGAACTACGAAATGAGATTACCTCTGACTTGTTGCCTGCATCCTTTGAGCCCAGTATTGATTATATCGTCGTTAAAATTCCCCGTTTCCATGACGAGAAATTTAATGCACAAGAATTATCACGAGGCCCGCAAATGCGATCGGTCGGTGAAGTGATGGCAATGGGTTCCACTTTTACCGAGAGCTTACAAAATGCAATCCTTAGTCTGGAAATCAATGCGACGGGTTTTGACTCATTAACAGAACTAAGCGATGAGGCATTAAAATTAGAATTACAACGACATACCCCTAAGCACCTTTGGTGTCTTGCGGAAAGCTTCCGTCGGGGCTTCAGCGTGGAAGAGGTCCATGCGGCGTCTTTTATCGATCCTTGGTTTTTACAACAGATCAAAGGGCTGGTTTGCGCAGAACAAAATTTAGCAGGCAAAACGCTTCATGATCTTGATCAACCCACCTTATTGAAGTTGAAAAAACAGGGATTTTCAGATCAGCGAATAGCCTACCTTACTCAGAGCACTGAACAAGCGGTGCGTCAACGTCGTCAAGAATTGGCAATACATCCAGTCTATAAATGCGTGGATAGCTGTGCAGGCGAATTTAAAACCGAAACAGCTTATTTATACAGCACTTACCAAGACTATTGCGAATCGAAAATCAGCACTAAAGAAAAAATCATGATTATTGGTAGCGGTCCTAATCGCATCGGTCAGGGCATTGAGTTTGATTATGTGTGTGTAAAAGCGATTCAAGCTTTCGCTAGAGCAGGGTATGAAACCATCATGGTAAACTGCAACCCTGAAACGGTGTCGACTGATTATGACGTTGCCGATAAGCTCTATTTTATTCCACTTACCTTTGAAAAAGTGCTGGATTTAATTGAGAAAGAACAACCCACGGCAGTGGCACTCCAGTTTGGTGGCCAAACACCATTAAATTTGCTTGAGGCACTTCATCAAACCGGAGTACCTTTACTCGGCTTAACCAATGACATGGTTACTGTCACGGAAGATCGCGATCAATTTAGCGCTCTCGTCCACAGGCTCGGTTTAGAGCAACCTAAAAATAGGGCAATCCACAACCTCGATGAACTTGGGGCTAGCGTGCACGATCTGCAATTTCCCCTAATTATCCGCCCCTCTTTTGTTCTTGGAGGACGGGGCATGGAGGTAGTAACCAATAAAGCTCATTTACAAGAAAAACTCAGTGATCTTTTTAAAACAACGGCCCATGCTGTTTTACTTGAAGAATTTCTTGCAGGCGCGATTGAAGTGGATGTGGATGCCGTTTCAGATGGCGAAGACGTGTTCATTCCTACCGTACTTGAGCATATTGAAGCAGCCGGAGTGCATTCAGGGGATTCCGCTTGCATCACGCCACCTTATCGCCTTCCCCAAGCAATCATTAATGTGATTCATCAACAAACGAAAGAATTGGCACGTGCCCTTCAACTGAAAGGGCTTATGAATGTTCAGTATGCAGTGAAAGATTCCAAGGTGTTTTTAATCGAGGTCAATCCACGCGCATCCAGAACAACCCCTTTTATTTGCAAAGCAACCGGTCTTCCTTTAGTCGAGATCGCCGTGAATTGCCTACTTGGCCATTCTCTCAAAGAACAACGATGTTTAACTCCGATTCATTTGCCCTACTATTGCGTGAAAGAAGCGGTCCTCCCTTTCCGCAAATTTCACACCTCATCGCCCATTTTAAGTCCAGAAATGAAAGGGACAGGGGAAGTAATGGGAATAGGTACCACACCCTATGAGGCTTATCTGAAAGCACAAATTGCAGCGGGCCATGATTTTAGTATCAGTGCATCGAATAGCGTGTTGGTGTCAGGCCTTACTGCAGATGACGAATTACTTACTGCACTAAAGCAAACCGGTCTGGCTGTTTTTGAAGAACTCGATGGCACAAAAACGCCCGATTTTGTTATCGCCATTGACGGCTCACGCTCTAATTTAGCTTATGCTTTGCAGCATAATATTCCGTATGTCACCACTCGAGAAGCAGCAGTCATGCTCTTACGCAGCTTAATGCATTGTAAAAAACCTTCGTCATTGATTAAACCCTTGCAAACACTCTATAAGCGAGTAAATCATCCTCAACAAACAAGGCATGTTTTAACTGGCTCAGAGTTAGACAATGAAGAAATGATGGCAATTCTTAAGCTGGCAAAACAACTTAAACAAAACCCGGAGCATTTTAGTCAAAAGCTTGCAGGTAAAAGCCTTGCAATGATTTTTGAAAAACCCTCTTTTCGCACGCGCTTAAGTTTTACACGTGCCATACAAAGCTTAGGGGGTAGCGCGATTGAGAGTGTGAGCAACACCAGAAAAACCGAGGAACCTCGCGATTTAATCCGTGTTTTAAATGGTTACTGTGACTTTGTCATGATAAGAACGCATGATGATGACGTTTTGCAAGAAATGGCGACTTATGCCACGGTACCCATTATTAATGGATTATCAGCCTTGTATCATCCTTGCCAGATTCTTGCTGATCTTCTTACTCTTTTAGAGTATTTTGGTCATTTAGAAGGACTCAACTTGGCCTACATTGGCGATGGGAATAACATTTTGCACACCTTTTTAGAACTTGCCCCTTCATTAGGAGTCACAATCAATTATTGTTCCCCGTCTAATCATCAGCCTGATGCTAAAATCGTTGCTCACTCATCACAACGCCACAAGCAGCGGATTAAACGTCATGAAACACCCCAAGCAGCTGTTCATCAGGCGCATGCCGTTTATACCGACGTATGGACAAGCATGGGATTTGAGCATCAGCGAGCAGAAGAGAGTTTCATGGGTTTTCAAGTGAATGAAGCCCTTATGGCTCAAGCACGGCCAGAAGCCATATTTATGCATTGCATGCCGATGGAGCGCGGAAAAGAGGTGTCGCAAACATTACCCGATGCGCCCGCTTCAGCCATTTTTGCTCAGAGCGAAAATCGATTGCATGTACAAAAAGCACTTCTGCTTTTTTTACAAGAGAAAACGAATTAAGTTAACCGTACCTGCTGCGCGTTAGCCAGCAGGTATAAATCTTTATTCTTATCCGCAGTGCGTTGACAAAAGAAGCGAGCATTACCGACTCAGGAGCCCAGAAGTTTATTTCGGTCTCAATTCTAAAGTGAAGATAAAATTTAACTCATTCTAGGAAAATCATCATTTCCTGCATCTTCGATGAGATGACTTAACGGTATTTTTTTTACATGGCCTTCTTTTAACGCCGACTTAGCCTCCTCCAAAAGACGATCTTCACCAGTCGCATGCAGCAGCTGCTCACCATCATCATGAGAATTATCTTTACCCGAAATAATGTTCTCACTTGTTGCTGGAAAGGCTAAATGACCATAAGCAATTAAATTAATACTATCCGGAATAAAAGCCAGTCCAGGAATAGCACACACGTCTTCATCGGGATAGGGTGGGTCTCCACACATCTCTTTTATTTTAGCGATTAGCTCTCGATAAAAATCGTCACAATAATTTAAATCAATACCAAAAATATGAATGTCAGGCATTCCATGCGTATGACAGCCAAACAGGTATTTTTTCAATAGATGAGAAGTCTCGTTAAAATTTAAAAACAAAACGTCATTGTCAGAATACAACCCTTCTCGCTGAACCACTTTCATGAGTCTTAAGACATCGGTTGCATACACTGTATCTCGCACTTTTTGGGTCTCTAATACCCTATGCATGACCTTTTTTGCAAAACTGATTAGAAACTCGTCGTCAACTTTTTCCTCTAAGCAGTCCTCGATGATTTTTATCTTAATGCCATATTCTTGTAATAAGGCAATTTTAGCATCCGCTTCTTCGACACAAGCTTGATTGACAAAAAAAGTTAGACAGTCTTTGGGCCTTACCTCCCTTTGAAAGATCAAACGATTAATGATTTTTTCGGGAAGAAGCCCTTTAGGGTGAATCCATATTTTTGAATGCTTAGTCAGGTTAATAGGCATATTTCTTCCGGCTCAAATGGCATTTTACTTAGGGCGCGTTGCTAAAACATCCTTTGTAAATAGTAGACCATCCCTTGACTTGTTGCACACGTGCGGATTTTGATTTTATTCTTTCGCAGAGTCTGCTAGTATTTTTTCGCAAAATATAACTGGAGAAACAAATTATGGCCATTATTAATGGTAATCGTTCTACAAAAAAAGAAAAAATTAAAGCTGAAATCAGCGTGGATATTCTAAAACAAATCGAACAATATTGCGCTTGGGCAAAGATTGATGATGTGGGTTATTTCATAGAAGAAGCGGCCTACTTTGTTTTCGCTAAAGACAAAGAATGGAAACAATATCAAAAATCCTTAAAAAGAGCTGCGAAAGAAACGGCTTAATGGTAACTGTTAAGGCCCGGATTGCATGATTCAATTAGCATAAAGTGTTCATTAATGACGATCGAGAAATGGATTTTAGCTTTTTTGTTTCTAGGGACAGGGATGTCTGCGAATGCGTCCCTAGCCAATGCTCAAGCTGGTGCCGAACTTATCTTTACTGATTATCATTTGCAAAAACCAGGGCAGTTTCATCACCTTCGTCCACAAGATTTACCGCAGCCTGCCCCATCAACCTCATTTGACAATGGGGCCAAAATTGTCAAACGACCGACAAATGCTTGGCCACAAGTTCCGCCAGGGTTTCAAGTACAGCTTTACGCAACCGGACTTGATAATCCTCGATTGTTGCGTACTGCCCCCAATGGCGATATTTTTCTTGCCGAAAGCAACAGTGGAAAAATCAAAGTATTTTGTGGCATCACTTCCGACGGTAAACCTGAACAAACCCAAATTTTCGCGAGCGGTTTAAATCGCCCTTATGGGATTGCTTTTTATCCAACAGGTCCCCAACCCCAATGGATTTATATTGCTAATAAGGATGTCATTGTGCGCTATCCTTATCAAAACGGTGACTTGCAAGCCAGAGGCACACCGCAAAAAATAACCTCTCTTCCCAGCGATTTGGGTTGGCATTGGACACGCGATATTCAATTTAGCCCCGACGGCAAAAAACTGTTTGTGTCAGTAGGCTCTGCCTCTAATGCAGACGATCCTGATACTCACCCTGAAGAAAAAAACCGGGCTGCCATTTTAGTGATGAAGCCCGATGGTTCTCAAATGCGCATTTATGCTGACGGCATTCGCAATGCTGGAGGAGGATTAGCTATTAATCCCCTGACCGGTGAATTATGGTGTTCGGTAAACGAGCGTGATGGATTGGGTGATAATTTAGTCCCTGATTACATCACACATGTGCAAGAAGGTGGTTTTTATGGTTGGCCTTGGTGGTACGTTGGCGGCCATCAAGATCCTCGCCATACGGGAAAACACCCCGAGCTTAAAGCAAAGCTCATTGAACCAGACGTGCTTCTGCAGCCTCACAATGCGTCACTGCAACTGACGTTTTATACCGGTAAACAATTCCCTGCTCAATATTTCGGCGATATTTTTGCGGCACAGCATGGATCCTGGAATCGCTCAGTGCGCACAGGGTATGAACTCATTCGCATCCCTTTACACCAAACAGGAAAAGCAACCGGTGAATACGAAGACTTTATGACTGGATTTGTCATTGATAAGGCTCGAGTATGGGGTCGTCCTGTTGGGGTCACCGTTGCTCCTGATGGTTCTTTGCTGGTCAGCGATGACGGCTCGAATTCAATATGGCGAATTGTTTACACTGGAAGTAAACCTGTCTCTTAAATGATGCGAATGAATCCCCAAATAATCGACAGTATTTTTGCTGTGGTCTATTGATTCTGGTTCAACAATTGTTCTATAATCAATCAAATTTAGAATTTTAAACCAATTTTTAAAGCTATCACAAAGACAATAATGCCTCAGGGATGATCATGCTTTTTTGTCTCGGGAGTGCAAATGCCAAAATCAACCCATCTAACAAATATTTTTTCGCTCTTACAGGCAGCCCCTGTTGAAGAAAAAAACCATTTCTTATTTTTGCTGGGAACAGATACCGTTTTTACTCAGCGTCCGACCGCCCTTCTCGAGAAAAATCCAAAGACTAGAGCCGATCGTAGATCTTATAAACGTGGCGAAACGCTTTCTTATGCGGCGCAAGCTGCCGTTACTTTATTAGGCGAGCAAGAGCAAGTAGAAATCGGTGAAAAAGATAATCCTTTATCCTACAGCTCTCCATCGGTAGATGTGGTGAATGGGCCCACCACTTTAGGTTCTGAAGTGGGAGAGCGAATTGCCCTTGCCGTTTCTTTAGCATTACGCGCAGCCGCTTCTGGTAAAGAGAGATTATTCATTCCAGCACATAGCCGCGGTGCGGTCGAAGGCGTTATGCTGATGAGTGAATTAAAACGTATCAAAAAAGCATTACGAGAAGAACCTCATAAATCACTCTATGACATTCTTTGTGCCGCCCCTGCTACCGACGATAACACCTACATTGCTGAAGCAATGAAGAAATTGTTTAGCCCTGCAGACAATGACACTTATGAGTCCCGTCAAGCCTTACGCGCAAGGCTCGATAAATTAGATAAATACCCTTTTTTAATTGATCCAGTTCCTGGGGGCAGTAAATTTGGCCTAAAAATGCTTCGTTGGCACAGCCCGCGCTTTTATGAAGAGCCTGAGTGCAGCGATTATGAATTACTACTTTATCGCGATGAAAGAACTTGTTGCTTTACCCCTATTGTACCCAAAGGAATGAAAGCGAAGCTGATCCCCGGACACCATGGCACAGGCAGTGGTAATCGCTATAATCAACAAAGCGAAAAAGTGCCAGATACTCTGCATGCACGAGATACAACCACGGTTCAAGATCTACTTTTGTGTAAAATGTTTGATTTTTTTGATCGCTATTCTAACGGTCGATTTAGACAAAGCGAACCGCATCAACTCGACCTTGAACATAAAGAGTATAAGGGGTATAAGGGACTCGATCAGGTATTAAATGAGTTCTTGAATGCTAATGAAGCCGATCGTAGCAA
Organism: Legionella maceachernii; assembly: GCF_900167045.1. GTDB lineage: Bacteria > Pseudomonadota > Gammaproteobacteria > Legionellales > Legionellaceae > Tatlockia > Tatlockia maceachernii. The sequence goes on along the minus strand of NZ_FUXJ01000009.1, from coordinate 119,059 downwards.
GCAACTGCTCGCTCTCTACACAAAAATACTGGAGAATGACAAGGCATATCGCCATTTTGCTGATAGTGGAAAAGGCTACGCTTGGCTGAGAACCCAATACGCAACAGGCGGGAAGCGGTATGTGCATTATCAGGTTCATTACCATCAATCCATGGAAACGGTTGCTCCTACCCTCCATGAAGATTTTATCAACGAAGAGCATGCACTCCTGTGTTTACGTGATTACATCCAGTTTGATGAATTCGCAAAAGCCCCCTTGCATGAAATGGTCGGTAAAATTACAGACGGACTTGCTGAAACCATCGACAAAATGTTGGAATCAACCGAAGTCATTGCATTAAGTGATAATGATGAAGAATTAGAGCGATTCGCCGCCCAGAGCGACACGAAACCGGAAACGTTAAAAATATTACGCCTACTGCAAAATGAACAAGGGTGTAAAATTTTCTTTAGTGGTCTATCGATTTTAGTTGACGCAATCAGTCAAAAATACCTGCGCAATAATCTTAGCGCAGAGGAATACAAACAATTAAGAGACGTCATCGAACAGCCATTTATCCTTTTAAAAGCGAAAAAGAAAGAAGCCGCAGCAAAGCAGGATTTTCCGGCTGAATACCAGAAAATTATTGATCAATGCGATGACATGATCCAGCAAGGGACTAAGCAAACCATTGAAATGCATTACCGATCCATTATTGAACAGGCAGATGCTTTATGGATCCAAATAAAGCATCGGCTAGCCTCCCCTGAGCATTTCAATGCTGTTTTCCAAATTTTTGTTGAGAATCTTACAAAGGGTGAAAATGTTCCTAATAAAGTGCGCGAAATCCAAGCTTTTTTAGCAGAAATTAAACCTGACAGTATAGATAGTATTCAAAATGGGATAAATAGCGCTATTGATTCCTTAGGGGAACTACCAGAGAATGAAATTTCAACCATAAAAGGGTTTATTGCGAACAAACAACGCGAATTCTTACAATCTTGCTTTGACGCGCATCAAACTTCCGTCAAAGACTACCTGATCAATCTTGAACGTCTCTATAAGCTTGCTAATAACTTATACAACGATTTTCCTTCATTACAGAATCTAGTTTCTGATAAAAAAATTGACATTGAACCACAAGAGCTTAATTTCCGCGCCCTTGGGTTAATCCAAGCAGGCGGAGCGTTACTTGACGCATTAGTGAAAGAAAGGAAATTTAATTTGCGTCAACAACCGGATTACATAAGCCAAAAATTCTTTAATTTGATTAAACAAGAAGCCATTAAGCTGGGTACGCCTTCGCCCGAAATTGAAGATTTACAACAACAATTAGAGCAGCAACTGCGAAAAACTGCTGAGCTTGAAAAAACACTTCACGGGGATAGCCGGAACGCTCTGCAAGCCCGACAATCGATTACAGAACTAAAGTTGCAACTTTTAAGCGCGTCATCCACGCTCGAGGATAAAAACTCCGAAATAGCCCTCCAACAGCAACAGATTGAGGCACTCAAGCAGCAAATTGAGAAAAACACCGGTGAAATAGAAAGGATCGAAAGTGCATGTCGCAACGTAAACGAGACGATCAATGCATTGCTGTCAGAAAAAGAGATAAATAAAGCCGGTTTAATTTCCTACAAACTGCTTCCACCAACCAACAAGTATCTGGATCATTTATTAAGGAAAGCTCAAAAATATAAATCTGATTTACCAGAGGACTTAAATACCCCTCTTCCTAATCTATCAGAAAGCGATTTTTCCTCTCCTTCTGCAAAAAAAGAGTATGATCTTATTGTTGACAAATTTAATTTTGTATTAGGCTTAAAAAATAAATTGAACGACACTAAAAATTACCCTCTTCCAAGTCAGCGAGTGGATAATTTTAGTCAAGCACTTCAAGAAAAAAATAAATTAGATGTACACCGGGATGAAGCATGGATTCGTTACACTAAAACTTGCTTTGCGGTGTTGGGAATTATCATTACAGGAATCATTCCTGGTGCCGCTTATTTACTTTATTGTGCAGCTAACAACAAACCGTCACCTTTATTTTTTAATCATTACACTCGAGGAGAAAGGTATCTGGCAGAATGTCAGAAGGAATTGAATCCAGTAGTCTCACCTGTCCAGGGTTAATCCTTGTTTGAGGCGCTTTCTCTTGTACATCCAAGAGAAAGCGCTGTTCCTTTTAATGACCCCACTTAATATTACCTTAATTTTTTTTAAGTAGAATGAGCAAATTTCTCGCTATTTGTAGGAGTATTTTCAATGCAATCCAACCAGGAAATCAAAGAAACGCTAGAACAAGACAAAACATCAACCATCACTGCAGAAGAAGTGGCTCACTCATCCGCAGAAGTCGGTAATGAAATGATTGAAACTGTCGTTGCTACAAAAGAGACGGATCGTTCATCTCCAGAAATCGATAAGGATGCTGCTGAGAGCAAAAAAGGGAATTTAGCGGAACACGACGTCATTCGCGAAATGATTCAAACCGAACGCACTTTTAATGAGACTTTAACTTTTCTAGATTCCCTCTTTGCGCAAAACGAATTAGTTAAAGACATTCCGATTTTAGAGGAGTTTAAGAGCCTTGTCCCACCATTGAAGGTCATTTCAGATAAGCTCCTTGGAAACATTGAACAAAGCATCCTCCTCCCTAAAACGGATCTCCATGCCCTTAGGGTACAGCGATTTCAATTATTGAAAGCGTTTTTTAAAATTTATCCAAAGTGCTGCGAACTTTATAGCGCTTATGTCAAAGAGGAGAAAACCAATCCGCTCCCTTTTGCCAATATTAACACTTACACACGTCTCAACCACCCACGTTATCTGGATCTTCCTTCTTTGCTTATTCAACCATTCCAGCGAGGTCCCCGCTATTTAATGCTGGCCACTGCTGCTATTGGGGATAGAAGTAAATTATCAGCAAATCAAATTGAAGTCCTCGAGGGCCTTATAAGCTATATGCGAGAGCAGCTAAAAGCAGCGAATTCCACAGCGCCTGCCCCCAAGAAACCGTATGAGTTTGGCGATTGGCTCCTTCGTCCTGCCTATCACTATTTCACTCAGGGATCGGTTGATACAACCTCTGTTTCATCGAAAGCAAGTGCAAAACCCGCTAAAGAGGAAATCAATAGTTCTCAAGAGCAGAAAAGTTCGCACGCGGCTGCTGTAACAACTGCGGACCCAGAAAAGAATGGGGACGCAAACTCCGATGAAGCAAAACCTCCTAAATCAGAGAGCCCAAGACAAGGAGTCGTGGATTATACTCGAGGGTTAGTAAGTTATTTTTGGTCAAAGCAGCCTGAACCTCCATCGATGCCGGCTTCTAGTACTACCCATCATCAAGGGGATATTGACGAAGCTGAGTTTGTCGTAGTCGCTCAAGCTCAACAGTAGCGTCAACTTACTTGGCTCGTGCAAGTTTGCGAGCCATTTCATATCCCTCGAATAAGGCTTACAATAAGCATTATGAAAAATGGGCTAGCCTTAAACATCGAAACCATTGTACTCGTCGCTGTTTGGAGTACACCTTTTGTTTTTCAAGGATGCTTCAAAGTCACTGAGCTTGATAGCGATAATTGCGTTCTTTTTTTCTTCAGGTGTCAATCCACGCATCAAGAGCAAGGGGACCTTCTTCATCAGGATTTTTCACCTTATGATTACGAACTGACGCATCTCTATTGTGACCTTGATCCCATTTTGCTGAATACGCTCGACGAAACACAAGAACACGCTTTATACCTGTTAAAATATGCTTTACATATCACGTTAAAAGAAATGATATCGAGTAGAAAACTGCATTTTACCTCAATTGATGATGTCGCCATGCAAGCAATAATTAAACAAATCACCCCGATTTTAAATGGCAAACTAGCTATGCCTGAGGATGAGCACATCGGATTTGCAGTGGCTATGGATTTCTGTCCTAAAGAACAAACTGGGCATTTAGCCGCATTAACGCTACTTAGAAAAAAATGAAGCGCTAATAATTTAGCATTTCCGATGATAGACTATCATCAATAAGTGCGTTAAGTTAATTGATAAGACATCATTCTTTAAGACTCTATGATTACTGCCTACTTGAGTGAAGAAACCCTAAAAGCCTACGAAGTGCAAGAAAATAATCTCTCTTTATTGAAGGAGGCCATCTGGATTGACCTCGTTCGGCCCACTCGAGCAGAAGAATTATTGCTAGAAAAACAGTTAAATATCAACATCCCTACTCGAGAAGAAATGGCCGAAATTGAGCTGTCTAGCCGACTCTATAAGCAGAAAGAGGCTTTGTTCATGACTGCTTCAATGATTGCCCAATCGTCCTCTCCCGATCCTCAACATGATGCGGTTACCTTTATTTTTACCAAAAAGCAACTCATCACCATACGCTATATCGAGCCTCAAGCTTTTAAATTGTTTGTTTCCCAACTGCATACCATTGATTTTGTTCATAACCGCGCTGCCATCGTGCTTATTGAGTTACTTGAGGCCACTATTGATCGCTTAGCCGATATTTTGGAGGTGATTGGCCATCGCCTGGAAGAGTATTCCAAGCATATTTTTAGACCTCATTTAGCCACAGAAGATAGCGAAAAACCCAATTATCAGGATTTAATCCAAAATATCGGCGTCAATGCGGATTTAAATACCAAAGCCCGTGAATGCTTAGTTACGTTTAGTCGCCTAGTTCCCTTTTTTGGCCAATCCGCTGGTACTGAACTCGATAATGAAGAACAGGCACGACTAGGTACTTTGAGCAAAGACATTGGTGCATTAAGTGACCATGCGAGCTTTTTTTCAAGCAAAGTTAATTTTCTTCTTGATGCGACTTTAGGTATGATTAATATTGAACAAAACGCCATCATTAAAATATTTTCAGTCGCGGCGGTTATTTTTCTTCCCCCCACCCTGATTGCTAGCATTTACGGGATGAATTTTCATTTCATCCCTGAATTGAATTTTAAGTGGGGTTATTTTTTAGCCATTGGGCTTATGTTCCTATCCGCTTTAATCCCTTATAAATACTTTAAAAGGAAAAAATGGCTCTAGGGCTAAGTTGCTGCCGCTGGAGGCACTGGACCACCGACGCCAAAGAGACTCAGTATTAATAAAACGAGAAAAACAACGATAAATAAGAAGAATAACACTTTTGCAATATCAACAGCCGTGGAAGCAACGCCTCTAAAGCCAAATATCCCTGCCACGATTGCGATGACTAAAAAAATCAGAGCCCATGTTAACATGATTAAACTCCCTTTATTGGATTAAACTCGATGCCACATTTTAAATAGTAGGCACGAAGCTCGGTTTTGTAAACTAGCATTGTTCAGCTTTTTCTAGTAAAACCAAGCGCTTTAAGGCGATCTTCTATGCCTGGATGAGTAGAAAAAGCATTATTAAAGGACTTTACGGGATCAATACTAGAAGGGTCAAATAAGTAGGAAGATTGCCTTACTTGCTCATGTGCAGTATTTCCATATTCCTGAATGTATTGTTCAGCATGAAGTTGGTTATCGTCAGAGATTTTTAATAAGGCACGAGCCATTGGCTCATTGTCCCGCATTAACTCTACAGCGCCTGAATCAGCCATGTATTCGCGCGTGCGGCTTAAAAAAAGTGCCAATACAACGGTAATTAAGGGTAATAGATAACGCAAAAAAATGATGACTAATGCGAATTGATTTTGGTCTCGTCGGTTATTATCGCGTCCAAACACCACTGAATAAAACAAGACATCAACAACAATAAGCAAAATATTAGAAAGCACGGCGACCATGAGCGTGAGCTTGATATCATGATGGCGAATATGACTTAACTCGTGAGCCATAACAGCCTGCATCTCAGCACGATCCAGTTTTTCCATTAACCCCCGGGTAATAGCAACCATCGCCGATTTTTCACTGTATCCACTAGCAAACGCATTCATGTAATTTGCTTCAATAAGGTAAACTTTGGGCATGAATCTTAAGCCCGCAGCCACTTTCATCTCTTCAACCACGTTATACAATTGTTTTTCTCTTAAGTCCCTTGCGTTTTCTGGCGTGATTTCATGCGAATCAGTGCCTAACAACATGATTTTGTCATACATGGCATAAGTTATAAGTAATGAAATCACTGCAAAAGAGAACATTAGCAGCGTTGCATAAGGGGTTGCTTTTAATGTTACTAGTGCATACAACGCTTGTTCTAGTGAAATTTGGGGATAGGCCATTTCTTCTAAAACGATGGCATCCACAATTAACCCTACAACCGTATAAATGAGGATAAAGAGCGCAATAACCCAGCGGGTTTTGCGCTCATTTCGCCGTAATTGGGCACGCCAATCGCCTACAGAGGCATGGTAATCAGATAAGGACATAAGTTAGCTCAAAATTTAACAGTGTAATCTTCACGCGCCTTAATTTGCTCTTCAGGCAGTGACCAATATTCAAACGCTTTATCCAATTTATCGCGGAAAAAATTCACTACGATGGATTCGAAAAATGATTTTTTCTTCGCTTCATAGCGTTCCACACTATCGTTATAAGCTTGTTTTGCATAGGCTAACTTATTCTCTGTATTTACAATTTCTTCCTGCAATTGCAACACATTTTGATTCGCTTTAAGATCCGGGTACTGCTCAAACACCACATTTAAATTGGAGGCAATTTGTGAGATGCCATTTTCAGCATTCATTCGTGCTTTTTCATCACCGGCAGCCTTTGCTGCTTGAGCTTGATTTCGCAGCGCAACCACATCTTTCAGCGTAGTCTGCTCATAATCCATGTATTTCTTGACAGTCTCTATTAAGGATTCAAAAACCTTATATCGCCGATCCAGCTGAATATCGATTTGTCGTTTATTGTTATTAATGGTTTCTATTAAGCCAATTAGACTATTAAAGATACCGACAACCCAGAAGATTAAGAGAACGGCTATGATCAGAATTGCAATCAGAAAGGTACGCATCATTCCATCCTTTTTAATTTTATCCCTCAATAATTTATAGCCCTATAAATAGAAAAAAATCAAATTGTAATCAAAATATTCGTTTCCTGTTATTTTTGGACATAAGCGATTACTCGGAGCAATAAAGCCTTGCTGAACGTGCAAATTACCCTCTCAAACTATTTATTCACCTCTTTTTTATCGGAAAAATTTTTGTTCGGGGTAACTGGATCATCAAATTCGCGATTCCCTTTTCCGGGAATAATAGGCACTGAATCCTCTGCATTCACTTCAGAAATTCTTACTCTAGTGCCTTTGACCATTTTATCTTTTGATGGATTTTTGGAACGCGGACGCTGCTCCATAGGTGCTCCTTTTACAAACCGGTATTAATAGTTTAGATAATTTTTAATTAAAAAGATCATCATTCCAAAAAGACTAATTCTAAAACTATTTGACTATACTTAAGTGAGTGTGCCTTTAAAATGCCATGAAAAAAACCAATAAGGAAGTCGCTAATGCTTTATCTCGATTTGCCGATTTATTACACGATTCGGACAATAATCCTTATCGAGTACGCGCTTTTCGCAGAGCCGCTTATTCCATTTCTCAATTAGACGAAGAAATTGAAACATTACTTAAACAACACTTCGATTTGACTTCCATTCCGGGCATCGGTAAAGGAATAGCCTCGGTTATCATGAATCTAATTCTTTCGAATAAAGAACCTGTGATTAAAGAAAAAATTTTATCGGATTTAACCGATATACCAGGCATTGGAAAAACGCGGGTTAGAGAATTAAATAAGCATAATGTATTTACCAAAACTCAATTGATTCGGGCCATTAAAAAAAATCAATTATCCGATATCAAATGGCTTAACCAAAAATTCATTGATACTCAGCTTAATAAACCTAAATCTTTTGCCATAAAACGTTTCATTAGACTTTATCATGCTATCCCCGTAGTCAGCGACTTGCTAAAGCATTTTCATTCCATTGATGAAATCACTTGGTTTGAAAGTTGTGGTGAATATAGACGAAAAAAAGAGATCGTCAGTGAATTTATTTTTTTAATTCATGCACCCCATTTCACGCAAGCAATGAATGAATTTTCCCATGCGAAAGGAGTTAAACACATCATTAATCAGGACGATGAAAGTATTGTTGTTTTATTGTGGAATAGTATGAAATTGACTATCTATAATGTTGCATTAAATGCTATTGGAGCCGCTTTAATTTTTTATACCGGTAGTAAAAAGCACATCAAGCTTCTCAATGATGAAGCGATAAAAATGGGGTATCAACTCAAAGAAAATGGTCTTTTTCACGAGAATAAAATCATTGCCAGCGCTGAAGAGGAGATCTACAACGCATTAAATCTCGATTACATCGAACCTGAGTTAAGAGAAGGAACGCATGAAATTACTGCGGCTAAAACTCATCAATTACCCAAGCTTATTGAGTTAAACGATATCAAGGGTGATTTACACTCTCACACTAATGAAACCGATGGAAAAGACTCTTTAGAAGCAATGGTACGAGGAGCAATAGAAAAAGGCTATGAGTATTTTGCAATTACCGATCATTCTAAACGCTTAGCGATCACCAATGGTCTCGATGAAAAACGGCTTCTGCAGCAAATTGAAAAAATTAATGAATTAAATGCTTCTTTACCCGAAATTTTAATTCTTAAATCGATCGAAGTGGATATCCTGGCAGATGGCTCCCTTGATTTATCTAATGAGGTTTTAAAAGAATTAGATATTGTTGTCGCCTCTGTTCATTCTCTTTTTAAATTACCCGAAAAGAAGCAGACTGACAGAATATTAAAAGCAATGGATAACCCTTATTTTAATATCTTAGGCCATGCTACAGGACGATTAATTCGTGCAAGACCAGCCTATGCAGTGAGTATCGAACGAATATTAACTGCCGCAAAAGAACGAGGCTGCTTTATTGAACTCAATTCTCAGCCTTATCGTTTAGATATTAATGATATTTATTGCCAACTTGCTAAAACTATCGGTGTAAAAATTGCCATATCCAGCGACGCCCATAGCATTCGAGAACTTGATTTTATGAAATTGGGGATCAATCAGGCCAGACGTGGCTGGTTGGAAAAAAAAGAGGTTATTAATACCTACTCATGGAATGAATTAAAACGCTTACTTAAACGATATTAGCAAGCGATTGAGAGTGGAAGAGATAACGACGCTAAGCATTATCCCCTTTAATTTTCTCGATTGTCGGCCATAGATGATAAAAATGATGCACAGGGCCAAAACCCTTACCTATTTTTTCATTTTTTGCAGCATCAATTGCCTGAAAAATATAGCTTTTCGCCATTTGACAAGCGCTAAGCATGTCAAAACCAAGCGCCAAGCATGAAGCAATAGCTGCCGACAAAGTACATCCCGTGCCATGCGTGTTTTTAGAGTCGATTCTTGGGCTTCCTAACCAATACTTCTCTCCTTGTTTACTGAGAAGAAGATCATTTGAATCGAGATCTTTTGCGTGCCCACCTTTCAATAAAACATACTCTGTTCCAAACTCCAGTAAGTGCTGCGCCATTTCAACCATTTCAGATGAACTCTTTGGTCCTAATAAAGTCTTAGCTTCGGGTAAATTAGGTGTAATGAGAGTCGTGAGCGGTATAAGATGGTTTTTTAACGCATTTAGAGCGTCTGGCTCCAATAAAGAATCCCCACTCTTGGCGACAGTAACGGGATCAAGAACAACCGGAATTCCTTTGGCATGGTTATTAATGAAATCCGCAACAAGCTCCACAATTTCTCTTTGAAATAGCATGCCAATTTTAATGCTATCGGGTCTTATATCTTCAAAAATTGCATGTAACTGCTCATCAATTGCACGTAATGGTAACTCATAACAAGATTTTACCCCTTGCGTATTTTGCACAGGTAAAGCAGTTAGTACAGTCATCCCATAACACCCAAAAGCAGAGAAAGTTTTCAGATCAGCTTGAATACCAGCGCCTCCAGAACCGTCAAATCCTGCAATGGATAATGCTTTGTGTTGCATAGTGGGGTAATTTTCTCTTGTTAAAAATATTTAGGTGCAAAATCGCTCATTCAAAAAACAAAGTGTAATAACTTTGCTACATAAGAGTGATATAATAGCGCTGAAACGAGTTATTTCTAAATACTATTATTTATGAACGCTAAAAAAAATCACATCTTAATCATCGATGACGATAAAGAAATCTGTTTATTGATCAGCGATTACTTAACACAACACGGCTATAGAACAACCTGCGCTCATAATGGAAATAATTTACCCGCTTTATTGCGTGAAAACAATTTTGATTTGATTATCCTTGATATCATGCTTCCCGGTCCAGATGGTTTGAGTTTATGTAAAACCATTCGTCAAATTTATGATGTCCCTATTTTTATGTTAAGTGCGGCAGACAGTACTGCGGACCGGGTTGCAGGATTAGAGTTAGGTGCTGATGACTATATCACCAAGCCTTTTAACGCACGCGAATTATTAGCGCGCATCAAAGCCCAATTAAGGCGCACCAACGGTGAATTGTTAACGAGTAAACGATTAAGCCCCATAAAAAGATTGCGCTTTGCTAATTGGCAATTAGATAGGGAAACACATTGCCTTATTGATGAAGAAGATATTGCAATCCCTTTAAGTCAACGCGAATACGATTTACTCCTTATTTTTCTGGAGCACCCCGGGCGGATCTTAAGTCGCGATCAGCTCACTGATTTACTCTATGACAGAGATTGTGATCCAATGGATAGGACCATTGATGTATTAATTGGCCGCTTGCGCAAAAAAATTGAATCCGACCCGCGAAATCCTCACTTGTTAAAAACAATTCGAGGTGGTGGTTATCAATTACAAACCCAAGTTAGTTCATCATGAGCAAATTAACCTCTTCGGCTAAAAAAACCTATGCAATGCTGCTCACAGGAAATATTCTTGTGTTACTCACATGCATTGTTTTAACTCAATACCTTATTTTTGCCGCGCTAAGACCGGCTATACCCCCTAAGACTGTGCACTCCATTATCAAGCTGGTTCATCGGCTTCAATCCAAGCCCGAATCCAATTGGTCACGCATACTGCAAAAGCAAAAAATTCCCTGGTCAAAAATGACTCTATCAGAAACGCCACTTTATCAGGATAACGCCTTGTTAAATCTACAGCCTCCTATTGTGTTTGATTTATTAAAGCACCAGAAACATTTGCAACTCTCTGTTTTCATTAAAGAAAAATCTTGGCTTAATTTCAGCCTCGTTCCCCCTCAGCATCATCACACGGGCTTGCGCATTGTCCTAGCTGTTGCCCTTTTAGGACTCTTATTTGTTCTTTTTTTAATTAATTATTGGGCAGTAAAAAGTCTCAACCAACCTATACAGACTTTAATACAAAGCCTTAAGTACAATGAAAGTCAGGAAAACTGGCTTTCTATTCCTGTGACAGGAAACAGCGATCAACGCATGCTCTTTACGCAAATTAACTCTCTACAAATGAAAATGAGCAAATTATTGCAAAATCGTACGCAAGTGGTCACGGCTATTTCGCATGATCTACGCACTCCTTTAACTCGATTAAAATTACGAATGGAATACCTTACGGAAAATGAGCATTTCGAAAAAATGATGCACGATGTGAATGACATGGAAATGATGATTCGAGAAACACTAGACTATTTCAAAGAAGCACATGATGAGGAAAAAAAGCAACGTTTTGATCTCGTCGCAATGCTACAATCCCTCTGCGAAGACACTTCAGATTTGAAGTTTGATGTACAATTCATTGCTCATGAAAATAAGCTCATCTTTTTTGGCTCCCTTAATCTGCTAAAACGCGCTTTTTCTAATTTGATCAACAATGCCGTTTATTACGGTCAACAAGCCCTCGTGTCACTGGAAAAGAACGCCACTCATGTTGAAGTTTCCATCCAAGATAAAGGGGTAGGCTTAAATGACAACGACATTGAGCGCGTTTTTCTCCCTTTTTATCGAGGCGAAACGTCCCGCTCACGAGAGACTGGCGGAGCTGGCTTAGGCTTAACCATCGCTAAAGAGATTATTCAACTGCACCATGGGAAAATTAGTTTGTCCAATCGGCTAGAAGGGGGCCTAAACGTCCTAGTAAGTTTGCCATTGGATGAGGCAAATCATTAAGCTGAAATGAGGCAACGTCCCTGAAGTTTTTTACCCACTAATTCCTAACAGATCGAAGTCAATTCAAAATCCGTGAAAAATAAGAGGCAGGAGTGTGTAAAAAAATTTCAAAGACGTTGCTTACTTTTATATGTCAATTGTAAAGAATCGCCAAGTATTTTATGCTTTTGTAGAAATAATTCTAAAAATGGACTTTTCTATGATAAAAAAAACCGCTTGGTTAGCACTGTTTTCCTTTAGCTACCTATTACAAACTCATGCTGCTCCTCCCCCACCTACTTCAAGTTATATGCCCGTTGTGGATAAAGAAAGTTTTCAAACGGTTCTAGAGCGTATGTCTAATGCTAAACAGGGTATTAACGATAAGCAGCAGACTCTCCTCAATCAACGCTATGATTTGAGTAATAAACCGTCGAAAGATACCATGACAACAGGCAAGCCTATGCAAGAAGGCGTACGCGTCAAACTTCCTGCAGGCATTACCTGGGATGATTTGGCCAAAATGACTCCGGAGCAAATTAAAGAAAAGGGGGTATTTCCTCAAGGCTTTCTTCCATTACCTCACCCCAATCATACCGAAGGCGGGATGCTGTTTCCAAAATTTGCGATTGATGAAATCAACAAACAAGAAGGACGTGATTTAACGCGATTTGATCTTGATTTTGACATTCCTGATCATTTTTTACCTCCTTTCCCAGCCCCTATTTATCTGACCACACGCCCCGATTTGGGTGATGTATCCCAAGGTAAGCTGGTAACGATCGAAAACTTTTATGAACTATTCAATGGCATACTTAACCCCAAACAACTGGAAGGGTTAAGGTTACTTGTTACGCCTTTCCCGCAACAGCAGTTTAACCAAACAGCGGATCGCCGCACTGTAAAGCCCAGCCGTGGTGTTGCGTGTTTCGACTGCCACGCCAATGGCCATACCAATGAAGCGACCCACTTAGTGGGTGATATACGTCCTCAAGAATTCCGCCATCGCATCACTACACCCAGTTTAAGAGGTGTTAACATTCAACGCTTATTCGGTTCTCAACGCGCTCTGAAAACGGTGGAGGATTTTACAGAATTCGAACAGCGCGCCGCTTATTTTGACGGAGATCCAGTCATTGCGACTAAAAAAGGGGTGAACGTTCTTGAACGAGGCAGCCAAGTGCATTTCATGGCCGAATTCCAAGAAATATTAGATTTCCCGCCCGCACCTAAATTAAAGTGGGATGGAAAACTAGATCCGGCCAAAGCGACCCCAGCCGAGTTAAGAGGACAGGAGCTGTTTTTCGGCAAAGCCCAATGCGCAACATGCCATACACCACCTTATTATACCGACAATACGATGCATAATTTGCAAACAGAGCGCTTCTTTAATCCGGTGTTGATCAATGGCCTTAAAGCAGTCGGTGATGGTCCCATCAAAACCTTCCCGCTTCGTGGAATTAAAGACTCACCCCCTTACTTGCATGACGGCCGTTTACTGACTTTAGAAGACACGGTGGAATTTTTTAATTTGGTTCTTAGTCTCCAACTCAATCAACAAGAAAAACAAGATCTGACGGCGTTTATGAAAGCACTGTAAGATAACGTATCCGTGTTCTAAGACTCGATAATCCGAGCTGGGATTGAGAATTTTTTCAGGGCGTGCGCATGAGAATGTGCGCACCGACCGCATGACGCGGGTTTTTCTGAAATTCAGTCCCAGCACAGAGGCTTTGGTCTCAATCTCAAAACGAGATGATTCTCAGGCCTAGACGTACGTAGCCCAAGGAAATTGAGAAATAAATCCCGGGCTACCCTGCTTAAAATTTATAAATTGAAAATTCAGAATGGTTGATACATCCTACCTCTTTAGCGAGGGCAGAACCCATAGGCGTAGCTTGTAGCGTTGCAAAATGATATCCTCTCCAGGTTTTTTCCTTCCAGGCTTATTCCTCCACTCAGGCTCTAGTTTTAACGCCTAGCCAATAGTGGTTGCAAAAAATGTCCCGTATAAGAAACCTTATTTTGAGCAATCATTTCGGGTGTCCCCGTGGCAATGATTTTCCCTCCTTTGCTACCCCCTTCAGGGCCCAGATCAATAATCCAATCAGCCGTTTTAATGACATCTAAATTATGCTCGATAATGATAATAGTATTACCCTGCTCTCTTAGCCGAAATAACACACTGAGCAATTGTTTTGTATCGTGAAAATGTAGTCCCGTCGTTGGTTCATCAAGAATATATAAAGTATTTCCTGTGTCTCGTTTAGATAATTCACGAGCCAATTTAATTCGTTGAGCCTCGCCCCCCGATAAAGTGGTAGCACTTTGACCTAAACGAATATACGACAAACCTACATCAATCAGCGTTTGGCATTTTCTTGCAATGACAGGGATAGCATCAAAGAAAGTGCGGGCATCTTCCACTGTCATATCAAGGACTTCATGAATATTTTTGCCTTTATACTCAATCTCGAGCGTTTCTCTATTATAGCGTTTGCCCTTACAAACATCGCAGGACACGTAAATGTCAGGTAAAAAGTGCATTTCGACTTTAATTAATCCGTCACCTTGACAAGCCTCACAACGGCCTCCACGCACATTAAAGCTAAAACGTCCCGGTTGGTAGCCTCGCGCACGTGCCTCCGGAGTACCTGAAAACAATTCACGAATAGGAGTAAAAATTCCCGTATACGTGGCAGGATTTGAACGGGGGGTGCGACCAATCGGACTTTGATCGATGTCAATCACTTTATCGCATAATTCTAATCCCTGAATTTCGTCCACCGTACCTATCGTGAGAAGACTAGCTCGATTTAATTTGTTTGCTGCAAGGGGGTATAACGTATCGTTAATTAAACTTGACTTTCCAGAGCCTGAAACCCCTGTCACACAAGTAATTAGTCCCAGTGGAATACTCACTTCAACGTTATCTAAGTTATTACAGTTAACCCCTTTCAAATAAAGCATCTTTGACTTGTCCATTGGCACCCGCGATGAAGGAATTTCAATGGCTTGTTTTCCTGAAAGGTATTGGCCAGTCAACGAAGTGGCGTTTGCCATCACTTCTTTGGGCGAACCACAGGCCACTACTTTGCCACCATGAACCCCTGCACCAGGGCCAATATCCAATACGTAATCAGCGGAAAGAATAGCATCTTCATCGTGTTCTACCACAATCACCGTATTCCCTAAATTACGCAAATGTAACAACGTATTCAGTAAACGTTCATTATCGCGCTGGTGTAACCCAATTGAAGGCTCATCAAGGATATACATTACACCGACTAATCCTGAACCAATTTGGCTAGCCAACCGAATTCGCTGCGCCTCCCCACCCGAAAGCGTTTCAGCGCTTCGAGCAAGGGATAAGTAATCCAAACCCACATTCACCAAAAAGCCTAGCCGTTCGACAATTTCTTTATTAATCTTTGCTGCAATTTCACCTCGGTACCCTGTTAATTCCAGCGTTCTGAAAAACTCATGCGCTTTTTCAATGGAATAGGCTGTAATTTCTGGCAAATTTTTATCGTCAATAAAAACATGGCGAGCTTCTTCACGCAAACGAGCACCATGACATTGCTGGCAAGGACGTGAAGATAAATATTTGGCTAGCTCTTCACGGATTAACGACGAATCCGATTCTCGATAGCGGCGTTGCATATTAGGAATAACCCCCTCAAAAGGGTGGTTTTTGACCATGTAATCCCCATGTGCTCTTTGATAGTGGAATTCAATCACCTCTTTTCCACTGCCATAAAGGACTATTTCTTGTATTTTCTCAGGTAAATCACAAAAAGAGGTTTCAATATCGAAATGATAATGACGAGCCAATGATTCCAACATAGGGTAGTAATAAGTCGTTTTTCTGTCCCAACCGCGAATAGCCCCTTCAGCTAAGCTCGCACTTTTATCATGAACCACGCGCTCAGGATCAAAAAATTGATCCACGCCCAACCCGTCGCAAGAAGGACAAGCACCTACTGGATTATTAAATGAAAAGAGCCGCGGTTCCAATTCACTCAAACTGTAACCACACTCTGGGCAAGCAAATTTGGAAGAAAAAATCATTTCATCAAATTCGTCATCTACCGCAGCAACAACCGCTAATCCCTCTGCACGATTGAGCGCATTTTCAAACGACTCGCTTAAGCGCTGAGCGATATCAGGCCGAACTTTAAAGCGATCAATAACCACTTCGATCGTGTGTTTTTGGCGTAGAGTTAACTTAGGCGGATCATCTAATTCGCATAACTCACCGTCGATACGAGCCCGCACATAACCCTGGGCCTGCAATTGCTGAAGTAACTGCACATGTTCACCCTTTCGCTCGCGCACTACTGGGGCTAATATCATGGCTTTGCTACCCTCTGGCATCGCTAAGACTTGATCCACCATTTGGCTAATCGTCTGTGCATGTAAACTAATTCCATGCACTGGACAACGGGGCTCACCCACTCGCGCAAATAACAGGCGTAAATAGTCATAGATTTCGGTAATCGTTCCTACCGTCGAGCGGGGATTATGGGACGTGGCTTTTTGCTCAATGGAAATCGCTGGCGATAAACCTTCAATTGAATCCACATCCGGTTTTTCCATCATGGACAAAAATTGACGCGCATAAGCAGAAAGTGATTCCACATAACGACGTTGGCCTTCGGCATACAGTGTATCGAAAGCTAAGGACGATTTACCGGACCCAGAAAGTCCGGTAATTACGATTAATTGATTGCGAGGCAACTCCACATCGATATTTTTAAGGTTGTGGGTTCTTGCACCGCGAATGCTGATGGAATCCATAGGCAATTTGGTTTAAAAAAAAGACAAATTATAGCTGCAAATGGTATTAAAGCAAACGCAAAGAGGATTGCTTTAAATTAAGTTTAGCGGATAAAAATTTATATTGGAGCCTGACATATACTATCAGGCCCTTTTTGCTGCAAAACAATTAAAACAAGGGAGATTCAGTAAATAATGACTCACACTGATATTCTTCTGTGTTTGAGTTCTCGTAAGTAGTCATTTTGACTTCTTTTGACTTTTTATTAATCGATGCTAGCTTTTCAATGTCATTTTGCTCTCTAAAGAAGACTAGCCAATCTGTCTTGCTCTCATCCACTTCAGTGACAAATAAATTGATGGATGTTTGACCATACATTTGATCATAAGTTTCTTCATACTCTTGATAGTGTTCCGTCAAAGCCTCTCTTATTTCGCCCTTAATCTGTGCTAACCTTTCAGAGCCCATTTGAATCATCTTGCCCACACTTAAATTTTGGGTAGAAAAAGCTCTAAATTGAATAACTAACTGCATGATAAATCTCCATATCGACAATGTGATCGAATAATATCCATACTGACTCGAATTGTAAAATGAAAATTTCATTTTTATACAAATAGCTAAACTATTTTTCCCCTAGCCCTATAAATTCTAAAAATGATATACTGCATTTCATGTTCATTGACTAGAACCTGACATGCGTCCATTTTTAAATTTTTTTATCAGTTCTATACTGCTGCTATGCGTTGGTTTAGCACATGCTGATAATAATTTTAAAGAATTCGAACAACAACTCAGTGACTCAGTGATTACTGCTAAAATTACCGCCAAATTTGCTAAGAACGCGGATCTCAATCCGTTAAAAATTTCAGTGTCAACTAAAGACGGTATCGTAACGCTGAAAGGGAATGTCAAAGATAAACAAACCTTTGTTGATGCATTAAAATTAGTTAAAGTCACAAAAGGGGTCAAAGCGGTTGAAGCGGACGATTTAGAAATTAAGCAAGTGAATACCGCGTTCACCGATGCATACATTACCGCAAAAGTGGAAGCAGCAGTGTTAAAAGCAAAGGTTTTTGACGACGAATCGATACCACTAGTGGGAATCAATGCCAGCACAACGAATGGCACTGTGACTCTGTCTGGCAAGGTAAAACAAGATAAATCCATTGTTGCTATCATCAAACGAGTCAATGCCGTTCGTGGCGTTAAAAAGATTATTTCAAAACTGCAGGTGAGCAAGGATGCTTAATGAATCCCCTCGCCCGCTTTAAACTATTTCTTTGGATTTTTGGCCATTTTAAAGTTCCATTAATTGGCCATTTAAAACCTAAACTCATGACCATGGATGATCAACGTGTCATTGTTAAGCTTCCCCTTAGCCGACGAAGTAAAAATCATCTTAACTCGATGTACTTTGGTGCTCTTGCAGTAGGGGCTGACCTTGCGGGAGGATTACATGGCTTTTATTATGCCAATCAGTTAAAACTAAAAATATCCCTCGTTTTTAAATCGTTTCAAGCACAATTTCTCCAACGCCCCGAATCAGATGTCTATTTTATTTTCGATAAAGGCGAAGAGGTGAAAGCGATGATTGAGGAATCTAAAAAAACAGGGCAACGTATTAATACCCCTTTAAAAATTAAAGCATTTACTCATTATCCGGAAAATCCGGAGGAAATTGCCGATTTTATTTTAGAGTTATCGGTGAAAGTTTTGGTTTAACGCCGTTGACCTACTCATGAAGAGGCAATCGCTCCCTCTTTCGCTACATCCTGCGGCTTATCCGCGGGATGTAGGAATAGGAGGGAAATCTATGACGTGAAGAGTATGAAAAATGAAGAAGCATCCAACTTACGCTATGTTTCCACTGTTCTTTCTTACCTTTATCTACACTTTGCTTTTTTATCTTATTTTTTCTAATCAACGCATTGTTGATTTCACGCCTTTTTATACCTCAGCAAAATTGCTTCTTGCGGGTAAAAATCCTTACCCCGTTCAACTTGTCATGGCTGTCAATTTAAATCCTCCGTTTTTCATTTGGCTTTTTAGCCCATTAGCTCATTTTAACTACCGTGCAGCCCTAATCATTTGGTCAATGCTTTCACTATGTTCAGGCTTCCTAGCAGCCCGCCTTGTATTTCATTATGCTTTTTCTGCGGAGCAATGGAAGAAATATTGGCTGTATTTCTACCTCATTTACTTTTCTTTTTTTCCCATTTTAATGGATACATCAATAGTACAAATCGGGGCGATTTTAATTTTTTTCACTATGCTTGGTTATCATTTCTATCTTACCAACCGCTGCTACTTAGCCGGTATTTCATGGGGAATTATCATCGCATTAAAATTATTCCCCGCCTTATTGCTGTTCTATGTTTTAAAACAAGGACGCACGCGAGTCTTTTTAACGATGCTCGCCACGTTTCTATTAGCTTGTTTAATTCCCATCCTATTCTATGGACCAACTCTGTATGTGCAATATCATTCGATGATCACTCGAGTCCTCTGGTTTGGCGATAGCTGGAATGCGTCTGTTTATGGTTTTCTTTTTCGTCTTCTTATCGATACCCACTACACTTCGCATAATTTAATCCCAATAGAGCTCCTCTATTCCGGCCTCTTTTTAATTTTGCTCATTCTCTATCTTAAAACGCTTGGCCCATCCACTGTATACAAAACACATCAAGTTAATCATCAACCCTTCTGCTTAACGTTGGTTATGATGTTATTACTAAGCCCTTTTGGCTGGCTGTACTACTTTTCACTGTTAATGTTCCCTTTGGTGCTCACGTTCTCTACGGTTTTCGAGAAAAAAAACACGTCACCAGTACAGCTTGTACTATGGACCGCATGCTTTTTTCTCATTAATTTTCCTCAAGCTTATGTCGTTAATAAAGAAATGCAACATTTTGTCGAGCGCATTACTTTATATTCATTTTGCTTTTATGGCTTAATACTTTTGCTCTATTTTTTAATCAAAAACCAGCAAATTCATGGGCATCATGAACTAAATATCCACACGTTTTTGGAAGATGAGCAAAAACGCCGCTCTCTCATTGCTGTCTTTCTTTTCTTTATGTTTGGTTTAATTGTTCCACTGAATAGCTTACTTATCGCTTTATCATTACCTGAACAAGAGAAAAGTGCTCTGTTTGAAATGATTGAAAAGCAAGAATCTTTGGAGAGATAAAATGCTTAGATTATTATCCTGGAACAGTACGGTAAATGAATAATCGCAAGCTACAAATCGGCTTTACGTTAGTACTGATTAGCGTTTACTTTCTACTTTTTTTTGTCCTATTAATCCATCCAGACAAACAGGATTTTACGTCCTTTTATTCCGCCCTTTTGTCACTAAAAAATAACGGAAACCCTTATGGAATACTGTACAGTGACTTTTTATCGTCCACTAAACAACTAACCCCTAACTTAAATCCACCGGTTACTTTATGGTTTTTCAGTCCACTCGCTTGTTTTAGCTATCCTACTGCTTTGATAATCTGGATTACTCTCTCTTTTATCCTTGGATTAATCGGGGCGTGGATCGCCTTTTATTATACTTTCTCAGATAAATTCATTAAAAAATATAAACTAATTTTACTGCTCATGTACTTCTCCTTTTTCCCAACAATGGTGAATACTGTCATAGCACAATTTGGTTCGTTCCTATTATTTTTTTTAATGCTTGGTTACCATTTTTTTCTCTCTGATCGTTATATTAAGACTGGCATTTGTTGGGGTCTTTGTATAGCGCTTAAGTTTTTTCCTGCTTTGGTATTGTTTTATCTCTTTAAACAAGGTCGTCTGAATGCTTTAATGATTGCAGTCTTTAGTTTTTTATTGTTTAGTCTAATTCCATGGGTGACTTACGGAATTGAAATTTATTCGCAGTATATTACATTAATGGAGCGGGTTTTTTGGTACGGGGATAATTGGAATGCATCAATTTACGGTTATATTTTTCGCTTATTTGGTTATCACAATAAACCCTATCTAGAACTTTTTTTTGTTGTTTTACTTTTAGTCTTATTGTTTTGGTATTTTCGCAACCTTCGTCTATACAAAACAACAACGATTAATCACCAACCTTTTGGTATGACTTTAGCGATGATGTTGCTCATCAGCCCCTTTGGTTGGCTTTACTATTTTCCCCTGCTCGTTTTTCCTTTTGCATTAACCTGGGCAACCGCCCTTCAAGAAACCACCTCGACAAATACAACTATGCTCTTATGGCTATTCTCCCTTTTTCTTATTGATCTACCGCAAGGGTATGTTATCACTCAAAACATGCAAAATTTTGCTGTGCGTTTAATTCCGTCTTCGTTCTATTTTTATGGATTAGTTTTATTAACTTATTTGCTAAGTCAAAAGCAGATTATTTCCGGCAAAAACGAAATAAATTTGAAGAAAAGGGAATACCCCTTTTTATTTATCCTTCTTTTTATCTTGCTGTTCGGAGCAATAGTAACCCCATTAAAAATCCTTCTCACCGGATAATGCAAATAGCTTATATTCATTGGGCTCCTTAAGTGATAGCCTCTCAACGTAGAAAAAGAGGATCGCCTATCTTCTCCTCAGGAGGAATTGACAAACTCCCTAGCGAAGTCTAACGTTAACTGAGAAACCTGCATTTGCCAACTACATAAGCAGCAATGATTGATTTAATTATTCACACACAACCTGACGATGAAAGCTGTGGGCCTACTAGCTTACATGCCATATACCATTATTATGGTTTAAATGTCGATCTTGAACAGGTTGTGAGCTCTGTCGATCGCTCTCATTCGGGAGGAACTCTAGCACCCATGTTAGGCAAACATGCATTGCAAAATGACTTTAGTGCCATCATTTATATTAATAATCTTGATGTTTTTGATCCGACTTGGTTTTCATCGGATCAAGGAGAAGCTTGTCAAAAGAATTTAGCCAGTAAATTGACTGCACAAATGAAACATAAATCTGACAAAGCCATTATTCAAGCAAGCGAAGCCTACTTAGAATATTTAGCGTTAGGGGGGAGCGTGCGTTTCCAAACCCTCAATGTCCCCTTACTTAAGAAATATTTTCTTAAAAATATTCCTATTTTAACAGGGCTTAGTGCCACTTATTTGTACCGTAGTTCTCGGGAGCGCTTCACTAAACAAGGCGAATCAATTTACGATGACATTCGCGGTACACCTTGTGGACATTTTGTTGTATTGTGTGGTTATGATGAAAAGAAAAGACTTATTATTGTGGCTGATCCGCATCGAGAAAATCCAATTTCAAATGATAACTACTATAAGGTAAATTCTAACCGTCTTATTAATTCGATTTTACTTGGTGTATTAACCTACGATGCCAATCTATTAATAATTCAACCGAAGGGATTTGAATGGAAACTATAATTGTTACGGATCATCCATCCAGTTGGAACTTTTTAGCTCCTCTTGCTTCTATTGTTCAAGCTTCAGATTATTTATCCGATGCCAATTATCATCATAGTAAATCCGTAAGAGTGATTAATCTTTGTAGTTCCTATAATCATCAGACAATAGGATATTATGTTTCTTTGCTCGCCCATGCCCGCGATCACAAAGTTATTCCTTCCGTGGATAGCATTCAAGATGTCTTGAGTACGAGCTTATCTAAATTTATTTCGCAGGATGTGGATGAAGAGATTCAGCATAGCTTGCATGAAATCAAAACTGAGGAATTTGTATTCAGCCTCTATTTTGGTCAAAATATGGCCAAGTGTCATGCGGCTTTGGCTAAAAAACTACATGGACTATTTCCTTTACCTATGCTCCGCTTCACTTTTGAGAAGAAAAAACAATGGCGAATCAAAGGGGTGCAAACTGTTGCCCCCAATGATATCCCTGCGCATCATCAAGAATTCATGCAACAAGCAGCAGAATGTTATCTCTCAAAAAAACGTTTCCATCAATGGCGTAAAAAACAGCGCTTTCATGATTTGGCTATTCTTATCGACCCGGCTGAACCAAATGCACCCTCTAATAAGAAAGCCTTAGAGATCTTTGCTAATGTAGGCGAGTCAATGGGATTAAACGTTGATTTTATTGAGAAAAGTGACAGTAAAAGCATTGCCGAATACGATGCCCTCTTTATTCGCGCCACAACCGCTGTTAATCATTACACTTACCGCATCGCAAGACGTGCCTCACAAGAAAATTTAGTTGTTATTGATGATCCGCAATCCATTGTTAAATGTTGCAACAAGGTTTATTTAGCTGAATTAATGCGCAGTCATCAAATATTAACTCCTGATACCAAATTCATTAGCAAATACGATAAAGCGATTCCTGAAATTGAATTTCCCTGTGTACTTAAGCGCCCAGACAGTGCTTTTTCACACGGCGTGATTAAATTGGATGATGCTAAAGCATTACAAAAATCGCTCGCCCAATTTTTTAAAACCTCTGACTTAGTGTTAGTGCAGCCTTTTATTCCCACCGAATACGATTGGCGAATCGGTGTGTTAGACAACAAACCCATTTTTGCCTGCCGCTATTACATGGCTAAAAACCATTGGCAAATTTACAATTGGGATGCACGAAGCGAAAAGGTGGAAGGTCCTAATGAAACCATTCCATTAAATGAAGTTCCAGAAGCCATCATTAAAACGGCCTTAAAATGCGCGCGCTTAATTGGCGACGGCTTATATGGCGTTGATATAAAAAGCCATGGCGATAAACATTATGTCATTGAGGTCAATGATAATCCCAATATCGACTGCGGCATTGAAGATAGGCTTCTCGGTGAAGCACTGTATGAGCAAATCATGAATGTCTTTTTACAACGTATTCGCAGGAAGCATGGTTATGTCTAATTATTCGCTTTTCTCTGTCATTGGTCTCGAAATTGAATACATGCTGGTTGACCCTGAAAAATTAGATGTACAACCCAAAAGTGATGTCATCCTAAGAAGTTTGGCTGGAGAACAAGTCAATGAAGTGGAGTTAGGCGATATTGCTGTCAGTAATGAATTAGTGATGCACGTTCTGGAATTAAAAAACAATGGACCTAAACCCCCTCATGCTCCGCTCGCGCAGCAATTCCAACAGACTATCCTTAAGTTGCAACCCTTATTAACCCAATGCAATCTGCAACTTCTCCCGACTGGCGCTCATCCGTGGATGGATCCTCTCACTGAAACGAAACGCTGGCCGCATGGTAATATGGGGATTTATCGGCAATATGACGCCATTTTTAATTGCCAAGGCCATGGTTGGGCTAACTTACAAAGCATGCATGTCAACCTGCCTTTTGCGAATGACGAAGAATTTTGCCAACTCCATAATTTAATTCGCCTCATTTTACCGCTACTTCCTACTATCGCTGCTAGTACTCCTTTTCTTGATGGTCAAAAGACCGGCCTAAAGGATTCCCGCTTGTATTTTTATGGTAAAAATCAACAACGTATCCCTTCAATCAGCGGCGATATTATTCCTGAGTTCATCGCCTCTGAATCCGAATACCAACAAGCCATCTTACTCCCCATGTACAGGGATATCAGTCCATTCGATCCCGAAGGAATTTTACAGAATGAGTGGCTTAATTCACGCGCAGCAATTCCCAAGTTTAATTACAAGGCCATAGAAATTCGTATTATTGATTCTCAGGAATGCGTACAAGCCGACATTGCCATTGCTCTTGCTATTCATGCGATTTTGAAGAATTGGTTAGCTTCTGATTACTATTTAGACAAACCTTGTGATACGAAGCGCTTGCGTGCCGTCTACGATCAAGCAGTAAAATCGGGATTCGCATTCAGTGTGGATGATGCTGAATTATGTGCTCAGTGGCAACTTCCTAAACGCAAAATGACTGCTCAGGAAATTTGGTCTCAACTTATCGAGCGTGTGAGTTCTGATTTGGATAGAACAAGTCAGCTTTGTCTTGAATACATTTTAAAACATGGAAACTTAAGTGAACGAATTTTACGGGCTTGCGGTAATGATCACAGTAAATCAACATTAAACCGAGTGTATCGTCAGCTAGGCCATTGTCTCTTAACTAATCAGCTTTTTAACCCTTTATGAAAGAAATAGCACTTGTGGTGAGTTGTGAACATGCAGTGAATACCGTACCAGAACCCTATCAAGCGCTTTTCACCTCCTACCACGAACAATTGGCAAGCCATCGAGGCCTCGACCCTGGCGCTCAAGCCATTGCTTTTTCTTTTAGCCAGTACTTTGAGTGCGATCTAGTACAAGCTCAGGCGACTCGCCTGTTGATTGACTGTAATCGCAGCCTGCATCATCGCAACTGCTTTTCAGAAGTCACTGCCTTATTATCCAAAGAAGAAAAGAATCAATTAATCCAGCAATATTACTTGCCTTTTCGCCAGCGAGTGGAAGAAATAATAAAAAACCACATTCAGCAAAGAAAATTAGTCTTGCATTTATCTATCCATAGCTTTACTCCAGTGTTAAATAACGACATCCGTAATGCTGATGTGGGGCTCCTGTATGATCCCAAGCGCAACAATGAAAAGCGATTAGCCCAGCTATGGCAGCAATTGCTTAAGCAACACCATACAGGTTTGAGAGTGCGCCTGAATTATCCTTATCGTGGCGTAAGTGATGGCTTTACTAGTGCACTCAGAAAGCGTTTTCTGGATAATGATTACGCAGGCATCGAAGTCGAATCCAATCAAACGTTAATTGCAAATGAAGAATCTTTCGCTTCTCTTTGCAATCTATTGACTCTTACCTTAAACACTTTAATTACTCAGCCAGTGACTTCCTTGTAGCATAAAAACAAAAGCTCGCGACGAAATAAAATTTAGACTATTTAATTTTCAACTAGTGTTAATTAACAACAATGAACGCTATACTCTGTGTTTTAACTTTCTCTGAATATATGGCAATAAAAGAAACGATAGATGCAGTCATTACTTGGGTAGATGGCAATGATAGAGTGTATGCTGAAAAATTAGCTCACTACTGCGCGCAGCTAGGCATAAAGCGCACTGAAGGCGCCGCCCCCACTCGATTTAACGAACGCGGTGAGCTGACTTACTGTGTGATGTCCTTGCTTCGCTTTGCGCCTTGGCTCAAGACCATTTTTATTGTCACTGACCAGCAAACACCCCCTATTATCAAACAGTTGCAAGGAACCCCTCATGCAGAAAAAGTGAAATTGATTGATCATCGTGAGATTTTTTCTGGACTCGAGAGTTACTTACCTACTTTCAACAGTTTATCCATTGAATCGGTTTTATGGCGTATTAAGGGCATTTCAAACCAATTTATTTATCTTAACGATGATTTTTCACTTATCCGCCCTGTTTCTCCCCACGATTTTTTTCAAGGTGGTAAGCTTGTTTTACGGGGCGAATGGAAAATTCAGCAAAAGCAAAAATGGCACTATAAACTTAAGCATTATTTACTGGGTAAAACAGCCCAAACCCTCGAATCCAACAATTTACATCGGACCGTGCAGGAAAGAAGTGCCCAATTAGCAGGATTGAATAAGCATTTTTTTCATCTACCTCACGCGCCTTACCCTGCCAGAAAAGACATCTTTGCAAATTTCTTTCAAGAAAATCCGCAGCAATTATCGGACAATCTAAGCTATAGGCTTCGAGATTACAAACAATTTTGGCCGATTTCTTTAGCACAACATTTGGAAATTCAAAAAAAGAATGTTGTTTTTGATTCCTCTTTGGAAGTAGTAACTATTAATGGAGCCTGTCATTCACTTGCAAAAATCAAATCCCGATTAGCTCGTGCAGAGAGAAAGAAAAATGTGCCTTTTATCTGTCTACAGAGTATCGACGAAGCATCTGAACTGACTCAGAAACTGTTATTCAACTGGCTTGATCAAAAAATTATGGCGTAGGGTTATCCGTTAATCGATCGTAATCGAGCCCTATGGATCACATCTTTGCCTACGCCAAGTGTAGAACTCATTCATTTTACATAGATTTGTTGAGCCGGCTTATCGAAGCGATAAATAAGACCAAATGCAACCTGAGCTGTCTTAGGAGTAATTTTTGTCGCTTTAGTGACATTACCATTCGGCTCAAAAACAAAACTATGGATGCTACTATACGTGATTTGGCTAAAATCCATCATAAAAGAAAAACGCTCGTTGAAGGCGTGCCTAAGGCCAAGCCCCCATCGAAGACCACTTTTCCTAGTCGCTGCGCCATGAATGGTTGGATCGCCTCCTTCCACAAGCTTAATCCTGCCATTTGCATAGCCAATACGCCCATAAAGCACAGTGTTTTCAGAGAGAAGAAATCCAGGTAATGCACTTACTCCTTCACTATTCCGAACTGTGAAGGTAGTTTTAGCAAAATTCTGATGAACGTATTCATCATTGATCAATTTATATTCGACTGAACTCATGGTTCCATTGACTTCTGCGGCCAAATAAATTTGTTTATAAATCCAACTTAATCCCGCAAAAAGAGTACCGAATAAACCAATACCAGAGAAATGATTTCTATCGATCACATTAAAGGCACCTGATGTTGCTGTGCCTGGCCGTTGAACATGCGCCTTTTGACTAAAACTCGCTCCCTCAGGTCCAACAGCGGCTCCCACATAAAAGCCCGGAAAACAAGAGGTAGATACCAATAAAGAAATGACTCCAGTGACATGCGTTTTCCTTAACATATTATTATTCCCTTAATAAAATTTTAACGCCTCTCGATTGTATGCCCTCATTACAATTCTGTCTATTGCACGATCAAATAAAGGGATTAAATTCACGCGTAAAAAATGCTAGTTTAGTTTTATGAATTCTTACTACTTAGAGAAAAAATATGAGTCTAACCAAGCAATTGCTTTCTTTCGCTCGAAATGGTGATTTTGCCCATCCTGGAGAAGTTGAAGCCATTCAACTTGCCATGACGTCGATCGAGAAAAACAAATCGCAACGAATTCTTGATGTGGGATGCGGTTTAGGAGGAACAGCTCACTACTTACAACAGCGCGGCTGGGGACAGATTACCGGCATTGATCTCGATAGCGAGCTTATTCAATATGCACAGCAGAATTACCCAGAAATTTCTTTTATTGATGGCAATATTTTACAAGCAGAATTTCTGTTATCACAAACATTCAATGTCATTTACTGCTTTAGTTCATTTTTTTGTTTCACTTCACAACAAGAAGCGCTCTACCAATTCTCACGCTTAGCAGAAAGAGGATGTACCTTGGTGATTTTTGATTATTCACGTCCTAATAAATCACCCATTGATAGCCCATTTTCTTGGTCGAAAACCGCCTCACAGTTTAACCCAATTTATTTACCCGAATTAAAAGAACAATTGGCAGGAACAGGATGGAAATTTAAGACCAGCTTAGACGTGACCACTCAATTTGAGCATTGGTACATCCAATTATTGCATCATTTTGATGTAAAACGAGACGCGCTTGTCGAACGATTCGGTGGCGCTTTATTTCAGCTCATGTATAACGGCTACCAACAGCTACTCACCGACATTAGAAAACAAAAAATAGGTGGAATTATTGTTTATGCTACTTACTAGCCTCTTTGAGCAATGTCTGCATGTCTAAAATCATCATCCAGTGAGGAATGGGGTCCATTGCAGGAAAGAACCGCTCAATCTTTTTAAAGCCTGCCTTCTCATAAACATGCACAGCACGCGCATTTTCTTCGGCCGGATCAATGATAATTTTATCGGCGAAAGAAAATTGATCCAAAAGAAAAGCTCGAATCATTTTAGCCGCCAAGCCTTTGCCAAGAAATGCTTCCTCACCAATGAGCAAATCTAAACTTATTGTTTCTTTTCCTTCTTCGTACCATTTATCGTAATCATCTTGCGCATCATACGGTCCATCGATTCGTGATGTCATCAAAAAAGCAAACGGTTGATTCTGAAAAAACGCAATCCAGTGTTCGAAACTGTACCTGCCATTATGATTTTTGCCGCTCACGAACAAGCGTAGATTATTCAGCGTATTAGCTAGCCCTTCATCATAGAAATAGGGTTTGACATGATCTTTTTTCAACCAGTCGCACACCAGATTGTAATCATTTTTATCCACTTTACGAAATGAAAAGCCAACATTGAGACTAGGCATACAACTGAATCCTGAAATTTTTAGGTCAGACGAATTTATACCTTATCTTTATTACACGCAACGATAATATGAGACTTGGACTTGATCGCTCTCTTAGTCACTCGATTCGATTGTTACACCAATATGGATACTAATCTCATCCCCTCGATATAACTCAAAATCAGAAATAAAATTACGTTTACATTCTGAGTACGATTCAAAATAGGACCAAATCCTTAACCAAGTTTCTATAACGGACTTTGGCATTACCCCCTTCCCACTAAAAACTAAATAATTCCCCGAATGAATTTTGACCGTAGAAAACTCAGGCAAAACTTTTTCAGTAAGCCCTCCCACGGTGACATTATAATAGCCTGTAGCATCCGATTCATAATCCGTGTATACACCGAAAATCTCAGAATTCTTCATGAAAAAAGGTAAATGATTTGCTTTCAGTGAAAACGCTTCCCAAAGCTTAGGTAACTTAGCGGTATTCGGATCGAATTCTTCGCTATTTTTCGTTCTTACACTCAAGCCCGAAATCAAAAAACCATCAAGAGAGACTAATTTGGGTTCTTGAAATGCCATGTTAATACTCCTCAGTAATCCACACTGAGGCTATATTAAGCGGAGTATGTGACAGATTCTGTCAGCACTGTGGTCGCGGTATCAAGGTCGGGGTGGACATGTACCTGGAGAGGTTTGGTGATTATTTTTTCTATAACTTTCAATAAGTTCGATAAACTCATTTAGATACTTATTGTTTACGGCATTACTTATTGTTTTCAACGTATTTATTAGGGACGTATAGCTTTGCATTGCTTCTTTAATCTGTTTTTTTTCTTCGGGCTTAAAACTACAGTCAGAAACCCTCTTATTATCATGATACAGATAAAGTTTGGAGTAGAAAGGGGCATCATCCTCAATGAATTTTAAAAGCGTCGTATCATTAATGGGAATAACTCTCTCAAATTTACTATACACGCTTCATTCCTTAGAAATATTGTGCTTTTATCTATTATAGTGATTATATTGTCACCATTCAATCAAATGCGGGGCTGCTGATCATTATTTCATCTTAATGCCTATAATTAATACAATTCCAATAAAATAAGGAATTGTATGCCCATTGTTATAGTTGGCTCAGGACCTGTGGGATTATACACCGCCATTTATCTGGCCCGCAAAGGGTTTCCCGTACAAGTCATTGACAAATATGCCGACCATTTTTCCAGACCCGGTGTAGTTGCAGTAGAAGCTGGACAACTCATTACTCGGCAACTGGCTCATCTCGGCATCAAAGTAGAAATCCCCTTTGCAGATTCTTTTCCTGAAACCTACTACATCAGCGACATCCAGAAAGTGCTGCGTGAAGAAGCGGAGAAATTAGAGGTAAAATTTACTTCCGCCCATTTTAAGGGTATTCAAGGTGATTCGGTTGAAGTTGAAGGAGATATAAGCCCGATAAAATGTGATTTACTGATTGATTGCTCGGGTGAAAGCAGAGCCGTAGTTAACTATGTCAATTCAACAACGTCAAAAGAAATTTTTAAAGTTTCCCCGATTGCCGACAATCCTGTAAAAACTAATTTCATTGCCTTCATTACTATGAATCAAGAAGATGCCGAGTTACTTTCTGGGTATAGAGGCACCCACTCTGCCATCAATGAAGTAAAACGCTTTGAGGAATTACGAGCACAAGGATGGACACAAAATGATATGCCTCATTGGGATATGAGACGCTGGAGCTTTTCTGGCGGTAAGCCATCTCGCTTTTGTTGCTATTTTGAAATGCCTGACGAACTAGCGCGCGCTCCTGAGTCTAAGCAAAGAGAATGGTTATCCACAATGCTTGAATTAAAAGCAGGGAAGAAAATTGATTTTGAAATAGAGCCAGGATCTTTAAAGTTCTGTCCTTTCATTGTCGATCCCCATCAAGTAGAAAATCCAATTTGTCAATCAAGCCCATTCCCTTTCCCGATTGCGGTGTGCGGTGATGCAATGATGAGTGCAGAATATCGCAAAGGAACAGGGATAGCGAATGGCATTGTCTGTGCTAATGGGCTAGCCAATGCTACGCAATTTACAGGACATGCTTATCAAATTAATGAGACCATTTTTTATAAAACTTTAACAGAATATCGCAGCACAGAAATGTGTATTGGGGAACATATAAAAGAGGTCAGGGATCTTTATCGTGCTAGAAGAAATAATTTGTTGGATCACAGAATACAAAAAACCAAATTAGAAACTTACTTGGAAGCTCATGCAATGTCGCCTGAGGATGAAAGCATTAAAAAAGGATTGTTGGAGCAAATCAGTGGATTTAAAAAATTAGCTGACACTGCCTACCTATCAAAAGATTTTGAGAAAGCACGCCTTATTTATCTGGACGCGCTCAAAGCCTGTAGTTCTCTTAAGGAAAAACCCAGTTCTGAACTCTTGGAACTGGCCAAACTTCGCAATTTAGAAACCAGAATTTATTCTAATCTTGAAAGAACTTGTCGTTATCAAAATAAATTGCCAGAGGCTCAAGAACATCTCGCTGACAGTATGGCCGCTTGTCAACAAGCGTTAGAATTACTAGAAGAACCTCAAAATGAAGAAATGCAAAAATTAAAAGAAGGGCTGATTGCTTTGCACAAAAGTCTAGACGAAAGAAGGGAGCAATACACAAAAGCATCGACACCCTCTTTTGGCACGGGTCTATAATCCAGCAATTCAACGTAATTAGGTCTATTGTTGCTAGGGCCTGTACAGAACCCTAGCTATTAAAAAATTACCTTCTAGATCTCCGAACTACTTAAAATCCGCTTTTGTTTGATCTGTTTTTTCATTTTCCTAGCCTGAACTAGAGCCTTTTGCAAAATATCACAGAGCGCATTAATCTCTGAATCCCCGCCGCTACAGGTAATGCGCATAAATCCCGCTTGTGGAGCTGCGCCGAAATAAGACAAAGGGGCAATGCTCAGACCTTTGAACAACAGGTAATAGGCGATATCTTCATCCGTTTCCATAGGTCCTGATTTGCCTAACACATAGGCAGCTTCGGCAGAAAGCTCCAGGCCTAATAAGGCACTGAGATCGGCTAAGACATAAAATGTACCCTCCACTTGATAAAGCGGATCAGGCATTGCAGCGCCCATCGCTTTAAGCCGGTTTTGAGCAAGCTTTACCTGCGGGGCATAAAACGCAGCTAAATCCTTTCGGTCATTTTCATTGAAGGAGTTGAGCGCGGAGGCAAAGATATATTGTTCAATCCGTGGGGCATGGCCATAGATAGAAACATTTTTCACCACTAGCTTGCTCATCAATGCTGCATCCGGCGTGATTAACACAGCCATTCGTTGGCCAGCTGCAGATAAACCTTTTGTGGCTGAGCGTAGTAAAATGGTGCGGGGGTAAAGCTCAGGCGCAACCGTTAACAGAGACTGGTGGGCTTGCCCATCAAGCCGCATTTCAGCATAAGCTTCATCGAGCAGGATGGGTACTTTGGGGTAGTGTTGTAAGACAGCGGCGATGGCCTGCCATTCTTCAGGGCTTACTAGGGTGCCTAAAGGATTATTGGGATCACAAAATAAGAAAGCCGCAATGGGATGATTGTTGCGTGCTAAGCTCTTGGCTAAGGCCTTGGCAGTTAAACGATAGCCTGGTTCATCCATTACCGGAATTGGGTGTAACTGCAGGGATTTATTCGTTGTTGCATACAAACTGTAATGCGGAAAAGGAGTAATTACTTTAGCGTCAGGCGCTTGCTCATGCAGGACGTGAAGAGCAATATGGATGGCAGCAGCACCGCCTACAGTAAAAAGCAGATGCTGTGGTTCCACTTCAATACGTTGCTTGTACCAACGATTCAGTGCTTTTGCCATCAACTCACGTGCCTCAGCATCACCCTGGGGGTCACCGTAATCAATGGCACTAGCCATCTGCACAATTAAATCACGCGTGAGAGCCGAGTCAGGGTTGCTACGAAAACAGTGATGCGCCTTTTGGACAGCCAACTGCAACTGCGACCAATGCTGTGCAGCAAGAGATGCAGCATGCCCGTTCAAGGCGAAGGTGGGTTTGCCCATGTTTGAAGTAATGACCAACCGCTCTTGTTTGCGCAAATGTCTTGACCACATCGCCAACAAAGTAATTTTATCCAAATCCCCCGCGGGTTGACCTTCTGGAGTCAATATCATGATACCTCCCTCAAAGCTAGCCGTAATGTAAAACAAGATCCTTTCCCCACCTCGCTTTCAACCTCAATGCGGGCCTTCATCTCAGCCATATAACGTTTAATCATATAAAGACCAAGTCCTGCACCTGAGTAACATCCCTGGTACGCGGGTGTTAAGCGTGAAAATTGCTCAAAGATAGCGTCGAATTGATCAGCTGGAATGCCAATACCACTGTCTTGTACTTTGATTTTTATGGGGATACCGTTATCGCTTGCTCTTTGCTCTTCGTCTTTTTCGATAATGATTTTGACATAGCCTTGTCGCGTAAATTTTATGGCATTGCTCAGTAAATTTAGCAAGCTGCGATCAAGATGGTGGCGTAAGCCACGCACGTAGGAAGGGATTCGCTGGTCAATGTGGCAGGTTAAGCTTAACTTTTTCTGTTGCGCGATCGGTCCAAGCAACTTGAGATGTTGCTTAATTAAGCGATGCAAATGGAAGGACTCTTCTTTAGCTACGGTTTGCCCCGACTCAACACGAATGGCTTCCAGAATTTCATTAAAGAGGTTTAACAACGCATTGGCTGCGCAAAAAAGATGGCGTCCGTCTTTTTTTACTTTTTTAGCCAGTGGTTGCTGTCCTCGCTTTTCTGCTTCTTTCGCGGCATCAATTAATTCCTGGGTTAGACCTAAGATGCCTGCTAGCGGAGTACGTACATCATGGCTCATATTGGCAATGAATTCTGATTTAGCCTGATTGGCAATCTCGGCTTTTTCTTTGGCAAGCCGTAATTGTTCTTCATAGTATTTTTCCTGGGTAATATCTATCGCCACTCCCGTCACCCCATGGCAACACCCATTTTTATCAAAAATAGGAAAACCCCTGTCGACTATCCAGCGGATTTCGCCATTCGGCCGGATAATGCGATATGTTTCTGAAAAACGCGCTTGCTGGCCACGTGCAGCAATACGCTCTGCCATATCATGGATAGGATGGTAACTGTAATCATTGTCTGGGTGCAGGTAAGTTACCCATTTTTCTGGGTCATTATAGAGCTCTTCCCTTGCCCGCCCCCAGATGGTTTCATATGCCGGGCTTAGGTACTCAATCCGTTTCAAATCAGGCGTGCTCAGCCAGTAGACGCTGTTAGAGTTTTCTGCCAGTTTTGCTAAAAAATGACTTAGATTGTCAAATGTCAGTTGGCCTCGCTTGTTCATTGGCTATCCCTGAGTAGTTTATCCAAGATTATGCGGCTGACTGGTTTGACCAAGACCTCGTTAGCACCTGCTGCTAAACAGGCATGCTTCAACGTCTCATCCATATGGGCGCTTATCACAATGATTGCAGTAGACTGGTTTAAGTTTTTCTCTCCTCTTATCCATTGAGTTAGTGTCCTGCCATCGCCATCTGCTAGTCCTAAATCCATCAAAATAAGCCGATAGTGCTTTTGCAGTAAAAATTTTAAAGCCGCTTTTGCTCCTGTGGCATGGTCCACAGCAAACCCTGCTTTTAAACAGTGGTTTCGTAAAACCTTTGCCGCTATCGCATTGTCCTCTACGATTAAGATGCGTAACTTAGCCGTCATATGCTTTTTCCTTTGCATGAATTGAAACTAAGTGCTTACGCTCACCTTGTGAGTATAAAAAAGAAATTCACCGAAGGGGGCGAAGCACAACCGATTAAAGTTGATTTGGGAGCACTTTTCAGTGCTCCCGCTTCAACCCCCTATTCGAATAATCGCGCAACGTTGCTTTTTGCTGCTAACAAAGAACGCAACTCAAACACCTTCGGCAACCGCCAAATCTCATGGCTAATCGAGGGATTAGAACCAAAAGTGGGTGAATTGAATGTTTTTTGTTTGGGTTTAGCAGCTATAACAACATTTTGCTCTTTGCGCATAAGCGCAAGATGTATTACTCTAAGATTAGCCATGAGTAACTCCAGTGCTGTGGGGTTATTGGTGGTTAGACTTCTTCGGTGCGCTAACACCTTAGAAAGTCCGTGCGGGGATTTTCCCCGCATGTTTATATTAGCCTTGTGATTTTTAAAAAGCAACGTACAGTCCACAGTAAGGTAGCCTGTTTGTTCGCAATGGGATTGGATGTCTCCAATGTTGAAAGTCCTGTTTGCAAAACAAACAGGCGCTTACTGCATTCTAAAACGGAAAAACTATCGAGGCTGACTAATTTGGACTTTTGAAATGTCATGTTAATACTCCTAGTAGTACATAATCCGAGGTTATTTTAAGAGAGGGATGTGACAGATTTTGTCAGCATTGAAATGATTGAGTATGAAAATATCCGTCATTGCTGTAGCAGCATTATTACTACTGCTAAAGATGCAATAAAATTCCAATTGACAGGGTGTTATTTTAGAAAATGACTAATGAGAGGGAAAAGAAGTACATTTAAGAGACCGACTAAAATCATTGCTAAGCTAGCGATAGCCCCTTCTGTCGATCCTATTTTTTGAGCTTGAGCAGTCCCCGCTGCATGCGCCCCGATCCCTAAAAGAGTCCCTCTTGCAAGCGCTGAATTAAAAGACAAACGCGTGAGTATGAATTCACCGATCACAGCACCTAATATTCCCGTAATAATCACAAAAATGGCCGTTAAATCAGGCGTGCCACCAATTCCGCGTGAGACTTCGATCGCAAAGGGTGTACTGATTGAGCGGGGTAACAAGCTTAAGAGTAAATTTTCATCGAAACCTAGAAGAATTGCTAACCCCCAACTGGTTAATATCGCCGTTACACTTCCGACAATGACACCAATCAGAAGCACTGGCCAATGCTTGCGAATGAGTGCGCGTTGCTCATAAATGGGAATTGCGAAAGCAACGGTCGCCGGCCCAAGCAAAAGCGCTAACCATTTAGTGCTACGAAAATAATCGAAGTAACTGACATGCAGTAAAAGAATAATGCTACCCACCAAAATAGGCGTGAGCGCAATGGGCATTAGCCACCAAAATGCCCATCGGCGGTAAAGTCGTTTGACAATAAAGTACAAGCTTATCGTGATGACTGACCAAAAAAATGCTTTCCCACTGAATGCAGCTAAAAAATCACTGAGCATCACCCATTCTCCAGTGATAACAATAATCAACAACAACCGCCGTCACTAACATTACCGATACCGTACTGAGCAAAATTACAAAGAGAATCTTAAGTCCAAGCAAACTTAAAAACTCCTGATGCTTTAATATTCCAAGCACAGAGGGAATAAAAAAAAGCAACATGTCTTTAAGAAGTAATTCAGTACCCTGCTTAATGCTGTCAAGCTTTAAACGCTTTGTAATTAAAAGAATGAATACCACCCCAAGGCCAAGGATTCCCCCCGAGATCGGTAGTCGGACAACGTTGGCCACTTGCTCGCAAATAAGCCACATTAAGCAAACTAATCCGACCTGAAACAGTGAATTTTGTTGAATTTTTAGTACCATGTTGGAGCCGTATATTGATCATTTTTATCTCATTAAAGTTTACACTTTTCTTTATTATGAATAAAATGAATTTATAGACTCAAAATCATTCCAATAGCGAATTATTATGGAATTTAAATCACTCCGTGTTTTTATTGAAGTGGTGCGCCAAGGTAGTTTTTCCAAAGCGGCAGAGGTCCTCTTTACTACCCAATCCACAGTGAGCAAAGCCATAAAGCAGCTTGAAGATGAATTGGCTACCCCTCTCATTGCACGATTTAAGAGGCATAATGTCCCGACCAAAGCGGGCGAAATTGTTTATCGTAGAGGCTTAAAACTGGTTGCGGATCGCGATGATCTTCTGAAAGAGCTTGATGAGATCCGAGGGTTGAAACAAGGGCGATTACGGTTAGGTATTTCTCCTGTGGGGAGTAGCACTCTCTTTGCTCCTCTCTTTGCTCGCTATAATCAGCGTTATCCCGGCATCGAAGTAGAACTCATTGAACACGGGAGTGATAAGCTTGCACAATGCCTGCGAGAAGGAGAAATCGATTTTGCTGGAACATTGTTACCCATTTCTGAAGAATTTGAATTTCAATTAATGCGTTCTGAACCCCTAGTCGCACTGTTGATATCAAGCCATCCTTTAACCACGCGAAGTTCGATTTCCTTACCAGAGCTTAAAGAGATTCCATTTATTCTGTTTGGTAGTGGTTTTGCTTTACATCGAATTATACTGGATGCATGCCACCGGGCCGATTTCGAGCCCAAGGT
Source organism: Legionella maceachernii (assembly GCF_900167045.1). GTDB lineage: Bacteria > Pseudomonadota > Gammaproteobacteria > Legionellales > Legionellaceae > Tatlockia > Tatlockia maceachernii. The sequence continues at coordinate 81,819 of NZ_FUXJ01000009.1, read as the reverse complement.
CGTTGCGCAAAGTAGTCAGATTGATTTTATGTTAGAACTTGTTTCAGCAGGTCTGGGTGTTACTTTCTTGCCGCGAATGATAGCTACTCAAAGGCCTAGTCCCCAAATCCACTCTCTTTTACTTAACGAACCTGAGCTTCAATGGGACATGGCCATGACTTGGCGCAGAAATTCCTACCTTTCAGAAGCGGCAAAGGCCTGGTTAGCCCTTGTACGCGAAGTGCACGTCAATACGCTTTGAACTTAGGTAATAATAAAAATAATTAACTAATTCGAATAATACAATGCCTAGCACTCCGTATTGCCCATAATAAGCAACCCATTGAATGAGAGGATTAACGTACACTTGATGCGTTATTAGAGAAAGATTAAACGTGTAATACATTCCCAAAGTAAACACCCGTGCCCATTGAGACACATCGTATACCAGTATACCCTCAGTAAATCCAGCTCTTCTAAACCGATAAATGCCTTTTATTACGCTTATTCCTTCGACTAAAAGAAGGAAACCAGTAGCTAGAAACCATGTCACTATAATTAATTGATCAGAAATTACCTTAGTGGTGGCCGCTGCTAATCCTGAAATGGATAAGGCGCCATGAAGGATGCTATTTGTGCTGTGCCATCCTAAAATAATACGGCTCAATCGGCTATAAAGGAGGTACCTTACAATAATAAACAGCCCAGTAAAATAAAGGGAGTAACCCAAAACAATAACTGCTTGATAGGCCAAACGCGGAATGGTGGTAGCAAACATGAAATAAGTTAACAATACAATGGATTGTGTGCTTACGGTGGCTAATAACATAATTCCAATGTGGACTTTGCGTTGCCTAGTGACAATAAGCCAAAGATTGCAAACAGAAAGAGCAAGGTAGGGTAACCAAATGATAAATGCTAAAAAAGCGCATAACCAAGCGATGAAGCGGTAACAGGTAAAGTCTCGGAAAAACAGCAAAGCGAGTATTGATGATCCCGCCACCCAAGTTCCTATTCCAAATTGACCTGCCGTATGATTTATTAAGCATTTGAACCCACCATGTAAAGACTGATTAAGATAGTTCTTCACCAGGAACAACCAAACAATCAGCAATTCTAAGGTGACCAATTGAGTGAAACCACGGCTTACGAGAGGCAGCTTTAGTAAAGCATCAAATGAAAATATCCCTATAGCCATAACAATACTGCCATCAGCGGTGGATGGACGTGGCTCTTTTTTATAAAAATAACGAACTAAACCGGATAAGCAAAGTAGTATAAAAAAACACAAGGCAGTATTAAGGCATTCCTTCTTCATTCTTTTTCCTTATGTAGCCTACTGAGTAAGCCTGAGTCGAGAGAACTCACTCCTAATGAGTATAATTTTACTCTGCAGGGAAAACCAATAGTCATTCAACCTGAATTGCAAGCTTACGGCCCCGATGGCACAACAAGCTCATCGTGAGTTTATCATTAAACTGATTGTGGAGGCGCAGGCATTGGCCTTTGGGTGATCAAACAGACGAGTGAGGGTGTCGATAAGGACATGGAAAAACCATGCCGTTCTTACTAAACCATCGATTGCAAGAGGGGTATAGTTGATAGATCTCGTGAGAGATATATCGCATAATTATAATAAGGGGTAAAATTCATTCGCTCGCCCTACACTAAATGAAACGTTATGAGTAATATACCGAATACGATTGACCATTTAATGAATAAAGCAACCTTATTTCTTAATGAAACAAAATCTATTTTAAGTAATCTTCGTCAAGTTTCGACTGACGAAGGCGAGTTTTCAACTGAGGACAAAATCCTTACTATTCAACTCCTATTACAATATCGTTTAAGCGGCGAAGATGCCTTAAATTTTTTATTAACGCTCGATCATAATGTGCTTTATTTTCTTGGCATCCACCCCCAGCATTCTGCCAAAACAAATCGAGATCGATTAGCTTATGCGGTAGGAAATGAAGATTTAAAACAAATCTTAAATGTGCTCGCGATACTCACTGGCTCCCTCTCTAAAATTATCGCTCGTTATAAAAACAGTCATGCCTCATTTGCACTAAAAAACAAAGCACCAAGGCAGCACCTTATGGTTAGGGAAACTTCAAAACTGCTTAGCAAACAAAACCAATTTTTAGAGGTGCTCCATCAACTTAATCAAGAAGTGGAGCAAATTCTAGAACAACCAGCTGCGGGCCCCATTTTTGATCATATTGCTGCACTCAGAGGCCCAATTTCACATTTTCACCAAGCCATTATTCATGGTCTTGGACAGGCAGAGGAACTCTATCATCAAGTAAACAAAACGCCTTTGATGGATTATGAACTGCATTCCTTACTCAAAAAAACAGAAGAAGTGCTTCACTTAATGCCCAGCCTCTATCACCCCTCCAATGTTCCCCTTAAACAGTTTGATCACAAGACGTCAGAACAATTAGAGCAACGCGCTGCAGCAAAACGATTACAACCTTTTTGGGGATAAATTTAAAATGAGTCCTAAAACAACATTTGAACAATACTTCTTGAATCATGTTTACTTGAATAAACCACAATATGCTGTAAAATTTTGTCTTTTAATTTTCAACTGAGCATCGCCCCTATGCCATTTAAACAAATTCATCTCCACCAGTGGACAAATGAGAATAGTGCTTCAACGAGTTATGGCGTGGAGATAGATAACCAGTTCTATGATTTATTTTTTCCGACAAACCAAGAAGATCCGATAAATCGAGGCGCGTATTTCATTGATTCTTTGGGTATAAAACAAAGGGTATTTATTGTCGATGAACGGGGAGAAGGCGCTTTTCTTTTTAAAGATACTCAATTTCCTACTCACTTGATGCTTTATAATATTGAAACGGATAAGGTAAAGCTCGGTACTTGCACAGCAGAAATTTCCAATGGCAATGTTAGTTTAGGTAATGGATGTAATTTTAACGTTTTTTGTCTCCCAGCAGACGATAAGCGAATGCTAGAGGTTAGCTATGGCAAAACAAGATGCCAGTTAATTGAGAAAGAAGCTAATAGCGAGCTGGCAAGCCATTCTACGCAAATAAGTCATTCTCAGCGATTAATGCCAGCAGCCTCGGTGATGAGGTCAGAAATAGACAAATTCGCTGAGAATATTAACATGATGGTTTTAGGTGGTTTTATAGCGGTAGTAGGCATTGCAGCAGTAGCCGTAGCCTTCACAGTCCTTAATGCAGCAACTTTGGGTACTGTAATAGTGGCTGGACTCGGTATAGCAGCAGTTCTCTCCGGAATAGGATTATTTGCAGTGGGCGCCTATAAAAATAGCCAAACAAACACTGAAGATCAGTGTACGGATTCGTTGGGCCATCAATATCAATAAAGTCCCACTACTAGTCTCTTGCTCAATTTTTATTGTTTTTTTCAGTTCACTCGCGTAATTTTCTTATGCTTATTAGCAATTATGATAGGGTCTGTTGGCATTTCATAATCCGCACCTACTCTGCCAAGCTCATTCATCGCTTTTTGCAGAGACCCCTTACAGTGGGGGCTAAACTACACAATCTAAAACTTCATTACCTAAGCGCATAAAAAACTATAATGCCAAATTGAATTAATACAGAAAGGTCGAATTTTATTGAATAAAAGATTGATAGCTACAGAGAGTGGAACAATTCATTGTCGGCTCTTTTATAGTGATTTTTTTGTAATATTTCGAGATTTTCAATAAGTTCTCCTAGCAATAATTTTATATCGGCGTTTATTTTAGGTATTCTTTTATGCTCTTCAGAGAGAAAACCTGTTTTCTCACAAGTATGAATGAATGCAAAAAGCTCATTAAAATACCCTGCAACATTTAAGAAACCAATCGGCTTATTAAATAGGCCAATTTTAATAGCATTCCAAGTTTCACAAGCTTCTTCTAAAGTCCCTAATCCCCCTGGCATGACGACGAACATATCCGATTTTTGTTGTAAAATTTGTTTTCTCTCTTGCATGGAATTAACTACATATAACTCGTCTAGCGTATCAAGTGGCTGTTCTTTTTCTATAAGTTGATGAGTAGTTATGCCGATTACTTTTCCGCCATATGCTTTTACACTATTAGCCAAAAGCCCCATTAAACCAAGACTTGACCCGCCATACACTAAAACTAGGCCAAGGTTAGTGATTTCTTTAGCTAGAGTAATGACTGATTCTCTAAAAGAATTATCATTTCCGTAATGAGCTCCTAAGTAGACACCAATTGATTTCATTAGTTAGACCTGAAGATTAAATTTGCAAATTATAGAATAAACTCGCATTGTCCCGAAGCCAATTTAGGATTCCAAAATAGTGAGAGCGAATCCCATTGCCACGACATAAAAAATTTACTCAATGCTTTATTTTAACCACCAAAACCGAAGAGTATTACACACAATAGCGCTTAAAAATGAGAAATCGCATAAGCCGTCATAGAATCAACCTGCCCTGTAACCACACCAACTGTTGTAAAATATCGTCCATAAAAGCTCAAAGTCTTTTTTCTATGGGTGTCTTGCATTGAATCGGGCAAAGTTTCGACTATTTCCAGGGGTTTTTGTACTGATTGGCGCACACAGGCTTTGTAAAGCTGGATTGCAGCATAGTAAATACTCTCAAGAATACTAAAAAATGCCACTCCGAAGTTTAAGGATGTCACCTCTTGCCAAAAATAAGTTGACTTATGGATTTGATTTTTATTATATACAATCCCGCAATGATCTAACGCATCTTCAATTCTCGTCGATGGCTGTAAACCTTTTGCTTTAACACGATGCAATTCATCAAGGGCAGCGTCTTTATATTGTGCATCTTGCGAATACTTACTGTTTAGAAAAACCTCATGCCCTATTTCAAAATAACGCTCCTGGTCGATAACAAATTTATCAGTATCGTCTTGTGCTTTTGTGAATACGGGTAATCCTGCTGTCAGCGCAAAATCGGAACGTTTGCATTTAACCGCACAAATAATATTTTGCACCGCAACATTTTTCACAAATGCTTCGTGGCCTCTTAACACATAGCCAGCCATTGCAGGGTTCACAGAGTGATTCATAATTTCTCTAAGTTCTTGAACCTGGTAAGCTTCCATGTCAAATACCTCAATCGGCTGTGACGCATCGATATCTTGAGGTAATTCAGCATCAGGTAGTGCCATGACATAAACATAAATTTCTGAGTCATAATCGGTATGATATTGGTCGCATACTGGAAAAAGAGGAGTTGACTCAAGCTTTTTAGCTAAACAAACAACGTTATCCATTTGTGCATCAGTCGCGGTTGTTTTTAGCAGAGCGGGATAACCCGTTTGGCGGATACCGTGCTGCCACCAACTCGTTCCTAATAGACCTAAAAAATTGTTTTTTGGTTGAAATCCATCGCAGAAAATAGTTTTGGGGCTACGAGTATCTGCTCTGTAGTACAAACGCATGCTAATAATCCTTAATGTAATGAAGTAAGGTTTTAGTTAAATCAAATGAAATCCCGATAAGGTCCATTAAATTATTTTTTTGGGAGAGGGAAATTATAAGATTTAGAATATCGGTAAACCGCCTGATTATATCCCAGCTTATGATTAGAGCGAAATCCTTTACCTTTAAGCTGTTAAATGATACACACTGATCACAATAATTACAATCGCACTCAAGGATATTGTTCTCAACTTTCGCTATAATTGGAAACCTCCTACTTATGATGTTAGTGCTCTTATCGAAAACGCTATTAAAGATGAATCAACAAATAAAACCACATATTATTGGAATTAGCGGAAACACTGGCGCCGGGAAAACAACGTTAAGTACCGCGCTTGCTACTGATTTAAAAAGCCCAGTTATTGCCTGGGATGATTTTGATGCTATTTCCAATGGCCCTGAAGATTATGTTGACTGGTACAAAAGAGGAGAAAATTATGCTGAATGGGACTACCCTAAATTAGCTGATATTCTTAGAGACCTTAAAGCAGGAAAAACCGTAATTCATCCTATACATCATGATGCGATTAAACCCACACAGTTTATTATCTTTGATGCACCGTTGGGGCGTATTCATCAACAAACGGGCCTCTACATCGATACCTGGTTTCATATTCATGTACCGTTAGACGTCTCTTTATGCCGCTGGCTGCTTAGGGATTATAAACAGGCCAATAAAACGAAAACCGATCTTTTAAATGAATTGCAGTTATACCTCACAGAATCAAGGCCATTGTTTAATGATGCTAAATTTAGGCTCGAGGCTGATTTCATTCTTAATGGTATGGATTCAACAAAACAGCTCGTTGAGGTTGTAAAAGCATATTTCAATAATTAGAGCACGAATCATTCATTCGTAGTACACATTAAATTAGAGGACAATTGATTCATTATATGTCTAATAAAGACATGGATCACTTTTTAATATTGCAGCAAAGCAGGTTTCGTGAATTATTAATAGCGTTCTAACCAATGAGAAATTTCGCTTAGACTTTCTTCAATTACTTTTAAAATTTGTTGGTAAAGCTCTTCTAATAAATTACGCTGTCCTGTTTTCCAATAACGCTCAAGGTATTGGCAAGCCATTTTTATACGAACGGTTCCCACATACACCGCACCTCCTTTGATTTTATGGGCGAGTTGTTGTGTTTTATCCCAATCCTGAGCTGCATGTGCTTTTTTCATTGCAGCTAAATCGTCAGGAAGAGATTCATTCACCATAAAAGTCAACATGTCAGCCAGTGCAGTCTTACTTCCTGTTGTTTTAATACCCTCTTTAATATCCAAAAGAGGAAAGGGTGAAAGATTAAATAACTCGTCAGTCTGTTGCGGTAAATCAGAAAAATAGTTTAGTGACTCTTGGGTTTTATGGGGATGTTTACCTGGAATAAAGGCATCCACAATGTCAGTGCAGCTTTTTACTGTCAGGGGTTTAGTGAGCACAGCGTTCATTCCAGCATCAATACAACGTTTTTTGTTTTCATCTCCCGCATGAGCAGTTAAGGCTATAATGGGGGTATGTGATTTTTTTGCCAGCTCTTGCACACGAATGAGATGAGTCACTTGATATCCGTCGATATCCGGCAAACCGATATCCATAAAAATTAAATCGTATGCTCCTGCTTTCCACATTTCGACAGCTTTATTGCCGCTTTCCGCGATATCCGCTTGGCAATTTAATTGAGCTAAAATGGATTTCGCCACCGTCTGCGCAATGGGATTATCTTCAACAACCAGAACACGATATTGTGTTTGATTTGACGCTTTCTGGCTTGGCTTTATCTCTTGAGCATACGTGGTTTCATAAGGCTTATCGATGACTTTTTCCATCTCATCATCAACACCAAATTCATCATTCAGCAAGGACTGTTGAAGGGGTAAAAGACAGGTAAATCGGGTACCTTTGCCCACCTCACTTTCGACATAAATTTCCCCATTCAATTCGTCGACAAATTGTTTGATCACCGAAAGACCAAGACCTGCGCCTTTATAAATACCCTGATACGAAGGCGTAAGGCGTTTAAATTGCAAAAAGATTTCTTGCTGTTTATCTTTGGGGATACCAATGCCTGAGTCTTCCACAACCAGTTTAATAATAAGCTCACGATGATCTTGTTGCGCAAGTGTCGCTGTAAGCTTGACGTAACCTGTATCGGTAAAATTAAGCGCATTAGCGACCAACTCCAAGGCAATGCGATGAATGCGGATCTTATCACCTATCAAATATCGAGGAATTTGCGAGTCATAGTTAAAAGTCATTTTCAGTTTTTTCTGCGCCGCCTTGGCTCTATTAAGCTCGATGATTTGTTGTAATGTTTTCTGCAAATTAAATTTTTTCTTGAGCCTAGGAATTTCTCCCGAACTTACGCGAATGGCTTCTAAGACTTCATCCAATAGATCGAGTAAGGCATGACTTGAGGCCACTAAATTCTCAGCATATTCTTTAACTTGCGGATTATCTGACTCCATTTCAAGGATGTCTGCAAAACCGACTATGCCTGTCAAAGGAGTACGGATGTCATGGCGCATGTTTTCAAGAAATTCAGTTTTTGCTTGATTTGCTGCTTCGGCTGCCATTTTAGCTTGCCGTAAATTTTCTTCCATTTCTTTTCGGTCAGTGATGTTCACTGAAATACCCAGCATACCGATAAGGTTTCCATCCGGGTCACATAAGGGTACTTTTTTCGACAAATATATTTCTTTTCTTCCATTAGGATGATACATCGGCTCCTCTAAACTCAAAGAAACACCTTGACTCATAACTTCTTGATCTGCTTTTTTATAGTATGAGGCTGAGATTTCGTCATAAAGGTCAGCATAGGTTTTGCCAACAATCTCGTGCCTTGACTTTAGATTTAATAATCTAGCCATACTATTACTGCAACCAAGATAGACACAGTCCTTATTCATCCAATAAACACTAACAGGTATCTCTGCAATAATATTTTCCATGTAGTGATAGATATTTTTTACATGCTCTAATGCATTCTTGTTTTTATCAATCAATTGGCCAGTTAACATTTGAGTTAGACTTGCAATGGCCTCATGCAGTGATTCATCTTTACCTTGGTTACCTGATTTAGCGCCATGATCAGCAGAGCCTACCAAAATGTATTGGATTCCATTTTTGGACTTTTTTAAAAGGATAGGATGAAAAAGAATTTGTTGAGCGTTGGCTGTAGCGGATAATTTGACGAAAAGAGGTATTCCTAACTGCTTTGAATTGAAATCAGGACAGAAAAATGAAATGGGCTTATGAAGAGTCTCGTGTTTATTAATTTTAAAGATTTTTTCGGCTGAGAAATTCAGATCCACAATCAAAGCATCTTGATCTAATAAAAATACAGGTTGATGCAGTAAGTTAATAAATCGCTTCAGCACTTCTTCGAAACGAGTAGTCATTTTACGCCCCACGGCTTTCTGTGGGATCAAATAATAATGTAAGATCCTTGGTTTGAGGAGCGAGAAAGAAAGGGTGTGAGTAATTACACATTTTTTCAGTTAAGCTTTTATTTAGTTTCTGAGCCAATACTCTGACATTCGGTTCATAAAACATTGTTTCATGATCTCCAGGAACTAAGTGTAGTTCAATGGGTTGCATAGTGAAATTATCCCACCAATTGAAGTGCGCGTCATAGTTAAATATCGCAGTAAGTACCTTTGCCTTAAATAAAATGAATTTTCCCCTAATCGCTGATAGCTTATAATTCATCAGCATATTTTCTCTATGCCATTGAAGTTCAAGCAAAAAATGTGCTGAACTTAAGTTATTCTTAATGTATTTTTTTAAGATCCTTGAATTTTGCGCATTCATTATCTCACGAAAATAAGCTTCATTTTTTTGAAGTATAGGATAAGATGCCCAACCATCAAGAGAAACGATTGAAGAGATGGTTTCTCCTTTTTCTTCTAACTGTTTTGCCATTTCAATAGCAACCGTACTACCAAACGATGCACCCCCAAGCACATAGGGACCTTTAGGTTGAATGGCTTGAATCGCTTGGATATAGGTATTTGCCATTTCCTCCAGAGTCTCAAAAATGAATTCTTTCCTATCTAATCCAGGATCCTGAATCGCGTATAAAGGAATCTCGTCATACAAATATTTCCCAATACGTTTGTACCAGAATACGCTACCACCAATGGGATGAACGAGGAACAGGGGCGGGTTTTTTCCTGTTTTTTTTATCGGAACAATAACACTATCCTTTAAATATTTTAGCGGCTCAGGACTAGCTTCCCCCGCATTATGGATTTCTTTCGCTAGACTCCTTATTGTGGGGCAGTCGAATATTTTTCTAATGCTGAGCGTAACCGAAAGTTGATCTTTCACCATTGTCATTATTCGCATTGCAGAGAGAGAGTTTCCTCCAAGCTCAAAGAAATCGTCCTCAACTCCAAGATCCCTTATTTTTAAAACAATACACCAAATTCTTTTTAAGGATTTCTCAATATCCGTACTTGGTTCAACCTGTTCGCTTCCGAGATTCAATTGTCTTAAAGGTGTAGGTAAATTTTTTCGATCTAGTTTGCCGCTCGGTGTGACAAGTAGCTTATCGACTATGAAATATCGGCTTGGAACCATATAATCAGGAAGTTGTTGTTTTAACATGTCACGAAGTTCAGTGGAAGAAAGGTCGGTATTCTTTTTAAGGACAATATAGGCAGTTAAAAAATGAGAACCATTAGCGTGAAGCTCGGGTTTGACGATGCATTGATGAACATGGGAAATTTTTTCCAAAGTGGATTCAATTTCACTTAATTCTATTCGAAATCCTCTAATTTTAACTTGGCAATCCATTCGGCCATGATATTCAATATGGCCATTCGATTGCCATTTAACGAGATCACCTGTTTTATACAGTCTATCTCCTGGTATAGTGCTAAATGGATTAGGTATAAATTTCTCCGCGGTATAGTCTGGATTGTTTAAATAACCACGGGCTAATCCATCACCGCCAATGTAAAGTTCTCCTATTACACCTGCAGGAACCAGCTGTTTTTCCTCGTCTAATACATACAACTGTGTATTCATAATGGGTTTACCGATACGGCTGACCTGACTTTTTGCATCGTTTAAAGTGCAAGTAGCAGAAATCGCATCAATGGTAGTTTCCGTTGGCCCGTACAGATTATGAAGACTTGTTTTTGATGGATGATGGTCAAAAAACGCATGAATAGTTTCTGCTAAGAGAGTTTCACCCCCACAAAAAAGATGTGTTAATGAGGTGCATTTGGCAAAATCTGTGGTAGAAATTAATTCTTTTAACATCGATGGAACAAGTTGCAGCACACTCACTTTGTTTTCCTGTATTAATTGAGTTAATTTAATAGGACACGCATGAGCATCAGGAGAAGCAATAATTAATTGAGCACCGACAAAAAGAGGCATAAAAAATTCCCAAACAGATGCATCAAACGAAAAGGGGGTTTTCTGTAAAAAGATATCATTCTTATCGAAATTATATTCTTTTTGCATCCAAACCATATGGTTACAAGCCGCACCGTGAGAAATAGCAACTCCTTTGGGTTTTCCTGTTGTTCCAGAAGTATAAATAACATAGGCTAAATCGATGGAGGCATTGAGAATAGTAAGGTTTTCCGTCGGAAACTGATTAAAATCCAAAGAATTAATTGTAATTATCTTGCCTTGGAACTCATTGAGTTTATGCTTGTTCGATTCTTGATCGAAAACCAAATAATGAGCGCCACTGTCTTTAAGCATGTAATTGATTCGTTCTTTAGGATAGTAAGGATCAAGAGGGAGGTAAGCAGCCCCCGATTTCAGGGTGCCTAAAATACAAACAAGTAATTCAATGCTGCGATTAAGCGAAAGACCTATCAAGTGATTGGGTTTTATCCCAAGATTTCTTAAGTAATTTGCAAATTGATTAGCTCGATGATTGAGTTGTTGGTAGCTTATTGATTGACCTTCAAAAACCGCAGCAATATTGTTGGGTTGTAAAACAGCTTGATCTTCAAAATATTGATGGAGAAACTTCGTTTTATCATACTTCCGGTAAGTATTATTCCAAGCTACAAGTAATTTATGTCGTTCCTTTTTCCCCAATATTGAAAGCTCATAGAGCTTTTTGGCGGGATTAAAGAGGATGTCGCTCAATAGAGTCAAGATATGGTCATAGATATTTCTTAAAAATCCATAAGACTGAGGGAATGAGTTGGAATTCGTAGTATTATGAACATAAAACCAAGAGCCGTCGTTTGAAATATAAATATTTAGTTTCTTATTGTGTTTTAAGGGGATTTCTTCCTTTCTATCCACGAAAGTGAAACTAATGTCAATCGTATCCACTTGATTTTTCAATTCTGGATAGCGAATAAAAATGTCTTTAGCGTAAGTCCCTTGTTTCGCCAATCGCACGTATTCATCTGACACAAGGGATAATGCTTCGACGAATAATAATTGCCTGTTAAAATGTGTTGTCAACGGGACATAGTCCGAAAATAAATTTTTAAATTCAAAAAGCTGACTTCTCGTTTCTTTGCGACTGAAGTCAACCGATAAATTTTTGTAGTTATTTAAACGATATAAATAAATTAAAATGGCGGTTGATAGAATGTTTTTTAATGAATAGCAATCAAAATTATTCTGGATTTTTCGCAGAAAATGATTCGGAATTATCTTTACTTTAGGAGATAATATTTTTTTATTTTTTTCCAAATGAATTAAATTTGACAAAAATGAGACTTTTTCTTTGGAGCATTTTAAAAATTCTTTAACCCAAAATTGCTCAATCTTAGGGTTTCTTGCTAGATCAAAATGAACTAATTTTTCGGCAAACTTAATTTCTAGGCGCTCAAGAGATAAAGTTGTATTAAGTTCTAATGCTCGAATTAAGTCCTTAATTGGATATATTTTTCCCTTTAAATCCGTTAATTCAAGTATGGCTATATCAAATGTTGCAGTAGCGATTTGTAAAAATTGATCTGAAATAGCAACAAGTTGTCCGGGTGGAGCAGCAGATGATGTGGTTAATGTTTTATGAGCATTTAAGTGAAAAATTTGGTCTCGAAGTATGATTTTGGGAATAACTAATTCATTACGATAATTTCCAAAAGTGAATGCTCTGCAAAATCGATCAATATCGTCGGAGGGTTGATCCCAAGAAACAAAACCAAAATTAGCCGGTTTATCTCGTAAACCATAATAGGTACGTAGTGACAAATCCTGTTTTATAGGGGTTATCCAATTTGCAGAAAGTTCATCAATTAATTCTCTAAAAGAATCCACCGCTTCTTCATAACATTTGAGATTTAAACTAAGAGCTGTATCTTGCTCATTAATTGGGAAAAAACGCTGTTTTAAAATATCACCCGCATCAACCTCCTCATTCATCACATGCCAAGTAATTGCATGATGCGACTCACCATTAAGGATTGCCCAAGTAGTGGCATACAAGCCCGCGTATTTAGGTAAAGGAGAGTTGTGATAGTTAATTGCATAATAACGAGGTAGATTCATTACCTTTGGAGAAAGAATTTGACTGTTGACGATACTGAATAAAAAATCAAACTTTCTATTCACATAATGACGCTCAAACTCTTGAATAGTGCGGATATAAGGAATGTGATTTGTAGCACACCATTCTTTTATTTTTTCAGAACGCGATACAAGACCGAGTAACTCGTGATTACCGGCTAAGATTATGGTTGCACACTGCAATGTTATATTGTCATCACCAACAATAAAGCAACTCAATCGTTTCTTTTTCATCTACCAAAATCCGTTATCCATTTATTTAGTAAATCATATTATTTTAAGCATTTGTAAGAGAGTGTTCAAGTTAAAAACAATATGCTTCGCTAACATCTAAATTATGATGCAATAGATATGGGTGAACTCAAATCTTTTAGGAAACTAGGGCTGCAAGAAGGCTAAAAGAAATTGGCCATTAGTTGAAGAGGCCCTGAGCCCTCTCTCCTTGGTTCCTGAATTAAATTTTTCCCCATTAATAAGTCCCAGTTATCAATTTGTTCTGAGCTATATGGAATGGTTGATTACTGTTAATTTGAACATGAGCGCGCATAAACACTGCTGCCATTGAGTGCACTTCATAACCTACCTGTTGCAATGAATTACACTGCTTTACTCGCCATTAAGATTTTGTTTAGCGACTCTCCACAGAACTGAAAGCACATGAATTATAACTTTGAGCTGTAATAAAATGTACAATTAATTGTTGGATTAGCTGGATAATGGAATTTTGAGTACCTTCCTAGATAAAATGGCGTTATTATGCGGGAAGAGTTAAATTCGTGTGCATATTATATCATCCTTTTATATTCAAGAATAATTGACGCACACCATTTTAAATTATGTGTAAAACTTATTTATCTCTACATTTATTTGTATGCGCCTTCCACTTTTCCAAGTAAATGCGCTTTTAATGTGTCAATATTTTCCATATCTGAGGTAATATAATATTTGCTTCCGTCTTTTAAAATTAAGTCTAATCCGGGAATATGCTTAGCAAATCCAGTAAAAAATTTTTCTGCGATAGAGGATTTTGAGCTTTCTACTGAAAGCACCTCAGAGGCAGTGAACTTGGCTTGTTTGTGGAACCCATTGGTTAAGATAAAAACATCTCCTTCTTTTTCTATCTTCTCAACGTATACATCACCTTTTAAAATCGCTAAAACACCACTTAAGCCATAATAAATTAAAAAAAATGAGAGTAGAGTAGGTATTGTTTTATTCATTAACCCAGTTTCTGTCATAGCGCTATCAATTGTGAAATAAGCCATAACAAAATTGATACAAGATGCAATACAACATAGCCACTTAGGTATACCTGGCCTTTGGCTTAAATAAGTATCATTCCAAATCATATCTACCATCCTGTTTTTTTGCCTAAATCACTGCCCATACCACTAAAAAATCCATTAAACATTGAATCAATTATTGCTTTTGTAACTCTTACATTTATTGGCTTACTAATCGCACTCGAAACTCCAGTTCCCAATAATACAAAACTTAAAGAAACTAAGCTGTAATTATTATTAACGGGGTCTCGTAGATGGGTAGCATATTGGCCAATGATATTTGATAGGCCTGAAGCCACAAAAGGATTACCCAAAACCATTCTAAAGTATTTTATTCCTGCCCCTAATGAAATACTCGTTCCCGCCAAAGCCCCAACCCCAACATCATATTTATTCCCCCCAGAAGCAAAAGCTCCATAAGCTCCTGAAAGCCCGCCAAGTGCTCCGGTTCCTACTATACTTCTGAATTCGACACTCTTTGTATAACGATTTAAGAGCGGTGTATTTTTAAAATTATAATAACTATCCTCACCATACTTTCCAATCTTCAACGCGATTCTTTTTGCGCCACCTACAACCGTACCCATTGAGAAAATATCCTCGGTGAGAGTAATGTTTTGCTCTGAGAGCTTGGTTTTTCCTAAAGCGGTTAGTGTTTGGGTTGGGGTGAGTTCTCCTGTGGCTAGCGTTCTAAAACCTGTGGCTAATTTATCTGCAGCGTGAATGCCCAAAAGATAGCTCAGAGGAGTTGATAGGCCTAATGTGCTGTTTTCTAGGGCTATCGCGCTTGTCATTTCTATTGCCCCTTCTCCTGCTTGCATAGCACCTGTCAGTCTATTTCCTATTTTTCCTTTTTCCCATATTGTAGCGCCTAATCCCTTTGTCCAATTTACTACAGAATCTTTTACAAAAGTTGTTAAACCCATTGATAAATTGCTCTCAGTGTTTGCGCTTTCTAATTTCCCCTCTACCAACAACGTGTCGCCGTAATCGTTCCACACTTCATTCGTGTTTTCATTCATGGATTCGTACAATTGACGATTGGTCTCTTGGATTGGGGTTAATGTTTCTTCCTGGGCTTGCGGAATGGGGCAGTATTCCCCTGCCTCGATTTCAATGGGAACTAGAGAGGGCTGCTCTGGGGTTTTAGCGATTTGGGATTGAATAATTCCGCTGCCAATCGCAGAACCTAAGTTCTCCCTCAGCACTTGAGCAGCATTAAAACCACCGCCATTGATTGCACTTTGTAATCCGCCTGTTGCCAGGGCGCTTAGCTCAGAATGAATGACACTGCTTAGGCCTTCACCGAGATTTCTATTGAGCGATTCATTGAATTTTTCTCCTTGCTTACTCCCTGCAATGCCTCCGAGTGCCCCTTTTGCGCCTAATTCTGTCCAACTAAAATGTTGATGATTTTGTAAGGCTAAACTTACGCCTTGGCTTACTGCATCTTCTCCCATCATCTGCGCTGCTTGGGACAAGCTAAATCCTGAAGGCGACAGTTTGTCAAATTTGCCAAGTAGGCTTGTGAAGGCCTCGCTCGAACTCAAGCCATTCAATAAACCTGCGGATGCCGCGGTGGATAGTCCTGTAACCAATGAGCCCTTTAAATTGAATCCTTTTTGTAAACCAAGCGCATTAGCTAAGCCCTGCCCTGCAAGACTGCCGGCAACCCCTGCTGCAAATCCTGTAGCTAGTGAGCCGGCCATTCCCATGGCCTGTCCCGTCAATGCTTTTATACCTAAATGCAAGAGACCTCTTAAACCTCCGCTTAAGCTCGCTCCTATTGCTCCTGCTAGCGTTGCAAATGCAGCTGCCGCCAATACTGTGGCAATCACTGTAACTGCCGCAACTGCGATTTTTTTAAATAAGGAATGCGATTTTCGATGGGGCGTCAATGGTGACGTGGCGGGCAATGTAGGCATGGAAACAGTCGGGGATGTGTCACCAATTAACTCAGCACTACTTATGACACGATGAGTCGTATTGTTTAAATGTTGCCTTATCGCAACGGGCGGAATGATCAGTCGCTGGCCATTATGAAGTCCTCCTACTTTGTCGGTAAGCCCATTCGCATCCGCGATGAGATACCATAGGCTACTATCACCGTAAATGTGAAGCGCAATACTCTCTATATTATCTCCTGCCTGAACAATATAAGTGCCTATATTTTCTTGAGGCGTATTTGCCATGACATCATCATTCGGAAGGCTTAAGGCTTCCCTTTGTAAAAAATCAGCAGTACTGTTTGTGATGGCAGGAGCAAAATCTTCAAAATAACCAGCAACTGAACCTGTTCGTTGGCTACCGGTTGGACTAAATCCCCCATAAACATTCAAGTACTGGGTCCCATCATTCTCTAAGCGCAAATCACCAATGGTTTTGCCGGCCACCGTCAAATAGTTCGTTTGTCCATTGCCATCTTTTCTCCCGCGTATTCCATCAAGCGTACTGATTTTGTAATCCATATTACTGGGCGTGCCGGTTCCTGCTATCGGCATATCAACCGCGTTAAAAAGTTGGCCGTTCACATCATAATGACGCACGCTTAAACCCTGGCTGAACGGACCATTATTAATGGATAAGGAGGCTATATCCATCGATTGCATATAGCTATCCCAATGTTCATAGGTATAATGATGATAGCGTTGATACCACACGCCATTTTGGAAAAACTGATTCGCGCTGTCCTCTAAATTACCCACCGCATCGTAGGAATAAACATTCTTATCCGTTTCCAGCCAAGCGCCTGCAAAAATAGTACTTGTGGTTTGGTATTTGAGTAGATCTTTGTCATAAATCATTCGAGTAATGCTTGCAGCATGGCCGAACACGTCATATAAGCGCTCTTCATCAACTCGACCAATCGCATCATAATGAATCGCCTTTAACAGGCCATTATTTTTACTAATCGACTCTAATTGATTCCAGTTATTGTATTTATAACTGTATTGTTGCAATGCCCCGTTTTCAAATTTCAATGCACTTTTGACATTACCTGCCTCATCATAATCAAGGTAAGCGCTTTGCGCGTCACCAACAATAATGGCTCCATTAATGAAGGCACCTTTATTAATCAGCATACGATTATTGGCGTCATAAGTATAAAAATCATCTCGCCTCACTTTTTGGTAACCTGTGTAATTAGCTTCCACGGAAGTATGGCGAATATTTCCTACGGCATCATAATGATAATCAACGTTGAGCAATGCGTGGTCTTTCTCGGGGAACCGATTATCGGTGTCGTTCGGATGGCGACGTCTTACTGCAATCAGCCGTCCTAACGCATCATAACTATAGCTATCTGTTTCTCGTAACCAACCATCTGATCTCTCGGCAGTGCGTGCTGCCGTTTTAGAAATGACATTGCCGTCAGCATCGTAAGAGTACGAGACCGTTTCACTACAGGCGTTATCCGTATAGGATAAGAGCTCACCGTTCCCTCGATAATAGTAGCTTATGTTTTTACCCGTAGTTGAAGTTTCTTCCAATAAAAGCCCGTTCTTATTGTATTGGTAGAAGGTCGTGTGCCCACCTAAATCGGTATGTGATTTCAAACGCCCATCCGCATCGTAATCCCAGAATTGACTATGATTATTGGCGTTTTGTTCAAACGTTTTATGTCCAGCATCATCATATTTTGCGTAAGTCATACGATCACCAACATCTTTTTTGGCAATTTGGTGATTTAGATTGTCATACCAAAATAACAGGGACTGCCCCAGTGCATTGTATTGAGCAATTAACTCCCCTGCTTCGTCATACACGTAGGTTTGTTTATCTTTGGCAGAAGTGACGCTGGCTAAGTGATTGGCTTTATCGTAGGTATAGGTCGTTAAACCACCTAACTCATTTTGAAGAGTGACTAATTGCCCAAATAGGTCGTAGTTTTTAAATCGCATCTTACCTTTAGCATCAATTTCAGTCCGTATACGTCCTTCAGCATCTAAAATTTTTGCTACGGTATGCCCATTAGCATCAGTCATTGCAATGGCGCGACCTAATGCATCATAAGCATAATAAAGCGTAGGCTTCAGGGTATGCGCTACCATCTTTTCATCAAAAGCAACTGTTTCTGGAAGTTCTTGTTGAATCACCTGATCAAAAGCGTTGTACTCATAACGTGTTTCAAATCCCCGCGCATTGAGGTGGGATATGATATTGCCCCAACGATCAACTTGTTGGGACTGCTGTACGGTTTCTAAATGGTCCTTTTGTCCCTCTATTTCTGCCCGAACCGTGAATTCTTTACGCTGACTTAAGATACGACCAAGTCCATCATAGGTATTATTTTGCCGTTGCAAATTAAAATGCCATTGATCTTTATCAAAGCTTTCAGTCACGTTGAATCGCTCGCTGGATAAATCTACACCATACTTATCATAAACTTCAGAATAGGCATTGGTAGAAGTCACTATTTGAGTGACATGATCGATTAAGTCGTAAACATAAAGCTGATAAAACCCTTGAGTGTTCGAGCGCCGAACTCGTCCTAAATTGTCATACTCGATGTGGGTAGTTAGATTGCCGTTAATTCCCTTGCTGGTCATTTCGCCGAAAGCATTATAAACAGCATCCTCTGTCATCAACTGACCATCATTTTTATAAGTTGCGGTTTGTAATAAATGCCCTTCTGTATCGTAAGTGTAGCGTTTATCAATTAAGCGTTGCGAACCATCAACTTGAGAGATTAATTGCCAACTTCGTACTCTTTGGCCGTTCGCATCATAGCTGTATTGGATGGCATGATTTAAACCATCAATTTCTGCAAGTAATCTGCCTTGGCTGTCGTAAATTGCATGAGTTGTGACGTCTTCTTCTGAATGGCCGTTTAATACATAGTGATTTTCATCAGCAGACTGAGCCCCCTGTGCAAAACGCGTGACTTCAATAAGCTGTCCTAACGCATCATAATGATAACTTGTTGCAGCCCGACCTTTTGAAGTTGTAGGGCCTACTTTAGCGATTAGCTGATTTAGAGCATTGTAGTAACAATATGCGGTATACCCTAAGGCGTCAGTGATAGACGTCAAATTTCCCGATGCGTCATAAGTATATTTAGTCGTTACATCGGTAACGAGCGTTTCATAGCGATTGCTCCCATTAATAAGACGCTGATAACTGACCTGTTTTAATGTTTTGCTGGTTAATTGCCCCAATGCATCATAGGTAAAGACGGTATGTCGATCTTTAGCGCTCATCCCGGGAGGGGGCACATGCGTTTCATCCCAGGAAGTGGCTCGGTTCGCGTACTGAATTTCGTCAGTTAACTCCCCCAAATTATTGTACGTGTAAGTGGTTAAATATTGCTCTGCATCCAAACAGGCCTGCTTTAAGCCATCTTTATCGTAGTAGTAACGGGTCGTTGCCCAATCAGTTTCATTGCGCTTAACAGCAACCTTGATGGCTTCACCAAACGCATTATAGGTAGTCCGTGTGGTAGGTCTTAGGGTATCGTAATGATTCGTCGAAGCGTTGTAGGTGCAGATTGGCTTTTGCGTTTTTTCGATCAACCGATTATCGGAATCATATTGATAAAGCTCTTCGCGATCATAGGCACTGGGGAGTACAGCATTCGCAAATGCAATACTACTAGAACCCAGGTCTTTAGACCAACTTAAAACATGCGCATAGCGCGTCTTTGACAATACGTTACCAAAAGCATCATACGAAAATTCTGTTAATGCGCCTTTAGCATCTAAGCTATATAATAGTTGCCCTTTGTTATCATAAGCATTATAGCGCCAGTTACCCGCTTTATCTTGGCTAGCAATCACCTCACCAAACGCATTATATTCTTGTACTTCGGTTAGCGTTTGTGCTTGCTCCTGGCGATTAGCGCTCGCTTGGTTGCTAGCCGCATTCAGTAACACGTCGGGATATATCGTTTTTATTTTACGGTTATTATTATCATAAACATAACGGATCGTTTGGTTTAAACCATTTACGTCACGAATGGTGGAGATAATATTGCCAAAACTATCATAACTATTTTGAGTTAGGATTGTGCGCGTTTCTGATACCCATCTTCCAGCTTGGAAACTCAAGATTGATGTACTTGGCGAGCGCGTTTCGATGAGCTGATTGGCTTCATCGTAAACATAAGTCCACTCGGCTAAATTCGCTTCAACTTTAGCCAGCAAGTTATTGTTGTTATCGTAACGGTAGCGAGTGGTTTGCTGGTTAGCGTCTGTTTTAATGACGAGACGACTAACCCCATCATACTGAAACGAGGTCATACTATCTTTTTTGTCCACTTCTAAAAGAAGTAAATCACTTTCAGCTCTGGCTGATGAGTTTAGTCGTTCGCAATGGGCTATTTCTTTAATGACGTTGCCTAAAGCATCATAACGTCGCTCAAGCACTCGGCCTTCAGCACTGATTCGATATACCTCTCTGCCTGCTGCATCATAGATAGAACGCGTTAGTCGATCATGACTGCATGCCAAAACCTGGTTTTGCCAATCGTCTTTTATGGTCGAGCGTTCAAGAAGTGTTGCATACTGTAACGAGGCAAGACGGTTACCTGATGCATCATAAAAATAAGCAGAAACAATCCCATTAGCGCTTAGTTGGTGACTTAATCGGCCCGCAGCATCATAGGCATATCGAGTGCATTGATCCGCTGAAGAGGGCTTAAGATTAGCGCGTATCACTTCTAATGAATAAACATTTCCTTCGAGCGCTAAGGCTTGGGCGAATTGGGTTTTAGCTATTAATTGCCCATACGCATTGTAACTGTATTGGGTTAAATTATTTTTCTCATCCAACTGATAAATCAATTGATTTAGGCCGTTATAAGCAAAATACTGATGCCGCTCTTCTACTTCTTCAGGCAAATCAAACCTTCCGGCTTTAAGAATATCCAAAGACTGGGCTTTGGCAAAGCGAATCTGATGGACTAAATTACCATTATCATCATAAGAATAGGATGTCCCATAGCCTAAAGCATCAAAATAGACAATGAGCCGTCCTTCTCTATCATGCAGGCGAAATTGATATTGATCCTTTTCGGAGGGAATGAGTGCTAAATGAAGAGTTGCTTCCGTGTAGTCATCTAATGCAGGGATACGATTTGCGTAAGCGATTGTTCTTTCTTCATGTCCATGCACATTATAGACATGTTCGATCACTGCTCCTCGAGCATCGATCTGAAATCGGCATTGATTCTTTGCATCATAAACAAAACGGCGGGTGTTATTGTTGGCATCCGTTTCGCTGATAAGATTATCATTCTCATCATACTTATAGCGCGTCGTTAATTTTAACCCTTCCGGATCAAGGACAGTTGCTTTGCGTCGCCCCAATGCATCCCATTCATAAGCAGTGATTTTATGTTTACCTTGTGGGTTAAATTCCGTTTGCCTAATGAGTAATCCGCGATCATCGTAATCAAAGCGAGTGGTGAGGCTAAGCCC
This sequence comes from Legionella maceachernii, assembly GCF_900167045.1. Classification (GTDB taxonomy): domain Bacteria; phylum Pseudomonadota; class Gammaproteobacteria; order Legionellales; family Legionellaceae; genus Tatlockia; species Tatlockia maceachernii. The sequence continues at coordinate 60,167 of NZ_FUXJ01000009.1, read as the reverse complement.
TTCAGGGTCAATACAGGTTTGAATCAAATTCCCACGATCATCATAGCTAAATTGTTTACGCAGCCCATTCGCCTCAGTCACTAGCAGTTGACGCCCAATACCATCATATTGATACCGCGTGGTCAGAGCCAAGCCCTCTGGGTCCACCGTTTTGCTTAAGACATGTCCTTCTGCATCATACCAGTAGCGAATTTTTTGCCCATTACTGTCCTGTTTCCAAACTAAGTTACCTGCTTCATCATAGTGATAATGTTCAGTACTTTCTTCAGGTCCATTAACACCCAATAATTGCCCTTTCACGTCATAAGCATAGTGTGTCGTATTACCATTAGCGTCTGTCACTGTGATTTTGTCACCGAATGCATTGAATTGGGTAACCACTTTGTTTTTTTCGCCTGGATGCTCGAGTGTTAAAGTATTATTTCGGTCATCATAAAGGAAAGCATAGAGATCTTTTGACGCATAATTGGTTTCCCTGAGTATACGACCGAATGCATCATAGTAGATTTGTTTCTTATGCTTAGCTTGATTTTCAATCATAATCTGTTCGCCGCGCCGATTTAGGCCATAACTCGTTATTCCTCCGCGGCCATCAATGGATTTTTCAATGCGTCCAAACACATCGTATTGAATTTCTGTTTTGCGATTCAGTCCTCCAATATCATCGATTTGGAAACGTAATAAACCCCGGCGATCATAAGAATAACGTTGCACTTGCTCATGAGAGGCATCTAGCTGTAAATGCGTTTCCTCCATGTCACCAAAGGCGTTATAATGGATGGTTTGTTGGCCGCTGCGACCAGTTAATTTTTTTACTAACTGTCCTAATGAGTTGTATTCATAATAGGTAATTTCATCGCTGGCTTCATCGCGCAAACCCTTTAAACGATCAGCAAGTTCAGTGGAAGATAAGTTTGCTGATTTTTCTTTCAGTAAGTTGCGGTAGCGGCGTGTCATAGCGATTTGGTTAAAGGCATTGTATTGATATTCAATCACATGCCCATCAGCATTGACTGTGTAATTCAGTAAACCTGCTTCATTATAAAAATAACGCGTCGTTTGGTTCAGTCCATTAGTAACACTCATCAACCTCCCTGCTAAATCATAACGGTAACGAAGACTATGATGTTGCCAAATGGCCTCACATTCTTCTTGAGTGAGATTGCTGGCTTTCAGTAATTGATAGGCGCCTATCTCATCCAACCGGTGGCTGATCCTCCCCATGGCATCGTAGCGAAAACGCTGTTGACGAATTTCTGCTGTTTTCGTGTCGATCATTGTTTTTTCAAGAATTAAACCTTTTTCGTCATAGCGAAATTGGGTCAGTAAACCATTTTGCGAGCGTTCTTCAATTAATTGATCCAGATCATCATACGCATAGCTCGTGACATGATCAGCAGCTGTCTTTTTTAGCGCAAGATTGCTAAGAAGTGTCGTTTCATTGATGTTTGCTAATATTTCATTACTTAATGCAGTGGAAAAGCCATATTTTTCAATTAATAATCCTCGTTCATTGTATTCATAAGTGATAACAAACCCTAAAGGGTCAATATCAGCCACTTTCAAACCAGCTGCATTATAAAGACTACGACTGTGGATATCTTTAAAGCTGCTTCTGGGAGCTACCCATTGGGCTTCAAGTGGAAAATTGAGTCGATTCGCGTAACGAATAGTTTCCACGATATGCCCTGCTCTATCGTAGCGAAAAGCAGTTGCCGCACCTTCGGCATTGACCTCAGCGAGTAACCGACCTTCCTCATCATAAAAATAATGAATACGGCGATCCTCAGCGCTCATTTGCGGCTTTAAAGCTTCAAAAGATAAAATTTGTCCTTTGTAATCACTTAAACGAATCGCATAAGCCGTCTTAGAAATCACTCGGCCTGCTGGATCATACTCAAAAGCAAGAATAGCCCCTTTGGCATCAATTTGATAAGCAACCTGGTTATAAGCGTTATAGACTGTTTGGCTCGTGCGATCTTTCGCATTTGCTTCGGGCCTTATGGCAGACCATAAAGGAATTTTCCTTGGCCAATCAACGGTGCTCACTGTGTCATGAAAGCGCAGGGTTTGAATAAGACGTCCATTTTCATCGTAGCGATATTCGATTAAATGTCCACCTGGCTCGCATTTGGCTTGCAACCGGCCTTCATGATCATAAAAGTAATAAGTGATACTCCCATCCACATCAGTTTCAGACTGTAAGCGGCCTGCTTCGTCATAAGTGTAATAAACAGTACCGTAATTTTGTTGCCCACTATCCAAATACTGGGTGGTTAGCAACAATCCGGAGCGGTCATAAGTACGAATGGTTTGTAAACCATTCGCATCGGTTTCGATGGTTCGTTGATGCCCATCATCATACTCAAATCGCTGGCGATGATTGTGATTATCGATGCGCTGGATTAAGCGCCCTAAGTCGTCGTAGACATAGCTCGTGGTACTTAATTTTCCATTCACCGGAACGGCTTTTTCCAAAAGTCTGCCTGCTGCATCATATCGAAAATAGGTCGCAATAGCACCGTCAAGTTGTCCCTCACTGTTCGCGTTGATGGACGTGTAATGCATTTCTTCATCTAAAAGACCTCGCCAATCATAATGATAGGTAGTGAGCGTGATTGCTTGGGCATTTTGAGCACTTACCCAACGGAGTAGCTCATCCAATTGGGGGCTTTGCTCTCTAGTCAATTGCCCTACATCGTAACTGGATTGAAGATAGAGACGACTACTAATGCATTGTCCTTCTTGGTTGTAGCGGTATTCAGAAACAGTACCATCACTTGCAATTTTGAAGCGCAAATGCCCTTTTTCGTCATAAACAAAACGTTGAGTATTGGGTATAGTAGGATGATGATTACCGCCAAAAGAAGCATAGTGAGTTTCGCTTAATAAATGATGTTCCTCATCGTAGAGACGAGAGGTGATTTGCCCTGTTGGCTCTTCGATACTGATGCAATCCCCTGCTTCATTATAATGAAGCAACCAATGCAAATCGCCTTGATAAATTTCGGTTAAATGGTTGCCTTCGTACTTGTAACGAATGCGACTATTTTCGGGACCATCAATGCCAGTTAAACGGCTCTGCTGATCATAAAAATAACTCCATGTTTCACCTTTGCTATCAGTGATTAAGGTCTTACCGTCAAAATAGTGATAAGTAGTTGCACGATTTTCCCCATCAACTAATTTTTTTACGCGTCCTTCCTCATCGTAATCAATAAATAGAGCAGTACCATCGGATTGACGGATGGTTGAAATGCGGTTTGAGTCGCCCACATAGTCATAGCTTATCCAGTAACTTTTTCCTTCAGCTATATCACGGCTGACTTTGCTTAAGCGATTTTGTTCATCATAGTCATAGTGCAAGTGATGCACGATTACACCATCACTCATTACGATGAGATCTTGCAATAAACCTTGATTAAACGTCCACTTGATGAGCTGCTTACCGCTGTTATCGACGATAGAATCGAGTTGTCCGTTACGGTAATAGAATTGCAATTGATGGCCATCGCGATCCGTGAGTTTCGTGAGTTGCCCGTCTACATTGTATTCATAAGAACAAGCGCTCGAACCTTCTCGATAAGTCCAGTGATTACCTTTGAAAATAAGGGTCGCTATCCCTCCCTTTTTATCGACATAACAACCTTTAATTGCATTAAAAATAAATTGAGTTGCATGCCCATCTGCGTCAATACGGGTCAGCTCAGAGCCCACATTATTCACTGTACCATGCAAACTGAGAGAGGTTTCTGTATTGAACTGCCAATTTTTACCTCCTTCACCAAGGGAATTATAACTTTGAATGACCTCAAACCCGATCCCTGCGCTTGCTAAAAAACCATCTGTTTGACGTAAAACCAGGTTGCCATTTGCAGCATTCATATAAATGAATTCGCCACCATGACCCAATTCGGCCTTGCCTTTCGGTCCATAATTGCCTAATTGTCCAATCGAGGATCCACTGATTCCTAAGCCTTCATTAGTAAATAGTTGTGTCATCCTGAGTCTCTCCTAATTAGTTCATCACAAACAACGATAAAGGGATAATCTCTGACTTACCTCCAGGAATATTTTTGATAGTGAGGTAAATTCGCAAAAATTGCTGTTCCATTTCGGGCACTAAATCAGCAATCAATTTATTGTCTTCAATGCGTAACCAACTCGGCTTTTCATGATCTTTTGCGAATTCAACGGCATAAGGGATGGCTTCGTATTCGGGAAAAATATCGTGATTGAGTACAAAATCATGATAAAACGGTTGCCCTGGATAAACTGTTGGTAATTGTGGATTTGCTTCTTTAAAACGGGGCTTCTTCTCGTTGTCCGTAGCGATACTTAAAGACACTTTAACGGACTCCGAATCACCGCCAATCCGCGTATTAACGTGTAAACTGAGCTGATACTTCTGTCCAGTAACATCCATAGGGACAGAACCCATTAAAATTGTTGGTTCGTTTGGAGACACTTGCAGCCATGTGACTTCAGGCTCAATACGCTCGATAACTAACTGAAGATTACGATCATTTGTCGGATCAACAATTTGCTTTCTTACATCATAGGAAAACTCATCGCCCACTGATTTTTTAAGCGAAAAAGCCTTAATCGTTGGTTTACTATTTGGATCGGTGGCGACAGGAATACGAATTTTTAATGGCCAAGAGTCTCCTCCTGTGTTAGTAGAAGCAATGAGAGTTACCTCATCATCGCTGCCTGCATCCGCAGATTGAGGGATACCAACCAGGTAGTTATTGTCTACTCCACCAACCGTAAGCCAATGAGGGTGGGGTTCATTTTGATCGATGCGAAAACGTATCGGATTACTCGGTTGGCTCTTTGATTCAATCAATTCAATGAGATTCAATTGGAAGTTTTGGCCGGGAGAGGCGCTGGGAATAGCGTTTTGTGCTTTAAAAATAGGTGTATCCTCGGGATTAATCCCAACATTAATAATCAAATGCGCTGGTGCAGCGCTGCTATAAGCATTGGCTGCGCCAATACTAAATACATAAGTTCCAGTTCTTGTTGGTTTACCAAAAATCGCAAAATTCGACGAATCAAAAAATAACCCATCTTGCGAAGCAGGAATCACGTTTCCCTGAGGAGGGACTCCAGCCTGAACATTTTCTCCATAGTAATTAACGTATGGCTTAAGATTGAGTATAAAAGGCACGTTCGCTGTTCCTTTCTGAATAGGAATAGCCGTCATTGATAATGAATGAGGGATAACAGTAATTGCAAAGGGAATGCTCGATCCAATATCCCAGTACACACCATCTTCACCACCAGATAGACGGAACATATTGTTTCCGGTAATCGTCTGTCCGAGTTGGTTACCTGAAATAATTAAACTGAAATAGCAATCGCCAACATAAGGAAAATTGATAAAACCACTTATAAAATAAGGACATACCCCTGCATTAATAAGGAGTCCTACACCGAGAGGAAAGTACCATTCTTGAGCGTATTTCAAGAATTCATAATGCATTTTTATTTTAATGACTTTCTGCTCACCAAAATACACGGTGTTTTCAAAAGGCGTTAAATTTTGAAAAACAACACTCGGATAGGGAGACGCCATAGCCCATACTGGTAATGAGCTCAATAACAACAAAAACGAAACCCGTTTCATTTAGACAATCCTTGTTTCCATTAGAGGATGAACTTGCTTTTAATTCACGTCGAACTGAAAAGTTCCCTTGCGTGAATTACGCACTTCCATAAACCAGAGAAACTGGGAGGAGAAAAGGGCAATATGATTTTTTTAAATGGGGTATTAATAGCAGTACTTACGCCAAACAGCGCTGAGTTTCCAAAATGATCCATCTTCGTTTCCTTCGATAATTGACTTGCGCTATAAGCTATAGAGAAGCTAATTGATTACGAGGTAACAAATAAGGGTTTGGGGGATAAATTGAGCAACCGAGAATGTCCATTGTTTTAGAGGTGTTATTCTTGCTGTTATTCTTCATGATAAAACTCCATAATTTCCATTAACCTTTCCAAGGGTTGGAGGCATACTACTTGATAATTTTGAGTAAATCAATACAGGAATTTCCGACCTTGCCTAAAATTGAATTGCTGCGCCTGCCGCCACATAATTTTCCACGCCCCCTAAAAAGCCCCTCATACGCTGGCCGCCCTCAAAATCAATGGTCATATTTTTGAAAGGAAGAAAAATGAAGCCTGCGGCAGCATTAAAACCACTGCCTTCATCGGGTGCTGTTTTGCTCTGCCCGTAAATTTCTGCGTAAATTTCCAATTTATCGACTGGAAACCAACTGAAAAAAGCATCTGGATTTACGCTAGTGAAGCGCTTACCACCAGCAAGAACTGATTGAGTTTGACTACTAAAACCTAATTGAGAAGTAAAACTTAATTTTTCACTCAAGTTAAAACTGAAGATACCATTAATTACCCCGCCCCACCCCTTACTGCCAAAAGCTCTACTGCCTGACGAAGGCACAATAGAGCCATCTAGGGTAGCAATCATGCGGCTGGTATAAAAAAGCTCATGTTTATAACCCACCGCCATCTCACTAAATCCTGAACGCGGCCTTGTTGACAGATGGATATAGGTAGGAAAAAAAACAAAAATCTCATTATTCGCAGGTAGACCATAACGCAACTCAGCAAACGGATAACTTTGCCCCTGAATGCCCTCGAGCAAATTAAGGTATTCATAACCGAATTCGAGGATAAATTTTTTATTGGGTGCGGTACAAGGGCTGTCTGCAATAGTTGGCCTGTTGACAATGGCGAGCATTCCATTGCAAGGACTATCATTAGTATCAGCAAAAGCGCTCGACGCGATTACACAAATCAATGGGATAAGCCAAAGTCGCTCCCATTTTGGTGTTCTACTCATACTATCTCTCGATTTTGAATCAGTCTAATCGTCAAACAAGAACCCGAATCAGTATCGCTCATCGACACTGCTGTTGAAACATTGAATCTCATCGCTACGTCGTGCGGCTTGTCCACAGAATCCGTCAATTACTTAAAATCATCAGAGCCTGTGGCCAAGGCCTAGAACATAAGCAAGGACTACTCTTTGAGCCTCTTCCCATCCTTACTGTGAGAAGGAATGAAGTTCTTTGATCAATTACTGGGCATTGTTAACAACCGAGCCATCTGCGTTTTTAATGACTTTGGTGCCATCAGGATTGGTCTGTACTGATGAACCATCTGCGTTGATCACGATTTGTGTACCATCGGGTCTCGTTTCCACAGATGAATTGTCTGCATTTTTGACAATTTTTGTGCCATCCGGACTGGTTTTTACCGATGAACCATCCGCATTGGTCACCATTTCTGTACCATCAGGGCTAGTCTGAACGGAGGATCCATCCGCGTTTTTAACGATTTTTGTACCATCAGTATTAGTCTGAACAGAAGAACCATCTGAATTAGTAATCACTTTTGTGCCATTAGGATAGGTTTGTACCGAGGAACCATCCGGGTTTGTGACCGTTTGACTAGGGGTTTGGGTCGAGGTTTGGCTCTCTGCTGCTGACAATTCGAAACTGGTTATTAAGCAAGTTAAACCTACCATTGCAGCTGCGATCTTCGTTTTTTTAAAAAAATGGCCTACGCGCATTGTTTCTCCTTAAGTCTTTATTCCATTTAGCGTCGTTTTATACCCAACGCGGATAATAATGATCGTGTTAGATCCCGCATTATCTGACGTATTACTTGCCTAAACAAGGTGCTTTTGCTGATTTTCTCCACCAGCGTTTCATCATTCATTTTACGCTTACCTTTCACCTCCACCGTGCTATCGCTCGCTGCAACAGCTACTTGTGCCGCTAAAACTTGCTGCGCGGATGTTTCTTTCATTCGTTTCCCATAATGCAGCATTAACGTTGAACTGGCTACTACTGCAGTAATTTCTTGAGGACTAATAACCCCCATGCGCGACTCCGGTGCCCTTACTCGACATTCCACCAATGGCGTGGGTTCCCCTTTAGCATCTAATCCACTGACTAAAGCCTCACCAATACCAAGCGAGGTTAAAAGCGCCTCGGTGTCATAATGGTCAGTGGGCGGAAAATTTTGCGCAACCAGTTTCATTGCTTTTCTATCTTTTGCTGTAAAAGCGCGTAAAGCGTGTTGTATTTTTAAACCTAATTGGCTTAATACGGAATCCGGAATATCGTTTGGTGTTTGCGTACAAAAAATGAGCCCCACCCCTTTAGAACGGATCAACTTGACCATGGTATCCAACAAGCTGAGTAAGGCTTTACTCGCATTACTAAATATTAAATGCGCCTCATCAATAAAAATCACGAGTTTAGGTTTCAAAGGGTCGCCGAGTTCGGGCATTTGCCTGTACACATCAGATAGCAATTTGAGCATAAACGTTGAAAATAGCTTTGGCTTATCTTGCATGTCGAGCAACCGTAAGATAGAGATAATGCCGAGCCCTTGAGCATTTGTCCTCACTAAATCCATTACATTAAATGCTGGCTCACCGAAAAACTGGTCTGCTCCTTGAGATTCGAGTTCAATGATCTTGCGGACAATCGTACCAACAGACGCCGAAGATACACCGCCAAAACTGGCTTCAATTTTTCCTTTGCCCTGATCGCTTTGCGCGAACTGTAACAAGGCTTTAAGGTCAGCTAAATCAATTAAAGGGATTTTATTTACTTTGGCAAATTCAAAAAGAATGGTAACCACCCCCGCTTGTGTTTCATTGACATCGAGCATACGAGAAAACAGCACGGGGCCAAACGCTTCGACAGTTGAGCGTAGAGGGATTCCCTCCTGTGATGTCTCGTTTAAACTCAATAATTCGACAGGGAAAGCGCGAGGACTGTAAGTTAAACCTAATGATTTTGCCCGTTCTTCCAAGGCGGGGTTAGCCTCTCCTTTTTCTGCTAAGCCTGAAATATCACCTTTGATATCCATGACCAAGCTCGGAACCCCTAGCAGTGAGAGTTGCTCACTGAGCACTTGCATGGTTTTGGTTTTACCACTACCCGTTGCTCCTGCGATTAGGCCATGGCGATTAAATGATTTTACGACCAAATTGACGGGTGCATCAGGCAATAATTGGTCATTTAATAAAATTCCCCCCAATTGCACTGCAGGTAAATCCCCTACCTGATAGGGTTTGCGTAAATCATCGTACATGCATAACGTCCTTGTTTATGAATAGGCTCAAGAGACTTAATTATATTATAATTCATCCCTTATGGTTTTTGACAATCAGGACATAAACCATAAATATTCAAGGCATGGTCAGTCATTTTGAATTGCGCATTTTCAGCAATCATTTGTTGCCGTTCTTCAATGATCTTATCGACGAACTCTTCGACTCGACCACACTTAACACAAACGAGATGATCATGATGCTCCCCTTGACTGAGTTCAAACACCGAATGTCCGCCCTCAAAATTATGACGAGTCACCAAGCCTGCTACTTCGAACTGTGTTAAAACCCGGTACACAGTCGCTAATCCAACATCTTCACCCATGTCTAATAACGCTTTATAAACGCCTTCTGCGCTTAAATGATGCTTTGGGGATTGCTCTAAAATTTGCAATATTTTCACCCTCGGCATAGTAATCTTTAATCCTGCATCTTTTAACTGTTGGCTTTCTTCCACAAGCGCTCCTTTGGCTATATCCATCACGTATTCCCGCTGCAAACGAAGCAGCTTAGGAGGTGTCTTTCTATGGATGACATGGTATTATGGCGAAATTTTTCATGGCAGGCAAAAAAATGCGTATCGTTACAATTCTTGGAGCTATTAGCTTAGCATTAACTCTTACTCATTGTGCGTCCTATGATTTTTCTCGCCGCATTGTGGAGCAAGGAAATTTATTACCACAATCAAAAATAGAACGCTTAAAAACGGGTATGAGCAAAAATGATGTCGCCATTTTAATGGGTACTAGTCTATTAAGCCCTACCTTCAACACCGATCGTTGGGATTACGCTTATACGTTTCGCAAGGGAAATGGATCCTTGATGGTGCATAATTTAAGCCTGTATTTCTCACATAATACGCTGGTCCGTATTGAACATAAGCCCTAGAGTATTTTTAAACCACCTTTCTGTTGGCCTTAAAAAATTACAACACTTTAGCGGCCAGCAGGGAATGCGGATCACTCAGATATTTAGAGGCATCGTACTCTGCCAAATAACCCATTATGGCAGGGTTGATGACTGTTAAATAATACTCTAATAATTCAGGAGTATTCTTTTGTAACCACTGTGGCCCCTTCTCTGGACCAAGTAAAGCGATAATCTGCGGAACTCTAACGATCAGCTCGATATCCCACTCTTCTTTGGGATAGGCGGTGAACACCGTTTGAATCGCATTGTAAGCGGCTAACTCTTCCTCACTGCTCACAGAGGATAGGATTTGCGTTAAATTTTCCTTCGTTGTTTGGACAATTTTTTGAAATCTTTCCTTCCGCTGATGTATGTCGAAACCTTTAGGGTAAGGTGCAGACGAATTTTTAAAGAGGTGATCAATACCAAAATGAGAAGATTCATGAAGAATAACTGCTAATACCCCATATAAGTCTAATCCTTCAGTCGCAGCGAATACTGAATTCTTATGCGTATACAGGCCCCGAGGTTCGGCTGCCAAGGGTTTGAGCGAGCCAACGTCAGGGGCATCAACACAGATGATTTTAAATCGCTTACCTAATTCTTTCTCTTTTTGCTTCAATGCAAAAGCATATAAATCCAGATCATCTTCTGAGGCCTCTTTTTTAAGCTCCTGCAGCTGTTGGTATTCCATAAACAACGTTATGCGTCTGGAGTGTGTTATCGTTCCTTTTAATGCACACAACCCCATAAGATTGAGCATTGGCCTTAAAATTTCGCTCTCGTAAGCCACTTTAAATACCCCGGCAAATTGCTTTCTCATCGCTTCATTCTGAATAAATAAAGTAGATTCTATTGCTTCATACGCACTGGGCTTTTCAGATTTAAGTGGTTTTAAAGGACCGAGGTCGACAATAGCCTCTTTATTAGCCCTTTGAAATTTTTTTATGTCCATTCCTTCAGGGATTTCTTGATTATGCACCTGCTGATTGGATGCTTGTAATAATAGTTTTTCTATCGCTGAAAATTGATTATGAGCTGCTATTTCTAATGGGGTATTTCCTCTAGAATTGGGCAAATCAGGGATAGTTTCTTCAAAATCAAGTAACAAACTCGCGACACGTTCGTTATCTGTACTTGTCGCATAATGCAGGGGAGTATTTCCTTGTTTATCTCTTACGTTTAAATCGCAATCAAATTCACTAATAAACGTATCTAACATTTCAATAAAAGCATCCTCATCAATTTCAAATTCATCCTTTTTTTCAACTTTTTCATCTTCTTCATCACTTTCGATATTTTCAAGAGAACCTCCACCGAAATTGATTTTTCTTACATTCACAGCACATAAATGGTGTAGAAGCGTTCTATTTTCTGGACCAAATTTATGACGCAAGCATTTTGTATCACTTCGGATTAAATCCAAAAATTTTGTGTAATCATTTGTTTTTAATGCCTTATTTAACTCTCTAAGCAGTGCTTTTATCTTAGCCATAAAATCTCCAAAAAAAAATCACACGCACTTATTTTTTATCGTTATTATTTGGCTATAGATTTAGTATAGTAATATCCGTTAAAATACGTGAAATTTATTGGGATAAATGAGTAAAAATGACAATTGATAAGGAAATAATTCAGGAGATTTCTGATAATTCTGAGAAACAAAAAAGTGTGGATTTATCCAGTAAAAAACTCCAGTATGAGGACATAGTACTTCTTACTAATGCACTAAAAAACAACACCCGTCTTAGTAAACTCTCACTAAGAGGCAATCAACTTGATGACCGTTCAATTTTACTGCTTGCGGATGTCTTGCCTTCTACCCACCTGCTTACTCTAGACTTGAGTGATAATCGAATAACTGCTGAAGGATTACAGGGTCTAGCTAAAGCAATCAAATCGTCTCGTCTGCAACACCTTGACGTAAGCAGTAATGAAATTGAACATTCTTGCACGCAGGCAATTTCTCCTTGCGGTATTCTCGAGAATAATGCATTAACTGAATTGAACCTCAGTAAAAATAAACTAAGTGGTTTAGCCAAAACCAATTTTTTCGAGCGTTTAAAAGCGAGTACTACACTGCAGCGATTATCATTAGAAAAATGCGGTTTAGCGGATGAAGAAGGCGATTGGGTTGCTGACGTTTTGCAAACGAACCATTCCTTATTATTTTTAAATCTTTCAGAAAACGCCTTAACGGATAATAGCACGGTTAATATCGCTTATAGCTTAAGAAATAATAAAACATTGAAAACAATTTGGTTGAAAAAAACGGCTCTCTCTAATCAAACCCTTGCCGAATTTTATTTTACTTGTGAAGTGAATGACTCTTTAGAATCGGTTAATCTTATGCATAACAAGATTAGCCCTACTTTACCTCAGGCAAAATCCACTAAAGCCTCTATCCTGCTCACCAAGAAACAGCGAGACCCAGTCAGTCAAGTGGCCACGTTAATTGATCATATTCAACGTGTGGATATTCTTGTAAGGAGAAAATCCATTGATTTGCTTCTTTTTTCTCGGATTTTGTGTTGCTTTAAACCAGAGGATAAGACTCCCATTTTGGAATTGCCTCCAGAAATAAAAGTATATATTTTAAGTTTTGTCGCTGAAAACTTGCTTTCACTCGGGCAAATTTACTCCGTTCTCAATTATGCGCAAGATAAAAAGACTCTCGGTCAATCCTCAGACACTTTTTTCAACTCAGTAAGCTGCATCAAATCAGTAAAATTGCTCTCGAATAACCATTTACAGCGTTTTTTTCCAGGGAACAGGGTAATACAGAAGGACATAAACCGGGAAACTGAAACGAAAGACAACGCTTCTGGGGATGATGCGTCCCTTGCCAAAACATCCTTTACAGGTCAGCGCTTTTTATAATTCCAACTCCTTGCTGCACCAGTTCTTTTTTTATCTCTTGGAATTTGGCGTGATCTAAAGGCTTTGTCGCATCTTCAATCAACCAACTCGAAAAACCCTCCGCTATCGCATCTTTAAGCGTGTAATACACGCAAATATCTGCACATAAACCGCAGAAATAAAGATTTTGCGCTCCTTTATCACGTAAAAAGCCAGCCAATCCCGTGCTTTTTTTGCGCTTGTTATCATAAAATCCGCTGTAACTGTCATTTTCCTTGTCGGTACCTTTGCGAAAAATAGCTTCAATGGGTCTGGTGTCAAGGTGCGGGTGAAAATCGGCACCTACTGTACCTTGTACACAGTGGTCTGGCCAAAGTGTTTGTTCGCCACCGTAAAGCATGATTTTGTCAAAAGGGTTTCTGCCAGAATGCTGGGAGGCAAAACTTTTATGATCAGCCGGATGCCAGTCTTGGGTTGCTACAATTAAATCAAAATGCATTTGCAACCGATTAATAACAGGAATAATTAAATCCCCCTGCGGAACAGCTAATGCCCCACCCGGCATAAAATCATTCTGAAGATCAATGAGGATTAAGACCCGCATTGCCTGTATCCTTTCATTTTTTGGATTAACTGTTCGCGTTGCCGTTTCAGCTGCTCACTTAAGCCCACTTTATACTCGTGAGGGTTAATCAAACGTTTATATTCATCGGATAAACAAGCTAACCGCTGTTGGTTAAAAGCGGCGATTTCGTTAAGCGATTTAACGGCGAATAATCGTTTACCTTTTTCCATCACCTTACGCAATAGCGGTTCTTTTTTATAATTTTTTAGAGAAAGAGACTTCGTCTCTTCAAAAGGATGGTACATTATCTCCAAATCCTCTTCATCAGAAAGCGCTATCACATCAGCGCCTAAAAATGTTCCATCGGTCTGCAAAACACGATAGGTTTGTTTTTTATAAGGCAAGGTTACTTTCGATAACGTTTCTGACAGTTTAATGCGGGGCTTATTATTCGCAAAAGCCAACTTATACACACCGTCTAGCGCCGCATCAGGCACTCCAATAACCAAGTTGGTACCCACACCAAATGAATCAATGGGCGCCTCCTGTTCAAGAAGACTTCTAATGACCTCTTCGTTCAATTGATTAGAAGCAGTGATTTTAACATAGGCTAATCCTGCCTCATCCAACATAGCTCGGGCTCTTTTTGCTAAATAGGCTAAATCGCCGCTATCTAGTCGAATGCCTTTCAGTTTTTTCCCCCGTTTTTCCATCTCTTTTGCAATGATAATGGCATTGGGTACACCAGATTCCAGGGTATTGTAAGTATCCACAAGTAAGACACAATGATCAGGCCAACCTTCTGCAAAATCCCGAAACGCAGCGAGTTCATCATCGTAACTTTGCACAAAAGAATGAGCCATTGTTCCTGAAATGGGAATGTAATAATCACGCCCACTGCACACATTACTTGTACTGTTAAAGCCACCAATAATGGCAGCCCGACTTGCATAGTACCCCCCAGGTCCTTGCGCTCTACGTAAGCCAAAATCAATCAATTCTCGTGGCCCAGCTATATATCGCATGCGACTGGCTTTAGTGGCTATAAGCGTTTGAAAATTTAACAGATTTAACAATAGAGTTTCTATGAGTTGTGCTTCAATAATATCAGCTTCTACAGTTACTACCGGACAAGTGGGAAACACAAGCTCACCTTCCTGTGACGCATACACCGTTCCTTTGAATTGAAACGTTTTAAGATATTCAAGAAAATCAGGGTGAAACCCTTGAGTATGTAAATAGGCAATATCTGAGGGACTAAAAGAAAAATTTTCCAGTATTTCTAATAAATCCTCTAGTCCGGCAAAAATGGCATAGCCTCCGCCAAAAGGAAGTTTACGAAAGAAATAATCAAAAACGGCGACATGATTTTTTTGACCTTTTAAAAAATAAACCTGAGCCATAGTGAGTTGATACTTATCCGTGTAAGTAGCTGTATAATTGATCATTTAGCAACCTTTGCTTTGGTGAAATTTGCGGTTAACGCTAAGAACACGTTGGCTATTCCCTCGATACTCGAAATGTTCAACGCGCACTGTTTTTTGCTCGCTGGCGTCTTCTCTCTTTGGGATCAAGAGTAAGTTGCCGGTATATTTCAATACGATCGCCTGATTTTAATACAGTGTCTAAAGACACTTGCTTTGAGAAAATACCGAGAGGCAACTCTTTTACTTCTGGGTGGGTGCTAAGGATCCCTGATTGCGTCAATGCATCCGCAACTGTCGCACCATTGTCTACAACCAGAGGTATCTGCACTAATGATTGATCGGCGGCAATGTAAACCAGCTCAACCTTTACCATATATGGCCTCAGCACGGTCACAAAACGCGTCAACCATTTTATCAGTGACCTGTTCGAAAATAGGTCCTAAAAGCATGGAAAACATGCGGCCTGCAAATTCGAACTCCAAATCGAAAGAAACTTTACACCCATTCGGTTCTTCATCAAAGCGCCAAAAACCTTCCAAATGACTAAACGGACCGTCCACTAAGCGGATTTCTATCATTTTATTGGTTTGAAGACGATTGCGAGTGGTAAATGATCGACTCATTCCGGCAGCGGCAATAACTAATGTCGCTTGCACTTCATCTTCGTCACGATGATGCACCAAGCTTTGAGAACAATAAGGTAAAAATTCGGCATAATGCTCAACATCATTAACTAAAACAAACATCTGTTCACAAGTAAAAGGAACTATTCTTGATTTTTGAACCACAGTCATCAATGTTCTCCTTTTACCTGAGTAATTAGCCAACGAGAAAGATCGTTAACTTCCTCAGCACAAACCGAATGTTCCATAAGATAGTTATGCATACTCACCGGGTAACCAGCAGAGGTTAACCATTCAGCAGTTTGCTTTGTCCAAATCGGCAAGACAATGGGATCATACTGTCCTCCAGCCATAAATACCGGTGTGGTTTTAGGCAGGGAAGCTTTGCACTGGTCTGCTAACGGCAAATAGGCCGACAAGGCAATCACCCCAGCAAGTGCGGTAGGCATGTGTAAGGCGGTATACAAAGCCATCGCTCCACCTTGAGAAAATCCAGCCAAGAAAATTTGTTCCGTGGTAAACCCATCTTTAATTTGGCTGTCAATCACTTCACGAATAAACAGCGCAGACTGAAGAACTCCCTCTTTGTCTTCTCTATCCGTTAATTTCATCCCAACAATATCATACCAAGCACGCATGGCCATGCCATTATTGAGAGTGACCGGACGTACCGGGGCATCAAGAAAGACATGACGCAGACTTAAATCTTCAAGTAACAATTGCTCTGCAAGACTTGCCATATCAGAAGCGTCAGCACCTAATCCATGCATCCAAATTACGCAAGAATGGGCTTGCTGCTGTGGTTTCTTAATATAAACGTTCAACCCATGTCTCCAAAAAAACTCAAATTATCACTAAAGCGTGGGATTATGGCAAGGCTCACTGCATTAAGTTAAGAATTTTGTCATTGTCGAGGGCGAGAATGACAATACACCAATTAACTTATTTTAATAGCATAAGACGAGGTATATACTCGTGATCCTTCAAAACATAGCATTTTGAAGGATCACGAGTATATTGGAAATTATCCTAACCACCTTACATGTGCTAAGCTTAATCCCTTACGCTTTACATGACCAGGTAATTTATGATGCGCCTATTTGCTTTTATACTTATTATTTGTATATCAGTAGGAATTTTATCCGCTTGCGGACAAAAAGGACCGCTCTATCTACCTGAAAACAAGAAAGCACATCAGAGCAAACTGCCAAAAGCGATGAGATACTAAATGACAATTCGATTTACAAAGATGCATGGGATAGGGAACGATTTCATGGTAATCGATGCAATTCGCCAGCAAATCCACTTAAACCCTAGCCAAATCAAAGCGCTTGCTCGCCGCGATACCGGTGTGGGATTTGATCAGTGTTTATTCGTAGAAGCAAGCAAAGATCCTGAAATCGATTTCTTTTATCGCATTTTTAATGCGGATGGCCAAGAAGTCGGACAATGCGGTAATGGTGCTCGCTGCCTTGCTCGGTTTGTTTACCATTATGGCTTAACCACTAAAAAAACCATTTCAGTGGCAACTTGTACCACCACAATGCGTCTTATACTTAATGAAAATGATACGGTCACCGTCGATTTTGGACAGCCTAAGCATAGACCGGAAGACATTCCCTTATTAGTGAATCATCAGGCCGTTCTTTATCAACTTCCTTTAGAAGACGGTTCCGGTTGTAAAGTTCATGCCATTAATGTCGGCAACCCCCACGCAGTGAGTATCGTCGATGATGTGAGCGAAGCCCCTGTAGCAACTTTAGGTAAAGAAATCAGCGAACATCCTCTTTTTCCTGAGCAAACCAATGCAGGATTCATGCAGATTATCGATACTCACCGTATTCGCCTACGCGTTTACGAACGCGGTTGTGGCGAAACAAAGGCGTGTGGCAGCGGCGCTTTAGCGGCAGCGGCAGTTGGACGCCTTTATCATCATTTAGCTGAACAAATCCATATTGAGCTACCAGGCGGAGAATTAAGGGTAGATTGGCCAGACACTAAGGGTCCTCTCTCGTTGACTGGACCTGCTGCCTTCGTTTATGAAGGAGTCTTAATGCCATGCGAATAGTTATTTTAGGCGCAGGGCAAGTGGGGGCTACGCTTGCTCGCAATCTTGCGCGAGAAGATAACGATGTTACTTTAGTGGATTTAAGCGAAGAGCGTCTACGTGAATTACAGCATCGGCTTGATATTCAAACTGTTCAGGGCTCTGGTTCGCATCCTAATGTTTTAATTGAAGCAGGTATAGAACAAGCCGATATGTTAATTGCAGTCACCAACAGCGACGAAATTAATATGATGGGTTGCCAGATTGCTTATAGCTTGTTTCGCACACCGACAAAAATAGCCCGTATTCGCTCCGAACATTATTACGATTACCCGCAACTATTTCGCAATGATCATGTTCCAGTGGATGTGTGTATCAGCCCCGAAAAACTGGTCACTGAGCACATTGAAAATTTGATTCATTATCCAGGTGCCACTCAAATCCTTGAATTTGCTGACGGGCAAATTTTATTAATGACCATTAAACTTTCGCAAGAAGGGATCATAGTAGGAAAGACCATTGGGCAGCTTTATCAACACTTATCTTCTATTGAAGCCCGAGTGGTTGCTATTTTCCGTGATAAAGTTGCCTTAGAACCTCGTGAGGATTGTGAGATTGTCATGGGTGATACTGTATTGTTTGCCGCCTCTCCTGCTGCAACGCAACAAGTGCTTATTGCCTTAGGTCGCTACACGCATCCCAATCATCGCATTATGATTGCAGGAGGCGGCCATATAGGCGCTGGGCTGGCCCAAGCATTAGAAAACCACTATCGCATTAAAGTGATTGATCGCAATTTAATGCGAGCTAGCTTTCTTGCTTCCCATCTGCATAAAGGCACCGTTTTACAAGGGGATATTGCTGATCGCGATCTTCTCATCAATGAAAACATTGAATTCACTGACGTCTTTTGTGCGGTCACTAATGACGATGAGGCCAATATCATGTCTAGCTTGCAAGCAAAGCGATTAGGAGCCCGTTATGCCATTGCCTTGGTTAATCGAAATGCTTACGTGGAGTTGATTGAAGACAGTCCCATCGACCATGCCATTTCACCCCAATTAATTACGATTGGCAGTATCCTTGCCAAGTTACGCCGTGGCAATATGGTGAAGGTTTATCGATTGCAAGATAATGAAGCAGAAGCCATTGAGCTCATTACTCACGGTGATGAGTTGACTTCACAAGTGGTTGGTCGCAAACTATCAGAAATTGAGCTACCTCCCAGTTGTTCTATAGCAGCACTCACTCGAGCCGAGAAGGTTCTCATGCCAAATCCTGAGTTAGTTCTTGCTTCAGGCGACCACGTTATTCTCTTGCTGTTAAAAAAACGTTACGTTCGCCAAGTAGAATCGCTGTTTCAAGTGAATTTGACTTTTATGTCCTAGAGGTTCTCAGGGAAATTAATGAATGCAGATTAAAACCATTCTTCGCCTTTTAGGCTTGCTTTTAATGATGTTTAGCCTAAGTATGCTTACCCCTCTGATTATTAATGTTATCTTTTGGGAAAACTTCTGGTTTCCCTTTGTGGTGGCGTTCATTTGCACCTTCCTCACGGGATTCCTGTTGTGGTTATGTTGTCGTTCTCAGCATCATGAACTTAAAATTCGCGAAGGATTTATTATTGTTGTCTTATTTTGGTTCGTCCTCTGTTTTTTTGCTTCACTTCCTTTTATTTTCGTGCTTCACCAGCAAAGCCACGGCATGACGGATGCTTTTTTTGAGACCGTGTCAGGCTTAACCACAACTGGAGCAACAGTCATCGAGCACTTACAGGGATTACCTCAGGCTATTTTATTTTATCGCCAACAACTGCAGTTTTTAGGCGGTATGGGTATTGTGGTATTAGCAGTAGCCATTTTGCCCATGCTTGGCGTGGGGGGAATGCAACTTTTTAGAGCTGAAACACCAGGTCCAATGAAAGACGCCAAACTAACCCCACGCATTGCTCATACAGCCAAAGCCATGTGGTATATTTACCTGCTTTTGACCATCATTTGCATGGGCTGTTATTGGGTAGCCGGAATGGATTGGTTCGACGCCTTAGGGGAGAGTTTTGCTACCGTTTCCACGGGGGGCTTCTCCATGCATGATAACAGCTTTGCTTTCTATCAAAATGATATTATTGAGTTAATTGCTTGCTTTTTCATGCTGTTAGGTGGAACCAATTTTGCGCTTCACTTTATTGCTTTTCAGAAAAAAAGTTTACGCCATTACTGGCATGATGAAGAATTCCGCAATTATATTTTTTTCCTGATTAGCGCCACTGTTCTTGTGGGCATCAGTCTTGTGCTTTATGGTTTTTTTAGAGCCAATCATCATGCTTTCATTAAATCCTTATTTAATGTCATTTCAATGGCCACAACAACAGGATTCATTTCCGCTCAATTTAGCAATTGGCCTACTTACATTCCCTTGCTTATTACCTTGTTAGCTCTCATAGGAGGCTGTGCTGGATCAACCAGTGGGGGTGTCAAAGTCATTCGTGCTTTATTAATTTATAAGCAAAGCAAACGCGAAATTGTCCGCCTTATCCATCCTAATGCCATTATCCCTATTAAATTCGGTAAACACAGTTTAGCAGAGCCCATCTTACAATCGATGTGGGGATTTTTATCCGTGTTCATTGCTCTTTTTTTTGGTTTAGTGCTTCTCTTTATGGCACTGGGAAACGATTTTCTCACTTCTTTTTCGGCAATTACGGCCTCTTTATCAAACTCTGGGGCGGGTATTGGAAGCATTCATGAAACCTGTGCGCACCTTAATCCATCCAGTAAATGGGTAATGATATTTGCCATGCTTGCCGGGCGGCTGGAGATATTCTCCTTGCTTATTCTTTTTTCGCCGTATTTTTGGCAGAAATAATTAATTTTAGCCATCCTTATGTGGATTAGAAAGGCTAGCACTTCCCTTTTCCCCGTAGGCAATGATCTTATTTCTACCCGAATTTTTCGCCGCATAGAGAGCCTTATCCGCTGCATCAATTAATTCGGCAATCGTTAAACCGTGTTGTGGGTAAATCGAAATGCCGATGGATACTGTTATCGGACCCACATGCTGGGCACCATATTTTATGGATAACATAGAAACATCGCACCTGATGTTTTCAGCACGTCTTTTTGCTGCCATAAGATCAGTATTATAGAGAACTATAACGAACTCCTCGCCACCATAGCGGGAGGCAATATCTCCCATTCGAATATCACCTTCTAGCAATCGTCCAATCTCTTTTAAGCAAATATCACCTGCATCATGGCCATACGTGTCATTTATTTTTTTGAAGTGATCTAAATCTAAAATTAAAACCGCAAGATTATTTTTCGCCCGTTCAGATTGATGAATTTGTTTTTGAAGAAAGTCTTCTAAGTAGCGTCGGTTATACAGTGCAGTCAGTGGATCACGAATGGATTGATAGCGTAAATTTTCTCGCAATCTGACATTTGCCAAAGCCAAAGCAGTAAGTTCAGAAAATGCATTAACTATAAGCTTCGTGCTTTCTGTGAATTGCTTTTCTTGATCTACGTGCATTTCCATAAACAACAATCCATAAATATCGTTTTGTGCCATTAAGGGTACACAAAGATAAGACGTATTGTTTTCTGTTTTTTTGATGTGATTACAGATCAATTCTGCATGAGCACTTTTCACGTGATGCAGTCTTCCCCGTCGAATACCCCAACACTGATCAGGATAAAATGTCCTGTCTTGTTCGTTTGGCTCTCCCCATCTTTCGATGGCTTCTAAAAAATTCTTTGATGGATGCATAACGTATAAAATGCCTTTCGAAAAATCTAGCATTCTTTGACTATATCGTTTAATCACGGTGCCCAATTCTTCTTGAGAAGCACAAGCCAATAAGTTATCACTCATTTCAACCAATAGAGTAATCTGTTGATTTTTATGCTGTAATTCTTTCATACCATGGTTAAGTTTTTCATTATACTCCTGAAGCTTGGCTTGCTCTTGAATGCGTTTAGTGATATTGCGCATAATCTGTACTGCACCAATAATCTGCTTTTTATCGTTTGCTATGGAACTCGAAGTAATTTCATAAGTCTCTTTCTTGTGTTCATGAGTCAATTCTATATCTTGGGTGCATTCTCTACCCTCTAACGCAGCTTCCCAGGCATTTAATAGTTTAGCTCTAGCTTCAGGTATACTCGCTAAGGCATCCTGCACAGACATTCCAAGGCTGATTGATACTCCAAAAAGCCGTTTGAATTCATTTTGATAGGACTCATTAAAAAGAATATATTGGTATTCGGTGTTAATGGCAGCAATCCTATCATGCGCCCCCTCGAGAATGCTTCGTAATCGAGATTCAGTATTTCTCCCTTTTTCTTCGGAGAGAATGCGTTTTTTTAATTCGCGGTTAAAGAGGATAAAAGCGATAATGAGAAAGATTAAGCTAATTAAATTTCCTACCATTAGAATAACATTGGCTGTTGTGGTATTTACGAAAACGGTACGATTTCGTTCAGTTAATAAGGTTAGCTCTACGGATTTAATTTCCTCAGTCAAATAGCGGATATGATTTGACATTGATTGCCCAAGCTTGATTACATTTAAACCTCCTTCTGTGTTTGCTAAATTTCTTTCTTTTATCTGCTTGGTTTGATTAAGTAAACCAATGCGCTTTTCTATCAAATCAGCCAATTCAGCTACTCTTTCAGTTTGTGAAGGATTATCCTGTGTTAATTTTTTAAGACGTTTTAAATTTTTCCTTAAAGCAGCGACTGATTCATCTCTTTCTATTAAAAACTGCCTATCCCCAGTAATGAAATACCCTCGCTGGTGGGTTTCACTATCAATAACTAAGTAGAGTACATTATCGGTGGCTTCAATAACGTCATAAGTGTGAATGACTAATGCATTCGCTGACATCAATCGATCAATCTGCTTATATGAAAAAAAATAGAAAAAAATAATAAAAATAAATGCACAAATAAAAATTAAATTAAACGACAATAATTTTCTTTCTCTCCCTGTTTCATGCAGGGCAACAGAGGAATTGTCATTTAATTCTTTTGGCAGGAGAATTTTCTTAATCATAACTACTATTCTAGTACACCCACTTTTCAAATTGAGAGCGATTTGTTTTCATCCAGAGCCAAGTGCAAATATTTACACTTCCTTTTTCTACTGTTATCATGATTTGATGAAAATTAGCACAAAACCACTTCTCTGCTTAATGATCCTCTGTCTGGTTTTATTATTTTTAAAACCATTCTGTTCGTTTAATCAGAATAAAAGTCCACTTAATTCAACCCATTACTCGATGACAACGAGCGATTGTTCAAGTCGGACATCAAGCATAAGCTACTGCCAATTATCGACTTATTACACCTTGACAGAAAATGAATTGAATACTGCGCCTTTCTTATTCATCCTTGCAGGAGCGCTCTTTTTTGTTCTTACCCAACTCACTTCAAATTCACCGCTCTCCCAACCGTTCAAACCTCCTATTCGCTTTAAATAAAGCAAAAATAGTCTATTACCGATAAATCGCACTGAGCTTGTTTATAGCGATTAGCATGCGCTTTTATCGGCTATCAATCAATTGATTTTATGAGGTTTAAAATGAAACACTTAATACGTCTTTTTGGCGCTATGACATTAATGCTGATTTCACATGCTGTTTGGTCTTTTTCTTGGGGGTTTGACAGTGCAAATCCAGACATTGTCATCAATTTTATTCAGCAGAATAATGCTTTGATTTATTTAGGTACCTTTTTTATAGTTGGAATCTTACTGGCGTTCACTCCTTGCGTCCTACCCATGGTACCCATTCTCTCAGGGATCATTGTAGGACAAGATTCCTTATCGACACCAAAGGCAATTAAATTATCCTTAGGTTATGTGTTAGGTATGGCAATCACTTACGCTACAGCAGGTATGCTTGCCGGTTTTATGGGTTCTACCGTGCAAACACTCATGCAACGTCCTGTAGTCATTGTGGGATTTAGTCTCCTCTTCGTCTTAATGGCCTTGTCCATGTTGGGCTTATTTGAGCTGCGACTTCCCACTCATCTGCATGCCCGTTTAAATCGCCTCAGTCAACGCTCGAATAAGTCTCATTTTTTGTCGACGTTGTTGATGGGGGTGATTTCCACGCTCATTGTTTCGCCTTGTGTCACAGCACCCTTGATTGGTGTACTCACCTATATTAGCCAAAGTGGGCAAGCACTTAATGGTGGATTAATCTTGTTCGTCATGGCGCTAGGGATGGGTATTCCTCTGATTATAGTGGCAGCAGGCTACGGCTCACTATTGCCTAAAACGGGAGCTTGGATGATTAGAATAAAACAGCTCTTTGGTATTGTGATGCTTGCCATCGCCATTTGGATGTCAGGACGAGTATTACCTGTCATCATCACCCATTTATTATGGGCTGTACTGTTTATTGCCACTGGATTCACTTTAGCCATGCAACGATCCATAGAAGACAAATCTGCTCGTCTATCGCAAATCTTAGGAATCATCGTCTTAGGATTTGGTAGCATTTTCACTTACAGTATGGTATCTCCCTTCGTGCCAGCAAAAGCAGTAACTAAAGCTAATACCTCTACACGTTTTCTTGAGGTAAATACCTTGCAAGGAATTCAGCAGGAATTAGCGCGTGCTAAAAAGGAAAATAAGCCAGTCTTTTTAGAGTTTTCGGCCAGCTGGTGCAGCGACTGTCAAGACATGGACACCAAAGTCTTTAATCAACCAGAGGTGATTAAAGCAATGAAAAATTTATTCGCTGTAAAAGTTAATCTCAGTGAAAATAATCAAGAGGTCGCAGACATCAAAAAGAGCTTTGCTATTTATGGCACACCCACCCTGCTATTTTTTGACGCTCAAGGGCAGCGATTAAATCAATTCACCTCGGTAGGCTACATTAGCAAAACAGCAATGTTAAGCTTACTTAAACAAGCCTCTTCCCACGCACTGCCGTTAAGTTAAAAAGAGCATCTGAAGCAATGGCCCTTTGTGATTTAAATGATACGCAAAGGAGCTATTGTTTTTTGTTAGAGTTAATTGGCTTTGGAGTTTATTCCTCTGAATAGGCTCCAAAGATTAAAGCAAATATCTATCGTTAGTTGCACCTCATTTCAATTTGAGGCTTCAGCGCAATTTCGAAGCTAAAGGGATATTAAATTACAATAAAATATATATTATGTTTTCAATGAAACAAGGGCCAAATATAAAGGATTCTAAATAAGAGATAATCACTTTTTTAAACATCACTAGACAGAGGGAATAATATTATAGATAGAGATACTATGGCACCCTTAACTCCAAGAGATTAACCGGGAGGGGTAAACCTGTCTTTAAGGTCATCAGGTAATTCGTCTAACTCTTCAGGCTTTAAATATTCCCTATTTTGCTTAAAAAAAACAATTAGTTTTTCTGATAAAGCTGGCGTTGGTATAGGTCTTAGTCGATTAGCAGCAGCCTCAATTTTCTCAAGCTGAGCAATAATGGCATTTTTACCTTGCCAAAGCGTTTTTTGTTTATCAATTTCCAATTGTAATTTTAATAGGCTATCGTCTTTATGGTCAGTTGTAAGATGATAATTATAAGGCAACGAATTAATAAAAATCTCCAACCTAGCAACCAGCATCTCTTCACTTTCAGGCGTTAAATTATTTAACTCATTCCTGGTAAGGGTATGATGCAGCATAATATGGGGTTCAAGGCGAAAAGAGTCAGTCATTAATACCGTTTTTGCTCCTAAGGAATTTATAAAATCCTCATCATATGGTGAAATGTCAAAAATACCCATAAAACGTTCAATACTTTCATTTGCAGTAAATTGACTAAGTAACTCCGGCTCTGAAATCCTCTTTAAAAGTTGCTCTTTATAATCAGGATATGCATTTTTTATGTCTTGCAAGGTAGTTAGATTGGGTATCTTTGCCAGAAAAAAACGAACTGACTTATTGTCTAATAATTCATTTAACTGTGCTTTAGTAATCATTGCGATTCCATATGATGAGGCAATTTGTTTAATTATAAACCATTAGTGCTAAGTAAATAAAAATCCAGCCTACCTTTGGATAAATTATGCTGCGTATCTCGGTCGGAATGAACAGCTCATTCAGCTTTGCCAAACGCCAGTCAGTGCTCGTTGGGTTTGTGGCTATCTTGCTGCAGAATAGGTAATTCGATCTATACTAGATAACATATGAGCCAATGGATACCATTATGGAGAGAAGGTTTATCCGCATCATCCTTTTACTATGCTGCATTTTTTGCTCTTCATTTCTTCATGCTACGGTAAAAATTGGGACTCCCGTATTTGCACCTCCTTTTGCAGTGAATGTACAACACTACATGCTTGAAGGGTTCGATATCGAATTAATGAACTTAATTTGCTCAGACTTGAATTGGCAATGCGAATTCATTCCGGTACAAAATAATGATTTATTCTCAGCTCTCAATCAGAATCAGGTGGATTTTATCATCGGAGGGTTGACTATTACTCCAGAACGCCAGTTGCTTTACTTGTTTAGCCAACCTTATTTGCCCAGTGAGGGAGGTTTTATCGTCCCGAATCAATCTGCCATCTATACTATAAGCGATTTACAAAACAAACGAATTGCCACCTTGCGCGGACGAGTCTACGGACCTTTTCTTGCGCAAAATTCGCCGGTTCCAATTAAAATTGTAACTTATGCTATCTATGATGATTTAATGCTTGCAGTAAAAAATGGTGAAGCTGATGCAGCTTTTATTAATTATTACACTGCACTCTACATAGAGCATCGATATCCTGATTTAGCTCGCGTTTTGCATCGGCCGTTTGATCTCGGTTATGGGATCGGAATTGCGACTTCTTTTAATAATGCGGACAAAATAGAACAAATTAATCAAATGCTTACAAAATATGAATCCAATGGCGTCTATGTGAGACTCTATAACTATTACTTCCAATTTTTTGCTAAATAAAGACTCATTGAGCCGTCTACAATCGCCTATGGCATTGCTGATTTTTCTTCTGGACTATCTTTGGCTATTTCTTCAACATCCGTTTTATCTTTAGGAATTTCTTCAATAATTTGAGCTCCAGATAGGTGCATTGGTTTTATGTAATCGAATAATACGCGTTGCTCCTCAGCGGTAATGGGTTGATTAGCATCCATCTTTTTTAAGGTATCTAAGCAACATTTGCTCCTGTTGAAAGCAGCCAATATTTCTTCTCGATTCCTGTGCGATTGCCTTAATTCTTCATCAAAAGAATTTTTGAAAATGGTTATCCTTTGAATCAATTCCTGAATGAGAGGTTTATTATTAGTAATATTTTCAATTAATTGTGCTATTGAGGATGGATTGGCATTTTTAAAAAACGTAAACTTAGATTTTCCCATAAAATGTCCTACATTTGACTGACGATAATTTTACAGACCTTAAGCTTTTAGCCTGCCTACTCCTAATTAAATATTAGCAAACAACATACAAATTTTTTTCGTCTCCTTAAACATCATACATAGTTAACCTATGCTTCTGTCCCTAACTTAATTTTTATTCTGGAAAGAGGGTTGAGTAGTTATTTTTTTACTATCGCGCCAATGCAGCTTTTACTGCTTAAAGCGACACTTTTTTAAAGTATAGACTAGTAAATGACCTAATGGTTTTAAAAATCTTCCCTTCGCACAAAAAATATTTTGTGTTTGCCGAGGAGAGCCTTATAATGAGTCAATCTGGACTCATTAAGGACGAATATGAAACTCCATTTATTATTGCAGTGGATAAATAACAATAACATCGTCCATTTTTCGGACCAAAAAATCAGCTTAAGGGATTTAGAACAGGAGTATTCAGACGCTCACCAGCTCAATCGGCGTTTAATCGCTGACATAAGAATCGCAAAACTCAGTTCATCTTCACCCTCCCTTTCGACCATTAATGCGCTTGATGAAAACACCAATTTACTGAATTTTATTGATTTCTGTCAGCAAACTATAAAAAAACACGAGGGGGCTACTTTGTTTTTAGTCGCCTTAAGCTATTTATTATCGCTTCCAAAAGAAGCTCGCCTGGCCAATTCTGCAGAAAAAATACTCCATTTATTTAAAGCATTATTACAAGAAAACCAAGCCGTTACTGTACAATTTTATCTTCTTAATCAAGGATTATTTGCTGCATATCCTGAAATTAACTCAATTGCAGAAAAACTAGTTAAAAAAAAGAGAGCGCTGTCCACCCTTAACGCCCATCTGGAATATTTCACTGACGCCTTAAAAGATCAAGAAAATCCCTTAGGTATCATTGCATTATTCAAAGAGGAAATTGCTGATACAGAAAAATATGCTGCACTCATTCTGTGGCTTCTTCAGCGCAAAGTTCCAAACAAAACGATTATAGCCACACACGTCTTACATCATTTTATGAGTTATAACCTTTATGCGCTTAGTTCGCCTGATAGTGCTATCGACCATTTTTACAGCCTATTAGACGAATTTCCTGAGGCAAAAACCCTGATTGAAAAAGCAAAGAAGGTCAGCTGCGGCGAACGTGGTTTTTTGAATTATGCCCTGAATGGCTCTTTACAGCATGATGAGCCATTGCAATATGTTGAAGTTGAGCCTGCCCTGTATGAGTTCTCCCCTACCGTTTACAATTTTAATGCATTGCTTCAATTGTTTGGTCCATCATTTTTAATCGCAGCGATAAGTTGGGCTGTACGCACTGAAAACGCAGACTGGCTTGTGCTATTAAAAAAGCATTTAAATCAACCCCGAGTGACCACAGAACAATTACCCATGCTGATTAACTTTATTAGCAAAGCAAAAAATTCTCAGTTAACTAAAGCACTGGCTATGCTCATTGAGGATTCAACAGCCGAGCAGCTCCTTTCTCAGCATCAAGGCGCTATTTTTCATCTATTGGCATATAAACCTTTTCTTCTTAAAACGATCAACTCGATGAATATGAGCACCTATGTGGAACAAATTATTTCTGCTAGTTCTTCTGATTTTGAGACCACGATGCAGCTGCTTGAATTATTAAAGCTCTTAGTAAAAAATAAACATGAATCTGCCGATTTAGTCTTTGAGCAGTTCGTCGATTATCTTCTTTCGCAGCCATCCAGTCTCATTGAAGATGATGAAGTAGCCTATTTGCTAAAACGTCACCCAGCGTGGGTTTCTCGTCTTAGTCATCTCAGTAAGGTGTTGCACTTACAGCTTCAGGACTCCATAGAAGCAAACACCCAAAGTCCATTAAATACAACAGGCTATAATTGCATTGAAGACAGTTGGCTCGAAGTCAATAGAAAATTAAATCTTTTACACGGCCTAGCGCCTCATACCGAGGTAATAGATAAGTATGTTTTATACACTCAAATCGCTAGAGCTTCCTATAGAAACCTGGGTCAATATTTTGATCTTGCTGCATTTATTGAAGCACTTTCATTACCAGAAGCTAGACTTGGCGAAACAAGTATCCAAGAACGCGTGCTTATTGAAATATTGGCTGCAATTGATGACGAAGTCATAAAAGCACAAGTCACTATGCGATTAGAGAGTGAGCCCATTGCCTGCACGAATTGGATGACAAAAGATTATGGGGGTCTCTCTCTTTTTGTCAAAGCAGCTGGACAGGGAAATAATACTCTTCTTAAACTGCTTGCAACCCATCAAGTGCCCGATAAAGATAGCTTAAATAACGCCATTCGTATGGCAACTGAAAGTCAACATTGGCTCACCGTCTTTTACCTTTGCCAGCTCTCTCCTAAAAAAGTAAGAAGTACCACTGTTGCTGAGACACTCATTTTGGCAGCGCAACATGGAGAGGTAGAGATTGTAAAACAACTTTGTAATGTCAAGATTTATTCGCGCGTGACGGATAAAACTTTTGCACGAGTGTTAGAAACGGCAGTTGAAAATAACCACTTACCTGTCGTGGAGTTGCTTTGTACTCTGTCTTCACCGGTACCTAATAAAAGTCTTATTGAAAAACTCTTTCATTTGGCCTTACAGCGCAAGCATTTAACACTTGTCGCTTATTTCTCTGAGTTATTGGAAAATGCACCTCACCAGCTGCAGATTGATAAAGCATTTAGTCACGCGGTTTTAAACAATAATGAAGACATTGTCCTCTGTCTGGGTCATTTAAAAACCCTCAAGCCAGGGCAGGCTGTTATTGAGCGAAGCTTTAAAAAAGCAGCCATGATGGGCCTTTTGAATATGGTCATCTGCCTTGGCAATTTGCCAGGTTATATTTTAAATACACCCAAAATCATCAACGAAACATTAGAGGAAGCAGCAACCAATGGCCATTTACCCATTGTTAAACATCTACTGAGTTCGATAAACGACTTAAAAACTCAACAAAATGCCCTAGTCATTGCCCTAACGGCCGCTACAAAATCAGGTAAACTAGACGTCGTCGATTATCTTTGCAATCTCTCTAGTTCTTCAACAGTACAAAATGCCATTTTTTCGTTACTACAATGGGCAATCAAATCTAAGAAATCTCAAACCGTAGCGCTGTTTTGCAACTTAACTACTAACAAATTACAGCCTAAATTTTCTGTAAAACTTCTACAGGAAGCCATTAAGGGAGGAGAGTTGGATATTGTAAAGACCATTTGTCAAACTTTTACTCCGCTTTCTCAAAGAAATTTAGACTTTGCAATCCCATTAGCTGTTGAATGGTGCCATCCGGTTATTGTTACTTATTTGTGCGAACTACCTGAAAATAAACCCACCCCCAAAATGCTCAGACTTGCATTAAATAAAGCAATTTCGACTAAACAGGGTGATATAATTCATTATTTACGTAGCAAACTGATAGAGGTAAGGCATCAAGTCGACTCCGATGACCTTACTCCCAAGGCAGGTCAAACGTTAGGGCATTTAGGGTTATTTGGCCACAAATCAGGGAAAACTCTTTATTTCCAAGAAACTTCCCATACAGCGTCAGTTTTAGCTTAATTATTAAGGTAAGCAATCGAACGTATCACTATGTCCCGCGACTTATCCCGGCTGTTCCTCAATATAGCGCGCTGCATGTAGGCTACTCCGTAAACACTCACAGGTAGAAAAATTTAAGCTTAAGTAAGGGTAAGGAGAAAAAAGCCCGATCAAATGAGCTGCTACAGCTCTTTTAACTTCCAGCGCTTATGTAGCCACAGCCACTGTTCAGGATGGGCCAAAATTATTTTTTCCAACGCTTGATTATAGCTCAACGTATTACGATAGATAGACTCTTGTGCACTAGCATATTCTTGCCAGCAAATAGGCTCAAAAAACTCAAGCACGTGCTTGCCATTAGGAAGGCGATATCCCGCTGCAGGAACAACCGGTACTCCTGTATGTCGAGCAAAGCTGGCTAAGCTGCGATAAGTCCCCGCTTTTTTTCCAAAAAATTCAGCAGCAATACCATCGCGATTGGCCAAAGAAGCATGTTGATCCAAAACAAACACAACAGCATGATTTTGCTCTAACGCATCACAAACTTGCTGTAAGGAATTCTTTTTAGGAATGACGTTAAGACCCGCTTGGTAATAGCGTTTAAATAAAATTTTCTCGATAAATTTATAGCGTAGTGTTCGACGGATAAAGTGGAACTGTCCTTGAAATTCTTTAAAATTGAGGATCCCGCCAATGGGGGCAAACTCCCAATTTCCAAAATGGCCGGTTAAAATGAGTACACCCCGCTTTTCAGCAACAATAGCCAGTAAGCGCTCATAACCTCGCACCTCCACCTGCTCGCACAGTTTCTTTTCGCTCATGAATCGGAGTTGAATGGCTTCTTTGATTGACTTAGCTAAGTGGGAATAAAACGCTTTTGCCAAGCGTACTTTTTCCCCATCATTCAGCTGACTGCCAAAAACCTGCTCGATATTCGCTTTCACAACAGTACGTCGATAAGGCAAATAGCGATATAAAAAACGCCCGGCCCAAGAAATGGGCAAATTAGCTATTTTGTTAGATAAACTAGTCACACGCTTTAATCACTAAACACGCATTCATACTTGCAAAACCACGATTGATTATCATTGCAGTTTTACTAGCCCCTAATGGCCTATGTTCGGCACTGATATTAAGCTCCTCACAAAGAGGTGCTGGCTTCACAAAATTTGCGATACCTGGAACGCAATTATCACGAATTGCATAAGTGGTCATAACCGCATCTAAAATACCCGAAGCTGAAATGGTATGGCCATATGACCATTTTAAAGCAGTTACTGGAACTTTATTTTCAGCAAAAACCGTTTGAATGGCCTGAGCTTCGCTATCATCTGATTTATGATTACCATTACCGTGAGCGACAACCATACCAATCTCTGTGAGGTTAATGGATTCCTCTTCCAATGTCCTTGATAATAAATTAGCTAAATGCTTACCTTCCGCTTCGATCGAAAATAAACCGGAAGCTTCACTAGCAGCCCTCCCAGCAAGGATTTCACCATAGCAGGTTGCTGAACGGGCCTTTGCGCTCGCTTCTGTTTCCAAAATGAATGCTGCAGCACCATCCGCTAAAATTGTTCCGTCACGCTCTATATCAAAAGGTTTCAGATGGCGAGTGCTAATTACGCCTATTTTTTCATAATAAAAGAGAGCTTGGGGCTCCAATACGTCATAGGCTACCACAACTGCCCGCTCCGCCTGCCCATGCTTTAATGCTTGATAAGCCTCGCAGATAGCCTGCATACCCCCAATAGCATGATTTGTGATATTGTGATTCGGCCCTTTAAATCCGTAACTAATCCCTGTATAAGCTAAAACGTTGTTCGGTAAAATGCGTAGTAGCCACATCGGGTGCACTTCATCAAATAGCTGCTCTGCAAAAGCTTGCATGTCATTGCCCGTTTTGGCGAGAAGTGGTAAGAAATCTTCTTGTTGAAAATACTTATTGCCCGGTGAACCAACATAGATAGCGGTTTGTTCGTTAAACGCATCCAAGTTGTCTAAAGTGTCTCGGTAATTAAGCAAACCACTATGCTGTACGGCTTGCACTGCTGCATTAATCCCTAGCACGTCTTGGCGGGAAATCACTTTCATCAACTTGCGATCAGGTAACATTTTTGCAGGCTGGAAATGTTTAAGCTCCCCGCCTAAACGATGCGACCAAGAGGATAAATCCCATTGAGTCAGCTCAGCTATTCCACTCTGACCAGCAAGTATAGCCTGCCACGTTTGCTCAGCAGTTTCGCCGCAAGGTGTCAGCGCACTTAAGCCGGTAATGAAAACTCGGTTGGAGTCGCTCATTTAATCACTCCATCAAATTCAGGATGCTTAAATAGCAAACAGCTATTTGAACCACCAAAGCCAAAAGAATTGGATAAGACAACGCCCACCGATTTTTCACGGGGACCATCGACAACGTAATCAAGATCGCACTCTGGATCAGGCGTAGTCAAATTGGCAGTTTTCGGAATTTGGCCGTGGTTGATGGACAACACAGATAACACCGCTTCCAGCGCACCTGCAGCTGCAATAAGATGTCCAGTCTGGCTTTTTGTCGAACTAATGGGCAATCGCTTAGTTTGAGCACCAAACACCGCTTTCACCGCATTGGTTTCACTCAAATCATTCATTTTCGTCGATGTGCCGTGCGCATTAATATAGTCTACATCGCTTGCCTTTACACCCGCATCTTTAAGGGCTCTCTCAATGGCTTGAATTGCCCCATCACCATTTGGGTGTGAATCGGTAATACGATATGAACTTAATGAGTTGCCTTCACCTGCTAATTCAGCATAAATTCGAGCGCCTCGCGCTTTCGCTTTAGACCATTCTTCAAGAATTAGAAAGGCAGCTCCTTCGCCTAAAACAAAACCATTGCGGGTGGCATCGAAGGGTCGGCTAGCCGTTTCTGGTGTGTCATTATAAGTGGACAAGGCGCCAAGCAGGCAAAAACTCGATAGCCCTAAGGGGTTAATCATTGAATCAAAACCGCCTGCTAACATAAAATCAGCCTCACCACGCCGAATCACTTGCATTGCCAAACCGAGCGCTTGTCCACCTGAAGCACAAGCAGTGTGCACTGAAGAGGCATAGCCTTCAATTCCAAATTGTTGTATTAATAAGGACAATCCAGAATTTGAGGTGGTCTTTCCAAAATCAACTAGGCTGTAAAATTGGTGAGTGCGCTCCTGAAGTTGCTCCCAATTCGGTTTGCCTTCGGCAGCACAAGTGCTTTGGAATCGTTGTAGGTATGAAAACTCTGCTGTCATCATACCACTGCCAGTAACCACGCCCCAACGGGAAGCACTTTGTGGTGTTGGTCTTATCCCAGCATCGATGAATGCTTGATACGCAGCATCCAAAGCATACTGAGTAAACTGCATTGAAAATCGAGTATGCTTGCCCTTAATAGCAGGATTAGGCTGGAATTGTTTTACTTCTGCAGCGATGTATGTAGGAAAAGCACTGGCATCAAAATGACTTATCTCAGCAATTCCAGACTTACCTTCCAATAAGTTATGCCAAGTCGTCTGTACATCATTGCCCAAAGGAGAAACAACGCCCAAGCCTGTAATTGCGACTCGTCTGTTTTTCATAATGATTAATTACCTTTCGTCGTCATTACCAGGTCTAGAACACATACTCGTTTACCATCCACTTCGCTTCGATAATGCAAAATTAACTGCTGATCATTTTGCTCTTTCACTTTAAGATGGGTAATTAGCACGCTACCTGGATGAACAAATTCATTCATTTTGATTTTACGTAATTCACTGACCTGATAGCATTGGTTAAACGATGCACGAGCTATAAATTCACGCGCCAAATTGAGTTTACACTCCAACAAAACAGTCATTGGTAGAACAGGATTGTTAGGGAAATGATCGTTGAAATAGGAGGCGGCTCGCGTGATGCATTTTTCAGCGGTTAAACTTACCCCGGGTTCAGAATCGAGTATGCGATCAAACAACATCTGGCTGCCAGGTAGCCCGGCTTTAGCAGAAGCTAATTCAGAAGCTAACTCGGAGCTAGATGTCAGCGCCTGTCGCTGAGACCAATCGCCTGGCCGGTTTATTTCAGCAAACTGTCTGCGGACAATTTGCTCATCGATGAAACCAGCCATGGGCAACAATGGCCCCAAAGCGCCATCAATGGTAAATACCACTTCATCACCGACATAAGCAATGCTGTGGTATTGGACAGCGCGGTTATCGAGCGACTCAATAACGGACTCTAGGAATAAGGTTTCTCCCACATACGCAGGGCGATGCAATCGTGCGCTTGAAACAACACCCGCCACGGGTCTTAGCGTAAAATCATTAGCAAACATCACATTCCAAGCGGCCAATTGGCCTAATGTTTCGCCTATCAGGGAAGGAATAAAGCAAAGTCTTCCCTGTTCATCGTGACAAAGATAGGCATCATCACGCGTGATGTGTTTTATCCCCCGGGCTATTTCACCAGGCGATAATTGCAATATTCGGTCAACAAATAAGAATCGCATTAGGCAACAATTTCACAAGTTTTTTGTTCATTAGTAGCTGTAACAACCAGCTTGCAAAAAGTTTCCACAGTAAACAGCATTGGGATTTCACTTACTTTCATATTTGCTTTGAAGTATTCCCCAGGCACTTCACTTAAATAATTTTTAAGGGCTTGCATGCCTTTCACTGTCAATACACCACCTTTTTCAAATTCATCTTCCGCTAAATCGCCTCGGGCATTTTTTTCTAATTGACCGCGCGGAATTTTGATACTAAATTCTTTTTCTAATTGAAAAACCAAATCAAGAAAGTCAATGGACTCGGCACCCAAATCACTAATCAATCGGCTGTTCAAAGACACGTCTTCTTCGTCAATAACCAGCACATCAGCGATAATCTCCCTTACTTTTGGGTAAACGCTATCTACATTCATGTTTTTTTATCCTCAAAGCTCACCTAGTTCACAAAACTTCAGAGTATATCATAAAGTTTTAATAGGCAGCTACGGCCAACTTACAAAAGTAAGAAGCCAAAAATTAAAAAAGGGATTGCTGAATAAATCCATCGTTTTTTTCATCAGAATGGAAATGAACCCCTAAACCGATTAAACGGATTGGCTTTTGTTCGTTATAGATTTTATTGAATAAATCATAAAACGCCTGCAGATTTACTTGACTATTCTTAACTTCTGCAGTTATTAATTGAAAGTCCTCAAACTTAATTTTAATGTACTGATTTTTTATCAAAAAATCAGACGCTGAATCGGCAATTCGCTTTAACAATTTTTTATATAAATCATCAATAATCTGCCGTGCTTGTGCTGAATCATTAATATTCGCAGTCAGCGTGGTTTCAACACTTAACGATTTACGCACTCGATTAGGCTGGACTGGGCGATCATCAATGCCTCGGCATTGATTATAAAGATGCTGTCCCAACTTCCCAAAATGTTGAATTAATACGCGTAAAGGAATTTCCTGTAAATCAGCGCATGTCATAATATTCATGCTTCTTAGTTTTGTGGCAGTGACTTTTCCAACGCCAAAAAGCTTAGCTACCGGCAATTGGTTCACAAATAACATGACATCCTCAGGACGAATCACACATAATCCATTGGGCTTTTTCCAAGCACTCGCTATTTTTGCTAAAAACTTGTTAGGTGCCACGCCCGCAGAAGCGGTTAATTTTTCCGCATGCCAAATTTTTAAACTAATTGCTTCTGCGATCCATGTGCCACTTCCTCGATACTGCGTACAATCGGTTACATCAAGAAACGCTTCATCTAACGATAACGGTTCAACACAATCAGTAAACTCTTTAAAAATGGAATTGATCACCTGAGAGACTTGCCGATACTTAGGCATATTGACTGGTAGGACTAAAAGATCGGGACATAGACGCTGGGCCATGGCCGTCGGCATTGCTGAGCGAACGCCATATTGTCGAGCAATGTAATTGCAAGTACATAGCACGCCTCGTCTATCCGATGCACCTCCTACAGCCACAGGTTTATGAGCCAAGGAAGGATTGTCACGAACTTCTATCGCGGCATAAAAACAATCCATATCAATATGGATAATTTTACGTACTTTTGTCATTGTGCTCGATGAGCTTAAAGTTAATCGCTTCATTTTATCGAGGCGAGTGTTTCAATACCAGGTTCACTAAAATAAGGTGCTTCTTATCGATCTAGGCCACTCTTTAATGAGAAAACAACCTTATTGTTACCTCTTTTCCTTCTTTGCTTTCTGGTCCAACAATTTCTGCACGCACCTCTCCTAATTGGGCCATTATGGCCTGCGGATTTAAAACGGCACCTGCATTGATGTATCGGAAATGAGGATGTCCCTCAAATTGCAGAATGGTATTTAGGAAAGAAACTAAAGGTATTTCGGGGCCTACTTCAAGTTTTGTTAATGCATACTTTAAAGTGTCAGGATGTTCAGGGCATTTGGAATGCATTGAAGGAACAAACAAAATTTGAGCGTCTTTAGGCCAATCGTTTTTCGCGCTGATGATTCCAAAAGGAGGTAACCGCTCACCAATTTGTTTAAGAACAAAATTAAAATGGGAATAATTCGTGTGCGAGACTAATAAAATTTGGATATCCTTGTTTGCCTCTAATAAGGCTTTAAATTCGGAAATTCGCTTTAACGATTCCTCATTAACCTGGGCCATGGAATTAAAAATCGCCTGAAAATCAGCGAAGCTCATTTGAACCTTGAAATGCTGGTTTAGATTTTCACAAAATTGTTCAAGAGTGATATCAGCTACTCTTAAAGGTTTTAAATTGGGAACCATCCAATCCCAAATCTTTTGTCCAGTGATTTCCGGATTTCGACTAGCAAAATATTGTGTAAAGCCGTCTTTCAATTTTTGCACATCGGAGGATATAAATTGGCCTATAGAGAAAACAGCGATAATCATTTTTGCCCCCACTATTGAGATTGCACTATTGTAATAAAAAAATACAGCTGTGTCATTCACATTCCACCTTTTTACAATGAATTTCTTCTTTGGTTTCTGCTCAATCAATAGCAAATAATTTTCTCAATGATCGCCGAAAAATAAGGAACCACTATTAATTTGGATTTTTCTATCAAGGAAATTAAGAATTGCAATTTTAGTGATAAATGATAAAGTTTCGCTTTTTTGGTGAAAATCCCTCGTAAATATGCGTCTATGGCAGTTTTAAAAAACTTAAACTTTTACTTCATTTTGTTTTTATATTTGCTTAGCCAATTCTCAGAGGCTTGCAATGCAGCTATAGCCGACCAGATACAACAAAAATTCGACAGTAACCTCTTTAAACTCAAACCCATTGTCCAAGCGCATTATGCTGTCCGGTTATACCGAATCACGGGTAAAAAAGCGTATTTATATCCGATTATCGCTTTTCAATATATTGAAAGCACCCAGCTCAATCATTTATTACACACAATAAATTCTAAACGTGCCCATTTTCATACGAGCCTAAAACCTGCTCATAAGAGCCTCTCAAAAGCAGCAAAACGAAAAACCTTTCTCGCTCAATTTCCGGAAATGAGTCATCTACTTAAAATACTCCTTATTCTTGATCATGCACAGCAGTTCCATCTCTTAAATTCACCGTTATATCCTCATGCCCAATTAGCGATGTCGCAAATCAAAAAAAACCTGCGCCCCCTGAACCGGTTTCTCTTAAATCGTTCAGTGATAAAAACATCACCCGCCCAAGTGGCTAATTTTATTTTTCTTCTTAATCGGCTTAAGTTGATCGATCTTAGAAAAGAATACATTCATCTCTTTCAAAATTTATTTACGGACAGTAACGATTCTTACCTTAATGACAAGGCGTTTGAAGATAAAATTTATGGCATGACTCATATCATTTTTGCGGCAAGCAACTATTATCAAAAGCGAGTAAACTATAAGCATTTCCAGTGGATATATCGCTATTTTGAGCAACACATTGAGATCATCTTAAAGAGAGTTAAACCCGATATTGTCGCTGAAGTGGGGCTCGCTTTCTGCTTACTGGATAGCCACAACCATTCCTCAATCATCAATAAGATTAAGCAACATTTAAAGAGTAAATACGATGCTATCCAGCAAATGATTCCCAATAAATCAGGAAGTGATGATTTAAACTTAGCGGAGCATCGGAATGTGTTAACGATAATGCTCTTTAAGTGGCCATTATTGCTTCATCCAGGACCAGATTTGGCAACAATGACCGATTTTCTCGATACTTTACATCAGAATCAACCATTATAAATGAGACCCCTTTTGCACTCGAATTGTTTGGCCATTAAGGGGAAAATGAAATGATTGCGAATGGATACTATTCTTCAGGATGTTTTTTTACTCTTGCAATGTTCTAAAAACGATGAGAAATTATTTTATATTTCAACAAAATCGACAAATGCATTGGGATTAACTTTGATGATTAACGATACGACGAATACACTCTTCCACTTAGCTTTTCCAATTCATGATTTTGACTTAGCGAAACGTTTTTATCTAGAACAGCTCGGCTGTAAGCTTGGGCGTGAATCAGAGCATGCCCTCATTTTTCAATTCGGGAATCATCAAATTGTTGCTCATAAAATCGATACCCTCCTACCAATGCAACAAGGTATTTATCCCCGACACTTTGGCTTGATTTTTCTTGAAAAAGCCGAGTTTGACGCATTTGTACACCACTTAACGAAGCAGCAAATGCAATTTGAGGTGCCGTTAAAAACGCGCTTTCCTCAGTCTAAGATAGAACATCAGTCTTTTTTTATTAAAGATCCCAGTAATAATTTACTCGAATTTAAATATTACACTCATGCGTCTGCGATTTTTGGCGAACAAGAATTGAAACGGATCGGTGAAAGCTAAAATGGCCTATCGTCGTGGCTTTGCTTGCCCCCTTTCTAAAAATGAGTGGATAATGATTTATGACAACTAAAATAATAACCTCAAAAGGGGGTTGCCTTGCATCCTCACTGTAGTTATTTAGCCAGCAGCGCACTTTTATCCAACGGATGGGCTGATGATGTGCTGATTGAGGTAGACGAGACAGGATACATTACCCACATTAGCGGTAATCAAACATCCAGGCATGCCATTCGCCTTGAAGGGCTCCTGCTTCCAGGCATGCTGAATCTTCATTCTCATGCATTCCAACGTGCTATGGCAGGACTTGCTGAGCGAGCAACCGCAGAGAAAGATAGCTTTTGGACTTGGCGAGAAATCATGTACCGATTTCTTGAAAAACTAACCCCGGATGATTTGCAGGCAATTGCAGCTCAAGTGTACATCGAAATGCTTAAAGCTGGATTTACGACTGTCGGCGAATTTCATTATATTCATCATCAACCGAACGGCAAGCCTTATCAGGAAAGAGGCTTAACCTCACACCATATCATTTCTGCTGCCTTGGAAGTTGGGATTGCAATCACTCATTTGCCTGTACTCTATAAGTACAGTGGATTTGGCGGACAAAAACCTGCAGACAATCAAAAACGATTTATTAATGATGAGACACACATCCTTGAGATGATCGCATCGCTTCGAAAAACTTATAAAAATAATCCGCAAGTCACGATTGGATTGGCTCATCATTCACTTCGCGCCGTCACACCAGAGATGCTGCAATACGCCACGGCTGGCATGCACCACATCGCCCCTAAAAGCCCCATTCATATCCACATTGCGGAACAAACAAAAGAAGTCGAAGATTGCTTACACTGGTGTGCACAACGTCCAGTAGAATGGTTATTGAGTAATGTGGACGTCAACCAGCATTGGTGCCTTATTCATGCCACTCATATGACAACGCTCGAAACGCAGCGCCTTGCCCGTAGTCATGCGGTTGTTGGGCTTTGTCCGATCACCGAGGCAAATCTAGGTGACGGTTTATTCAATTTACCCGAATACCTTCGTGAAAAAGGGAAATGGGGAATTGGTACTGATAGTAATATCGCCGTGAGTGGTATTGAAGAATTACGCCTGCTTGAATACGGTCAGCGACTCCTTCACCAGGAACGCGCTATTGTAAAAACACCCAATGAACCCTCTGTTGGCACCTCACTCTACCGTATGGCGCTGCAGGGAGGAGCGCAAGCATTAGGACGTCCTGCAGGCACTATTGAAATGGGTAAACGTGCTGATTTCATTGTTCTCGACACCCAAAGCCCTTCGCTTTTATTTCGATCGAACAGTCACATTTTAGATGCCTTAGTTTTTGCTACGAACACTAATCCTGTTCGGCATGTGATTGCGGGAGGAAAACATGTCGTAAAAAACTTTAGGCATGTTGCGGAGGATGAGGTATTCAAAGCCTACGTAAACACGATGAAAAAACTTTCACACTAGGTGACTTTAGAATGGAATTATACCAATACATCCCTGGAACCGTGCCTGTCTTATTGAGTCTTCCTCATACAGGGACCTATGTTCCCAATAGCTTATTGCAGCGCTTTTCTGCATCGGCGAAACAACTTCCTGACACCGATTGGCATTTAGAACAACTGTATAGCTTCGCACAAGACATGGGGATTCATCTCTTAATTGCCACCCACTCTCGCTATGTGGTAGACCTTAATCGCCCGCCTAATGGAAAATCGCTCTACCCTGGCAAATTCACTACAGGCATATGCCCAATAACGTCATTTGATGGCGGCCCTATCTATCAAAAAGGGATGGAGCCCAGTGAAGAGGAAATACAAAATCGCATTGCAACTTATTGGTTTCCTTATCACCATAAGCTGCAATCACTTATTGATGAATTGAAAACCAAAAGTCGTGTTATTCTATTTGATGCACACTCCATTCGCTCGAAAGTACCCAGCTTATTTGAGGGCGTGTTACCCAGCATTAACTTAGGTACAGCAGATGGCCAATCCGCTGACAAAGCCCTGATCGATAAAGTGACCACTTATTGCCAAAATACCGCTTACTCTACTGTGCTGAATGGGCGCTTTAAGGGCGGATACATTACGAGGCATTATGGCAACCCCGCTGCTAATATCGATGCAATCCAATTGGAACTCACCCAACTTAACTACATGGATGAATCGTTCCCATTTACTTATGACCTGGATAAAGCCAAAGAATGTCAAACCATGCTTTCTGAATTGCTGACCTTACTTATTGCTGAAACCTCAAAATAATCCGTAGGTCGGTTTTGGCCCGACCATGTTTGATTAAGAATTCCTTTAAATTCGTCAAATCACGGCTCGACTTACCATTAGGAAAACTGCCCAAGACACAACGCCGTTATCGTTGACTCTCTTAGGCCCACTCTCCAATATAAGAAACCCTGAAATTGAGACTTTTCGTTGCATTTAACCCAGTTAATACTTGCATCGATGAGCAGGGAATCACAGGCGATAGGCACTCCACTGATCAAAAAAGGAAGACGACCGCATCTGGGGTTATCCTACCTGGCTATAACCGGCATCGACAAATAAAGTATGCGCATTAATCATTCCTGCTTCGGGTAAGCATAATAAATAAATGGTGTTTGCTACATCCTGCGGGGTTAATGGACGAGCAGCCAGTGAATGCGCTTGATATTCATCAAGCAATTGTTCTCGATTGGGAAAATACTTTAATGCATCCGTGTCGACTACACCGGCGGAGACGGTATTCACCGTCACTCCGTATTCCGCCAACTCCAGACTTAATGAACGAACCAAGGCCTCTAAGGCTGCTTTTGAAGCACCAATAAACCCATAATTAGGAATTGCTCGATGGGCGCCTAAGCTGGATAAGGCAATCACACGCCCCTCTCTGCGAAGTAAAGGTAAGCCCTCCACCACCAAATGGTTTAATGCCAATGCATTGGTTTCCATACACCATCGCCAATGTTTGGTCGACATTTTCAATGCAGGCTTTAAAACACCACTTGCAGCATTACTGATTAGAAAATCAAGGTGATCGAAGTAATTACAAAAAGCGGAGTACATTTCCCTTACGGATTGTTGATCAGCGACATTCGCCTGAATAGCTATCGCTTTTCGACCCAATGCCTTGATTTCTTCCACTACAGCCTGTGCTTCATCTGAACTATTATAATAAACGATTCCAACATCAGCTCCACATTGTGCCAATTTCAGTGCCGTTGCCTTTCCAATACCTCGTGCCCCACCAGTAATCAACGCAACTTTATCAGTAAATTGGAGCGCCATTCGTTCTGTCCTCTCGATTAAAATGCCTCAAACTACAGGGATTTGATTGTCCTGTCAATGCGCCTTCTGCTTAAGTAAATTCCTTTCAATCCACAGATGTCCTTGTGTCAGAGCGTCTAACTTTGTACCATTTGCAAACCGTATAACTACATCAGTACATAATGAAGCATTCTTGGTTAAACAGTGTCTTACCGATTGCTGCCATATTTTCCTTTCGTATGCTGGGATTATTTATGTTAATCCCCGTATTTACCGTTTTTGCAACTCATCTTCAAGGAGCAACACCTGCTCTTATTGGTTTGGCATTAGGAAGTTATGGTTTAAGCCAAGGCATTTTGCAGATGCCCATGGGTATGCTATCTGATCGTTTTGGCAGAAAACCCATCCTAACGATGGGATTACTTTTTTTTATTTGCGGCAGTTTAATTGGGGCGCTAAGTCATTCCATTTATACCATGATTCTTGCAAGGGCATTACAAGGAGCGGGAGCAATTGGTAGTGTTTTAATTGCATTGCTTGCTGATCTCACACCCGATGAGCAACGCACAAAAGCCATGGCAGTGATTGGTATGACAATTGGTTTATCCTTCAGTTTAGCCATGGTAATAAGTCCTGCACTTACAAACCATTTTGGTCTAGCCGGCATTTTCTATTTAACCACTGCTTTAGCCCTACTGGCTCTGTTTTTTGTGCATGCCGTCATCCCCTCACCCCGAAGGGAATGTTTTCATATTGATAGCGAAGTTGATTCCTCCCTTTTGAAACGGGTTATTCTGAATAAACACTTGCAGCGTTTAAATTTTGGTATTTTCTTTCAACACTTTATTTTAACCGCCACTTTTTATGTGATACCTATGCTTTTACAGCAACAAGTGCGGCAAGGAAATTTGACGGAGCAATGGTATTTTTATCTTCCGCTGATGCTTTTTTCTTTCGTATTAATGATACCCTTTATTCTCATAGCAGAAAAAAGGCAGAAGATGAAATTAGTCTTTTTGCTATCTGTTTTATTAATTAGTCTTGCCCAACTGTTTCTCGTTATAGCGAGCGGGTATTGGTTGGTTTTTTGCGGTTTAATGTTTTTATATTTCATTGCATTCAATATTCTTGAGGCTATCCTGCCATCTCTTGTCTCGAAGCAATCTGGCCCCACTACAAAAGGCACAGCAATGGGAATTTACTCCACGAGCCAATTCTTGGGAATTTTTGCGGGTGGCTCAGCAGCAGGATTGTTATATCAGTTGGCTGGAAATAAAGGGGTATTCTTTTGTAATGCGCTAATTAGTCTAATTTGGTTAGTTATTGCTTCTTTCATGAAACCTGAAGTTTATCTTTCCACTTTAATTGTAAACTACCCTCCTACAGTAGAAAATGAAACCACATTAATTGAGCAATTAAAAACCCTTGTTGGAATCAAAGACGTCTTTATTGCCAGAGAAGAAAAGGTAATTTACCTGCGCATTGATAGATACACATACCAACCAGGCAGTGTTGAAAAAATATTGAATCAATCGCTTTAGATAGGGCACTAGGATTAACTTTTCGCTAAATCGTTAATCCTAAGCTACTTCAAAATGCTAAATTTGATTTTTTTGCTCAGGAAACTTATACCCTGTTCTATTGCGAGACTTAAAAGACTCTGGAGTGAAAAAGCGATAGGTTAAAAATAGCATTTTGAAGTAGCTTGGGTATATAATTCTGCTCTAACTTTCGCATGCAGGAGAACAAAAAATGGCTCGTGGGATC
The DNA here is from genome assembly GCF_900167045.1 of Legionella maceachernii. Classification (GTDB taxonomy): domain Bacteria; phylum Pseudomonadota; class Gammaproteobacteria; order Legionellales; family Legionellaceae; genus Tatlockia; species Tatlockia maceachernii. Next base: position 15,784 of record NZ_FUXJ01000009.1, on the reverse strand, counting down.
AATAAAGTTATCTTGGTAGGCAATGTCGGCGTTGACCCAGATGTAAGATATATGCCGAATGGAAATGCGGTGACTACGCTATCAGTAGCTACCAGTGAAACATGGAAAGATAAGCAAACTGGAGAAAAGCAAGAACGTACCGAATGGCATCGTGTAGTCTGTTTCAATCGTCTCGGTGAAATTGCGGGCGAATATATCCGGAAGGGCTCTAAGCTCTATGTCGAAGGCAGCCTACGTACCCGTAAATGGCAGGATCAACAAGGGCAAGATCGTTATACGACAGAAATTGTTGCTTCTGATATACAAATGCTGGACGGCAAAAGTGGTGGTTCTGCTAATTATGAAGAGATGCCTTCTTCACCTCAAACACAACAACACCAAAATTCCCGAAAACCACAAGCCGCTCTTTCACCACAAGACGCTTTTGATGAATTGGATGATGATATTCCATTTTAATTATCCGATATTCCTAGTAGTTTCGACTAACACCTTATCGATAAACAGCAACTGCCCTTTAAGTCAGTTGCTATAATCTTCTTTTTGAACCATCTTGATAGGCTAAATAGGCTTTGCCATGAGCTAGGATCACAGTATCCTTGGGGAATGCTTTTCTAATCAGCTCAGCATCAGTTTGCTGGCCTAGCCATTCAACTGCAGTCACCCTTGTTGAAGCAAAATCAGCATGTGTGTTGCTTAAGTGGATGGAAAAAGCCTTAGCGTAAGTAAAAGGCAATTTTTTTTGAATTAGACCAACGGTTTCAGTAATTGTCCGCGGAAGCGCAAAAAGCAAGATGGCCTCCCCTACGGGAGCCTCATCAGCCTGGATAAAAATAGCGATGCTTTCTTGGTTAAATTTTTTTGCTAAATGCTGGGCCAAAGGAAAGATCAAATTCTCATCCAAAGTGTGGCCTGAAATAAGCTCACTATTATCCACAGTTACTGTTTGCGTACCTCTCATTTGATACACACCAAGAATAGTTTCAAATTTTCCTTGCTTTACCTGATTTTTTTGTAAGAGATCTATGATGTTGCTTTTCAATTCTTCTTGCAGGGAACTGGTTAATCGGGAGTAAGCCTCTCTTGTCTCAATTGTGTCCGTATTATTTGAAATAAAAAGCTTAAACGATAAATTTTCTTGTGCATAAGAAATTGTTGACAGAAGCAGCAGAAATAAACTAAATAAGGCAGGCATTGAGCTCACAGAATAACGGGTGATGAATTAAAGAAACACATAAGAGACTCCATCTTTTATATGAGACAGTAATTAAATAAAAAAATCCCGCTTAGGCGGGAATTATAAGAAAAAGCAATTTATAACCGGAAAGAAGAGAAGCACACCTAGGCCAATCACCTTACCAGGCAATCAGCCCTTCTATAACTACTCTTCAGCAGAATTTTCCTCTGCCACAGGTCTATCTACCAGTTCAATAATTGCCATTGGCGCATTATCACCAGCACGGTAGCCACATTTTAAAACTCTTACATAGCCACCAGGGCGTTCACTGTAGCGAGGGCCTAGAACAGTGAATAATTTACCAACTGCACTTTTTGAGCGCAATCTATCAAACACATATCGTCGTGAGGAAACAGAGTCTGATTTACTAACGGTGATCAACGGCTCAATATAACGACGTAGCTCTTTCGCTTTGGGTAGCGTTGTTTTGATTAACTCATGCTCAATAAGAGAAGTGCACATGTTAGAAAACATTGCCTTGCGATGGCTACTTGTACGGCTCAATTTTCGGCCAGTATTACGGTGACGCATGACTAAAACTCCTAATATTACTCGCCAAGATTAGCTGGCGGCCAATTCTCAAGCTTCATCCCCAAAGATAAAGAACGTGAAGCAAGGACATCTTTGATCTCGGTTAAGGATTTTTTACCCAAATTGGGCGTTTTTAATAATTCATTTTCTGTTTTTTGAACCAAGTCACCAATATAGTAGATATTCTCAGCCTTCAGACAGTTTGCTGAACGAACAGTAAGTTCTAAATCATCCACAGGTCTCAATAAAATAGGATCAAAATCGATTCGCTCTTTATTATCCGTACGAGACTCTTCAAACTTCATATCCACAAAAGCATGCAATTGACGCTGAAGAATAGAAGCAGAGATGCGGATAGCTTCTTCTGGATCTAACGTTCCATTAGTTTGTAAATCGATAGTAAGCTTATCTAAGTCTGTACGATTCTCAACCCGAGCACTGTCGACGAAGTAAGCGACTTTCTTCACAGGAGAAAATGTATTATCAATTTTCAATTTACCAACCGATTTATGCTCCAACTCATCTTCGTAAGAACGTATAAAAGAATCAGTTGAATGAAAGCCAACACCTCTTTCGATTTTCAAAGTCATGTTCAACTTTCCATTCTCATTGAGGGTTGCAATAACCAAATCGGGATTGACAATTTCTTGACCATGAGTCAATTGAATATCGCCAGCAGTCACTTGGCAAGGGCCTTCCTTACTTAATGTCAGGAGTGCCTCGTGGCCGGTTGTTAACTTGATGGCCACTTGCTTGAGGTTTAAGAGAATATCAACAACATCCTCCTGTACACCTTCGATAGTACTGTACTCATGCAGAACACCATCAATCGTTACTTCTGTAATAGCACAACCCGGCATCGATGACAAAAGTATTCGTCTCAGGGCATTACCAAGAGTATGGCCATATCCGCGCTCTAATGGCTCAAGAACAATACGCGAGTGATATGGTGACTCAGAATGCACTTTGAGTACAGTCGGGGTTAGCATTTCATTTATTTCAGTATACATTCGGCTATTTCTCCGAGCTTACTTAGAGTAAAGTTCTACAACTAAATTAACATTATATAAAGCAGATAAGTCATTTAGCGTTGGCACGGTTGTAAGAGTGCCCTTTAAAGAACTTGAATCAACAGTTAACCAATCACAAGGAGCACGCTGTTCGGAAAGAGCTATAGCAGCTTGAACTCGTCCTTGCCCCTTTGCCTTTTGGCGAACAGAAATAACATCGCCAGGTTTAACCAAATAGGATGGTATATTAACTACTTGATCATTGACTAATATGGCTTTATGAACAACCAATTGTCTTGCTTCCGCACGTGTACAAGCAAAACCCATGCGGTAAACAACATTATCAAGCCTTCTTTCTAGTAAGATCATAAGATTCTCACCAGTAGAACCCTTTTGTCTAGCTGCTTTTTTGTAATAATTACTAAATTGCTTTTCCAAGACGCCATAAAGTCGTCTGATTTTCTGCTTTTCACGTAATTGGATACCATAATCACTCAAGCGTGGACGTTTTTCGCCATGTTGACCAGGTTGCTTTTCAGCCTTACATTTTGACTTATAATCACGGACACCACTTTTTAGATATAGGTCAGTACCTTCTCTACGTGATAATTTACATTTTGGACCAAGGTATCTAGCCATTAATAAACTCCTGAATCTTATACACGACGCTTTTTAGGTGGCTTACAACCATTGTGAGGAATACCCGTCACATCGGTTATTTCTACAATTTTAAAATCCTGCGATATCAATTCGCGAATGGAAGATTCGCGACCTGGACCAGGACCATGCACAAACACAGCAACTGATTTCATACCATATTCCTTTGCTACTGCTGATGCCCTTTCGGTAGCAATCTGCGCAGCATAGGGAGTACTTTTTCTAGAGCCTCGGAACCCCGAGCCACCAGCAGTTGCCCAACATAGCGCGTTACCTTGCCGATCAGTAAAAGTCACAATAGTATTATTAAATGATGCATGTACGTGAACAATCCCATCTGAGACAACACGCTTTACTTTCTTTCTTGCTTTTTGCTGCTTTGACTTAGATATAGCCATCTCAATTTCCTACATATAAATTAGTTACTGCCTTTGCGTCGACCTTTACGAGTACGAGCATTGGTTTTCGTACGCTGTCCTCTTAGTGGCAACCCACGACGATGTCTAAGACCACGGTAACAACCAAGATCCATCAATCGCTTTATATTCATTGTAACTACACGGCGCAGATCACCTTCAACTGTCATTTTTGCAATTTCCGTCCGTAAAGATTCCAGCTGCTCTTCAGATAACTGGGACACTTTGGTTGACGGGTCTATGCCAACAGTTTTGCATAGATTTATAGAACTTGTTTTACCAATTCCATAAATGTACGTTAATGCAATCACGATATGTTTGTGATCCGGTATGTTAACACCTGCAATACGAGCCATTAATTTCTCCGAACGTAATTTGTTCTGTCACAAAGGGACAGAAGAATACTATTATAATGAACCAAAATCAAGCAGGTATTAACCTTGCTTTTGCTTATGTCGTGCATCCTTACATATAACGCGGATAATGCCATTGCGATTAATAATTTTGCAGTTCCGACAAAGTCGCTTTACTGATGCTCTAACTTTCATTAATAACTCCGATACTAATCATAAAAGACCAGGCAATTTAGTCCCTCTGAAATTCGCCTTTTTCATCAATGAATCATACTGTTGAGTCATAAGATGGGCTTGTACTTGTGCCACAAAGTCCATAATTACAACCACGATGATTAACAGTGAAGTTCCGCCAAAATAAAAGGGCACATGCCAGGTATACATCAAAATTTGTGGCAATAAGCAAACTAATACCAAATAGATTGCTCCAACCAAAGTCAAACGTGTCATAACCGAATCAATATATCGAGTCGTCTGTTCACCTGGTCGAATCCCCGGGATATACGCACCCGATTTTTTTAAATTATCCGCAGTATCCTTTGGATTAAACACTAGCGCCGCGTAAAAGAAAGCAAAGAACAAAATAGCAGCAGCATAAACGATGAGATATAGCGGTTGCCCAGGAGACAAAGCCATACCAATGTCAGCCAACCAATCCATGCCTTTCCCTTTACCAAAAAACTGAGCTAACGTTGCTGGCAAAAGTATTATGCTAGAAGCAAAAATAGGCGGAATCACTCCAGACATATTAATTTTCAGCGGTAAATGACTCGTTTGTGCAGCATAAACCTTACGTCCATGCGTTCGCTGCGCATAATTAACCCTTATGCGACGCTGAGCTCTCTCCATAAATACAACAAAACCTGTTACAACTACTACAATTAATGCAATCAGAATCAGAGTCAAAGCTTGCATCTGCCCTTCTCTAACCTGTTGGAAAACGGAAGCAATTGCATTCGGCATACTGGATACAATCCCAGAGAAAATAATCAATGAGATACCGTTACCTACTCCTTTCTCTGTAATTTGCTCTCCAAGCCACATAAGAAACATTGTTCCAGTAACCAAGGTTACTACTGCAGTAAAATAGAAAAACACATCTGCATGGAGAGCAATTTGCTGCCCTGCTAACCATCTAGCCATGCCTAAAGACTGAAATACAGCTAAAACAAGAGTTAGATAGCGCGTATACTGATTAATTTTTCTCCTGCCCGATTCTCCTTCCTTTTTCAACTGCTCAAGTTTCGGTGAAACGACCGAAAACAATTGAATGATAATGGATGCAGAAATATAAGGCATGATTCCAATGGCAAACACTGTCACTCGAGACAATGCTCCCCCTGAAAACATATTGAATAAACCAAAAATCGTATTTTGCTGTTCGCCAAAAAAGTTAGCCAACTTTTGGGGGTCAAGCCCGGGTACAGGGATGTGGGCCCCTAATCGATAGACTAATATTGCTAAGACAACAAAAAACAAGCGTGATTTAAGCTCAGCCAATCCACTTTTAGATTGGCCTGATGGTAGCCTTTGGTTATTCATAGTCACTCTTCAACACTACCGCCAGCTTGCTCAATGGCTGAGCGCGCTCCTTTGGTAACGCGTAGCCCTTTAAGCTTTACCGGAACGTTAATTTCACCGGAAAGAATAACTTTAACTTCACGGATTGACTTATTCACCAAACCTGAGGCCTTTAACACTTCTAAATCAATTGCTTCAGCTTTTAAGCCAGCCAATTCACCCAATGTAATTTGGTCAATGGTTCTACCGACTCTGGATTTGAAACCCATTTTTGGCAAACGACGCTGGATAGGCATTTGCCCACCCTCAAAATTAATTTTGTGGAATCCGCCAGCACGTGCTTTTTGTCCTTTGTGGCCTTTACCAGATGTTTTTCCTAAGCCAGAACCAATACCTCTACCGAGGCGCTTTTTACTGTGTCTTGAACCTGGATCTGGGGATAGCGAATTTAAATTCATTTTGCGCACTCCTCAACTTGTACCATATAGTAGATTGAATTGACCAATCCTCTTATGGCAGGATTATCTTGATGAACAACACTGGAATTCAATTTACCCAAACCAAGTTGCTTCGCAATCTGAACATGCTTAGGCTTTCGGCCAATCGTACTTTTCACCAAAGTAATTTTTAATTTTTTACTCATTACTATTCCGCCATTATTTCTTCGACTGATTTACCGCGCTTAGCAGCTACATAATCAGGAGTTCCAATATTAGTAAGCGCCGCAATAGTAGCACGAACAATATTGCTAGGGTTAGTGGAACCGATACTCTTAGCAAGAATATTTTGCACACCAAGCACTTCTAACACGGCACGCATTGCGCCACCAGCAATAATTCCCGTACCTTCACTGGCTGGTTTCATAAATACTTTTGAAGCACCATAAGACCAGGTAATTTCGTGATGGATAGATTTTCCAGCTAAAGGGATGTAAGTCATATTCTTTCTGGCTTGTTCCATCGCCTTTTGGATCGCGATTGGCACTTCGCGTGCTTTGCCACGACCGTAACCAACTTTGCCTTTACCGTCACCAATAACCACCAATACTGCAAAACCAAAAACACGACCACCTTTAACTACTTTAGCTGTACGGGTTACTGATACAAGCTTTTCTTGGTAACCTTCGGTTTTTGTAGATTCATCAAATGCCATAACCGTTCCTTAAAAATTCAGCCCAGCTTCACGTGCTCCAGTGGCTAAAGCTTTTACGCGGCCATGGTATTTATATCCCGCACGATCAAAAGAGACGTCAATAATGTTTTTAGCTTTTGCTCTCTCGCCGAGTAGCTTGCCAACTTGTTGAGCCTGCTCTACTTTTGTTTTTGCTAGTGAAGATTTGAGCTCTTTATCAAGAGTAGACGAAGCGACAATAACGATATCACCCTTTTCTCCGCGAACGACAATTTGTGAGTAGATATGTTCACCACTTCTATGAACAACTAGTCTTGGTCTAGTTGAATGACGCAGGATAGCCTTTGCTTTTAAACCACGTCGAATTCGGGCTTTATGTTTATTCATCATGATTTACACCTTATTTCTTTTTGGCTTCTTTACGAGCAATTGCTTCACCCGCATACTTAATACCTTTGCCTTTATAAGGTTCTGGCGGTCTAAAAGCGCGGATTTCAGAAGCAACCTGACCTAAGAGCTGTTTATCAATACCTCGGATTATAATAGTTGTATTATTTGGTGTTTCTACGGTTACGCCTTGAGGTAATTTATATTCTATAGGGTGCGAATAACCTAATGATAAAGTTACTGCTTTATTTCCTGCTTGCGCCCGATAACCAACACCGACCAACTCTAAAGTCAATTCAAAACCGTTGGTCACGCCTTTAACCATATTATTAACCAAAGCACGAACAGTACCTGCTTGCGCCCAAGCATTTGGATCATTAGAAGCCGGTTTGAAGACAATTTTGTTATTATCTTCTTTACACTTACTAACCTCTACATGCTTATTGTAAGACTGAGCCAAAGAACCTTTTGGTCCCTTAACCGTTAAAGTATCTTTGCCTACAGTCAGTTCAACATTGGCTGGCAAGTGTATCGGGGCTTTTGCTACTCTAGACATTTTATTCCTCTCAAGTATTAGGCCACTTCACAAAGAACTTCGCCACCAAGACCATTTCTTTTTGCAGCTATATGTGTCATTACCCCTTTTGAAGTGGATACAATAGCTACACCAAAGCCCGGAATTGAAGTGAGCTCTTTTGATGATTTGTATACTCTTAAACCAGGACGGCTAATACGCAAAATTCTGTCAATTACGGGTTTGCCATGATAATACTTTAAATGTATTGTTATTGATTTAAGATTATTCTCTGAAGACTCTACATCATAATCTAATATATAGCCTTCTTCTTTCAGCACCCTTGCAATTTCTTCTTTCAACTTAGAAGAATGAAGGGTAACAGTTCGATGTTTAGCTTGCTGACCATTACGAATTCTAGTCAACATGTCAGCGACAGGATCATGCATACTCACAGTTATTCTCCGTAGAATAAAATTTACCAGCTGGATTTACGACCACCTGTGACATTACCCGTCATCAGTTGTTGTCTTAGACAAATCCTGCAGAGTCCAAATTTACGATAAACGGCATGCGGGCGACCACATTGTTGACAGCGCGTACAATGCCGCACAGGGTTTGAGTTCAGTGGAAGCTTAGCCAGCTTAGCCTGAGCATCCGCAATGACATCAGAATCCTGAGACGACTTAATCAAAGCTTTTAATTCATTTCGTCGCTCTTGATACTTCGCAACCAATTTTGTGCGCTTTCTTTCACGAGCGATCATCGATTTTTTAGCCACAATAGTTTACCCTTCTTAGTGTTTATCTCTGTCTTTTAAAGGCAGATTGAATGCCTCTAGCAAAGCCTTCGCTTCCTCGTTCGTCTTTGCACTAGTTGTTATACAAATATCAAGCCCACGAATTCCATCGGTTTTATCAAAATCAATTTCTGGGAAAACGAGTTGTTCATGGATCCCCATGCTATAGTTTCCTGTACCATCAAATGATTTTGGGCTTAAACCACGAAAGTCACGTACGCGGGGCAAGGCAATTGTTATTAGTCTGTCAAGAAATTCATACATGCGCTCGCGTCTTAAAGTCACTTTACAACCGATTGGCCAACCTTCACGAATTTTGAAACCCGCAATAGATTTTTTAGCTTTTGTTACGACAGGCTTTTGACCTGATATCAAAGCCATATCCTCAAGAGCATGATTCATGACTTTTTTATCGCCCACAGCTTCGCCGACACCCATGTTCAAAGTGATTTTTAGAATCTTGGGTACTTCCATCACACTTTTGTAGCCGAATTTCTTCATCATCATATCGACTACTTCTTTTTTATAAAACTCTTTAAGTCTTGCCATTTCCATCACCTAATTAGACAAAGTCAATGACTTCATTGTTTGATTTAAAGTATCTAACTTTGTGCTTTTTACCGTCTTTCTCAAGGTATTTAAATCCCACCTTATCCGCTTTCTTGGATACGGGATTGTAAATAGCAACGTTAGAAGCATCTAAAGGAGCTTCACGAGTAATAATTCCGCCTCTTTGCTCGAGTTGTGGATTAGGTTTCACATGTTTCTTGATGAGGTTTGCACCTTCAACAACAAGTTTTTCACCTAAAACACGGCTCACTTTACCAATGTGGCCTTTGCTTTTGCCAGCGATAACAACGACAGTATCACCTGATCTTATGCGCTTCATAACTAATCCTTCTCACAATACTTCTGCTGCCAGAGAAATGATTTTCATAAACCGCTCTCTTAGCTCACGAGTTACTGGCCCAAATATACGTGTACCTATAGGTTCATTTTGGTTGTTCAAAAGCACAGCAGCATTACCATCAAAGCGAATGAGAGATCCGTCATCACGGCGCACACCCTGGCTTGTTCTAACCACGACTGCCTTCATCACCGCGCCTTTTTTTACTTTGCTGCGTGGTATCGCATCTTTAATGCTTACTTTAATAACATCACCAACGCGGGCATAACGTCTATGTGACCCACCAAGTACCTTGATACACATCACCTTGCGTGCTCCGCTGTTATCTGCAACATCGAGCACTGTCTGCATTTGTATCATTCTATTCTCCAGCTCTAAATTCGACCAGAAAAAGGCTGCTGATTATATCAGCCCTCTCGGTTTTTTAAAAGTAATCAAATAAGGATATTAGGAAATTACTTCGACTAAAACCCAGCTTTTCATTTTCGAAATTGGTCGAGATTCACGTATCTTAACGATATTTCCAATTTTACAAACTTGATTCTCATCATGCGCCTGAAGCTTAGTCTTGCGCTTCATGATTTTTCCATACTTAGGATGTCTAACAGTGCGCTCAACCATGACGACGATAGTTTTTTGCATTTTATCACTGACAACTTTACCTACAAGGGTTCTACCGTTTGTTTCGCTGCTATTAGTCATCGCTCTTTCCTACCTTCTCAGACATAATTGTTTTAACTTGAGCAATAGCTTTTCTAACTTGAGCAACCTGATGTGTCTTATCAAGAGTGCCATTTGCCTTTTTCATTCGTAAATTGAATTGGTTTTTACGCAGCGAAAGCAATTCGTCTTCCAGTTGCTGATGAGTAAAGCCTCTTAACTCTTTAACATAATCTTTCATCACATCACCTTGCGCTCTTCAAACATAACTTTGAAAGGTAACTTTGCTTTAGCAAGATCAAATGCTTCCATTGCTAGCTCTTTGGTAACACCTTCCATTTCAAACAGGACCTTTCCAGGTTGAATTTGCGCAACCCAGTATTCAACATTACCTTTACCTTTACCTTGACGAACTTCGAGGGGTTTTTGTGTAATTGGCTTATCTGGGAAAACTCTGATCCAGATTTTACCGCCCCTTTTAATATGTCTTGTCATTGCTCGCCGTGCTGCCTCGATTTGGCGCGCTGTTAGCCGCCCTCTTTCAAGAGCTTTAAGACCAAACTCACCGAAGCAGACTGTAGAACCCTTTTGAGCCAAACCACGGTTTCGCCCTTTCATTTGTTTACGATATTTCGTACGTTTTGGCTGTAACATGATTTAATTCCTCACTTACTTACCGCTTTCAATATTGCGGTTTTTCTGCGGAAGTACTTCACCTTTGAAAATCCAAACTTTAACACCAATAATTCCATAGGTGGTTTTTGCTTCAGCAGTACCATAATCAACATCTGCACGGAAAGTATGCAAAGGAACTCTTCCTTCTCTGTACCATTCACTTCGGGCGATCTCAGCGCCGCCTAAGCGTCCGCTCACACAAATTTTGATTCCTTTAGCACCCGCTTTCATCGCTGATGTAACTGCTCGTTTCATTGCACGGCGGAACATCACACGTTGCTCCAACTGCTGAGCAATGCCTTCGGCCACTAGAGTAGAATCCAGTTCTGGCTTGCGTACTTCTTCGATGTTCAAATGCACAGGCACGCCGAGTTTATCCGCAATTTCTGCTCTCAAGGCTTCGATACCGCCACCTTTTTTGCCAATAAGGACGCCTGGACGTGCAGTGTGAATTGTAACGACGGCATTGTTCGCTGGCCTTTCAATTCGAATCTTACTTACTGCAGCAGCCATCAACTTCTTTTTTAGCATTTTTCGCAGATTGATATCTTGATTCAAAAGTTGTGCGTAATTTTTACTAGCGAACCATTTTGAATTCCAATCTTGGGTTATACCTAATCGTATACCTATTGGGTTTACTTTTTGTCCCATTGCTATTCCTCGTCAGACACTGTAATTGTAATGTGGCAAGTGCGCTTACATATACGATTTGCACGTCCTTTAGCGCGAGGACTAATTCTTTTTAAAGTTGCTGCCTCATCTACACATACCACACCAACCTTTAGTTCATCGATATCAGCGCCATTATTGTTTTCTGCATTCGCAATAGCTGACTCTAATACTTTCAACATTAATTGCGCGCCCTTTTTAGGGGTAAATTTTAGAACATCTATTGCTCTTGAAACATTCATCTTGCGAATCATATCGGCAACAAGTCTACCCTTTTGGGCAGAAAGTGGTGCATTTCTTAATTTTGCTGTAACTTCCATCATTGACCCTCTTACTTACCTTTGGCTTTTCTGTCTCCAGAATGGCCTTTGAATGTACGAGTCATGGCAAACTCGCCCAGTTTATGGCCAACCATATTATCAGTGATATAAACCGGAACATGATCTTTACCATTATGAACTGCAATTGTGAGATCAATCATCTCTGGAACAATTGTTGAGCGCCTGGACCAGGTTTTAATTGGTTTCTTGGACTTAGATTCAATCGCCGTTTCAACTTTCTTTAATAAGTGATGGTCGACGAAAGGACCCTTTCTAATAGAACGTGCCACCTTGATATCCTCTTAGCTAATTACTTTTTCTTACGACTTCTGACAATAAAACGATCAGTACGTTTGTTACTTCTTGTCTTATATCCTTTTGTTGGTACACCCCATGGAGTAACAGGATGACGCCCACCTGAAGTCCGTCCTTCACCACCACCGTGCGGATGGTCCACAGGGTTCATGGCAACTCCACGAACTGTAGGTCTTATACCTCGCCAACGTTTGGCACCGGCTTTTCCAAGGGCACGCAAGCTGTGTTCACTATTACTTACTTCACCAATAACCGCTCTGCATGAAGTTAATACTTTACGCATTTCACCGGAACGCAATTTTAAAGTTGCATAGATACCTTCTTTAGCAACAATCTGTCCGCTGCAACCAGCGCTTCTTAACAGTTGCGCGCCTTTGCCTGGCTTCATTTCCACGCAGTGAATGGTAGTACCAACAGGTATATTGCGTAAGGGAAGGCAATTTCCGACGCTTATCGGAGAATCTTCACCGCTTACAACTGTATCACCCGCAGCCAATCCGGAAGGTGCAATAATGTACCGTCGTTCACCGTCTTTGTAAACAATTAATGCAATTAATGCGGAACGGTTTGGATCATACTCTATTCGTTCAACTTTAGCTTCAATGCCATCTTTATTTCGCTTAAAGTCTATTATGCGATATTTAGCACGAATACCACCGCCAATATGTCGGACTGTAATTCGGCCCTGATTGTTTCTTCCGCCAGTTTTATTTAACTTTTCTACAAGCGCAGCATGAGGCTGTCCCTTGTGAATATGATGGTGGACAACTTTTATCTCACCACGTTTTCCTGGTGATGTCGGTTTAGATTTTAATAATGCCATCTTAGTCTACCTTATTCTGTCACGCTAAAGTCGATGTCATAATTTTCTTGTAAAGAGACGAAAGCCTTTTTCCAATCGGATCGCTTACCGTTCAGTTGTCTGAAACGCTTTCTCTTTCCCTTAACATTCACAACGGACACGCTTCTAACTTTAACATTAAACATCTGCTCAACAGCCGATTTAATTTCATCTTTTGTGGCAGTTTTTAGCACTTTAAAAGTAAACTGCTTAAATTTATCAGCCATCACTGTTGATTTTTCAGAGGTATGAGGCTCACGTAATATCATTAATAAGCGTTCAGCGTTCATTGCAACTGCTCCTCTAAACTTTTAATGGCCTCTTCAGTCATAAGCACTTTCTCGAAACGCAGTAGGCTCACTGGATCCAGACAACTTACGTCACAGATATCAAACTGTATTAAATTACGAGAAGCCAAGTATTCTTGCTCTCCTACTTCATGCATAACTATTAATGCATTCTGCAAATTCAGCTCTTTCATTTTGGCAATGAAATCTTTCGTTTTATGCGATTGACATTGGAAGTCACTGACTACAATTAAATTACCGGTGCGATGAAGTTCGGAGATTATACTACGCAATGCGCGTTTGTACATTTTTTTATTAAGTTTTTGGCTATAATCTCGTTTCTTTGAAGCAAATGTAACTCCTCCCGAGCGCCACAGAGGGCTGCGGATAGTTCCAGCTCTTGCTCTACCCGTTCCTTTCTGACGCCAAGGCTTCTTTCCGCCGCCGCGAACTTCAGAACGTGTCTTTTGTGCACTGTTTCCACTTCGCGCATTGTTCATAAATGTAACTACTGCTTGGTGGATTAAGCCTTCATTATAGCTGTAGCCAAACACTTCATCATTTACTTTTAACTCAGTGTTAGTATCGATTGTTTTAAGTTCCATTATTTGCCCCTCACTCTTTTCTTAACAGCGGGCCTTACTTCAACTTTTGCACCTGGGCACCCGGGAATAGCACCTTTTATCAAAAGTAAATTACGCTCTTTGTCCACACGAACCAACTCTAAATTTTGTGTTGTACAACGCGCATTTCCCATATGTCCGGCCATTTTTTTGCCTTTAAATACACGACCAGGAGTTTGGTTTTGTCCAATAGAACCTACTACTCGATGCGATCTGGAGTTACCGTGAGTCGCGTCCTGTGTACGGAAATTGTATCGTTTTACAGTACCGGCGAATCCTTTACCTTTAGAATTTGCGGCAACGTCAACTAATTGCCCCTCATCAAAAACATCACCAATAGATATAACCTGCCCCGCAGTAAACTCATCAATCGAGTCTACGCGGAACTCACAAAGCATATCGCCTGCGTCGATCTGTGCCTTAGCAAAGTGACCCGTCAATGGTTTATTCACATGGCTAGATTTTTTCATGCCACCTGCAACCTGGATCGCAAGATAACCGTCTTTATCCATGGTTTTGATCTGAGACACGCGATTAGGTAAAACTTCTATAACCGATACTGGTATAGAAATCCCTTCCTCGGTAAATACACGTGTCATGCCGACTTTGCGGCCTAATAACCCAATCGTCATTTTAACACCTCGTTAAATAACCTTTACCCTATTATGACTATTCGTCATCAAGGCTAATCTGCACGTCCACCCCAGCAGCTAAGTCTAGCTTCATTAATGCATCCACTGTTTTCTCAGTAGGATGAACAATAACAACTAAGCGCTTATGGGTGCGTAACTCATATTGATCGCGCGCATCTTTATTGACATGCGGAGAGATCAATACAGTGAACTTCTCTTTGCGAATGGGCAAAGGTATGGGGCCCCTTATTTGGGCGCCCGTACGTTTTGCTGTCTCCACGATCTCACGAGTGGATAAATCGATTAACCGGTGGTCAAAAGATTTAAGACGTATTTTAATATTTTGATTGCTGCTCATTTCTATTACTCAATGATCTTAGATACAACACCAGCACCAACGGTGCGGCCACCTTCGCGGATTGCAAAACGTAATCCCTCATCCATAGCAATTGGGGAATGCAGATTAACAATCAATTTGACGTTATCACCTGGCATTACCATTTCTATTCCTTCAGGCAAATCACATGAACCCGTTACGTCTGTCGTTCTGAAATAAAATTGGGGCCGATATCCGTTAAAGAACGGCGTATGACGTCCTCCTTCATCCTTGGACAATACATAAACTTCAGCTTCAAACTTCGTATGAGGTTTGATTGTACCAGGCTTAGCCAAAACTTGACCACGCTCCACTTCATCTCGTTTCGTACCTCGTAACAAAATCCCAACGTTGTCACCAGCTCGACCTTCGTCAAGCAATTTGCGGAACATCTCAACCCCTGTGCACGTCGTCTTCTGCGTATCACGGATGCCCACAATCTCAACTTCTTCACCCACTTTAACAATTCCGCTCTCAATTCGGCCTGTTACTACCGTTCCACGTCCAGAAATTGAGAATACATCTTCAATCGGCAACAAGAAGCTCTTATCGATATTTCTTACTGGCTCAGGAATATACGAGTCCATCGTCTCAACTAATTTCTCTATCGCTGGAACACCTATCTCACTCGTATCACCTTCCAGGGCTTTTAACGCTGAACCAACCACAATCGGTATATCGTCGCCAGGAAATTCGTAGCTGCTCAATAAATCACGTACTTCCATCTCTACAAGCTCTAACAGCTCTGCATCATCAACCATGTCCGCTTTGTTTAAAAATACAACAATATAGGGCACACCAACCTGACGGGATAACAAGATATGTTCTCTCGTTTGTGGCATCGGGCCATCCGCAGCTGATACAACTAAAATCGCACCGTCCATTTGCGCCGCTCCTGTGATCATGTTCTTCACATAATCCGCGTG
>NZ_FUXJ01000033.1 GCF_900167045.1 Legionella maceachernii | reverse complement strand
TGCTGATTGCTGATTGCTGATTGCTGATTGCTGATTGCTGATTGCTGATTGCTGGCAATGGTCCTGTTATCGGACTCTATGGGCAATCCATTTTTGATATCTAATAAATAGTTCATTCCCTGCACCAGCATCCTATATGTTATTTAATATTGAAAAACTATTTCAAATTATGATACTTTGTTACTGATTGAAAATCAAAAAAATTCCTTCAATTTTTATTCCTCAAACTTGCCCCAAACATTACGCGACAGTGACTAAAAAAATAGCCCTACCCTTCCACCTTAAGATGGGCCATTAACCAATCTGCTTCCTCTAAAGAGTCAAAACTTATCACCACCCTACCTTTTCCTCCATCATTAAAATGCATGTTAACTTTGGATGAAAGTTTTTTCGATAATTGTGCCATCCAATCTTTCGTTTTTTGTTCAAATTGGGGATCTAGAAAAAACTCTTGTTTATCTTCTGGCCTATTTAAGCGCTGAACCAATTTTTCAGTTTCCCTAACGGATAAAGACTTATTGATAATTATTTTTGCTGTTTCTGCTTGTTGTATACTCGACAAACTTAATAAAGCTCTGGCATGCCCCATTTCTAGTAATCCCATTTTTAACATTTCTTTTACTTCATCCGTGAGAGTAAGCAATCTAAGAAGATTAGTAACTGTTGTTCGCGATCTACCTAAAGTTTCAGCAACTTCACCATGCGTCATGTAACACTCTTCTATTAACCGCTGTATAGCTTGTGCTTCTTCCAATGGGTTTAAATCTTCTCTTTGAATGTTTTCAATTAAAGAAACTGCCATCCCGTTTGCTTTATTATATTTTCTGATGATTGCAGGGATTTTTTCTAATCCTACTATTTTAGCTGCACGCCAACGCCGTTCACCCGCAATAATTTGATATTCATTCCTATTATGATCTCTTTCTTTGACAAGAATAGGCTGTATAATCCCATGCTGTCGAATTGACGAGGCCAGTTCTTCTAGTGAAGCATCGCTAAAAAACTTTCTAGCCTGATTTTGATCTGGATAAATTTTTGATAAACACAGATCAATTGCTTCCAAGGATTGTATGTCATTTTTTAGATTAATTGGTTCAAAGGCAGGAAATTTCATATTAAACCGCCTCCATTTTAATTGGCTTCTCTAAATAATGTTGCTTTAATTTTTCTTGGGTTTCCAGAACAAATTTCTGCATGTTTTTAACATGCTCTTGATTATCTCCAGCTTTAGTATAACCTGATAGTTTTTCCCAATGATTAAGCTCTGCCTGTAAAGCGAATAATTTCTTTTCCCACTCAATTTGTTCATTAGATTCTTTTTCTTGAGAACCGTCTGGCTTAGATTCTTCCTTGAATTTATAATCATATTTTAAAGCACTAATAAAATATGGAATTGGATAAAAACCTGTGCGCTCTTTTTTTGCATATTTCTTGGTATAGTTAATCTTCTCTTGAATATATTCTTCTGAGTAGTTATTTATAATATTTTCTAATATAGACTCATTTAATATACCAAAAGTTACTTTTATTTCTTTATGCATCTTCTCATTTTCATAATCAATACAGCTGACTTCTGATTTTATTGTATTTTTTTTATTCTGGACTAACACCTCAAATCCAGTAATTTTTCTACCAACTCTTATTGGATCCAAACTAACAGCAAAATTAGCTCGATCATTAACCTCTTCTAATGAAGGCGAAATGACATTTCTTGTAAGTTCCCGCATACTTGGATATTTATCTTCAGGAACTCCTAAAATTTTTCTAAATGTATCTAACGAAATAATTTTATTTTTTTGTAAGTTAATAAACCGTGTACTATTTTCATAAAGAGCATGACCATATTTCGATTCAAATTCAGATTGCAGATCAATGTCAATAGTACCGTATATAGATGGATTAACTAGTAAATCAAGCATGATTTTATGAAAAGAAAAATTGATGGTATTATCCTGATAGAACGTAGGTGCACCATGTAAAACTCGTAAATTTAAAAAAGAGATATCTGTAGGTACCTTATCTTTCAATAAATTCCATTCTATTTTTAATGATGCCAACCCATCAATGGACTCTTTTAGATATTGGGTATTATTACTATTGAACTTAACTGCTTTTAACAGCTTAGAAAAAGGCATATTGCATTCGACAGCGACCGAATTTTGATGGCTATTTATGCGGCCATCTCCTTTTATTGCTTCATACAAAAGCACATTGACAATTTTCCGTTGCAATACACTCATTAAAGAGTATGCATGAATAATTGTTACATGTTTACGTATTGTTTTTTCAGCGAACATTACCCATTCCGTTTGGCCTTTTTTCTTATTTTTTCCTCATCATTCTACTCAAAATAGCAGCGCGTATTATGGCAGTTTGAGGGCCTCTTATATCAGGATATTCCTTTACAACTTCATTTCTCATATCAGAAAAAAAACATCGTTGCTTAAATGTCATGTAAATTTTATCAAATACAAAATTTTCACTATTCCCTTCTGCATTGAGTACCATTTCTTTGTAATCAGGATTTTCCTTTAACATTATGATGGCTTCGTTTACCCAATCAGTTTTCTTTTTTAAATTATATTTTTCAGAATTTAACAGAATTTCTCTGAGTGACTCTTTAATTTCTTTATTAATAGTAAATGTAATAATTTTCTTATCGTCTTCATTATTATTGAGTTTCAGTTTATTCATTTTAATCACACTTCCTGAGCAATTAGAGGAATTATTTTTTTAAAGCACTCCTCAACTGATTTACCATTATTCCATTGGACATTATTGCTTAACATATTCATTTGCTCGACGATGCTCTCGTGTAGAATGTTGCTTGAAACTAAGGCATCAAAGATAATTTTGGCAATATTGGGTTTTACCTTACCTAAACTAACATTTAATTGTTTACGTCCTCTTATTTCTTTTTTTGTAACTAACGAAAATTCAAGTTCTTTTTTTAGCTTAACAATTGCATCAAAGGATAGATTTTCTATGGCGGCCTTTAAGAGAACTTGTTGATGTTCTGCGTTTTCAACTGAAATAATTAATTCAATTAATTTTACATTCTCTATTTTTCCTTCAGCAATCGCCTGCTTTATCTCTGGACTAGCTTGCAAAATCAGGATATATCTTCGAGATTGTGTTATAGACATTCCCGTTAAACCACTTAATACTTTTGATGTTATTTTCTCGCTATCACTTTTTTCTTTATTTTCGTTTAAATACTCTTTAACAATAGCCTCAATACTCGCAACTCTTTCAGCAAGAGATAAGTCAACACGCTCATTATTCTCAATCCACTGTAGAACTCTTAACTTTGTACCAACAGGTCGTTGACTTGCAATTCTTGCAATAATTTCCTTTTTACCAGCAATCGCTGAGGCCAAGGTTCTACGCTCACCAGCGATTAAACGACATTTGTTCCCAAACCTGTATACAAATATGGGGTTAATTAACTGATCATCTAGTATAGTTTTTGCTAATGATTCAAGTGACTTCCAATCATTTTTCTTTTTTGCATAGTCAGGATCAGAAGGATCTATTCCATTCATAGCATCATGAAGAGTGAGGGCTAGTTCACGATTGTTTTCTGGATCAAGTTCTATTTTATCTAAGGATAATACTTCTATTGACAGTTCCCCAGCATAATCATTGGCAATCGCCAGTGTTCTTGATATGGCTTCCTTTGTCTCTCCAGTTTTGACTGGATTTAGTTTGAATTTACTAACCATAAGAAGCCTCCTTTTCTTCTATTTTGTTGTATACATTATGAAATACCCTGTCATATACATAAGAACACCATTTTTCACTCTCAATTCTAGCTAGATGTGTTTGCGGTAGGTTAAATACACAATTAGGTTTTGCATCTTCTACTACTAATTCTGAATAAATAGTTCTTTGGGCGATCGGAGGTAACAACCATTCTTCTGATTTCTCTATCGAACGCAAGTCATTAAGGAACTTAGTATGTACTGCTGTTTTACGAACTTGGTTAGGTAAAATTCCCGCTATTTTGATTGTGTCATCTTTTACTCTTCTAAGTTGCTCTTGTGAAATTGCTTGGATCATACCTATGGTTCCATTAATACCATATTGTTCTAGTTCAGTTGGCAATAGTCCATGAGTTGCTGCTCGCAACCCTGCCATTGTTAGTGGGCCAAACTGTGGATTCGTATCAATAATAACAAATTGGTAATCACTGTGGGTTGACAGCATTTCGGTAAATTCTTTAAGACGATTTATAACTTTTTCTTTTACATCAACTTTTAGAACACGTTGTGCATCTTCCAGTAATGAAGCAAAAGAAGGAAAACAATGTAAATTGTCAACCCATGTTGGATATGGATAAATAGATTTACCTATGAATATATCTGCAATACTACTAACACCATCCCAATGCGGATCATCTTCTGGTAAGTTATTCGGATCCCACTCTGGATGTGCTTTTGGCATGTAGCCAGTTGGGTGAGCTGGATCTCTTGTAGTTGGAATTAAGCTAGATGAAGAGTTGCCTTGCGGGTCTAAATCAATAAATGCCCCTTTCATGTTTTTACATTTAGCTAGATATTGTGCAAGAGTGAGAGCAATAGTTGATTTGCCAATCCCTCCTTTGTTCCCGGCTGTTGTAATTACTTTCATCCATCCCCCTTTACAATAAGGTGCTTTGTACTATTTGTTTTAGACTAACTTTATTGAAATGTATTTGCAAGCGGTAATTTGTACTATTATTTAAATTTTTAAAAAAAGAAAATATATATCTTTTTTCTTCTATTCATAGATTCATTAAATGAAATCACAATAACCTATTGATTTTAAAGTATTTATTGAATGATTATTGTGTATTTATTTGGGAGTGATTGTGTAGGTTTATGAGTTTTTCTGTGTAGTAATATGGGGATAAATTGGTCTTAAAATTTTATGTGTAGTTTTATGGGGTGTTATGGTGTAGTTATATGGTTATGGTGTAGCTTTATGGGATGCGCTTTTAACTTTTATCCATACTTCCTAATACCAATACCGGAAACTGCTGGCGGATACTGGATTTTTGGCGGCTAGATTTTTACCCTAGGAGCTTTAAAATTTTGATTGGCAACTCGTATTGCGAATTTTGTCAAAAAATATTCTGAAGTTTCTTTGGGTGTATTTGTTATTTGTATTCACTGCCCTACTCTGAAATAGGATGTGATTATCTTGATAGCTGAGCAATATTGTCAAAGTTCATGAAACTATACTTTTTGAATTTTGACGAATAATTTATTGATGGATTTTGATAATATGCTAAATTCAGGAATGGATATAAGATAATGTTATTTTTTTATGCTTTAGATTTCATTTTTAATTTTAAAATGAATAACTTTATTTACAATTAAAGAATTATACTGTTTGCGCACTTACGTCAGTGTATATGATTATAATTCATGTTAAGAGTATTGGTTATTAAGCAATATTTGTTAGTAATATTGGCCTACGTATAGAGGTAATCTGTTGTATCTGTCTTTACCCATAGCGAAGAATATATTGTTTGGCGGGTATTGATCGGTAGTGGCGGGGCTGAGATTGGTTCTTCTACTTAGTGCACAAATCCCTTTTTTTATAACTATGCGTTTTATTATCAAGACAAATGGCTGTATCGTTTAATATTTTTCAGTAACCTATTTAACAATAGCCCTATTTCTTTCACGGTATTTTTATTAACTCATTATTTTGATGGAATAGATTCATGTCTCTAATAAATTTATTCCTAATTTAAACAAGCTTTTTAAATGTTAAAACAATAACTGTACTAGGTGGATAGAGAATCAATTATTTGAAAAGTTAATTAATAGGGTTCCATCCTGATTTTATGATGGGTTAATTATCTTTAGGGTGATGTTTTTTTGTTTTAGGTCGTTTAAATTTTATTAAATTTAATCCAGATCTGTTTTTAAATGGCACTTTAAATTTCACGGGACCACTGCCATGGATTATCGATTTAATAAATTGTCCCCGGGGGATAATTTAGCTAACTTATTGATTATGAATAATAAAAATATAATATATTCTGTAAATCACGGTTATGGATGGTGTAGATTTATGAGGAAGAAAATTAACAAGGAAGGATTCTAACTTAATCGCAAAAACATAAACCACTATAACTTAAGTGATTAAATACGAAATTGGGGAGGAAAAAATTTGAAGAATCATTTATTATACAAAGCGACATCCATGTTAAGTATTTTTCCGTAACAGCAATACATTATAATTAAAGGTCTGAAATATTGGCGACTTATCATGGGTGATGCAATTGTGGCTGTAACGTAGAGGAATTATTATATGACTATTATTGATGCAAGACCTACCTGTTTTTATCATCCGATAAAAGTCATTTTTTTAGATGATAACCGAGCATTTTTGGATGCGTTAGATTTAGAATTTGGCGAAAAGCTTAATATACTAACACTTACAAGCTCAGATATGGCTTTTCATCTTATTGATAACGATAGTCAAGATGTCACCCAATCAATTTTCAAATTAATGAATGATGTTAATTTAGATACTACTAATGATCGATTTATTGGCTTTGATGTTAGTAAAATGTTAAATCTGATTTATAGTAAAGCAAGGTTTGAGCATGCACCATTGTTAGTTGTGGACTATCAAATGCCCGCTATTAACGGAATTGAATTTTGCAAAAAAATTAAAGAGAAAAAAATATTTAAAATTATGCTAACGGCTGAAGCAGATAAAGATACTGCGATAAAAGCTTTCAATAACGGTTTAATTGATAAATTTATACTCAAGACAAGTGAAAATCTATATCCAGAAATTACATTAGCTGTGGATGACCTAACTCAGCGCTATTTCAGAGAGTTAACAAAAAATATAGTTAATGCATATGAAAACTCCATTAATGATTTATTTGATAATGAATTATATCAACAATTATTTGCTAGTGTTCTAATACAAGCACAGGCTGTTGAGTATTATCTAGTTGATAACTCAGGTAGTTTTTTATTTCTTGATAAAGACGCCAAACCTACATGGCTTATCATTAGACATGCAAAAGAGCTATCTGAGCAATTAGATTTAATGCAGGGATATGAGCTACCTGAACAAACTATGGCTGCTGTTGTAAAAAAAGAGAAAATATTGTTCTTGTTATCAGAAAAAGAATATAAAAAACCAATATCTGAGTGGATTAACTATTTATTTGATGCGCAAAAGCTAGATAACAATTACTACTACAGTATTACCAAAGATCATTTAACTGATTCTTTAGATTGGGGAAGAGTGGTTTCATATTCCTCATATCTAGCAGAGAGATAATTTGTCACAATTATTCATTAAAAAGAGATAGAAAATAATTTTCAATCTTTGAAGTCTGCTCACGTATAGCGCTCATGGAATATAAAAATTTTTCCATCTGCTTTTGGTTAATATCAACGGTATCCATTGACTGTGAAATTGTATTCATGAAACTCGAAGCAGATTTTGTCATGCTGTTGATGATAACAATTGAGTTTAAAAAATCGTGTTTTAATTTATCTTTATCCGTAGAGTTCATGTTAAATTCCCGTGTGCAAATTGAAAAGGTGGTTCTTTACCAACAATTGTTTTAATCCATGGCACTTGGCGAAATCGATCTCGCGAATGACCAGTGGCAAGATGAACGTCAATAAACCCCTTATCAAAAAGGAGTTTTGCGCAATCCTCGCCTCTAACATTGTCTCCTAGATCTGAATCAATATAAATAAGAGTATTCTTACAATAATTATTTATTTCATTTACGAACTCATCAAATGACGAATAGGTTGAAATACTTTGTCCAGCCTCTTCAGCCGCAAAGATCCAAGTCATTCGCATCATTTCATCATCATCAATAAAAACCACCGTATTTATAAGTTCTTTCTCTGGAGTCTCAATAATTTTAATATAAGGTACATAAGATTTTGGTATGATTTTAACGCCAATATTTTCACATCGATTTCGTATAGCAATATCTTCAAAGCAACTTGTAACTAAAATAGCTTTACCATTTAAATTAAGCTCTTCAATCACATCTAAACCATTTTTAACATCAGCGAGCAACTCATAATCCACTAAATATAATATTGAAGTTTCTGGATCAACTTTATACTGACCTAAGTCGATCGCGTTATAAAAATGAAACATTTTAACGTGTGAAATATTTGAAAACCGTTCATTCCATGCGTCATGGATGGATATATCGTCATCTAATACGACAATATTAGTACCATACCTAATATTCATTGAGTCACAGAACCAACTAGGGGGGTTAGACCGAATTAGAGTGATATGAATTTTTGTCCCAACTTTTTCTTCAGAGTGAATATACATTGAACCATTGATCTGCTCTAAATATTGTTTAGCATAAGATAAACCAAAACCAGCACCAGTTTTCTTATTAAAGCTAAATCCTTGCTCTGTAACCTTTGGCAAG
>NZ_FUXJ01000023.1 GCF_900167045.1 Legionella maceachernii | reverse complement strand
AATGTAGTTGCAACCATTCCAGGAGGCAGTAACATCAGCGTACAAAGCACGACGTGTGGGGCGAGCCTTGCAATTGGGGCAAGCTGTACGATTACTTTTGCTTCAGGCACACAAGAAGGACCAACGACTATTCCTATCGCCGGAGACAATACCAACACAGTGAATGTCGATGTGACGGTGACCAGCCAACCGCAAATAAGTATCACCAACCCTGTACAACAAAGCAGGGTCGTTGCAGTATCAGGAACAGCGCTTTCTTTAGAGGTCACCAATGATGCGGGCAGTGCCGTGAATGCCAATGCAATTACAGTCAGCAATAAGGCAGCCTGCCCTAATCTGTCCGTTGACGATAGCAATTGCACCAGTGTGGCCCCTGGAGCCAGTTGCACGCTGGAACTGACTTCCAACTCCCCTTACGCACCGTGCACGATTACCGTCAGCGGCAGCAACACTGCCAACAGCCCCACGACCTTAATCGCCTTCTCTTATCTGGAGGGATTGGTGTTTCAAGAAAGCGCGGGCAGTGGCAAAGTCGTCATTGATGTGGCGCAAGGTTTTAACAGCCAATGGACAGGTGCTTTTTCAAATATAGCTGGCGCAACAAGCCTGGATGATGGGGTTGGCAATACCAATGCTATTGTCGCTGATACAGCTTGTTCAAGTGATCCCAATAACTGCGCCGCCCAACGTTGCCGAAACCTCAGTGTTGACTGGTATCTTCCGGCAAGAAATGAGCTGTCTGCAGTCCATGGCGCATTGTGTTCCAATCTTGCAATTCCCTGTAACTTTGGCGGGTTTTCGTCCGCGTTCTACTGGAGTTCGTCGCAGGTCGACCTCGTCAACGCGTGGTTCGTGGTCTTCCCGTCGGGTATCGTCAACGTCGACGATAAGCTCAGCGGACTTCCTGTTCGGTGTGTTCGGGCTTTTACCCCTTAACCCCTTTATCCCTTTTCTTTTGAGGCAGCGTAGCTGCCTCATGATTTCTTTAAAGACGAATGATTTGGATTTTTATTAATGGCTTTCTATACGGAGTTACCGGTTTATAAGGACAGTTATCAGTTGGTTCTGAGAGTGTTTGAGGTAACCCGTGATTTTCCAAGAGAATATCGATACACACTGGGCCAGGATATGAAGCGCGATGCCCTTCATTTGCTTCGTTGTATTTACCGGGCCAACAAGCATCAAAACAGGATAGAGCATTTGGAGGTGTTTTTAGATGAGATGGAGTTATTGAAATTGGAAGTTCGCTTGTGTGTTGAGATGAAGCTGATATCACTTAAAAGGCAAGCCCAGTTAAGTGAACTCTTGACACGCATAGGCAAACAGGTGACTGGCTGGCGTAATGCCAGCCGAAAGCCAGAATCATGAAGGCTACGGTGTTCATGAGCGAGCATGCTTTTGTTTAAAAGCGACAAAGGGACTGTTGTATAGCAGCAGTTGATTCGTGTCTGCATAAGATGCCTTATGTAGACCAAAACGCCTTTGTATTGCGTTTGGCGGGTTTTCGTCCGCGTTCTACTGGAGTTCGTCGCAGAACGACAACAACAACGCGTGGAACGTGAACTTCCCGTCGGGTAACGACAACAACGACAATAAGAACAACGAACAACCTGTTCGGTGTGTTCGGGGTTTTAAACAAAGCAAAGTCACAATCGGTGTGGGCATTTAACAGGTCCACACCACTTTATTGGGATAAACTATGGGAGAAGAAGAACATGATCATATGGAGCACGGCGCGACACTGGAATCCTTGTTCCAGGCCTACTTTGATTGCCGCAAGAACAAGCGCAACACCATGAATGCGCTCCGCTTTGAAACGGATTATGAAAGCAATCTCATTGCTTTGCGAGAGGAACTCAATTCCAGCACCTGGCATCCTGGACGCTCCATTGCTTTTGTGATTGATAAACCGGTGAAACGCGAAATCTTTGCCGCTGATTTTCGTGACCGGGTGGTGCATCACTGGTTAATTAATCAATTAAATCCCTTGTTTGAGAAAGCCTTTATTTTCGACAGCTATGCGAGCCGTAAAGGGCGTGGCGCACATATGGGCATTGCGCGTGCGGCGCAATTTATCCGCAAATGCTCCTTAAATTACCAAAAAGACTGCTACGTGCTAAAACTCGATATCATGAGTTTTTTCATCCGCATTAATCGACGTATTCTCTGG
This sequence comes from Legionella maceachernii, assembly GCF_900167045.1. Classification (GTDB taxonomy): domain Bacteria; phylum Pseudomonadota; class Gammaproteobacteria; order Legionellales; family Legionellaceae; genus Tatlockia; species Tatlockia maceachernii. The sequence continues at coordinate 40,585 of NZ_FUXJ01000023.1, read as the reverse complement.
GAAGGCCTTCGCTGCTTTATCGAGAGGCATTATAACCAATCCGATAAGAAATTAATCCTGGAGGTAGCCAGGAAAATCGTTGAAAATGAGCCAACCAGGCGCTGTTTTATCAAGGGAAAACGACGCGACTGGCAGGACTTTCCGAAAGACAAGAGCCTTTTTTATAGCAGATCCCACTGCGGGCTGCCTATTGGCAATCTCACAAGTCAGGTGTTCGCTAATTTTTATTTGAATTCCTTTGACCATTATATCAAACACGATTTGGGCGTGCGTTTCTATGGCCGTTACGTCGATGATTTTATTCTGGTGCACGAAGATAAAATGTTTTTAAAATCACTCATACCCCGAATGGAGCAGTATTTACAGGGAGAGCTCGAACTTGAGCTTCATCCGCGCAAGCGATACCTGCAGCATTATCGCAAAGGTGTTCCGTTTCTTGGGGTGATACTGAAGCCACACTGTATTTATGCAGGTCGTCGCATCAAAGGAAACTTTTATGACGCCATTACAAAGCATAATGCAGTTATCAAAGACCACAAACCCACCATCGATGAGCAAATGGCCTTTTTATGTTCTATCAACTCTTATCTTGGGATTTTAAGTCATTACCAGACGTATCGCCTACGAAAAGGCATGCTCAAAAAGCACTTATCCATTTGGTGGTGGAATCTGGTGTTTTTCAGTGGCGGATGCGCCAAGTTGGTAGCAAAACAAAGAACGGTGCGATAAAAGGGGTGTAAGTAAAAAATGAGTTTAGATGTAGATGGCTTTGATGAACCGGTCACAGGCGGCAACATCACCATTGCAATCAGCAATGACCATCGCCTGATGAAGCTGGCTCAGAAACTTCCTTGGGAGGAGATGCTGAAATTAGTATTGCCCGATTTACAACGTACGGATAGAAAACATTGGTGGATGGGTAGACCCTTACGCATACGCATTCATCTTGGTGTTTATATTTTACAACAGATGTTCAACCTTACTGACCGTGTAACAGAACAACAAGTACGAGATAATGCCGCCTTTCAATTGTTTTGTGGTTATCGTCTCATCAAGAAATGGCATGTGCCAGACCATACCAAAATCGAGGCGTTTCGCTCTCGATTAAGCCCTGAAACGCAGCGCCGACTTGCCAATTTGATAACGCAACACGCCGTTAAACTGAATTACGCTAATCCTACGGAGCTTGATATTGACTCAACCGTTCAAGAAGCTAATATAGTCTATCCCGCAATCGCCAATTTATTGGTTAAGGTTGCTGTTCTTGCGTCAAAAGTTGGAAAAGGACTGAATCAATTGTGCTGTGGTGGCATGAAGCGTTACCGTGTTGGACTAAGCAATTTAAAACAAATCGCACTGTATTATTTTAATTTGAAACGTAAGGATGTTGGTGAGGGTATATTATCCGTGGTGCTTCAGCGGTTATGGCGTGAAACGTATGCTGAGGTACTGCCTATCTTAAATGATATCTATTTATTTGGTAATCAATTGGCATCGGGTAAATATTGGGCACTTCGCCGTGCTGTCGAGACACTGAGCTGGCGGGGGACTATGTTATTACAGAATGTACATGGCTATCTTTTTGAAGGCATTATCAATACATCGATTTCTTCATTGCATGCTTATGAAGTCGGCTGTTTTAACAAAGGTAAATTAAATAAAGGATTGCAGTTTGGTCGCGCCTATCAATTAGGACGTATTGGAGGTAACTTTCTTTTTGTTGGCGAATGCACCTCTACTTATATGCCAGATGCTCAGTCTTTACCGCTGATGCTGAATACTCATGAGCATCTTTTTGGAAAGGGGTTACTGGCATCGGTTGCGACAGATAAAGGATATTATTCATTGAACAACGAACAACTATTGATTGAAAAAGGCGTCCTTGAAATTCAATTACCCCGTCCTGATAGGACGCTCAATGCGGCTCGCGAAACAACGCCATGGACAATCAGGCAATTATTGCATCATCGACGTGCTGGTATTGAGCCTTTGATTGGCCACACGAAACATGGCGGCCAATTAGGCAGAAGTCGCATGAAATCGGATGAAACCACCAAAAGCGCTGGTTACGCTGCTGTATTTGGATTCAATTTAAGGCAGCTTACCCGCTGTCTTGCAGGCGAGGTACATCCAAAAGTTGATGAGGTGAATAATATTGCAGCAAATAATGCAAATATTATCGAAAAAATGAACATGCAATTGGTATGATTGAGATGGATGGGTTCACTCTGATTTTAGCTAGTTGTTAATGCGTTAAATTAGGATTTATCGATTATTTTGTAAGCAAAACATTTCGCGACAGCGACTTTTTATTCACAAAATTAGTGGATAACTATGTGGAAAAATTAGAAGATGTTTGCCCTCAAGTCTGTAGTTATAATTTTACTGGTATACTGGAAAAAAATGACCTCCAAATTTTACCTTCAAGAGACGATTGGACTACGGCGAATGGTAAAGTGTGGCAAGAGCTCAGCTTCTTTCTAATCACTATTAAAGCGCCCTTAAATCGGTCTGATTATTTAATGATCACTTTTCTTTTTAGAAATTAAAAAAATAAGTCAAGTTGGAATGCTTTTGTATGAGATAAGTTGTTTTGAACAGTCGTGGAACAATCATTTTGACTCAACTCGGATCTTGGTTTTTCCTTCCTTTTGGCATGGGTTTTATTAGCATATTTTTGTGATACTAAAAGAAACAGCAGATTGTGAAGGGAAAAAATATTTTCACTATACAAAATTTTAAGTCGATAATTATGCTGATAACGGATTTTTATCATGATTAAGAATTGAGCAAACGCATTTGTGTACGTTGAAAAAGCCAATATTCTTCTTTGTCCCAACTTGGATTTTATTCGTCCGTTAATAGCGGTGATTGTCCAATCATCTAGTAAATCTTTCTCTAAACGAAGTACATAATAGCGTTTGTCTTTTTCAAAGCGTGCCTCATGGTAGACTTCATTGTAGGTAAAATCCAAATAGTGTAACCAAGGTAAAGTAATAAACCATGGTGTCATTTAGAAAATAGCCAAGTTAGCAATACGTTTCAGGCGATCAGGGTTGTCTTCAACATAAATTGCGGTGGTGACAATGTTGGCATGACCTGCAAGGCGAGAGACTGCTTTAATATCAGCGCCTTGCTCAATTAAGCGGGTAATGAAAGTACGTCTACCAGAATGAGAACTTGCTCCAATAATTCCTGCCTTATCATAGAGTGACTTGAACCATTTTTGCAAACTATTGGGTGTAAAGCGACTTTTACGTTGGGTCTGAAATAAGGGTTTGTCTCGTGCAACAGGTTTTAGGGTATCGAGATGAGCTTGGAGTGCTTTGCGGATTTTTTCATTGGCAAGATAAGCGTAACGCTGCTTTTCACCTTTGGTCATTGAGCGCTTCAAACAAATCTCTTCAGTCAATTGATAGTTGTAATCGGCTACATCTGCAATAGTGAGAGAGGCGATTTCTTTCACTCGCAATCCAAGTCCAAAAGAACAATACACAAGGGCACTATTTCTTATAGAGAATTGCCCATCTTTGGCAACAATAAGCAGTCGCTTAAACTCTGCTTCACTTAAGACTCTGGCCTTTCCTTCTTTTGGCATAAAAGACTCAATATTTTCCTGTTATAATGGTATTCTAAATAAATCAGGCTGTCTTGGCAAAAGCAAAAATAAAATTGTGGTTTATAGTAGAGCTTTAGTATGAATACACTCATCGATGCAGCAATAAAATATCTTTCCAATCATTATTGCAGTGAAAAAGAGCTCATAAGGCAATTAGAGAGGGATTTTTCGCATGTGCCCGAGTTAGATGCTCAGATTCATGCAACCATAGTTCGCCTTCGGGAATTACATTTAATTAATGATAATCGTTTGGCTGAATCATTAAGTGCCCGTTATATCCATAAAGGAAACCGTTTTATTCAACAAATATTAAAACAAAAGGGCGTTAAAGAAGAGGTGATTGAGCAAATCTTAGAACATATTGAACTGGAAGAAGTTCGCGCCCTAGATGAGGCTCGGAAAAAAATGCGTGGATTTAAAAATGATACAGATGAGGCGATAAATACAAAATTGGCTCGTTTCTTAAGTGGCCGAGGTTTTTCCCATGCTACGATAAAAACCGTACTTAAACAGTTAAGTGAAGAACAGACTACTTAAAGTTTTAGATAGTGTAGCGGATGAATACAACAATCATTTGCATCCTTAAGAAAAGAAAACTGTAAATTAAACTCTGAATGAAATGATAAACTTACAACGCATCATGATTATTGGTAGACCAGGAAGTGGCAAGTCCACTTTTTCTGTTATGTTGCAAAAGAGTTTAAATATTCCATTATTCCATTTAGATAAATATTTTTTTATTGCCGATTGGGTGCCACGAGAATATGAGGATTTTTTGTCACTCCAAAAAGAATTAGTTGCTAAGCCTTGCTGGATTATTGATGGTAATTCCAGTAAATCATTCGAGATACGTTATCGCGAAGCCGATATGTGCTTGTACTTTAATTTACCCAAATGGCTATGTTATTGGCGGGTATTTAAGCGCTTGTTTTATAAGGCTTCAGAAATCGATGATAGAGCCGCTGGTTGCAATGAAACGGTACGATGGTCGTTATTAAGTTATATGTGGAACTATGAACAACGGATTAACCCTTTATTAAATGCTCTAAAGAACCAATATCCAAAAGTGAAATTCATTGAGCTGCGTAGTCCATATGATGTGGCGCACTTGATGCGTGTGCTTACACATAAAGAAGAGTACAGTATTGTGACAGGATTTTAATAAATGATGCCGACGAATATGATGATACTCTTGATGGGTATTGCAGGTACCGGTAAAAAAACTATAGGCGAGGCAATTACAACACTGGCTTCTCAGTTTCGATTAGCGCATCACCATGCTTGGATCGATCCGGTTCTAAAACTTCTAGGTAACGATGCTCAAGTATTTTGGTCTCTTGATGATAAAGGATGGGCAGCGCTTAACAAGGCCCGAGATGTGATTTTTGATACGATGACTGAGGTTTGTTCTAAAGAAACGAGCTTTGTTATTACCTATGAGCTCTTAGCGAATAATTCTTGGCATCAGGAGTTTTTTAATCAAGTACAAGCCGTTGCTCAAAAACGGGAAGCTATGTTTGTTCCTATCCGATTGATTTGCAATGGTGCAGAGCTTGTTAAACGCTTAAAATATTCAGATCGAAAAGGCTATTTTAAAACACAGGATGAGGCACTCATTACAAAAAGACTGTTTGAAGAAGACGTTTATTTTAGCAAAGAGCCGTATGAAATGACTCTAGATGTGAGTCTCCTTTCAGCAGAGGAGTCAGCGCGTCGTATTTTGGATTGGACTTCCTTAGTCTATGGGAGTAAAAATCAGAATCTGGAATTTAAACCATTGAGTCAAAGAGATTTGAACTTAATGACCCAATGGTTTGCAGAGCCTACGGTGAAGCAAGGGTATGCACGAAATCAACAGTTTTCTTTGGAAGATATTAGTGCAAAGTACTCACCCCGTATTGAAGGCATAGATCCAGTCCCGAGTTTTATTATTTATTTGAATCAAAAACCAATTGGTTTTATTCAATATTACTGTCTTTCCGACCATTTACCCGAAGGAATTTCAGGATATAATGCTTCCTTGTTTGACGAGGCACCACCAGAACAATTGGCTGGTATCGACCTTTTTATTGCAGAGCCAACGTTTCGTGGAGTAGGGTTGGGTAGGCAAATTATAAGGCGTTTTATTGCCGAACAACTCTACAAATTTAAAGCCGTTGTGGTTGATCCACAAATTGGAAACGAGCAAGCCATTGCGTGCTATCAAAAGGCTGGTTTTCTTCCCACGCAATACAGTGAAGACGCTAATTACCTACTCATGATAAACATGCTTTCTTATAGAGGCTCCTATGAATATTCTTGAAACTTCCCATCTGATTTTACGTACTTGGAGAGAAGCTGATCTTGATCCTATGTCACTTATTGATCAAGATAAAAAGGTATGCCAATTTTTACCAGGAATAGGGAACAGGAGTGCTACAAAAGCAGGCATTGAGCGGATGATTGCACATTATAAAGAGAAGGGATTTTCTTTGTATGCTGTTGAACTAAAAAATACTGGAGAAATGATAGGATTTTTAGGGTTAATGACCCCTTCTTTTGAAGCGCACTTTACCCCTGCTGTTGAAATTGGCTGGAGACTTTCCTCAACGCATTGGAATCAGGGTTATGCTACGGAGGGAGCAAAAGCGGTTTTGCATTATGCATTTACCTCTTTAAATCTTCCCGAAGTAGTTTCATTTACAGCAGTGAATAATCTAGCTTCAAGACGTGTTATGGAAAAAATTGGTTTACAACATAACACAAAGGATGATTTTGATCATCCCAAATTGGAGCACAATAGTCCATTGAAACGACATGTGCTTTATCGATTATCCAGAGCTGATTATCTGAACAACAAGAGTATCCAAAAATGATTTGGGAGGACACATTAAAAAAAATTACGGATGAAACGGCGAATCGTGCTGCTAAGAAGTGGGTAAAAAAACCTACCCATCTTAAGCTTATAAATAATCAAATTAACTGTGTTTATCGATTTGAATCTAAGAACCAAGGCTTTTACCTTCGCATGACACATGAAAAAATACGAAAAGCTCACGAACTTTTGAGTGCCATTGATTTTCAGAAGCATTTATTTTTGTGTGGTACGCCTATTTGTGAACCGGTTGTATCCCAAGAAGGAAATGATGTCGAAACGGTACACCAAGATGATTTGGAATTTTTTGTTCATGTTTGCCGTGAGGTGCCAGGGCAAATCATGAATTTTGATTATCCAGATAAAAAAGTTTATCTAACATGGGGCCGCGCCCTAGGTCTATTGCATCAAGCCTCGCAAAGTTATGTTGCATCGGAACATCATTTTTTAACTTGGGAAGATTTGTGGCGTGAAACTTGGGATTATGCGCGTCAAGAAGAGGCTCTGATCCAGGATTTATATCAAACCATCACGACACGCTTCAAAACTTTTTCAATCAACTCAGCACATTTTGGCCTAACCCATGGGGACCATCGTCCTGGCAATGTGCTTTATGATGGTGAGAGCGTTCATCTGATTGATTTTGATGAGCCAGTTTATCATTGGTATCTTGCCGATATCGCTAAACCTTTTTTGGACTTATGCAACAAGCCATGGCCTCTCTGGAAACCCCTGTTTGAATGGTTTATAGAAGGGTATAGGCAAATCCGGCCATTGAGTTCAGACGAATTAAAAGAAATGAATCATTTTTCGCAAATGAAAAGCTTGGATATCTACCTTTGGTGTAAATACAACTGGTTTGAAGAAACAGCGCCAGGAGGAAAGCCACGCAATGAGTGGCTTCATGACTTAAAAACTATGGCATTAACGCCTTTGTTTTATGTACCATAATCGATTAAGGCGATTTATATTGGGGTGGGTAATGAATAATATCATGGATGCGCGATAGTTCATTGGTTGGATTCCGGTAGCCATGCGGTTGATTGGCATTAAAACGAAGCCCTTCTCCTTTAGAAAGTTTTTTCCAGCTCCCGCCTAACAAAAGCTCAATGGTTCCATCCACAACAATGACATGCTCAATGACTCCATGTTTATGGGGAGGTGAAAGATGTTCACATTCGGGCAATAACTCAATAACAAACAATTCAAAATGTAACTGCTCATCAAAAGGAAATAGAGGCAGTACTCGTATTTTTTCATCATCTGGATGCAAGGTTTCAGCATGTCCCGCCCTATAAACAGGATTGGTTGAATTATCCAGACTGTCTTCAATAAACGAAGAAAAGGAGGCTTGAAAGCCGCTCGCAATTTTCCATAAGGTAGAAATCGTTGGACTTGATTCTTCTCGTTCAATTTGCCCAAGCATCGCTTTAGAAACACCGGTTTCAAGTGCTGTTTTATCTAAACTCCAACCCCGTTCTTGTCTTAATGATTTTAATGTTTTTGCAATACGGTTTGAAATTTCTTGCATGATGTCCCTTAATAAAAGCTTGTGCGTTTTAGCGCACGAATGTATACTGGTTTATTATGCGTTATAACGCACGAATTGTGAAGTAGATTGTGGAGGACTGTATGGTGGAACACCCTTTTAAAAACAAACTGGTTGCGGTGCTTAATAAGCGTATTGAGCCAGGAAAAGTGATGAATGCGCTTGCTCATATGTGTATTGGTTTAGGCGCTGTGATTGGTGAAAAAGAACTGCGTTTAACCAATTATCGAGATGCAGATGGAGGTTCTCACCCTTATATTTCAGAAATACCTTTTATCATTCTTTGTGAGAACTCCAATAAAATTAGAACATTACGCCAGCATGCTTTAGCAAAAAATGTTCTTTTTAATGATTTTACCGATACGATGACTGTGGGTACCTATCAAGAGCAAATTGAAAGAACGGCACAGGTTAACGATAGCGATCTGATTTACTATGGCATTGTTTTATTTGGGGATTGGGATGTAGTGACAGAGCTGACTAGGAAGTGTTCTTTGTGGCGATGATAAGTAAGTGATCATGATGAATAAAGGTAAAAATTTAAGTAAAAGCGCCCAAATCATACAGGATTTTTTATCTCAAAAGGGTCTATCGTGTGAGGTCAAGGAACTTGATTCGAGCACACGCACTGCAAAAGATGCCGCTGATACTTTGGGTTGTGGTGTTGCTCAAATTGTGAAGTCACTATTATTTTGCACTGAAAAAACCAACAAGCCGGTATTGGTATTAGCAAGTGGTGTTAATTGTGTGAATGAGAGCCTGATTGGGAATCTCATCAGTGAATCTATTGGGAAGGCTGATGCAGATTTTACACGAGAAATAACTGGTTTTGCGATTGGTGGGATCCCTCCAGTTGGCCACAAAAATGTTATTAATACGGTTCTTATCGATGAAGATTTGTTATGCCATGAAGTCCTCTGGGCCGCAGCAGGAACGCCCAACGCAGTATTTTCATTGTCTCCAGAAGCACTTAAGCAGGTAACAAATGGGATAGTGGTAAAGATTAGAGAGTAAGTTATGCAAAAAATATTTTGGGATAATCCCTATCAACGCCAATTAATGACTAAAGTAGTGTCAGTAAATGAGAATCGCCTACTTTTTGCAGAGACTATTGGTTTTTCGTTTTCCGGTGGTCAAGAAAGTGATACAGTTCGCGTGAATGGCCTGATGGTCACTCATTCTGAAATAGAAGATGACTTGATTTATTATACATTACCTTCGGAGCATGGGCTTTCTAAAGGGGATGTTGTCCTTATGGAAATCGACTTTGTTCGTCGCTACAAATTGATGCGTCTTCATTTTGCTGCTGAATTAATCTTGGAACTTGTCCAAAGAATGCTTCCCATTGAAAAAATAGGTGCGCATATTGCTGAACATAAGGCTAGAATTGACTTTAGCTATCAGCACAATATCTCGGATATTTTTGACTCTCTTTTGTTTGAATACAATCAAATTATTGCAAAAGATATGCTTATTCGCACTGGTTTTTCCGATGTAAAGAATCAAAGACGTTATTGGGAGATTGAAGGATTTTCTAAGGTTTCTTGTGGTGGAACACATGTACAATCAACCGCGGAAGTTGGATTCATTACCCTAAAAAGGGTTAATATTGGCAGCGGAAAAGAACGCATAGAAATAAAGCTCCTTGATCCCAACTTAGGTTTAAAAGATGAAAGCAAGCTCCATAAATGAACACAGAATTCTTGATTCTAATCTTCTTGATAAAATCACCTATATATTAAATAAGAGATTTGATGCAGAGGTTAAGATAATTTCCACTCAGTTTTTAAGTGAGCCTGAACGGAGAAATTGCGTAGTAAGACTCTTTTTATCAAGCCAAACGAAAGAAATCCCTGAAAGTATTATTTTAAAACAATCTTTACGAGAAGACACCGATGCTAATGATGAGGAAGCTTATGCAAGATTTGCAAGGGATTGGGCAGGTCTTGAATTTGCCTCTGAGATTAAGCAAAACAAGCATAATGTCCCAAAGTTTTTTGGTGGAAGTAAAGAGTATCGATTTATTCTGATTGAAGATTTAGGAGTTCAGCATGTTAGTTTAGTCGATTCACTTACTGTAGCTGATCGCAAAAAAGCTATTGCTGCATTAACCCGTTTTATGAAAGCCTTGGGAAGTTTTCATGCAGCAAGTTTTGGAAATACCGGGCTTTATGAACAAATTTTGCAAATGATTCATCCTGAGGCGGAAACGGTTGATGATGAGCTTAATTTCACATTGAATGATTTATTACCGAAACTGGGATTGGCAAATAAAAATTTAGGCTTAACTTTAACTCATGAATGCATTGAAGAAGCGAAATCTTTAATTGAATATGTAATAAAGCCCGGATCTTTTACTGTTCTGACTCATGGGGACATTTGTCCTGATAATGTATTTGATCATGCAGAAACTAAAGATTTGCAGCTTATTGATTTTGAATGGTGTGTTGTGCGTAATGCTTTGTTAGATGGGACTTATTTGCGAATGAGTATGCCAACGTGCTGGTGTGCTAAAGCCATTCCTACGGATGTTATTGAGCATATGGAACAAATCTATAGGGAGGAACTCAAACAAACGATTTCAGAAGCAACTGATGATAAACAATACAATCAAGCTTATACCTATGCCTGCGGTTTTTGGCTTTTACAACAAACGATACCTTTTATTAATTCAACTTGGGAAAAAGATAGGATTGGACCTTCAGGTCCTGTACCGAAGGATTCTTTATGGAATGAAGAAGATAACTGGGTTAGACCTAGGGTTTTATCGAGGTTGCAAGCATTTATAGATAGTAGCAATGCTTATCAACATTTACCCTACTTACGAGCGATGGCTCAAGCCATGTTAGCTGAATTAAAACGTTGTTGGCCTGAAACATCTTTTCTCAAATTTTATACTGCATTTGAACAAGAATAATAAAAGAATATTTAATTATCGATAAATTTGAGTGCTTAAGAAGGCACGCCTAGACAAGACGGAATAATTCATTTTTATTGACAGATTCCGGAAACAGCATCAGGAGTAAAGCCACTCGATGAGTGGCATCATGGAATGATGCAAATGGTGCTTACACCATTATTTGGTAAAAAACTCATTGGATAACAGGTTTTGAATTTGACTATTGACCCTAACATAGTGTCATGCCCTATTCTCAATCTTGGGAGGAGACATGATGACAAAATGGCATATAAAAGAAATCAGTGAGTTAACTCAGACATCGGTTCGCATGTTGCGGCATTATGACAAAATAGGTTTGTTACAACCCTCTTATCGTGAGCCCAATGGCTACCGCTGTTACACCGAGCCGGATTTGGCAAAGTTACAGCAGATTATTGCTTTGAAGTATTTTGGTTTTTCATTAAGCAAAATAAAGGATATTCTGCAAAAACATTCCAATGTTTATGCTCACCTGCAAGCACAACATCAAGTAATCAGAAAGCAAAGTGAAGATTTACTGAAAGTGAATCAAGTGCTTGAAGAAATTCTAAAAAGCCGTTCTGCATCAATGTTTCCTAATTGGCAAGATTTGTTGTTACTCATAGAGGGGTATAAAATGACAGAAAATCTACGAGATAAATTGAAAAAAACGTGGGCTGGAAAACAATTAACTGTTTCTCAATTTGAAGACTACTTGTTTCTTTACGAGCAATTTCCTGAAGAATTTGCACTTAGAGATTCGATTATTGAGGAAATTAACCAACAAAAGGTAGGTGATCCTGAAGGACCAGATGGTGAGCGAATTGCTGCTGTTATGGAAGATTTATCAAAAAAAATGAAGAAATTTTTTACTGAGCAAGTCAAATTGGGAGCCAGTCTTTTGGAAAGCATACAATCTGGGAGACTAACCCAATTGGAAATCACCCCGGAAGGTGCTTATTGGTTGTCGCGTGCGATGATGGCCTATTCGTTGAAGCGTTGGAATAATCTGTACAACCAAATTATCGATAACATGAACTCTCCACCTGAAGGAGAGCATGGGAAAAGGCTTGCTCAAGAATGGAAAGACTTAATCGATAATTATTTAGCTGCAGGAAATAGAGATTACTTAATCGGTATTTTATTATGGCAAGAAATTTCGCGACAAGAGCATGAAGTAAAAGCCTTAAAAACAATGCCGCCTCCTCAGGAGATGATAAAGCCATGGCATATTAAATTACTGTTCAATGCAGAAGCATCAGCTTGGATAAGTAAAGCACTAGAAACACATCAATAATGGTTTTTAACTCGCCAGACTTTTTTGAGTTTGGCGAAAATTAATGAAATAGTGAGAATTATGAGATTATTTATTTATCTGATTGGGATTCTGTTTACCGCATATGTTTTTAATCGGTTCTGCTTATGGTTAGAACAGAAAGGATGGTTGTATTATCGTTATAAAAAGCCACAAAAAGGAATTATTGGTTCTGCATTGCAAGAATTGAATGCCCAACTTCTGCCAAATCACCGTCACGTCGTTGTTGCAAAAGAAGAAAAAGTACAAAGTAAAAAATGCGAAAAAGATTTACCGATTGATGGTAATGTCGAAATGACTGATCAAATAAAATAGATCAACCTGGAAATCAGGTGATTTTAGCGAAAAAAAAGGAAACAGATTACATGCGTTGCTCACCTCAAGAAACAATTCAAAAGTTAATTCATGAACGTTACTCAGAAGCACGTGCTGTTTTTTGGGCCGGTTCGGTTTCTCAAGGGGAAGAAACCCAAGTCTCAGATTTAGATCTCGTAATCGTCTATGAAAAATTAATCAGAGCTTATCGTGAAGCCTTTGTTTATGAAGGTTGGCCTATTGATGCTTTTGTACACGACAGAGAATCCATTCGTTATTTTTTTGAAGAATCGAGAATAAATTCCGGTATTTCAGGAACCATTCAAATGATTTTGTCGGGAAAAGATATGATGCCAGCTAGCGATTTTTCAAACGGGATTAGAGAGGAGGCCCATCTTTACTTAAAGCGCGGACCTCTTTCTTGGGATAAAAATCAAATTGATAAAGAGCGTTTTTTAATTACGGATGTCTTAGAAGATATTTTATCTCCTAAGTCTTATGAAGAACAAATTGCCTCAGCCTCATGGCTTTTTGAAGCATTGTCTCAATTTTATTTTAGAGCTCAAAATAAATGGTGCGCCAGTGGTAAATCAATCATTCGCTATTTGCATCAAGAAAATCCTGATTTAGCCAGGGAGTTTTCTGAAAGTTTTAATCGAGTTTATAAGGAAGGTGATTCAACTCATTTAAAAAAGTTGGTTGAAAAAATACTACAACCTTATGGAGGTATTCTTTGGAGCGGTTATCATTCCGATGCACCAGAAGATGCAAAAATACCAGAGCTTATAATTTTAGCCAAGAACAATAACTATGAGATTTGTTTCGAAGAACGAACCAACCAAGAAATCACTGCCATTTTATCTGACGGCTTAAAGATCTACAATGAAGAAATGATTGGTGCTTACAATCATACTCCCTTTACCATCTACATAAAATCTATCGACAAAAGGACCGTTTTAGCAGGTTGTTATGGGGATGTCACTCGAGCCAATTGCTATGTCGATTGCATTTGGGTTCATCCGGATTTTAGACAAAAAGGATTAGGACGAAATCTCATGGAAAAACTGGAAATTTTTGCAAAACAAAAGAATTGCCAAGTGATTACCATTGAGACGGCCGAATTTCAGGCAAGATCTTTTTATGAACAGCTTGGGTATGTTGTCATATCCATGACAGAGCATAATTGTTTTTTGGATTTCAACGTTTATTTGATGAGAAAATCGCTATGAAACAAGAACACCAATTGATTTATGAGCTAGAAATTTCTCTATTAAGGTCGGAAACGAGAAAATCTATTGCGCAACTGAAACTATTGATTGCTGATGAATTTATCGAGTATGGGGCCTCTGGCTCAATTTACAATAAGAACGACCTACTTGATTCTCTTCCAGAAGAAGAGCAACGAAGCTATATGGTTAATGATTTTTCAGTTTTAGAGGTGTCGCCTGAAGTCATGTTGGCAACTTATAAGGTTACTGTTGCCTCAAAAAGTTCTTTACGTTCTTCGCTCTGGCAATACAAACACAATCGTTGGCAAATGGTGTTTCATCAAGGAACGCCTTGCCACGAGTGCGAGGAATAATCCATTTTTACAGGTATTATGATGATAACAATAGCCTACCTAAAACAATATTCAGACTGTATTCCAAAGCTTGCTAAGATTTGGCATGAAGTTTTAGGTAAAATCTGGATGCCAGAGATCGGAATTGAAGAAATTGAATCTTTGTATTACGAAGAGCTGAACCAAGATATGCCTTTTACTTACATTGCGCTATACGATGAAATTCCTGTAGGTTCTTGTACTTTGCAATTAAACGAAGATATTCGACCAGATTTAGGGCCGTGGATTGGTGATTTGGTGGTTGATCCAAAATATCAAAAACAGGGGATCGGAAAAATATTAGTTGATGCCGCAGTCGAGAAAGCAAAAGAACTTGGCTTTGAAAAACTGTACTTGTTTGCTCTTGATCCTACTATACCTGAGTATTATAGGCGCTTGGGTTGGAAAAAAATCGGTATGGATGAATTTAAATCTCATCCTGTAACGGTGATGGAGATCAGTTTATGAAGATAAAAAGGGTAATGCAAGAAGACTGGGAACTATGGAAATCATTTCGATTAGAAGCCCTAAAGAATTCACCTGAAAGCTTTGGCTCTTCTTATGAAGAGGAAGTGCTTATGTCCGATGCTGATTTTCAACATGGATTAAGTAAAGGATATGTATTGGGTGTCTTTGTTGACGATTTATTGGTGTCTTGTGCTGGATTCTATACACTTAACTCAATTAAAACAAAACACCGTGGTGTGCTTTGGGGTATGTATACTCGTCTTGAATACAGAGGGAAAGGTATTGCAACAGCATTAATTCAGACCCTGATCCAACATGCAAAAGCCAGCGTTACTCAATTGCACCTAACCTGTGTAGTAAGTAATTTTGTGGCTCAAGCTTTTTATCAAAAGCAAGGATTTCGAATTTATGGTACCGAACCTAAAGCACTTAAAATTAATGGTACCTTCTATGACGAATATTTAATGGTATTGGATTTCAATGAGGAACCCATGAAAA
This sequence comes from Legionella maceachernii, assembly GCF_900167045.1. Taxonomy (GTDB): domain Bacteria; phylum Pseudomonadota; class Gammaproteobacteria; order Legionellales; family Legionellaceae; genus Tatlockia; species Tatlockia maceachernii. The sequence continues at coordinate 25,450 of NZ_FUXJ01000023.1, read as the reverse complement.
AACTGGAAACTTATCAGAGCCTTTGTACTGAAGTATATGATTTAAGTAAACCTAATGCACCACAAGATGAATACTCATTCTATCGAAGCTATGCCGCAGAGGCTAAAGGCTTGATTTTAGAGCCTATGTGCGGCACAGGTCGATTTTTACTGCCTTTGGCTGCAGAAGGATTTGATGTTCTTGGCTTTGATGCAAGTCAACCAATGCTAGAGCGACTGCATGCAAAAGCGAAGAGCAAAAATCTTAAGCCAAAAGCCTGGCATGGTTTTATTGAAGATTTAAATCAATCCGCTAAATATTCTTTAATTTTTATACCCAGTGGTTCATTTGGTCTCATCACAGAAAAGGTGGATATCCAAAAAGCCTTAAAAACCATTTATGAACATATGGAAGATAAAGGACTTTTTGTATTTGAAGTAGAAACACGCTATGCGGTTCCTAAAGAATTAGGTATATGGAGAGGCACAAGATGGCCAAAAGAAGATGGCACAATCATCCTACTCAGCCAATTAGCTATGCTCGATGAGGAGATTTGTTACTCTATAGGTAAATATGAACTGATTGATAACAACCGTGTCATTCAAACAGAGGTTGAGGAATACAAAATTCGAATTTATCAAGATCTTTCTTTCTTGCTCAATTTGCTCAATGAGGTTGGTTTTAGCAATGTACGAACGGTTAAAGCATTTGACCGAAATGCATCGCCTAATGAAACAGACGAAAGTATTGTTTTTGAGTGCAGAAAATAATTGAGGTAATAAATGAATATTCTATGTCCAGAACCACTGCAAAGAGGAGATATCGTGGGGCTTATTTCTCCCTCGAGTCCTATTACGGAAAAAGCAATAGAAGTAGGAGTTCATTTATTAAAGTCGAATGGATTTAATGTAAAGTATGCAAAGCATATGTTTGCATCAGAACGATTTTTAGCTGGTAAAGACCGTGACCGTGCACAAGATGTGATGGATTTCTTTATAGACTCAGAAGTGAAAGCAATTATTGCAACCCGAGGAGGACAAGGTTCGCAACGACTTTTACCTTTCTTAGATTATGAATTGATTAAGAAAAACCCAAAACCATTATTCGGGTTTAGTGATACTACAGCGTTGCAATTAGGCCTATTTAAAAACACTGGCTTAGTAAGTTATACAGGGTTTACTTTGACCATTCATTTAAGTACCCAAGTTAAAAAAACATTATTTTCTTCTTTGTTAGGCCAAGAGTACACAATTCGCAAAGGAATAAAGGTTCATGGAGGCGTTAGCCGAGGTACTCTTCTTGGTGGCAATTTAACCCTTATGACTAATTTAATGGGCACGCCTTACATGCCTACTTTTAAAGGAAGTATTTTGTTGGTAGAAGATGTTGGCGTCGAGCCCTATAATATTGATGGCATGTTCTCACAATTAGATTTAGCAGGAATTTTTGATGAAGTTTCCGGCGTTATTTTTGGTACATTTGAACAATATAAAAGTAAGAAGTTGAATCAGAGCGATGGTACGGTAGAAGATGTAATCAATGAATGGGCTTCTAAATTAAAAGTCCCTTGTATTAAAGAGTTTTCCTATGGACATGGTAAGCAAAATTGCATTCTTCCAATTGGCAAAGTAGTTACTTTAGATGCAGATACTACTTGCGTTACGATTCAAAATTAAAAATGAAGAAATAACCACTTGATAAAACTGATGAGAGCATTGGTTTAATAGAGGCATAAATGAATACACAAGAAATACCCAAAGAATATCAACACACTTCACCAGCAGGAGCTGAGGTTCGATTGCTGATGAATAATCATTTAGGTGGAATGGCTCACTGTACTTTGAAGGCAGGCACAATTTCCAAAGCAGTTCGTCATAAAACTGTATCTGAATTTTGGCATGTCCTTTCTGGGGAAGGAACTATTTGGCGTAAGTTGAACGATGAAGAGAGCATTACCCCTTTAACTGCTGGAGTCAGCATCGATATTCCCTTGGGAACACATTTTCAATATCGAAGTGATGCAGCAGATTTGGTGTTTATTTGCGTTACTATGCCACCTTGGTCAGGCAGTGATGAGGCAAGTTATGTGGAGCATGGTGCCTGGCCTCCTACAGTGGAATAAATGAGATGACTTTAAAATTATCGTTTTTAGAAAATCCAAACCCTGATGATGTTCAAATATTAACAAATGGAATTAAGGAGTACGCCAAACAACAAAGAGGATTCGAATCCTTAGATTTCTTTGCATGCTTTATTCGTGATGCAGATAATAGCATTATTGGTGGTTGTAGTGGTGGAACCCTCTATGGAGGTCTTCATATCGATAATCTTTGGGTGAGTGAGTCCATCAGACATCAAGGATGGGGAACAAAGCTCATGCAAGCGGCATTGAGGTATGGCAATGAAAAAGATTGTGCTTTTGCAACAGTTAATACTATGGATTGGGAAGCAATAGAATTTTATAAAAAATTAGGATTTGAACTTGAGTTTGAACGGCATGGGTTTCAGAAAAACTCTATATTCTATTTTTTGCGGAAAGAATTTCAGGCAACAAGAGAAATCGGACTCTTAAATGGTGATTCAGTCTCGAGCTTAAGTCAAAAACCAATACTGCCTGTATCAGAATCTGCGGTGATAGAAGAGGTTGTCTCAATAAACAATGCGCCTCATTTTAAGTGGGGACAAAATTGTGATGCATGGTGGTTAAAAAATGATGGTCAGTTTAACGTTCTTTATGAAACGATGCCCTCAGGCAGTTTTGAGGTAAAACATTATCATCAGGAAACAGAACAATTTTTTTATTGTTTGCAAGGACAATTGGTTATTGAGTTTGAAGACTATGAACAGATGTTACAGGAACAGGAAGGAATAAGTATTAAAGCAGGGATAACCCATAAAGTGAAAAATAGTTCTGGAAATTTGGTTTCTTTTTTGGTGATTTCATCTCCTAATCTATCCGGGGATAGAGTTAATCTGGAGTCATAAAGTGCCTTCTGAACTGATTATCCGCAAAGCATTAATTGATGATGCTCAACATCTTCACCCTTTAATGGAGCAATTGGGTTATCCGCAATCGTCTAAGGAGTTGCAAAGACGACTAGAGCTATTTACTAGTGAACTGCATTACGGTGTCCTTCTTGCGGAAATTGCTGGAAAAGTTGTTGGTTGGATTGCTTGGTCTAAGAGTTATCTTTTTGTTTCCGAAATAACAAGATTTCATATGGAAGGCCTTGTGGTCGACCAAGGATATCGTAATCAAGGAATAGGTAAAAAGCTTATGATTACTGTTGAGGAATTTGCCAGAAAGTTTAGTCCCTGTATCATTGATTTGACATCTGGACTTAGGCGAGCGAAAGAGGGCTCCCATGATTTTTACAAATCGCTTGGATATCAGAATGAAGGTCATATGGCGAAACTGTATTTAAGGAAAATGCTGTGAACATCAAAGAATTACACTCTGCTTTAAAAGTTGAGACAGCAACATTAGATGATTATCCTACCATCCAAAACATGGCACGATTTTATGTATATGAACTCTCGCGTGACTGTGGTTTTATTTCAGATGATTGGGCTTTGCCTTCCGATGGCCTGTATGAAAGCTTCGATTTTAAAAAATACTTTGAAGAGCCGACAAGAAAAGCCTTTCTGATTAAAGTTGGTAATGAATTAGCTGGTTTTGCTCTATTAAATCACGAAGGAGTTTACCCTGATACTGCATGGAATATGGGCGAGTTTTTTATTACTGCTAAGTTTCAAGGCAAAGGTTTAGGTTATTTAGTTTCCTCTGAATTATGGAAAATGCATCCAGGCTTATGGGAGGTTTCTGTGATTCCAGAAAATAAGCGAGGGCTTAGTTTTTGGCGCAAAACTATTTCAAAAATTACAATGGGCAATTTCCAGGAAGCAATTAAAACAATCAATTATGATCCGCATCAACCACAACGAGTTATTTTTCGTTTTGATAGTACAGCACATGAATGCAGCAAGCCTTTAGAAAGCAAAAAAGAATATCAAATCCAATTTGTTGATGAACTTGATGAAGCTACGGAAAAACGAATGACAAATGGATTTATTGCCTATGAGGCTCAGCATGGTATTGACGTCAATTATCGACGTTTTTCAGTGACCATTTCTTCTGCCCATGGAGAAATTTTTGGTGCGCTTAATGCCTTTACTGCGTTTGCAGAAATTTATGTGGATGATATTTGGGTAGACAGTGCTTATCGTGGTAAAGGATATGGCAAACAGTTATTACTTGCTCTTGAACATCACTTCAAAGGTCAGGGCTTTAATAATATCAATTTGGTGACCAGTGCTTTTCAAGCTCCAGAGTTTTATAAAAAGTGCGGTTTTATGCCGGAATTTACGAGAATCAATAAAAAAAATCCCAAGTTAAGCAAAACATTTTTTGTTAAATTTTTTAATGAAGAGTCAGAGACGCAAGGCATTCTTAAGGCGGCTCATAGTGAATAGAAGTCAATTAGAAACAATCTGTAAAAAATTAAAGATGAACCAACCTTTTGACTTGCCTCAAAGAGTCTATGGCGGTCTTTTACATAAAATGTGGTATCTGAAGTGCAATGGCTCGCAGTTTGCTGTAAAACAACTCAATAGCAGCATCCAATTGACTGAAGAAGTTAAATCCCAATATGAATTGACAGAACAGATAGCTTTCCAATTTTCCCAGCGTACTATTCCCGCAGTTCATGCTCTAAAATTAGAAAATAATTACTTAATCCTTTCAGAAGATGAGGCCTTTCTTGTTTATCCTTGGATAACAGCAAAAGCATTGGATAAAGACGCTATATCTGAGATGCATGCGCTTAAAATAGCCACTCTTTTGGCTGAAATTCATCCTATTAATCTTAATGTTCCCCAGCTAAGTGCTCAAGAATTTGATATTCATCCCAATGAAAAAATTAGTGTGTTAATAGACCAGTCAGCAAGCAAAAATTTGGTGTTTAAGGAGCAATTAAAAAGTAATCAACGAGTTATAATTGAGCTTAACGATATCTATCAAAAAGCAATACCTATTCTACAAAGTAGTAGTGTAGTAAGCCATGGTGATTTGGATCAAAAAAATGTTTTATGGGATAAAAATGATACTCCATTTCTCATTGATTGGGAGTCTGCGCGAAAACTTAATCCCACTTATGAAATAGTCAATTGTGCTCTTGATTGGAGTGGAATTACTACTCCGCTGTTTAATAAAACTTTATTTATAAAAATGCTAAATACATATGCGTCTTCTGGAATAACAATAAATCAGGATCATTTGGAAGCTGCTTTTTATGGTGTTCTTGGCAATTGGATCAATTGGCTAGTATATAATATAAACCGTTCTTTTAGTTCTGATAAAGAGCAGCAGGACATTGGTATTGAACAGGTGCTTCAGGTTTTACCTACTATTATTCAAGTCAAGGCAAGTATTCCAGAATTAACTCAATTAGTAACACATGAATTAGGAATAACCTTTTAACTTTCGCCAACTTTGATTACCATACCGCATGAAAGTAACTTAAGTTTCAAGGAATGCTTCATGACGAACATCAACAATAATAAAGCTGCATTAGTGACCGGAGCCAGCCATGGAATTGGTCTTGAACTTGCTAAAATTCTTTTAGGTGACGGCTGGGCTGTCTATGGAACAGGGCGGGATGTGAGCAGCTTAGAGGATACTAAAGCGCTATATCCTCGTTTTGTTCCCATTCAATCGGATTTTACTCGCAATAGCGATATCGAACAGGTTGCTAAAATTATTAATGATTCTGGAATACCACTTCATCTTTTAGTTCAAAATGCAGGAATGAAAAGTCCTCCACGTCCGTTGACCGAATACGATTGTGACAGTATTGACGAAGTTTTTCAGGTTAATTTATTAGCTCCAATGAAACTTACGGCACTACTTGCCGCGCAGATGCCTGAGAAGTCTCGGATTTTATTTGTTACATCAAGAGCAGCTACTCTGAAACTTAAAGAAAGTTCAACATACTGTGCCAGCAAAGCGGGTTTGGATGAAGTAACTGCTATTGTGAGAAAAGAGTTAGCAGAGAAAAATATTGGTGTGTCTTGTGTTATTCCAGGGGAAGTGGATACAAGAATTCAAAAAATTTTAAGAGAAACAACTTCATTTCATTTACATAAAATGTTTGATGAGGCTTATCAGTCCGGTCAATTAATAAGCCCGGAAACTTGCGCGGAATTCCTTAAATGGTTTCTTTGCGACTTATCTTTTGATGAATTTAAGCAAAGCAATATGCCTGTTTCCATCTATGAAGAATGGCATCATCCATTTTGGCTTAAAGATAGGAATCAGTTACCTCCTTTTCCTTTCTAATTTGTTTATGAACTTTTACGAGCATTTCCAATAAAAGTTTAACTTTGGAGAATAGATGCTTCGTTTGTTCTGTTCTTTTTTCAAGGCATACTCTCTTATGGGGGATATGCCCCACTCTTTCTATAATTGTTTCCTCAAATAGATCCGATCATGCCCCTCTAAATAATTTTTAATTGTCCCTAAATGCTGATAGCCTTGTTTTAAATAAAATCTTTCTGCCTGAAAAGAAAAAGTATCTAATGTTGATGCTGGAATTCCTCGTTTAATTGCTTCGGCTTCAACGCTGTGCAATAGTTCAGCACCGATACCAAGGCCACGGTATTCTTCCTTAACCCAGAGGACATCAACGTATATTGAGCTTTTATGAGCGTACACAATAGCTCCGCCAATAATAATAGCCTCGTTATCTTTCACATAGATTGAGTAACGCTCTGGTTTGGTTCCTGTAAAAGGTGCATTAAAATTTACTATCCCATCACGAATAATTTTATCTTGCTGTTCTAGTAGCTTAGTGTCTATAACAAGCTCTAGTTGGTAATTTATTTGCGCTTGATTCATGAGTTACATCTTCTATTAGTTTGAATACAATAAATCATTGACAACTTCCATAGTAATTTCGGGTAGTTTTTGCGTTTGATCAATACACTCTTGAATGGTTATAACCGCTTTTCTAATTTCATTGGGTAACATCTCAGATGGGGCATTGTCGCCTGGCCAAGAAGCATCTCGAGTCGCTTTATCAGGCCAACGAGAATAGGCAAGCCACATACCATCGTTAGTTTTATGCAGGCAAGAACCTAATGCGCCGCGATATTGCACAAAATAGGAAGCGACCTGATGCCAGGCCTTTTGATACTCCATCTCAAGCCCCGGCTTAATAAAGGCTCGGTAAATCACAGCAAAACATTTTTTGGAAAGCTGCTTAAATTGTTCAAGTGCTTCTTCAGGTGTTAAATCCCGGGTACCCAAAACATCCTGCGCTTTGAATATGTTTATCCCTATGGGAATTGAAAATTGAGAAGTGAAATACATCTGATCAAGCCCTATTCCAAAAGCACAATCCTCATAACCTAGAACACGAAAGTAATTAATTGGTTGATGAGTTTCATTAGTTAAGACATAGTTTCTAAATTTGGGATTATAAAACCCATAAGTCATGTAATAATGAATACCTTGGCTTTCAAGATGTTGAATGATGTGAACCAAATTTTGATGCAGTTTTTCATGCGAATAAAGTTCAATATACATCCCAGCTTTTTCAAGCGTCGAATGTTCATTCTCTGGATAAGGAGGATTTAGCGCCACAAAATCACCAGGTGTCGCAATCGAAATCACGTCCATAAAATCACCACTTCTGAATGAAACTTGATTTGCATTAAGAAGGTTAGATACTCGGTCAATCTCACTCAAGAACATTTCTAGCGACAAATTTGCATGCTCAAGAAATCGATTAGCATTTTTTCCTTCAAAGAGTTCACCTTCGCGATAGATAATATTCAATTCCTTATCATAAAAAAGGATTCCGCCCCATGAATGATTAATGATGAAAGGGAGCAGTAACGCTTTTTCTTCATCAGTTGTTTGGTTGTAATTCCCAATCACTTCAAGGAAAAAATCTTTCTTCGATAGGGAGGCATCATATTTTTCTATTAAGGCAGTATAAGAAGTTTTGACAAGAGCAGGGTTATCTTTAATTAATTGAAGTGTATTAATCAAAATTTTATTGCTGTCATTGATAATATATTCCTCTGCAAGGCCAATCTCCATTGCGGCCATGCTCCAAGAAGCCGATCCTGCAAAAGGCTCAATGGCTTTCTTGTATTATTTTTGACTCTTATTATTTGCCAATAATACAGAGAAATGCTCATTCAACCAGCTAGTATCAGGGGACATATGCCCTGTCAAATCGGGAAGAGTAAGGTACCTATTTCCGAGATAATGGAGCGGTCCTCCATGATTTTGATTTAATTGAATAGAATTTGAGCTCATAATAGCCACTATGTAGTAAATATTACTATAGAGTCGCACATTTTAACATGAAACAAAAAATTCCTTTATTCTTTATTACTAATTAAGTATTGACCCTCACGTTGCGTGATAGCTTAGAATCATCAATTAAGGAGATGATGCTTATGAACTATTATCAAATTAAAGAAATCAGCCAAATGACCTCTCTCTCAATTCGGTCATTGCAATACTACGATGAAGTAGGTTTGTTAAAACCAACAAAGCGCTCTGATTCTGGCTATCGTTTGTATTCTGAAGCTGATTTACTCATTTTACAACAAATTATCACCTTAAAATTCCTTGGATTTTCTTTATCTACCATCAAAGAAATCATTGGGAATCCAAACTTTAATCTGGCTGCATCAATGAGCCTTCAAGCACGCGAATTGAGCGAAAAGGCTAATAAAATAAATGAAGCAGCCTCTTTGTTAACTTACATTGCCAGTCAATTGGAAATAAACCAGCCAATCAATTGGCAAAGTAGTGCAAAAATTATTGAAATATTGGAGTTAAATACTATGAGCGATCCTGTATTAAAAAAATATCAAGCAGCTAGTGAATCAGAGTTAGGTAAAAAATCGGACTACGATTCCACCTATAATCCTAATCGGCTCTATCCTATCTCCAGAGCGGGTAAGCGGCAAGAAATTGGCATTGATCCTGTTCATCCTCCTTTTGTGGGTTTTGACTGTTGGAATCATTATGAAGTTTCTTGGCTCAACGCAAAAGGAAAACCGATGGTTGGGATTGGTGAAATTTTTTATGATTGTAACTCGCCAAAGCTCATCGAATCCAAGTCATTAAAACTTTATTTTAATTCATTCAATAACACCAAAATAAAAAGTATTAGTGAGTTAGAAAATACGATAAAAAAAGATTTAGAAGTACGTATTGAAGCCCCAGTTTTAGTTAAAATTTATCTTTTGGAGCAAGCAAAACACTACACTGTATCACAAATACCGAAAGGTGAGTGCATCGATCACCTCGATGTTGAATGCTCTGTCTATTTGGTTGAGCCATCATTTCTTAGCGTTCATGATGTGGTTGTGGAAGAACGATTATATTCTGACTTATTAAAATCAAATTGCTTGGTTACGAATCAACCAGATTGGGGAAGCATACAAATTGCTTATAAAGGAAAAAAGATCAATCGAGAAGGCCTATTAAAATACCTTGTTTCTTTTAGAAATCATAACGAGTTTCATGAGCAATGTATTGAGCGAATTTTTGTGGATATTATGAATTATTGCAAACCTGAAGTATTAACAGTCTATGGACGTTATACTCGGCGAGGAGGATTGGATATTAACCCTTATCGCTCCACAGAAAATAGTGCTTTTGATAGAGAAAATATCCGATTAGTCCGGCAGTAATAGAGCTTTATTGCTCTATCCAAGCTCTTAATTTTCCAGCAAATCGGCCTTGTCGACGTAGTGTAGTTGATACGATTGGGTCGATGCTTTTAATTAAGCGATATTCGCCCAACACCGCATGAATAGCCCAACATTGTTCAATAATTGCAATGATCTCAAACAAATGCGCAGATGACTCTATCGACAGCCAGTTTTTAAAACAATCCTCCTGTAATTTCCTATATTGACTGCTCGGTAGTTTTAAATGTTCTGTGGCCCGATACAAGCAATTAACGAATGAGAAAAATGGATGAGTAATGACAACTTCCCCTAAATCAATCAGCGTGGTTTGATGAGTATTTGGATTTACTAAAATATTTTTATCGTGAAAATCGGCATGACCAAATGTATCAGGCACCTTAAAACTGACTAATTGGTCACAAAAGATTTGTACTGTACTCTCTAAATTTTTTAATTGTTTTAATTCCTCTTGAGTTAATCCCTCTCCCATCAATAACTCCTCTTCATTCATTAATTGGTGATAAAGTCTTGGCAATTGTGGTAGACGCCAATCGGGGACACCTAAATCAAGAAACAGGTTTATTTTATTTGCGGAATTTATTTGAAGCATGGTGTAATGATGCATCGTATCAATTAAAAGATTGGGTCTAAATTCCTGTTTAAAGACCTCATGCAAAGGAATGCCCGCATCTTGCATTAAAAAACAGTGAAGTTCCTGATTATGAGCTAAGATTTTTGGAACAGGGGCATTAAATTGTTTATGCAACAACTGAATGACATTGGCTTCTAATGACAATGCAGAGGGTACCCTCTTCAAATAAACCAACCCAAGATTGGTTTGAAAACGACACACTTCTGACCAGGCTGTATGGAGAGTTATTTCGGGTATCAAAGTTTCAAGTTGATATCCTAAATTGCTTAAGGCTTTGAGTGCCCATTCTATGTGAGGATTCTTCATGGTAATTGCCTATGATCCTCGACCACCTCATGAATCGTGCGCAATGCTCTTTTTGCTTCAAAATTCATCTCGGTTTGTTGGTTAACAAGATACATCATCGCTTTCCATAAAGCCCAAGCACGTCCTCGTGCCCAAGTGTTTGGGTCAAGTTCCAGGGTTTCTAAGAAAATTCTCCGACTTTTTCCTTCAAATAATGTCCAGGCAATAGCAAGATCGCAAGCAGGATCGCCGATGGCAAGTTGGCCAAAATCGATAACCGCACTTAATTTTCCTTGAGAAAGTAACAAATTGCCAACACTGACATCACCATGCACCCAAAGGGGTGGATTATGCCAAGAAGTGGATAATGCTTTTTCCCAAATTTCTGTTGCAGCACGGAAATCTATAGTGTCCTTCAAATCTTCGATGGCTTTGCGTGTCTCTGAATCATAGACTGCTAAATCACCGCCGCGATAAAAACTTTGGGGACCGGCAAGAGGTCCACCCATTGAATTGATGCTTTGGAGTGCCTTAAGAAATAGAGCTAAATCATATGCAAACTCAGACAAATCATTAATGGGAGTAACCGCTGCCGTTTCTCCAGGAAGCCAATGATTAATGGACCACTTCCAAGGATACAGTTTATTGGGTTTTCCCATAGCAAGAGGCACAGGTATAGGAAGAGGAAGTTGTGGCCCTAATTTGGGTAACCATGTTTGCTCTTTTTCCACCTGTCCTGCATATTCGGCACTACTGGGCATACGAATGAGCATTTCTGTACCTAAATGAAAAGTTCTATTGTCCCAACCGCTATTGTTTACTGCTTGAATAGGCAGATGACTCCACTGTGGAAATTGTTGAGCAATGAGCTCGCGCACTAAGCTTTCAGTAATGTTCATTTTTTCATTGGATTGTGTGTTTGTCATTGGTACACCATAAAATCGATATTCTACTTCATCAAGCCACTTGCCTGACTCACTCGTTTTGATGTATTCATCTTCAATGATACCACCCATTTTTTCAGCAAGTTTGCGACTAGGGATATTATGTTTTACGACAGGATATTTTAGATAATCATAAGTCAGATTAGTTTCAGCCCACGTTTTTAATAAATTTATTGCTTCAAAACCATAGTGAAATCCATGAGCACTTTTCTTTAACCAAATGCCTAATTCAGGTGTGTTCGTATTTGCTTGGTGTAGGCAGGCATATCCTAAAAAATTCTGGTTCTCTTTATTGATGATGACCAATGCGATTTTTGTGCCTGCCTGCATTTTGATTTGTTGTTCAGAAATGTGCTGATTAATTTCCTCTTGTGTTTTCGGAGCACTTGGCCACATGTGCTCTGTAATTTCAGCAGTAAATTCTTTACATAAATCTTCTGCATATTTTAGTGAAACAGGAATTAACTGAAGGCGTTCGGATTGTAAGGTGAGATGCAGATAGTTAGGCATAGAATACTTACTCGTAGAAATTGTTATCAATGATTTGTTTGTTATTTTAGCAATGAGTATCTTCTCAAGTGAATGCCTGTAAGAGAAAAACATTGCTATTTTTCCCAAAACTAATTCTTCTGTTAGATTAAAATAATAATCCCGTACTTGATACTCACGTAGTTCTACGTATTGATGCATCTTATGGTCTATTTGTATAATTATCGTATTATTTGTATTAGGAGATAGTAAGAATGAATCAACCTCAACGAATTTTTATTGTTGGTCATCATGGTGCCGGTAAAGGATTATTAGCAAATTCCGTAGCCCAATTATTAGGATGGCAATTTGTCGATGCAGATTTAGGATTAGAGTCTCATGTTGGACGTCATTTGTCTGAAATACTCGGAAGCCACGGAAGTGAAGCTTTTTATGAGTGTCAGTTTGACATATTAAAGTCCCTATGCACGCAAGAGCACATTGTTGTAACCACCGATTCCAGTGTTGTTCTAGCTTTAAAAAATTGTCAATTATTGCGAAATGAAATGACTGTATTTTTGGATGTGAGTACTCCGGTTCAGATCGAGCGCACTGCACGCAATCCAGCAAATTTATTGCCTATACCAAGTTTGAGTGATTTTTTTGATCAATTACATGACGAGCGCGATAGTTTATATAAAGAAGTGGCTACACTGACTATTCATGGTGATGATGGCAAATTAGAAGAGCATACGCGTTGTATTTCGAAGGCTATTTTGGGAAATGAAAAAATGCTGCCCAAAAAAACAATTTTGGAGAAAAAAGATTTCACGTTATACCATAAAGTATGTCATACGAAAGTTGATTTATCTGAGCAACAAGCCATATACCTTAAGTTGTTGGCTCAAGGAAAAACGGCTAAAGAAATTGCGCGTGAAGCTCATGTTTCTTATAGGACAGTCGAAGGAATTATTGCTAAATTGATGGACTCTTTAGGATGCTCTTCGAGTAAAGAATTAATTGCTTTATATCATGAACAACCATAAAGCTAAACCTATCTCTTTAAAAATGTTCTAAAATGGATAGGATGATGTAATGCTAACTCTCCTGGAGTATCTATGCCAAAATATGATTCACCTTATTTACAACATCTTATTGAGGAATTAGCTGTAGCGACTTCTACAAAAGAAAATGATCAAATTTGGCAAAGGGTTGAAACACCCATTATTGAAGATGTTCCAAATCAGCCAGAGCAGTGTTTGGTCACTTTTTTATATAGAGAGGAAAGCGATAAAAAAACAATTTATTTATGGTCTACATTTACTGGATTACCTTGTTCTTTGCAGAGTCAATTTAAAGCTATTCCAAACACTGATATTAGATACTTAACTTTGATATTGCCGCGCACTTTTCGCTCTTCGTATAACGTACTCATTGTTGATGAAGATACCCCAAAAGAGCAATTCCCAGAACAAGAAAATACTAAAAGCTTCTACCCCGTTCCAACAGGAAAATTCAAAGAATCACAAATGTTATTAATGCACTTATTTAATCAAGGCTGCGTTCAAACTGATCCAAGAAATAAACGGGAAATAACCTATTACATGGATTATGACAATCCCGGAGAATTTTTTGGCAAGGAATCCATTATTGAGTTACCTAATGCACCAACTTTTGTAACGGATTGTTCTTTAGATAAAGCAAAGGAACATCGTGAGCGATGTAAAAAAGAACATCGATTTTTTTCTTTCGAGCTGAACTTTTTGGAAACCAGTTTAAAAAATGTTCCAGGCTATTACGAAAATCCTGAACAATCGATACGAAAATATTGGGTCTATTTGCCTCCTGATTATGATAAACAGGCGCTATCTTATCCTATGGTTTTGTTCTTAGATGGTAGTGATTATTTAAATCCTATGCCGGCACCTCTTATTTTAGATAAGCTCATTCAAGAGGGAAGTATTCCTCCTTGTGTTGCAGTATTTCTGGAATACTCAAGCATTCATCGTATGCATGAATACAACTGTAATGACGCGTTCACCTCATTTTTAGTGCATGATTTTATTCCGATGTTACATGATAAGAACCAGTTAAATATCACTCAAGACGCAAGATTAATAACGATTGTTGGGCAAAGTGCCAGTGGCTTAGCTGCTTTTTATGCCGCTTTAACTAATCCGACTGTGTTTGGCAATGCTATTTCTTTATCACCTTCCTTGGAAATGCAAAAATTGACTGATTTAGAACAAAAGATTGAAAAACACTATAAAGAAAATCCTAATACTCAATTTATTTTTGATATTGGTACTTATGAAACGATCCCGGTAGACTTAGAATTCGAAGATGGTTCTACTCAATCCATCTCCACGTTTGAAGCGAATCGAAGAATTGCTGATTTAATGGAAAAGAAAGGAATGCTTATCCATAAGTCTGAATTTATTGGCGGTCATAATTATGGTTGTTGGTGTGCCAATTTGCCTGTTCATATAAAAACCATTTTTGAACACAGAAAAGTGGTAATACCCTCACAACAAAACTCAAATCAGATATAATAAACAAAATTTAACGCTAATGGGTCGAAATGATGCGCTACGGCGAATCTTTATAACCATTGATTGCACTTGTTGCTATGGCATCTGGAGTTGGGAAAATAACAATACCCCCGGAGACCATTTCTTCTCATTTTTTGACAACATGGGTAATTTGAATAGCTGGATACACAATGAATCGCCAAGAATTATCTAAAAAAGTGATTGGCATTGCCAATAGGGTTTTACAAGAAAAACAATATGTTTCAAGCATCGATATTTTACTTGGGCTTGGCTACCTATCGCCTAGTATTTTAGAAGATTGGCGACGTGGATGATTTTCTTATTTAGAACAACGGCTACAAGCCAATCTGAACAAATTAAGTTTTGCGATGCAATGTTTCCATCAATGGGCAAAGCAAACCGGATTATTGCTACGAGAAACTGCGTACGTACAAAAAGCGTGCTCGCGCACCATTCATTTAAAATTTAGCAAAAGCGGGCAAGACACTATTGAAAGACGCTATCGCACACATTACATTTCACCAAAACTCACGCAACAAAAACAACAACGGCTAATGGAGAAGGTTGAAAAATCCACTGAACCCGTTGTTTACATTATTGTGATCGAATCCAAATGCACTCAATGTAAAAAAGACCTACCAAAAGGCAGCTTTCTGATGATGGATGAAAACAATCCTTATTGCATGGCCTGTACCCCTTATAAAGACTTAGTTTTCTTGCCTGCTGGGGATGCACTACTTACACGTAGGGCTAAGAAATACTCTGATAAGTCATTAATAGTCGTAAAATTCAGTCGTGCAAGAAAAAGATATGAGCGTCAAGGTTTATTGGTAACTGAAGAGGCGCTGCGAAGAGTTCAAGATCATTCGATGGTTGCATCAATTGATTAAAAGAGCATTTAATATTTTTCTCACAGATGCTCAATCAATCCCAAGTTTCCTGCTTATTTCAAACATGGAAACTACTTCTGCCTATAAATCTCATATCTTTCAAGCATTCCATAGTGACATTGTTTAAGCCCAATATGATGAAATCCACATTTTTCCAAGACACGTTTTGATGCAGAATTCTCTGTTTCCACGAAAGAAACAATTGTGTCTATATTAAGATGATCAAATCCCCATGCTACTAGCGCCCGAGTCACTTCTGTGGCAAACCCTTTTCCCCAGTGTTTTACATGGAAGCGGTAGCCAATTTCAATCTCCGGCTGCAGATCCCAGTGGCCAATGTGAAAAATACCTGCTTGCCCAACAAAATCCCCCGTCTTTTTTTCGAATACAGATGCCATCCCATGGCCGTGCTTTTTTTGATAGGGGATAACCCAATCTAAAAATCGCTGCACATCTTGTTTTGTTGCAGGCGGCTGTGTGGTGTACTTCTGTACCTCAGGATTAGATCGCAGCGCAAGAATATTTTCAAAATCACTGAGTGATGTAAGCTTGATTATCAACCTATCTGTCTCGAGAAAATTTGTCATGAAACATTATCCTGTTATCTGTCCTGATAAATTTTTTTATTTTTCCTTTTAAAAATCATTCACTTCCAGTGGATTGACTACTCCAAGGCTGCCGCTGGTAACATTATTGCTTGACTTAATGTTGCAATACGAACACCAAATGCCACAAGAACAGCTCCCATTGCTTTCACAATATAAAATTGAATTCGGTTTAAGTTCGTTTTAATCGCATGATGCGTCATCATCATACTTAAGCTGGAAAACCAAATCATATGTATGATGGCGATTTCAAAACCATAAGCCATTTCAACCCATAAAGAGTGGTCCGGTTTAACAATTAGAGTAAAAAAAGCCAACAAAAACATAATGGCTTTAGGATTTAAGAGATTACATAGTAATCCTTGGTAAAATGCAGATAACGGTGTGAGTGAAGGTTTAGATTTTTGATCATCTAATTTTGTGATTTCTCGTTTAGCTATCAATCCCTTAATACCAATATAAATCAAATAAGTAGCTCCAAGATATTTAATAATACTAAATGCCAACAAAGATTGAGAAATAATCAAGGCAAGACCAAGAATACAATAGACAGCATGAATCAATAAGCTCACAGAAACCCCTAGTGCTGTATAAATTCCAGTTTTTCTGGAATGGAATAAGGAATTCTTAGTTACTACAGCAAAATCAGGACCCGGAGAGATAGCGGCTAAAATAATTAATAGACTGATGGAGAAAAATTCTTGCATGGCTTGCCTTGATTCAAAGTAACTTAGGGAATCTAGTATACCATACTTAGAATGGTGATATTTTTAGAAGGATAATCAAATCAGTTATAATAAGCGAAGTTTAATGTTTTTGGATTGAAATGATGCATGAATGCGAGTCTTCTTTACAGCCATTGATTGTACTCATTACCGGGGCATCGGGAGTTGGGAAAACAACGCTACTTAAAGAAATCGAACAGCAATATCCCAAGGAGATCATTTCTTCTCATTTTTTTGATAGCATTGGTGTCCCCAGCTTTGATGACATGATCCAACAATACGGCTCAACCGAAAAATGGCAAGAGGTCGCTACAAGACGCTGGATTGAGCGTTTAAGTCAGATTCATGATAAAAAGCTGATTTTCCTTGAAGGGCAATTTAATCCCGAGTTTGCTTTAACACCACTTAAAGAGCATGGCATAAAAAATTATTTACTGATTTGTTTGCATGCGGAGCAAGCCATACGAGAGCATCGGTTGAGTGTGCTTCGCAATCAGCCTGAGTTAGCAGATGTCCACATGAACAATTGGGCTCTATTTCTTAAAGAGAAAACTATTGAAATGGGTGGCGTTATTCTTGATTCTTCGCAGGACAGCATCAATATGCTTGTCATGGAACTTATGGAGTTGGTTAGGAAAAAATTGCAGCTTGAGATTGAGTGTAAAGAAATTTCATTTTCTTATCCCGGATTGTCCAATCTCCTTGAACCAAGCGTTGGATGCCCAACACCTGAAAAAATGAAACAGGTACTTCTATCTTATACTCAACTTGGCCAGCATCTTGTAGGGGCGTTTTTAAAAAATGACTTGGTTGGTGTGATTGGTCTTCATTTAGAGGAGAGTTTTGCCATAATCAGACATATTTCGGTAAATGAAGCATATAGAAACCAAGGAATAGGTAAGAACATGCTGATGTATGTACTCAATCATTTTCCAATACAAACGCTTCGCGCTGAAACAGACGATGAGGCTTACGGTTTTTATCAGCAATGTGGATTTCGATGTGAGGTATTTATGAATAAGCACGGTAAACGTTATGCCTGCTATTTAGACAAAAAATCATAGAGGGTTAGAGATGCGCCGTGGAGAATTAAATTATTCTGATGAACAGCTGATGGATTTTTTATATCAAGGCTATCAGATTATGGCCTCAGAGCTCCATTTTGTTGAGGTGGGGTCTTTTTATGGATTTGTTATTTCAACGAATACGAATAAAAAATATTTTCTAAAAGTTTATCCTGAAGGCCAATCGCTGGTTCCAATCCATCCTACAATTGAATCACTCAATCAGATCGGTATCGCTTTAAATCGATTCAGAAACGAATTTGGCATGAAGAACTTGTCCTATATGATTTCAGATGTTCAGGGTCATTATTGTTTTAGGACCAATGAATTGATTTTGACATTGTTTGACTACATTGAAGGGATTCATCCAGCCTATTCGCCCAATCAGCTCTTGGTCGATAAAATGGGTACTCTTCTATTTCAATTACATCAAATTCCAGTTCATGAGTTCTCATTTTTTGAGACAGAACATTTTGATATCAATTATGCGTTAGGGATAAAGGATTGGATTAACAATGCAGTTGAGGTGATTGAGGATACGCATGCAGAATCGATGTTGTCCCAACTGGAGTGTTATAAAAAGCAATTGTTACAAGGGCTATCTCAATTACAAGAATGGAAAAAGAAGTTCACTCAGCAGCCAGTCCCTTTTGCTCTAACTCATGGTGACCCTCACCACTATAATGTACTACAAACTCCTTTTGATGTTTGGTTAGTTGATTGGGACGGAGTTAAAATTGCACCGATTGAGAGAGATCTTTGGCATTATGAACAGGCTCCATTGACTGAGTTCTATTTAAAATTAAACCCCAAGTGCAGCATTAACCATGAATTGTGTCGATTTTATCAGCTTCAACGATTCTTTGAGGATGGACGCTATTATCTTGAACAGGTTTTGACTGGAAAAAATAGAACTGCTCAGCAGTCAGAAGAGGATAAAAATACCTTTTTAACTCATTGGGGATGGTCATACTGCGTGTAGTATTAGAGCATATAGCTTTAGCCAAGAAGGTCATATTTTCCTATCCTAGATTTACTTCTTAGCTGATAAATAATTTTTCCGCATTGTTGGCATCAATCGCTCAATGGCGTAACGAAGCATAGTTCTTGGCATCCGATACGCATGGCGATTTAAGAATTCGATGAGGATGGATTGGTTGCGTTTCCCAGCCTCTCTTAACATCCAGCCTACTGCCTTATGAATTAAATCATGATTGTCACATAGCAGTTTTTCTGCAAGTTTAAGAGTGCAGTCAAAATGATTGTTTCGAATAAAATACCAAGTAGCGACTATGGCGATACGTTTTTCCCAAAGGTTAGTGCTTTCTGTAAGGGTGAAAAGGAGTGCTTTGTCCTTATCTAATAAATGCGCCCCAACAATCCAATGGGCTGAAGCATCAACCAAATTCCAGTTATTAATCTGATTCATATGAGTTAAATAAAATTGAAAAATCGTTTGTTTTAGACCTGTATCTCCTTTTTGATAATGGATTACTAAAATTAATAGTGCTAATAAGCGTTCTTCATTAATGGGCGAATACAACAATTCTTGTAACAAAGAAAAGGGCAGTAATTGATAACGTTTGGCGACTTTTCTTAAATCAGGGACGCTTACACCCATAAATTGGTCATGCTCTGCATAATCTCCTGGTCCCGTTTTATAATAGATTGTTTTTGGCTGCGAATCAGGTTTTTTGAGTAACTCGAGCTCGCTTCTAAGTGTTTTGAGTGACTCCATCATTTCGGTTTTATTTAGAGTTGTTGTCATAGTTAATGTCTTATGTTGGTTATTTTATGCCTATGTATACTGCACTTTCATGAGGTTTTTTATAGAGCTCAAAATCAGTGAGGTAGGTTCTTTCGTATATTGATTTTTTATTAAAATAGCTCCAAATAGTTTGCCAGGCATTAATGATTGCTGAGGGATTAGGACCGATTGCTTCAAAAACCAGATAGTTGCCCGCTTTTATAGCGACTCTATCTAAGTTCGTAGCTTTAGATTCATTCACAATTTCTATTCCCGCGGTGACTGTATAGTACCCTGATGAGTCGGACTCATAATGGTGGTATACGCCATAAACCGGCTTTTCTTGTTGTGCTCTGATGTTTGAATCAAAGAATTGTTCCCATAGTTGAGGCAGTCTTGCCGTTTGAGGATTAAACTCCTCTTCATTTTTTGTTCTTACACTCATTCCAGTTACTGTAAATTCTTGAATCTGAGTCAATTGGGGGATAATAACAGTCATACGGTTCTCCAAATAGAAGTTTTAATTAATATAAGCCTGCATGGCATTCGCAATGATGCGTTTGTCCTCTTCAGTGATTTTTAATAATCCAAAACGAAAGGGGTATCCCCAATTCTTGTTATTTTTTGTCAATTCAAGTGATTCAATGAGCGCGTGTATGGGAACATCAAATCCTTTATTGGCCCAAAGTACATTGCGTCGAAATGGAAAAAAACCATTGCCCATATCTACCTGGTAGGGGTCGCCAGGTAGAATGATTCCAAGTGCTGTAAATGCTTGCAATTTCTCAATGCCTTTAAAGTGCAGAGTTGGTGAGTAATAGATGATGCAATCACCTGCTTGTATTTTTTTTAGAGGCGCAAGTTTACCGTGGCAAACTTGCATAAAGCCTCCTTCCACTCCAATCCGTACGTGGGACGCGCAGGCGACAGCCAGCCAGTTTTGGTTCATGATCAGTTCTTTGAAAAAAAGCGAATTCGATGACCATCTGGGTCGCAGGTTACAAACGTGTAACCAAAATCCATTGGTGTTGGTTCTTGTATCATTTTAAAGTTCTTCGTTTGATAATTTCTAAAAAGTTCATCAACGGCTTGTTCATCGGGAACCAAAATGGCGAGTTCGCTACCGCCACCCAATGCAGTTGGTGCAGGTAACGCAGAATTTTGAGACCATAATCCTAATCGTAAACCGGATTTTAATAGAAACATGGCGTAATCAGGCTCAATGTGGATAGGCTGGGCATTGAGTAATTCTGAGTAAAAACGTGTACTGTTTTCTATATTGCTCACATAAAATAGAACTAAATTGGGGTCGAATGTCATGATTTCTCCTGTTTTTTATTTCGTTAAATTCATTGGGGAATATAAAACAGACTCATGACAGTTTTTGTCAGCATTATTCAATAGGATTGGGGAATATTATGTAGGGTGCGCCACTTCTTTAAAAGGGATTGTCGGCGTTCGGAATATTTTTGTTCTTTAATGGATAATTGAAGAATTCTATCGGTTCTGAAGTGGCGGAAGTCCTGCCTAAGTTCACACCAACCCACCATGAGATGCGCTTCATCAAAAAAGCCGAGCGCAATAGGCCAGAGTATTCGTGTCGAATGATTGTTTTGGAGATCTTGATATTCTAATTCGATTTTTCGCTCTAAACGTATCGCTTTGCGAATGAGAATAAGATCACTATCCTTACTTTCGGCACATTTTCCTGGGGGAACTAAGAGTCCTGAAGTTTCTAGTTGGTGTTTTAATTCAGTAGGAAGGACTGCTGAAATTTTTGCAAGCACATTTTGAGCTGCGATTTTAAGTTGAGTATCCGCTCGTTGTGCAACCCAACGTGACCCTAGCACCATTGCCTCAATTTCATCATCTGAAAACATCAAAGGAGGCAACATAAAACCAGATTTAAGCACATAACCAACACCGGGCTCGCCTTCAATTGGCGCGCCTAAGGATTGTAAGGTTATTATATCTCGGTAAAGAGTCCGTAGGCTCACGCCTAATTCTTCTGAAAGATTTTTGCCACTCACGGGTAATCGATGACGTCGTAGTAATTGAATTAAATCAAATAAACGTTCAGTTCGAGACATTATTGTAATAAATACTGCTGCCAAATCATGTCAGTAGTGTATCATGAATACTTATAGAACTAATAATTTGCTTATTATGATTATTCTAATAGCAACGAACCTTGGGTTTAATGCATGCCCTCAAGAAACGCTTTAAAGCCACCTGCGATCGGGCTATGCTGATTGGGATAGTAGGCCTGGTAGGCCTGTCGATCCACACTTAGTATAAACTGATTAGACGCGAGTATATTCCAAAATAGCCGGATTTGTTTCGCTAAAAGGAATGCACTTAATAACCGTTCCTTTGTCGCTAATCCTAACCATTTTTCGAGGCAAGCATCTTGAAGTTTCTGGTATGTTGAATCACCTTCTGTTACTCCATAGTGAGTAATCGATTGTTCTAGACAGGTATGTAACGAAAAAAATGGATGAATGATCGCGGTCTCTCCCCAATCAACAAACGTCATTCTTTTAGTAATTGGGTCAAGAAGAACATTCTTATCATGAAAATCGTGATAACCTATGGTTTCAGGAATCCTAAAGCTTGCTAATAATTCGCACTGCGCTGAAAATTTCGGACTTAGACTGTGTAATGTTTGCAATTCTTTATCCGTTAGACCCTCTGCTTTTAAAAAAGCAGTTTGCTTTAACATGTGATCATAAAGAAAGGGTAATTGATTTAATCGCCAATCAGGTACGCCTAGTTTGAGAAATGTCGCGATACATTCTTCTGCGCTGAGTTGGATTGTGGCATATTGCTTTATTGCTTGGCATAATAGCTCTGGCTTGAAGTTGGTTTTAAGCGTTTGACGCAAAGAAATACCCGCATCCTTCATTAGAAAACAATGTAAATCCTCATTAATTTCAATTATATCGGGCACATTGGCATGGAATTGGGATGACAATACTCGAATGATTTTGGGCTCATTAGATAGAAAAAGAGAGGGTGGTGTTTGTTTTAAATAAAAATTCTCTGTTGATGTTGCAAATCGGATCACATGAGACCACGGTGTTGACAATACAATTTCTGGTGAGTGCTCTATTGAGTAGCCATTAGAAACCAGGTAATCGGTTCCCCATTTGAAAAGTGGTAGTAGATTATTCATTTTTGGAAGTTAAAATGCATAAAAAATGACGAGAAAAATATAAGTCTTACTTAACATAAAAAACTTCCCTTTAAATAGTTACCAAGAGAATATTATACATAAAAAAGCGAGTCTCAATAGAATAGTAAAAGCAGGATAAAATAATGGAACAGCAAGATGATTTACCTATATCCGTGGTATAAACAAAAGGATAATGGATTAATTCTTAGTTTGCTTATTCAACCCGGTGCCAAATGCAATCAAGTAGTAGGTGCTGTTGGAGAGGAACTAAAGATAAAAATCGCGGCACCTTCTATTGAAGATAAAGCCAACATGGAATTAGTGCGATACCTGTCTGTCTTATTCAAAGTCCCTAAAAGTCAAATTAAAATAAAGAGAGGCCTTAAGTCTCGACACAAGATCATTGAAGTCATTGGTTGTGGTGTTGATGCTCTTCAGTGGTGTAAAATTTAAAGAATGATTTTAAATAATGAGCCTAAAATGCTGGATACAACAATAATTGAGAACAATTGGCGCTCTCGTGGCTTTAGTTTTGAGCTTTGGGAAGATCCCCCAGGTCAAATTTGGAAGGATTTTAGGCATGAAACGGATGAGTTATTCATGTTGCTTGAAGGTGAAGTTATTTTAACCGTGGACAATAAAACGTTAAAACCTGCTATTGGAGAAGAAGTATTGATTCCAGCAGGAGTAGATCATACGGTTCAAACCAGTTCCACCACAGGAAGCCGTTGGTATTATGGTTACAAAATAAGAAGGTAAGGGAATGACACAAAAGAAAATATCATTAGAAAATGGTCAATCTTCACAATTCTAGAGGATTATTTTGTATTCAAAGAATTGCGTTATCAAGGTCCAAAAAAAGCATTCAAGTATTTAGAAACACACGATCCAGAGACTTTATCATTATTTGATGAGGCCATAACGAATATCGATAATTTGGATGCCTTAAATAGGCTAATTACAAGAGTTATAAAGATAGACAAAACGTAGGATAATTATGCCAGAATTAGATATTGAAATTATCAAAGATAATCCAGAGTACTTTCTTGTGAAAAGGTATCTATTATTTTTATTTAGAGTGCCTAGTAATGAAATTTAATATTTATATTAAAATTTTGACTGCGTTCTTTGTGATTTTTTTAATTCTTGTTTTGGCATTTTTTAAATATTTAAAGTCAGTTGAGACAAAGATAGTTGTTAATGCTGGAAAAACGACCTCGCAAGGGCTTTTAATTAGTTTAGAAAAAGAGTTAATTAATAACCCGAAATCAAACTGGGATGCGATAATAAAGAAGAAAACAGATAATGTTATTCATCTTATAGCAATCGACAGTCTAAAACTCACTCTGGTGCAGAATAATCAATTAAATAATGGTGAAATCATTTTTTTATCAGGTACAACCTATCAATTTCTAAACGAGGTAATTGTAGAACATACTGCGTATAAAAAAATTGGTAATACCCCATATGCATTAGCTTACAATTTTTCAGATCCTGGCGAAATTATTTTTAATTATATGAATCCTGTTTTAAAACAAATCGTTCAACATTTATTATCAAAATCAAAAAATACCTGGAGTAATGAACTATTACATTTAGAAAAAATATATGGTTTCCCTCTCCATGTTTATAAAACTAAAAGTAAATACTTACCAGGTAATATAATTAATTCTTTATCAACAAAGCGTCTAGTATTTGAAACAAATAAAAACTCGTCACAAATTGTTATTCTCTATTATAGTTTTAGTGGTGGAATACTCAAAATTGGCCCACTAAGCTATCTGCCAGTTATGGCAAGAATCAGTGATGTTATGTACTATTTTATAGGAACTTTCTTTTTTATATCCCTTTGTCTTATTGCCTTATTTTCATTGCTTTTTGTTAGAAATATGAAAAAGGTGTATCAGATAACTAAAAATTTCAGTCAAGGGAACTTTGATTTTCATCGGAAAATAGGTACTACCTCTGTTTTGTATGGGCTGTATAGAAATATCATCCAAATGGGTGAGCAATTAAAAGAACTGATTGAATCACATAAACAATTGTGCCGGTTTGTCGCGCATGAAATTAGGACCCCTTTGTCAACCATACAAATGGCGACGGATAGTATCAAAAGGAAAAACGCTGAAGATGCATTGCTCAATAAACAGATAAACAGCATACAAGAAGATATTGCAGATATGAATCGGCTCGTCAGCACTTTTTTGATTTACTCAAAAATGCATTCAAACGAATTGAAATTAAAACAGTCTGAGACCGATATAATAGTATGGTTAAGAAAGTTATTAGAGTCTTATTCTTCCTCAACATTTGAAATTACATTTCATTCTAATGAGTTAAATTCTTTGAAAGCATACATAGATGAAAATATTTTAAAACATGCTGTTACCAATTTGATTACAAATGCCATGAAATTTGCAGAGCACACTATTTCTTTAACCATTTCGCTGGATAATAGTCATATTTTACTTCACGTAGACGATGATGGCCCAGGCTTGCCGGATGATGGTGCGGATGACATTTTTTCTGAATATACAATTGCTGAAGACGCAGGAATTGGAGATAAACATATTGGGTTAGGATTAGCTATTGTTAAAAAAGTTGTTAATCTCCACGGAGGAAAGGTCATGGCTACACAATCACCGAT
>NZ_FUXJ01000024.1 GCF_900167045.1 Legionella maceachernii | reverse complement strand
GTCTCTTCTTGAGCCACTGACTCTGTCACTGTGGAAATAAAATCCTGCGTATCGGCTTCTACTTCCGCCCTTTTAATCATGGAAAACAGGTAGTTGATATTCTCTTTAACGGAGTTGGTTTTAGAGATAATGCTTTCATCCAGCGCTCTTCTCTCGTTGTCCCGAGCATTGACTTGCTCTGAGAGCAATAGCTCAACTTCTTGTCCTAAGAGCGTGATTCGTTGTGCAAGCGAAACGAGTGTTCTTTTTAATTCCATCGTGTCATCGCTTTCATGAGTTGAGGCGATTGCGGAAATCACACATTGCATCTCATAACCCTTTAATTCCTCATAGCTTGCTGTAAAGGCTTTCAGTTTTGAGCTCATGTCAATTAATGCGCAAATGTATTGGTCATGGCATTGCTGTGAGGCAAATAAATCAATTTTCCTATCCGAAGGAAAACTGTACTGGATTAAGGTTTCATTAATTCCCTCAAGGAAGCTTAATAATTGTTTTGCCGTTTCTGCGGTTTGTTCTCCGACATAGCGTTTATGTCTTGCTTGCCTTATTGCCTCAAGTTGTACTTGCACATTGTCTATCGTCTTTCCATTGGAACTCATAAGTCACCTGCTTTTAAAAAGTTAAGCTTGCTTTCAATGGGGATTGAAGGCACCTAAGTAAGGAATAAGCAAGACGACGCCCTTCAATTCTTTTAATAGGGGCAATTGGCTGTTGGGGATATTCGTGAATCAGTTTAAAACTTAGGGAACTTATAGAGAGGAAAAATGTCCTAAGACTCGATGGAAACTGATTAACTTAAAAAATATCTAATTCAACAATAGCTTGCTTATTGATTCAGAATTTTCTTAAGTTACCAGCCCTCCACTATCTCGGTCTTCTGTGCGACACAAGATAAATTATTTATTGAGTCGACGTTATTTTACAAACCAAATGTTAAGGAATTATTAAGAGATGTAAAAAAAAGCAAGTGAACCTGCATTTATTATCTTCCATTCAGAGCGAGAATTGATTTTAATGTTTCAAGACTCATATTAGCCCCGCTTAAAACAACCACATGGTTTTTCCCTTGAAATTTTTGAGACTCACTTGATTTTGCAGCTTTTAAAAAAGCGCCTAAAGCAACTCCGGCTGCACCCTCAACCAAAAAATGCTGTGTTTGCATTAAATGAATGATGGCATTTTTAATTTCCTCTTCGGAAACTAAGACATAATCATCAACAAATTGATTGCATAGATCAAAGGTAATGGAGTTAGGTTCTATTCCCCCCGCCGTGGCATCGGATAAAGTGGGTAAGGTCTCCATTTCTACCACATAACCTGCTTTAATCGACGCTGACATAACCGGAGAATTTTCGGGTAAACAGCCAATAATGTTGATGTTTGGATGAGTTGATTTTAAATAGCAAGCAATCCCTGCAATTAAACCCCCACCACCGATAGGGACAAAAACAGTATCAATTTCCTCAAGTTGCCTGGAAAGCTCTAAACCAATTGTTCCTTGGCCGCTGATCACTTGAAGATCATTATAAGGGGAGATATAAACCCTTTCATGTTGATTTGCGTATTCCAATGCATACAATTCAGTTTCTATACAATCTCTTCCGTAGAATCGAAGATTATTCGTATAATTACGAATATTTTGGACTTTGGCTGACGAGGCATTTTCAGGAACAAAAATCATTCCTTTCAAAGTTAGTTTATCTAAACCAAAAGCAACCGCTGCACCATGATTACCAGAAGAAGCTGTGACAACGCCTCGCTTTCTTTCAGAAGAAGTCAAGCTTAATAGCTTATTGATAGCCCCTCTAACCTTAAAAGAACCCGTAAGCTGAAGGTGTTCACATTTAAAAAACACATTGCTCTTCGTTTCATGACTTAATGCAACCGAATAATCCAAAGGAGTTTCTCGAATATATTGCCTGATTCTGGCCTCAGCAGTAATTACTTTTTTTTTAAAATCCAACATGCCTTTTACCTTTTCATGGATTTTCAAAGAGTTAGTGGTGACCTAGATATTCAAATACTTTAAACAGCCTTTTACTGGTAAAAGCGCATTCTTATACAAATGAATTAATCATTATTTTTAATGATTTAAGTACAGGTCCCATAAGGAAAGTTCATTAGAGAATGCAGTATACCTATATAAATAATCTCCTGGCAATCTAAGCTTATAGGCGGTTTTGATACACAGAAACTGAATATATGCTAAGGTTAAATAATATAGATCTCGCTGATATCATTTGAATTAAGGGATTGTTCAAAATGAAATTGACAAAAGAAGCGACCATCGCCTCTCAATTAGATAAGATTGCTGCACAGCGAGATGAGTTAGTTGCTAAAATTAAAGAATATGAGAAATTACTAAAGGAGCAACCTCAATATCTTGAGAAGATAAGTACTCCCATCTATCAAATATCCATTGATCTAAAAAAAATTATCTATATTAATCCAGCGGCTAGGAAATTGATGAAGTTTTCAAGTAAAGAACTTTATCAAAATCCTGATTTATGGTTTCAATCGATTCATGAAAAAGACCGATCAACCGTATTTCGCGCACTTCAAAATATGGCTAAAAACAGAGAAAGTGAAATATTGCTTGAGTACAGAATCAAAAAAAATGACAAAACCTATCTATATGTGACTAATAGAGCCACCCTGATATATGACAGTCAAGGTAATCCTATCTATATTATGGGCTTTATACATGATACCTCTGAACTTTTTACTGCCAAAAAGGAAATGTTACTCTATGATCAAATCATGAATGTGGCGCACACAGAAAAAAGTATAGAAGTTGCTATTGAAGCAATATTGAGAATTAGTTGCTTATCATTCGAATGGGATGAAGGCGAAGTTTGGCTAATTGAGCAATCAACAGATTCATTATATTGCATAAAAATTTGGCATAACCTTCACGATGAGATCAAAGAATTTTATGAAAAATCGTACCAATTAAAAATTAATCTCAACGAGGGCTTTCAAGGTGAGGTAATACGGAATAATTTACCAACACTCGTGACTGACTATAGCAAACATAAACAATATATTCGTGGCGTTTCCGCCCAAAAAGCTGGATTAAAAACCGTCTTTGGCTTACCCATAACCCACCAGGGTAAAATACTTGGTGTACTGATTTATTTTTCCAAACATGTAAAAAAGCTTACACATAGACAAATTAGCATTGCGGAAAAGATATCCGCAATATTAGCCGATATTATTCAGAACAAATGCAATAAAGATCAAATACTTTATATTACCCATCATGATAATTTAACGGGATTAATCAATCGCTTAGCTTTAGAAGAATTTCTAAAAACTGAAATCAATAAGAATAATAAATTAATAGCGCTTATTATGATGGATTTTGATCGGTTTAAAAAAATCAATGAATTCATGGGACTTGATGTCGGAGATACTGTAATCAAGCATATGGCTTCTAAGTTTAGTGAGTGCCTATTTGAAACATGCGCGTCGATTGCCAATCTAGGTGGGGATCAATTTGTATTTGTCCTAAAGGATATGAAACGAGTTGAAGAAATTCCACCATTGATTGAGCGAATAAAATCGATTGTAAAAACTCCTTTGATGATTAAGGGTAAAAATATTTTATTAACGATGAGTGTAGGGGTAGGTATTTATCCTTACGACGGGAAAGAGGTTCTGTCGCTATTAAAAAATACTAGTATTGCACTCAATCATGCTAAATCCAGGGGGGGGAATTGTGTGCAATATTTTTCAGAAATATTACAGAAAACGGCGACAAAAACCATAGAGGTTGAAGATAATTTACGCCGCGGGCTCGTTGAAAATGACTTCAGATTATACTATCAGCCTAGAGTGGATTTAAAATCAGGACAAATTATCGGGGTTGAAGCCTTGCTGAGATGGCAAAGCCCTAAAGAAGGATTGCTATTACCCAATGCGTTTATTCCCGTAGCAGAGCAATCGGATTTGATTGTTTATATTGGTAAATGGGTTTTGCTGGAAGTTTGCCGCCATTTTCCCTTTGAGCATTTAAATATCCCCGTTTCGATTAATTTTTCTGCTCGTCAGTTCCAAATTCAATATGATATTGTGAAAGTCATTACACTCATTTTAGAAAAATTGTCATTGCAACCTAATCTACTCGAAATTGAAGTCACTGAGTCCCAATTGATGAGTGATCCTGTTCGCTCGAGCAAGGTTTTGGGATCACTTCGAAAACTGGGCCTATCCATCGCGATTGATGATTTTGGTACGGGCTATAGTTCATTTCAATATTTAAAGCAGTTCAAACCTAATCGAATAAAAATCGATAAATCATTTATTGATGGTTTACCTGCCGATTGCGAAAATGCAGGCATTGTTAAAGCAATCATTGCATTATGTCGCAGCTTAGAGATAAAAGTCACTGCTGAAGGGGTCGAAAATGCTGATCAATTACGATTTTTAATGGACGAAGGATGTGATGAAATGCAGGGATTTTATTTTTCAAAACCATTGCCCATCTACGACCTTATTTATTTGATTGATAGCAAGAAAAAATTAACGCTACAGTAGCCTCAAAAGTCGTGCCTCTGAGTGCTACTACATCTAGTGATTAAGACACCTTATTTCTTAACCTGTTTTTTATTGCTTTTCTCCGCACCCTTCTTACTTTTTTTACCCATGCTTTTTTTAAGTAAAGTAATAAAATCAACCACATCATCCGGTGTACGGCGTCTAGCAGTGACTTTTTTACCCGCTTCTTTTTCCACTTGTGCTGCTTTTTTATCGAGCCATTTGCTCATTGCTTCGCGGTATTCATCATGGTATTTCTGCGGATCCCATTTAGCGCTTAAATCATTAATGAGATTAACTGCCATTTTCATTTCACGATCAGTCACCTTATACGTTTTCAATGATTCACTAGGTAGCTTTAATTCATCCTCCTTACGTATCTCCTCATCAAAATGGATGAGATAAAGGACTAAAGCTTGATCATGAGCCATCACCAAACTTAAATATTCTTTCGTGCGAATAATGGCCTTTGCCACCCCTACTTTTTGAGTTTTTTTTAAGGCCTCTCTTAAAAGAACATAGGCTTTTTGATTTTTTGAATCGGGAAGAACATAGTAGGGCTTCTCGAAATACAGATTGTCGACGTCGTTTAAGTCAACAAACTCTTCAATATCAATGGATTTATATAAGTCAGGACTCGCTTCTTCAAAAGCTTGCTCATCCACAACAATATAAGCCCCTTTATCGTATTCATACCCTTTAACAATATTTTCCCAGGGAACTTCTTTGTCCGTTTCACTGTTCACCCGTTTATAACGAATACGAGCATTATCACGAGAATCCAATAAATGAAATTTCAGCTCATTTCTTTCTTCAACAGGTACAATTTGGATAGGAATAGTAACTAAGCCAAAAGAGATATCGCCTTTCCAGATGGCTCTCATAATTAATCCTTCATTTGAGCAGTTATCCTTTAATTATAGCCATCAACGCATGATTTTTATTTCACGGGCTTAACCGTTATGGTAATTTTAAGATTTAGAGCATTGGCGTTGCACTTGCTGTTGCTGGAAATAATAAATAAAGCGTCGCCATAATTATTAATAAAGTAGTAACAACAACTAATTTTTGATTCATTTTTAGTCCATTAATCATGAGTTTCCTACTCATAAAAGTATATTAATAATGGTAAGAGCGCAAATTACTGAGAAACTGCTCATGAATACTCATTGAAAGAGTGATTAAGGGGTTTGGATAACCCATTTAGACCTTAAGGAAAACGGATGCGCGAACAAGATCAATTAAATGGGCAACTGATTGGATGGGTAATTCTCTGTATTCGATTTGTCCAAGGCTGGATTTTTTGGGGTGGCGGATCGCGACGATTCATTTATGATCCGCAAAAACTCAATCCTTATGCCCCTCAATGGATGGCGAATAAAATTCAAAGCGCGATGCCAGGCGCCCTATTCGATTTAAGCTCGGTAGTCAGCTTTTTATTACACCACTTTATCTTACTTTACGTTGCCATCATTGGCTTCAGCCTTTTGGAGCTGCTCAGTGGTGTAGGACTTATTTTGGGTTTTTGCACGCGTGCTGCTGCTATGGTCACGGCAGTAATTAGTATCATTCTCATGCTCTTATTTGGCTGGCAAGGGAGTACTTGTCTTGATGAGTGGACAATGGCGGTTTCCAATTTATCGATGGGCCTAGCGCTAATTTTAGCCGGGAGCTCTGTTTATTCATTGGATGCCTGGTTCATAAAACGTCGTCCTCATTTATTGCAAAAGCGCTGGTTTTTACTGTTAAACAGTGGTCCATGGGCTTTTACCTCATTGAGACGCACAGCCATTGTGTTTTTTATCTTTACCGTGATTTTTACAGTGGGAACCTACGACTTTTACCGCGGTGCAGTTTTTTCCCGATACCATGCAGGACCCGTGAGTGCCGATGTTTTTCACTTAAGCTTAAGCAATGGACAATTGGATGCCAATGGTTCAGTACGTTTTAAATTGAATGTGGATGCGGGTCCAAGTACCGTACCTGCTTATATTGTGCGAATTGAGCTATTGGATTCAACCAACAAGATTGTTGAAACCTGGACAGCCTCAACATTACGCGCCTTGCCAAAGGCCGCCCTTCTCAATCATTACCACTACAATAAGATTGACACAGGGATATATGGTTTAGTTGCCCCCGAAAGCGCAGAAGCCGAAGTTTTGCTTCCCGGACAGCAGTTTACTCGTCTCAATACAGGTAGTTACTTATTGCAGGTGTATACAATCGATGGTAAACGATGGAATCTAGATTTAGATCTAAAATAACCCTTCGCGATGAACACTGAGTGCAGACAAGTCTATTTCTTCAAGCTCAAAAGAAATTATGGTATAAAGGGCGCATTTACATGAGAAGGCAAGCTGAGGATGAAATATCGTCCAGATATTGATGGCTTAAGAGCAATTGCAATTCTATTTGTTTTGTTTTTTCACAGCGGTCTCGCGCTCTTTCCCTCGGGTTTCGTTGGCGTTGACTTATTTTTTGTCATTTCTGGTTTTTTGATTACCACTCTTATTCATGAATCCATTCAGAATAATCATTTTTCATTCGCTGAATTTTACAGCCGACGATTGTGGCGTCTACAACCCGTCTTCATTTGTCTCTTAGTGGTGGTCACCCTTTTTGCCTTGGTCTTCTATTTGCCTGATGATTTAGTGCAATACGCCAAAAGTGCTCGCAAAACCTCCATTTTTACTTCTAACAGTTATTTTTCCCGTGTCACCACCGGCTATTTTGCTGCCGACAGCAATCAATTGCCTTTGTTGCATACTTGGTCATTATCGATTGAATGGCAATGTTACTTCATCTTACCCGTGGCCATTTACTTATTGAATCAGGTCGTTGCGAAGCGACACTTAAGCAAACTAATTTATGGGCTTACGCTTCTCTTTTTCGCCTTGGCTTTTTATTCCTCGACCCATCATGCTGACAAAACTTACTACCAGTTCTTAAGTCGTATTTTTGAGTTCCTAATAGGCTCTTGTGTGGCCTTATCGCCCCGAACCGTTGCTTTAAACAAAATTGTGGTAAATTCACTAAGCTTGTTTGCCTTACTCACCTTATTTTATGTCGCAACACGCACTGATATCAGTTTTGGTTTCCCCAATGGGTATGCCCTGCTTCTTTGTGTTGCTGCGGGTATCTTGATTGCAACAGGAAGTCATCCTTACTCCCTTGTGGCTCGATGCCTGGCCACCAAACCGCTGGTTTTTATCGGCTTAATTTCATATTCACTCTACATTTGGCATTGGCCTGTCTTTGCCTTTATTCATTACCTCAACATCGAAAGTACCCATTTAATCCTCTCCTTAGCACTTTGTGCCAGCTTCATTTTGGCTTATCTTTCTTGGCGATTTATTGAAAAACCAACACGCAAATTCAATCATCTGAAATTGGGTTATACCCTCATTCTTTTATTGCTTTTACCTATTGGTTTAATGCATCTAAGCGGGCATATCATTAAAAACAATGCAGGCCTTCCACACCGGTTCAGCAACGACGTGGTGGCCGTTTTTGAGCAATTAAAGCGGTATGATGTGGCTCAAAGAGAAAAATGCATGGGTAGAAACGGTGTTGACATCAACAATCGATGTACTTTTGGCGCAAATAATCCTGACAGTAAAACAAGCCTAATGATTGGCGATTCTTTCTCCAATCATTCCTGGCGCTTTGTTGAGACATTGGCTAAAGAAGCAAATCTCTCTGTTCTTGCGCAAGCAACACCCGGTTGCCTTGCTCTTCCTGGAATTTATCTTTACGACTGGTCAACCCATAAAAACACTGTTTATCAGGAATGCTATCAGGAGACTAAACGCTATTATGAGATGATTAAAGCGAATCATTATGATTTTGTCATTATTGGGCAATCATGGGGCGGCTATTTAGGAACTAACGTCATTAATCAGCTCCACGATGAGCGCTCTATAGCACTATCCAAAAAGCGGATCAAAACTGCATTAGATAAAGCGCTACGCTTAATTACTGATTCGGGATCTGTGCCTGTCATTATTAAAGCGACTGCGTCATCAACTTCCAATTTGCGCGATTGCTTTTTTAAGCATATTAAGCAAAGGAAAAAATACCACCCCGAGCAATGCGAGTTTAGTCTACAAAGCGAAGTAGATCCTTGGCTCGATGATTTATTCTTAACAATGCAAAAGAAATACTCTCAATTAATCCTTATTGATCCAAGAAAAGTGCAATGTTCGCAGGGACGCTGTAAAGCCGATATCAATGGCGTCCCCGTCTTTCGAGACATAGCCCACATTACTGATTATGCTTCCTATCAACTCGCCAGACGTTATCTGCAGCAATATAAAAATCCGTTACTGATTTAGTGTGGGGCACAATACTAGTCACAGCGTTCTAATGCCAGCGCAATACCCTGTCCACCACCAATACACAAAGTAACAATACCGCGGTTTAATCCATCGTGTTTCATTGAATACAACAACCGAGTGGTTAAAATAGCACCTGTTGCCCCGATTGGGTGCCCATGAGCAATTGCCCCGCCTTCGACATTGACGATGTTTTCGTTAAGCCCAAGTTCACGAGTCACTGCGATAGCAATGGCTGCGAAAGCTTCATTTATTTCCACTCGCTCAACATCAGCCAATTTCCATTTTGCTCGTTCCAATGCCTGCAAAACAGCGGAAACGGGACCAATACCAAACATACCAGGCTCAACCGCACTGACTCCATAAGCTACGATACGCGCCATGGGTTTAAGCTTGTGAGCTGAAACAAAGGGAGCATTCGCAATAACCATCGCTGCTGCGCCACTGTTTAAACCTGGCGCATTACCCGCTGTAATGGTACCCTCTTTGCGGAATGCAGGTTTTAGTTGAGCAAGTGTTTCTGCAGTGGTATCAGGACGATTATGTTCGTCTTTTTGAAATAATTCGATCCCTTTACGCGTTGTGATTTCAATGGGTGTGATTTCAGTGTC
This sequence comes from Legionella maceachernii, assembly GCF_900167045.1. Taxonomy (GTDB): domain Bacteria; phylum Pseudomonadota; class Gammaproteobacteria; order Legionellales; family Legionellaceae; genus Tatlockia; species Tatlockia maceachernii. The sequence continues at coordinate 31,931 of NZ_FUXJ01000024.1, read as the reverse complement.
AAATTTACCTTCTGCTTGCGCTTTTGAAAAGCGTTGCTGTGAGCGCAGCGCCCATGCATCTTGTTCTTCCCTAGAAATGGAATACTTCTTGACGAGATCTTCAGTATGCCAACCTGAATGGTTTCCTGAAAATATATCGTGTAACCCGTCCAAGAGCATGCTATCAACGATTTTGTTATCGCCCATACGGTATCCCCAACGTGCTGAAGTAAGAAGATAAGGACAAAGATCCATATTTTCCATGCCCCCAGCAATAGCACACTGAATATTGCCACTAACTATCTCTAGATAGGCAGAAACAATGGCTTGTGCACCTGAACCACAGACTCGATTGACTGTGTAAGCAGGGACATTGACAGGTACACCACCATGAATAGCGGCTTGCCGAGCTGGATTCATCCCCGCACCCGCTTGAACAACTTGGCCCATTACAACGGCTTCCACATCCTCTGGTGAAAGTTCGGCGCGTCTAAGCGTTTCCTTGACTACTGCAGCACCCAATTGAGGCGCAGAAGTGTTTTTTAGCGTGCCATTAAAAGTCCCAATAGGCGTACGAGTCGGTGAACAAATGAAAATATCAGTCATGGCTTATCCTTATCCTCGCTAAGATAATTAATAAGCATAGACGTTTTAGTTACGAAAGGGAAATTAACCATTTTGTAAATTGCCCATTGGAGAAAAGAGAAAAGAATGCCTTTTATTGCTAAACTAAAAAGTAACGTTTTAAGCCCCAAAGGAAGTATTGTGAGTAAAAAAGGAGTTTTTACAGCGATTTTTATTTTGACTTTAGTTTCTACTTCTTTCGCACAAACCAATGGTCTAGAGCCACCTGAGTTTTGCCTTGATTGCACGACTCAAATTACCCCAGCAGTTAAATGGAATGCGATCTTATCTGAAATCCCTCGATTTACCGTGCCTGTGAATGTTTATGACATCGATGGCTTTGATAATTCAGCCAAAATCGTTGCCACAATTCATGCAAAAAATGCTAAAGCGATTTGTTATCTTAATGCAGGAGCCTGGGAAGATTGGCGCCCAGATGCGAAGGATTTTCCTGAAGCCCTCAAAGGCAAATCCAATGGCTGGGAAGGGGAAAAATGGTTGGATATTAGTCAAATTTCACAGTTACTCCCCATCATGGAAGCACGAATCACGATGTGTAAAAACAAGGGATTTGACGCCATTGACTTTGACAATGTGGATGGTTATACCAATAAAACAGGGTTCCCTCTCACTGCAGAAGATCAACTTAATTACAACACTAAATTGGCAAACCTGGCTCATAAAGCCGGACTTGCGGTGGGCTTAAAGAATGATCTTGACCAAATTGAACAACTCGAACCTTATTTTGATTTTGCAATCAATGAACAATGTTTTTATTACAACGAATGCCAGTTACTCACCCCTTTTGTCCGTGTAAATAAAGCCGTATTCAATATTGAATATGATCTTAAACCTTCCCAATTTTGTGCTAAAGCCAATGAGCTGTATTTTAGTTCCATCAAAAAAGATAAAAAATTAGCGGAAAAACCCGTTCATTTTTGTAATTAAAATCAATTCTCTGATTGACAAGTTCATTTGGAGATTATAGCTTTTATCCACTAAATGATTGCCACTCAATGGACTTTTATGACTTACCTCTCACTTCTAAATTTTAAAACATTATTTTTTTCAAGTTATTTTTTTTCAATTGCTTACACCCATTTACGAGGAAAAGTTCGCCTAAAATTTTTGCGCCAACTCACGGATCACTCAAGCTTGATGGCTCCTGTTAATGCCATTATGTATCTTTTTTCTTCAGTTCCCAAAACCCCTTTTCTTGATTTAGCAGATTTCCCCGAATTAAAACTGCTACGCGATAATTGGGAAACAATCCGTGAAGAAGCGGAGTCTTTGTACAAAGAGGGTTACATTTCAGCGTCAGATAAATACGATGATATTGGCTTTAACTCTTTTTTTCGCCGAGGATGGAAGCGCTTTTACCTCAAATGGTACCAGGAACCAATGGATTCTGCGCAAACCCTTTGTCCTAAAACACTCAAACTCATTCAACAAATTCCTAATATTAATGCGGCTATGTTCACCCTACTTCCGAAAAATAGCTTTTTATTTAAACATCGAGATCCGTATGCTGGATCACTTCGTTATCACTTAGGGTTAATCACGCCTAACTCTAAGGAATGTTGTATTTATGTCGATGGTGAACCTTACTTCTGGCAAGACGGTCAAGACGTGCTTTTTGATGAAACTTACGTACATCATGCTGAGAATAACACTTCTCAAGATCGAATTATTCTTTTCTGTGATGTTCAGCGACCTTTAAACAATGCTCTGGCCAACCGATTTAATCGTTTCTTTAGTCGAACGGTAATGAAAGCAGCTTCTAGCAAAAATTTACCCAATGAACGCGTGGGGATTATCAATCAATTATTTACCTATATCTATCAAATACGGTTAGTGGGCAAGAAACTGAAAAACTACAATAAAAATCTATACTATATAATTAAATATGCTCTTTTTATTAGCTTCATTGCTTTATTTTTTCTATGAAGGCAACGATTGAGGTAAATCAAGCCAAAATAAATAAATGGCTTTTGCATTTTTTCTTTATTAATTTGCTTGTCGTTTATGCACTTTCATACAACTATGTTGTCGATGCATTTGCGATAAAACTTTATAATTTTGGAACAAATGGATTTGAAGAGGCCACTTCTTTTACCCGTTTCATTGTCAGTTTCTACCTCTTAGTCACGTACATTAGTTATTTTGCGTTCTTAACTCTTTTAGCTTTGCTTATTCCCTATCTGCTATCTAAATTAACATCGCAAAATTGGCTGACTATGGGACTTAGTATTCTTTTCGTCAGTTGCTTTATTTTGTACCTTATTATCGATCTGTATGTGTTTAAGCTGTATCGATTTCATTTAAATTCTTTAATCTTCAAAATGCTTTTCAGTCAATACAGTGATCAAATCTTTTATTTTTCGAAAAATGAATGGGTTGTGTTCTATCTGCTTGTCTCTGCCATTCTCGTGGCTGAGGGATTCATCGCGTTGCTATTATGGTTTAATAATGTCATTAACCTTTCAAAATGGATTATACGGTTTATTTGCGCATCTATTATCTTAATTGTTCTTTCCTTTTGTTCTACAGTGGTAGGCAATAAATATTTGATTAGGCAAAGTACTATTTTTCCGTATTACACCGATATTGTGCGTCACCTGTTTTATGTCTCGAAAGAAGACATGAATTATTTTGTGTTTAGTCACTACTTTGCGCAATCAAAATTTCCTGATCATCAATTAACCTACCCCATTAAACCCTTGCAATGCAAAAAGAATGCGCGCCCGCCTAATATCTTTGTTATTTTAATTGATACTTGGCGTTTCGATGCCATGAATGAGAAAGTGACTCCCAATATTTTTCATTTTGCTTCGGAAAATCTTAATTTTCATAATCATCTGAGTGGTGGTAATGCCACTCAACCTGGGGTATTTTCACTGTTTTATGGAATACCTGCCTCTTATTGGACAGCCATATTTGAACAAAAAAAGAGTCCTGTCTTGATTAATGAATTAATAGATAAAAATTACCAATTCGGGGTATTTGCTAGTGCTAGCTTAACGATACCCGATTTTGCTTCAACCATCTTTAAGCAAGTACCTCACTTACCTGCTCCCAAGGGGTGGGCTTACCAAAGGGATCAAGAAACGACCAAGCGATTTCTTTCTTTTTTAGAAAACCATAAACCTAATCAACCTATCTTTTCTTTTGTATTTTATGATTCAGCGCATGAATATTGCGAAAATAGGAACTATCAAGGCCCTTTTCAACCTGAGCTGTCTTCTTGTAGCCGCTACCTTTTTAATAACGACTACAATGCACAACCATTAGTGAACCGCTATTTAAATGCAGCCCACTTTGTTGATCAACAAGTGGCTCAAGTATTGGCTAGCATCCAAAAAGCGAATTTATGGGATAATTCAATCATTATTATTACTGGCGATCATGGTGAAGAATTTAATGACAACAAGCAGAACTATTGGGGGCATGCAAGCAATTTCAGTAAATATCAAATCAAAGTCCCGTTTATTGTGCATTGGCCCGGTAAAACAAAGCAACACTATGATTTTATCACCACTCATTATGATGTTGTGCCTACAATTATGTCAGATGCATTAGGTTGCCAAACTCCCTATTCTGATTACAGCTATGGCATGAATTTTTTTGATAACAAAAATCGCTACCCACTTATTGTTAGCGGCAATTACAACATAAGCTATTTAACTCCGGAAACGATTACCAATCTATTCCCTTCTGGAGATTTCGAAATTCAAGATGCAAAAGCGAAAGCCTTGACGAATGGTAAACCCGATGGCAAGCAATTAATATCCATACTGCATGACGTAAACCGTTTCTATCATTAATTCATACCTCGATAAGAACGACAATTGTCAGCATGCCCTCTTTTCGACTACACTTTGACATGGCTGAGCGAAGCGTTTGTTAAAAATTTAAAATAGGGATCAGAACATGCCCTTCACACTTTTAAAACAATGGATTACAGAAGAAAAAGAGGCAGGAGCATCCAATCCTCAACACGCGGTCTTGGCTACAGCAACTCTGAACGGTGTGCCGCACAGTCGTGTGGTTGCTATACGGGAAATTACGTTAAGCGAACTCCTTTTTTTTACTCAAAAAGGAACCCAAAAAGTCAACGATATTATTCGTAATCCACAAGTATCACTTACTTTTTGGTTTGAACTTAAACAAAGAGAAGTTATCCTTAACGGCACCGCTTTGCCTTTGTTGCCAGCAGAAATAGAACATTACTGGAATACTAATCCACAGCTAGCCCAGTTAAGATTCACTGCCTATGCGCCAACCTCAATGCAGCCTATTGCGACTAAACATGTGATAGAGGACAAAAAGAAAGCTATCGAAAGAGAATATTCGAATAAACAGTTGCCCTTAAGTCCGCTCTATTGTGGGTTTCGAATAAAACCTACTCAATTTATATTTTATTCACTACGTTTTGACGAATTATCGGATGTGGTTGAATATTATGGGCAAGATGAACAATGGCATCGACGTATTTTATCTCCCTAACAAAGAATTATTTGGAGAAACATATGGTGAATTTACAAAATAAGATCGTATTAATAACCGGTGCCTCGAGCGGCATTGGGCAAGCGTGTGCCCGTCTTTTCGCAAAAAGTGGAGCGCATCTTATTCTTTGCGCACGTCGGCAAGAGCGCATAGAACATCTTACCAATGATTTGCAAGCCATGCATGGCATACGCTGCATACCCATTGTACTGGATGTGAGAGATAAGACAAAAGTTGAATCCGCCTTAAATTCTTTGCCTCCAGAGTGGCAAAAAATCAGTGTATTAATTAACAATGCCGGGCTTGCATTATCGACGGATCCAATACAACAAGGATCCATTAGCAATTGGGAAACGATGATTGATACCAATGTGAAAGGATTATTGTATGTCACTCGCTCAGTATTGCCGGGTATGCTTGCTCGTGAAGAAGGGCATGTTATAAATATTGGCTCAATCGCTGGGCAAGAATGCTATCCGAATGGCAATGTCTATTGTGCCTCCAAACATGCGGTTAGAGCCCTGACAAAATCAATGCGTATGGATTTATTAGGCACCCCTATCCGTGTAACTGAGATAGCGCCGGGAGCGGTAGAAACGGAATTTAGTGAGGTACGCTGGAATGACAAAGAGAAAGCAAAAGCTTTTTACGAAGATTTTAATCCTCTCTATGCTGAAGATATCGCAGACGCTGTTCATTATTGTGCAACTCGCCCTCTTCACGTTGATATTGCAGAAATGACAATCATGCCAACAGCGCAAGCCTCAGCGAGTTGCATTTATCGCTCTAACAAAAAGCTGCAATAGCAGGGTTTTAGTAAAAATCAGCTTCCATGCTGATTTTCTTAAGTATTTATAAAAGCTCTCTTCTTTTTTCATGGCGGACTTGAGCTCTACCTCCGGATTCTTTCTCGACCGCTTGTGTTAAACTTATCTCTAATTTACCTGACTCTAAGTCCTTTAATTTCTGTTCAGGTAAATTCCTAATTTGCGCTTCAAACTGAGACACTAAAGTTTGAATAAGTTGCTTACGTTCCACAAAATACCTCCACAATTTATACTGAACAGGGTTAACCGTGTTATTTACACTTTAAACTAAAAAATTAGGGTTAATATTTCTTTGCCGCATCTAATTTTTTAGCCCTAGAAGCTGCCGGAGCGGTAGCAGGTCCAGAAGGAATAGGACTTTTGACTGGGCCAATAACCCCACCTGCTTCCCTTCCGACTACTGGCGTTAAACTTATCTCCAATTTGCCAGATCCAAGCTCTTTTAGCTTGTGTTCGGATAATTTTCTAATTTGTTCCTCAAACTGAGACACCAACGTTTGAATAAGTTGTTGACGCTCCATAAAATACCTCCATCAATTACATCCGCTCCATTTATTGAATGATTAAGCCATGCACCTCAGACCACGGTCATTAATTTCCTTTTTTTAACTCGGGTAGCGTACGACCTGGCTGAGGGCCAGTTTGAGGTAATGGAGGCGAAGAGGGTTTTCGCTTACGCTCGCCTGCTGCACCACCCGCTTCATTACCTACTGTGGGTATGAGCGCGATTTCTAAATTTAAATTCGCTAATTGCTCAGACGATAAGCCATTAAGTTTTTCTTTAAACTGAGATACTAATTGTTGAATAAATCGTTCATGTTGCATGTTACTTATCTCCAGCTAAAATAACCCGCTTCAATAAGTTTAGTCCAATCCAACGCATCCTGCCAAAAAATCAACCATTACAAGGAGAGGCAATGAGAGAATGGTAATAGAGCCTAAATAGACCTTTTGATTTTGGAGATTAGCATTTCATCTAACTCCATTGAATTTTTTGCTCCAGATTTAATTGTGCTAACCGAGGGAAAAACGGCTTAAGCTTTTTAAAGAAGTCACAGGCCATAAGGAGCGCACCTAACGCAAAAATCACATCGCCAGGAAGCCGTAACCATTGCCATAATAACGTTGTATTATAAAATTCAAGACTTCTCGCGTGTGCTAAACCGTGTTCATAAACATCCACTAATTGCGCCCAACCAATAGGAAAGAAATTTAAAACGATCCATAATAAGAGACCTATGTTATATAGCCAAAATGCCCAGATTCCTAATCGCTCGTCCCAAGGCAAACCCTCACCCGCAGCATAGCGTAGACAAAAATAAATTAATCCTATGCCCAATAAACCAAACGCACCGAACAAAGCAGTATGTGCATGATTCAAAGTCAGAAATGTACCGTGCTCATAATAGTTGACAAGGGGAGCATTAATAGTGCCACCACCCAACACCCCTGCACCCACAAAATTCCAAAATGCCGCTCCAAAAACGTATAAACAAGCCAAATTATAAGTAAATAATCCTTGCCGCTTAATCAGTTGGCGATGTTCAATGGCATCAATTATAAGCAATACTAAAGGGAGTACTTCAATAAAAGAAAACATCGAACCGAGTGGCACCCAAAAGCCGGGTGTCCCGGTCCAATACCAGTGATGTCCAGTACCAATAACACCGCCTAGGAAAATAAGAATAGTCTCAAAATACATTGTCCGTTCAGCAAGAAGCCGAGAAACCAACCCTGACCCCATGAGAAAATAAGCAGTAGCAGCGGCAGCAAAAAACTCAAAAGATTGCTCAACCCAAAGATGTACAACCCACCAGCGCCAAAAATCAGTGATTGTGAATGATTTTTCTATGCCTGTCAGTGGTATCATGCCAAAGCAGTACAGTACTGCAATATTAATCGTGCTTGCCCACAACATGTGTTCTAATCGAATTCGGCCGGTCCAAAATTCAACTGTTGCTTTTTTTAATTGCTCTCGGCTTGGCCATATACCTCGAAAAATAATACAACTCCACAGAAACAATCCTAAGCAAAACCCGATTTGCCACAGTCGTCCTAACTCAATGTAGGATAAACCTTGATTACCAATCCAAAACCAAGCTTGGTTAACATAGCCCATAATCCCTAAATAATTGCCAACGATTGCTCCACCCACGATAAAAAGAGTAACCCAAAACAATAAATCCACTAAAACCCCCTGCCTTTTTGCCTCTTGCTTGCTGATGAGGGGGGCAAGAAAAACAGCAGAGCTTATCCAAGACAACGCTATCCAAACGATTGGCGTTTGGATGTGCACATCACGTAAAAAGTTAAAGGGCAAAAAGCGGCTGATACCGATGCCATAAAATCCAGTGCGCTCTGCATAACAGTGAGCCATAATCGCACCCACACCAATCTGCACTAATAAAACGACGGCGACAATCACAAAATACTGTCCAACCTTCTGCTGACTCACTGTTAACGGTTTAAAATCCAAAAAAATAGGCGTTTTTGCTGCATGATCTGGAATGCTGAGGTATCGATGATAAATGTATAATATTGCACCAAAACCAAAGAACACAAAACAAAAAGAAATCCAAGTCCAATAGAAAGTCGATGAGGTTGGGTAATTTCCTACTGAGGGTTCATAAGGCCAATTATTGGTGTATGAATTATTTTGTTGTGGCCTGCGCGCGATGGTCGTCAGTGAAGAATAAATAAGAAAACCAGCGGTTTGCAGTGCGCTATTTTCATCTAAACTGTAGGCTTTGGTCCAACCCGTTTCAAAATTATGATGAAGTAACCTTTGTGCAATCTCAGATTGCAATTGAGAAACGGCCGTTGCAACGGGCTCAGACAAAATCGCTGTTTGGTGGCTTAAATCAATGTGTTGCAATGCTTGTTGCATCGCTTTTCGAGCAACATACTGCTCACTTTCTGATAAATTTGTGGAGGACTTACCAAAACGTTGGCGCCCTATTTCTTCCTCAGTCAATTGCCCTAATCTCACCAGGTATTTTGCAGTGTAGTCTTCACCAAAATAAGATCCCATACCATATAAGCTACCATAATCCATCAGATCAGCTCGTTGAAATCCCGCTTTCCCTTCAATAATGTCATTTGATGTCATAATGACCTTTCCTGAGGGAGTAAGAAACTGCTGAGGTAAAGGAGGGGCAAGTTGAAAAGTTTTATAAGTGCCCCAAATCAGAATCCCAAAACAGACAATAGCTGTTATGAGAAGAATCCATTTAAGAACCTGGGAAATATTATCGGTCTCCGCAGTCCTATCTTGGGGTAAATTCATTATGGCTTTCCTTCGCGTTAAAACGAATAAGTGCAATTTTTTAGAATCGCTCGTCGATTGGGCCAAGGCCCAATTTTCTTTTAAATAGCCTGAAATTGATAGGATAGCATTATTAATCAAACAATTATATTGGCTGCGAAGACATGCGATACTTCAAAATAACCCTAGTCTGTAGGTCGGGCCTTATCTGAACAATTTAAAAAACATTGCATGCTATTAAGTAAAGCCAAACCTACTTTAAAGAGTTGCATTGGGTGAGACGTTAGGATGAAATCATTTTTCTAAAGCTTCATTAAGATGATCCAATAATTTATCCTCTGAAAGATGAATAAAATCCTTTTCAATATGATGTGTGACTCGTTTTTTGACTTGTTTATCGAGATGTTTCAACAAAAGACCATTGATGTGTGGGGGTGCAACCAGAATTAATTTTTCATATCCATGGACAGTATTATTGTACTCAAGGATCTTCGCTATTTCTTTAGAAAAATTTTCAATTTTTATTTCTTTAGGATCAGTGGGTTGTGTGTAAGTTCCATGAGCTTGCCCCATGGCTTGATAGCGTCCAGGTTTATCTGAGGTAATTTCGATGTCCCTTAATTTATTTTCTGGATGCTGGATTTCTTTAATTAAATCTATTTTATGTTTTGTATAGTCATAAATTCGGCAACAAGTTGAATCGAAAACCAATAGCCACGTTGCATGCTTCTCTGTCATTTCTAACTCCCTGTTTTAGCCCTTCTCTCCTTTGTTTAGAAAGAATAGCATCATTATGGACTTCCCTCATGTGTATAAGCTGTATTAAGTGTAGTTCATGATAAGCAATTAGCAATACAATTACCTATCAACACAAAAGAGCATCATCTACAGTTATCCCTGGAGTTTAAGCTTCAGGGACCTGGAGTGAGACTGGCTATTATTACACCTTCTTACTTTTTACTTGGCTGCTGGTTGTTGCGCTTGCGGTGTCTGTTGCTGTGGCTGTGCTGCTTGCTGCTGAACTTGTTTTATTTGTTCCTGAAGATTGGATTGTACTTGCTTTATTTGATCTTGAAGTTGAGAATTCATTTTTTGCATTTGACCTTGTAACTGAGATTGCATTTGCTGAAGTTGATTTTGAATTTGCTTGTTCAATTTATCTATTTGCTTTTGCTGATCAGATTGAATTTGGTTAAATTGATTTTGAATTTGTGTGTTCAATTGCATAATTTGCTGAGTGGGCGAACCTGTCAATTGTCCAGGAGAACTGTCCTCTGACGCGTAACTTGATGCACTTACTACAGCCAATGAAGACAAAGTCCAAACAAAAAGCTTTTTCATCCTTTACTCCATGAAATTTAATAAGTTAGTAACTAACTGTAATCCCTATTTTAGGCTAAATGCAAGTGGGAAATAGGCTCTGTTTGCAAGCTCAAAAGAATTTGGATGAGAAGTAGCTTGAAATGGTGTTAACCAGTTCTGGACAGCCAAGCCGGCGCAAACTGAAAAAACAAGAATCATTCGCTCCTTGAGCAATGAAAGGATTTGTTTTGCCATCCCAAGGAATAAAGTTTTCCATGCTAGTAAAGTACGATAATTGAGGACAATCAAGGGTAAGGCGTCCTTCTTCTTTACAAAACTTAAGCAGCTTTTCGCATTCTCTCTTTATTGCATCATAATCTTCTTGCTCGATTATAGGGTTATATTCATAAGCTAATGTAATATGGAATCCCTTGGGCACATTGTCCTCCAACCCAAATTCTCTGGCTATGGCCCTAATTAATTCTTCTTGCTCTGTAGGTAATGAAACATACAGCTGTAACACATCAGGAATACTTATGTCATCGATTGAAATTTCAGGGGTTAACGGGGTTTCACTGAGCTTAGCATGAAGCTTCTGTAAAAAATTGAGCTGCTTTGTGACATAAGACGGCCAATCATCGGGATATTGTTCCTTCGTATAAAGATTACACGTCGTCATATGGTAGCTTGTGCAAGGCAAAGGCTTATAATGTTCACTTATCGCTTTAGAATGAACAAGAAAGTCATAAACTTTTTGCCAAAAAGGAGTAGCATTATTTCCAATAGCTGCAATCACCGTGACACCCGGGAATGTAGTATAATTACCATCTTTATCAATCCGTTTCATAAACCTTCGCGAGAGCTTAACTGCGGTAAGCGATATGATAACAAAGACTTGGAATCTATACAAATTAATAGGCTTATTATACAGGTCAAGCGCATCTAATTTCTAACCATAATATCTTTCTTTTTGCCTATTTCCGCGCTTCATGGGCGGAATCTAGACTATTTGGCTTTATAATTACTATTAGAGGCCTTTACCCTACTTATTATATTTTTCTTTGAGATCACCACTATTGCTGTGTCCATTCATTCTTATTCAAGGGCTTTGGTATGAACTTGACTTGGACTAAGTTGTCCAATCTCCATTTGATGATCAGTATCAATGACAGTGCGTAGCCTCATCTGTATACTAACAAGCGCCGCCAATTCGGGTATTTGACTACCAAACAAAGAATGTGATTTAAATTTTCCTAATCCATCAACTGTGCTTTGAATTAATTTTTCTGCAACGGGTAGGTTACCATGACTAAGTTCTCGAATAACTTCAATTAGATTTTTTTCGAGAAACTGATGCCTGGAGGCCCCTTGTCGATAAACTGAAAAATACTCACCACTGACTCTTGCTTTGTTTACAGCAATTAGACTGTGTAATTTATCTGCTAAATCAAAACAGGTTTTAGCATTCTCTACATTGGAATTAACTTGCTGTAAAAAATTGCTTTTTAGATCTTGATCAAACGGTGACTCGCTAATAGCTGCTCGTAGTGATTGCTCATTAAAGGATTGTTTTTGCTGCTTGATCTCACCATGCACTGCGGCTCTCTTGAGAATTTGATTATTGTATTCGATTGTTTTCTTTAGCGCTTCATCAAATGCTATTTCATTATTTGCTAAGAAAAGCCCTTCAAGATCAAATGAATCAAATCCATTAATAGCGGTAAAGGCATTCTTTACTTTATCAAGCTCTAAGGGGGAAACAAACTCATGCAAGCTATGCCCTCCAGAATTAAACAAGAGAGCAGAAATGAAAACCGTTAAAAAAGTTTTCATTTTATCACCTGATAAATAAATACTTTGGCCTTGAACAGAAGCAGTGTCTTTTATTTTAAGCATAGCCCTAAGCTGGCAAAGCAATGTTCCAGAAATTGAGTTTGAAAAAGGATGCACTAATCTTGAAAAATTATCTTTTACCCATGTTGCATCAGCGTTGTAGGTGGCTTGATCTGAAGGTTTTAAAAATGTTTGGGTTTTCTTCATAAGTGCTTCGTCTTCTCTAGGAATAGGCATAGTGGTTTTTAGAAGACCTAGAGCACTTGTCGGCGTATTCTTATTTACATTTCTAACTTTTTTCCCTCTTTCCTCTGGCAGGTAAATCCCTTCTCCATAGATATCTAATGGTAATAATTTGGGATTACTATCAGCGATAACCATTGCCACAAAAGCAGAAGACACTAGGGCTATTAATTTTTCCCTTGATTCCTCAGAAAAATCGCTGAATATTTCATTATCTTTTAATTTTTTAAGGTAATATCCATATTCTCGTTCTGTGTTATCGCCAAAGCTGTGAGACTGAACACCTAAAACGGTATCATAAAGATCACTGTAATAATCTGGTGCAGTTTTCTTCACCAACTGCAGATGTTTTTCTAGTTCTTCAGTACTTAATTTATCAAGGTGATTTGCAAGTGTTTCATAAGCGAGATGAGTTTCAAAATATCGACGCGAACTATCATTATCAATAATTTCCGGATCAGCTGATATTTCAAATTCTTGCAGAATAGGATCTTTTAAATAATCAACAATTGCAACGCGACTTTCATCATCTTTAGCACCAACCAAATACAATTTTTTAAGCGTAGTTAACTGCAATTTTAAATTGTCAATTAATTGCAAATTTAACTCTTTTTCTTCTAATTGCTTAGCTAAAAATTTGGATTTATAATCTATAAGAATCAGGAGTGCTTGGGCTACAGAAATTTTCATATAAAACGACTTTAATATAACAGATATTTCTAAATATTATGGATGAATTTAATTAACAAAATATTAAGGATTAAATAAATTTTTAGGAAGGATTTGGCACTGGTCTAACAATTTTAGACAATCGAACTATCTTAAGGTTGGGCAAAGGCTAAACCTATGTTAAGGAATTATAATCTGTTCAGTGAAGCGACTGCGTAAATAAAAACCGCGGGGCAATGTTAAAATTTTGGATCCCTCGCTATCGAAACCATAACACAGGGACTTGGCATTCGCAGCTTTCGGCCTTACTTGCAAATACTGTCCTATACCTGCGTGAATCTCATCCAAACGCCCCATTCCAATCATCGACACCAATTCATGCCAATCTGCAGCGAGTATTGCTTCTTCAGCCTGATTAGGGGACCATAAAAACCCTCGGCCAATGCGACGATGCTCAAAAGGAATTTTTTGGTCCCCTTCGATCGGCAACCATAAAACACGTTTTAACTTGGCATAACATTGAGAAGTGACCCAGCTTTGTTGGTGAATAGTCAGGAGAGGGATACTGGTCACGAAAGTGGATTCTGCCGGTTTTCCTTTCTCATTCAGAGGCAAGGTCTTAAGCTCGATACCGAGCTCTGAAAAATCGGGGATGGATTTGGTTCCTGCAGTCGTACCTAAAGCAAGTTCGATTGCAAGTCCAGCCCAACCTTTGCGTCGTTGTCTCTCAGTGGGTATCGCTATTTGCAAGGTGTCTGCCAATTGGGAAAAACTTACCCCTTCTATTAAGCGACACTGATCCAAAAGTTCTTCTTCATTGTTCAACTTTCTTTTTGATAAAAACAGGTGCTTCATCTTCACCTTCTTTTAATTCTATGCTGATGGGCGGTATTGGCGGTTTAACTCCCGCAGCTTTAAACCTTGCCATGATATCAAATAAAAGTTTAGAGCGAATTTCAAAGCGAGTATGAATTTGAACATTGATAAAATAACGCACCTCAAATTCAATTAACGCGTCATCAATTTGCTTTAAAAAGACCTGCGCTGGTGGATCGAGAACAATTTCAGGGATACTCGCTAATGCATCAAAAATAATTTGCTGAATCATTTCAGGGTCATCTGATCGGCTTACTTTTATGGGCACCACGGTGCGAACGATGCTGTCTTGATGAGTCCAATTAGTGAACGGCTTATTAAACGTTTCTGCATTAGGGATAAGCACTTCCATATTATCCCAAGAGGAAACACGCATGGAGCGGATACCAATGTGGGCTACTCGTCCTTCATAATTACCAATGGTTATCAGGTCTCCTTCCCTTACAGGTCTCTCAATGAGTAGCATTATCCCGCCGACAATATTGGAAGCAAAATCGCGCAAGCCAAACCCCATCCCCACCGCCAGACCACCAATGACCATGGACATACCGCTAAAATCTAATCCCAAAACGCGTAAGGTAATTAAGCCACCAATTAAAATAATGGCATACTGCGTAAAGACGGATAAGCTATTGCGAATACCTGCATCCCTTGCATCGCGATAAAGCCAACGGTAACAAAATTCCCGCGTCCACTTAGCTACCCAAACAAAAATAGAAAGCAATATAAGAAATTCAAGCACACTCAAAGGAGTAATATGAATACCTGATAAATTAACCAGTGGGTATTCACTGTACTCACGTAAACTCAAAATGACCGCGGAATCTGACTGCCACCCAAATAGCTGGAATAAAATAAAAACGCTAGCGATAAACAACAACACACGGAATATTTTATCCAAAGGTTTTAATACAACTTCTATCCACAGCCAACCGTTGCTTAGGGTAGAAATCATCCATTCTGATAATAGCTCCAGAGCGTCAAAAAGCATGCCTCGAATCAATACATAGCCTGAAATCAGTAAGAGGATTTGCATTTGATAGCGGCTCATAGTCCAAGCAAGATTGATATAGCCAACGAGTCCTATAATTGCCGTAGTAAATAGAGTGAGCGGAATGAGAACCACAAGTAGCATCGCAGCATTGCGAAAATAACGCCGTTTCGATTTCAGTAGAGGGTGTAAGATATGGGTAATCACTTCTTTTGAACGCCATCCTACCACTGAAACAGCAACTAAAAACAACATAAACAAACGGCTAAAAATATCTTGGAGTATCGAGGGTAAAGGTAACTCATTGGAAATAACCATTAATGCGGTCGCCCACCCTCCCGTTAGTAGCAGCCATTTTAGACGGTAAAATAAACTCACATCTTTACCTGATGAATCACTCACTCGCTCTAATAGCGCTAAACTAGCAATTAAAATCAGAGTACGAAAAGTAAGCCAGACCCCGACTAAGTTCAGTAGTAATTGATAATTAGCGAATAAAACATGATTAAAATAAAGTAAAAAAAGAAGGCATGTAGCAGCAGTTAAATGCGGCAAATTGCGACTTAGCAGAGTCAAAGTTCCTGTGTATAAATGGCCAGATAAGCGTGAACGCTCTTTATCTCGAGTTAGCCGTTTTAATAACTTATGTAAACCGAAAGAAACAATGACGACCAACGTCAATGCTACCCATAGTAAAGTGGCTGGAAGAACATCTAACCACAAATAATTATCCTTCACTTTGAGAACTAATGATTTGATATAGCTATAAAATTGACTTGGAATTTTTGAAACTTGCTCGATGATGGTTGGCCAACTATCAATGCGATACTCTGATAAACTTTGCCTGACGGATAACTGCTTTTTTAATTCTTGTTCATGGTTCTCGAGATCTTCTTGCAGTGTTTGTTGCTGGATAACAATGCCTTCAATTTTGGAATTGATGATGCGAATTAAAGCAGCAAACTGTTGTTTCAAATTAGCATCGGTAAATTGAAGTTGTTCGCTATTGAGCATACTCACCATTTTTTTTAACGACTCTTCCATTTCCACCAATTGGGTAATGGCATTTTTATAAGTTTCTGTGACAGCTTGCAGAGTTCTGATATCAGGGCTTTTTTCGAGTTTATAATCTGCTTTGACTAATTTTTTCTGCAAATCGATTTCAGCAATTTTATACTGTGTTAAATTAATGACTTGATTATTTAATAATAGCCGCGCTTCTAGCGTATAATTAGGCACAGTATCCATGCCTGATTGAGCCTGTTGTTGAAGCTTAATACTATTTTCATAAAGCTTTTCTAACGATTCGCGAAGTCTGTCTTCTTGCGCGCGTAATTTTTCCAACTGTTGATGCATCTGGTTTTTGGACTTCCATAGCTCCAATTGTTGTGATTGCACAGTTAAAGCATCTTGATAGCGATTGGCCAACGCTAAATCTTCGCTGATTAATTCAATTCCTTTTTTATTGATCTCAAGGAGAGTATTTAAATTCGATATGCGTTGCTGCGCACTGATCTGATTATTATCGGACAAAGGAGATTGCTGTAACTTTTTTAGCCGTAGTGTGTAATCTTGTTGTAGTTTCCTCTGATTAACAAGAAAACTCTCCAAACTGGTCGTTTTTGCGCGATTTAATACCAGCATTGCACGATTTTCTTGCATGCGTTTATCATACTGTGCTTGATTAGCAGGGGGGGCAATGAGCTTTGTTTCATTAAGGGCTTGCGTGAGATTATTTTTTTCCTGAACCAGATACTCGATTAATTTATTAGCGCTTCCATCTGATTTTGCATAAAGCGGGGTTAAGTATGGCCAAAATAAAGCCAGACTGAGGAACAAATAAAACCACAATCGATGCCAGATTACGCTGGCATTCGATCGCTTCAAGTTATTTGGGTTGTGAAGAAGGTGCAAGACGAATTCCTAACTCATTAAGCTGTGGATTACCTACCGCTGACGGAGCATCGGTCAGCAGACAAGATGCCGATTGTGTTTTTGGAAATGCAATGACATCACGGATAGAATTGGAATGAGTTAACAACATGGCTAATCGGTCAATCCCTAACGCAATTCCGCCATGCGGAGGACAACCATATTGTAGGGCATCAAGCAAAAACCCAAATTTCTCATTCGCCTCTTCTTTTCCAATGCCTAGCATATCAAACACTGCTTGCTGCATTGCAGTTTGGTGGATCCGAATTGAACCGCCACCAATTTCAAATCCATTGATGACAATATCATAGGCCCTTGCAAGTGTTTGCGTTGGCTTCTCTTTGAGCGAATCAATTGATGATTCCTGCGGTGAAGTAAAAGGATGATGCATAGCAATCAGTTGATTCGTTTTAATGTCTTTTTCAAACATCGGCCAATCAACTACCCAAAGCAACCGCCAGCCTGACTCAACCAAATGACAATCATGGCCTAATTTGATCCGTAAAGCGCCCATTGACTCATTCACGATTTGTTCATGGCCAGCACCGAAGAAGATGACATCACCTGTGTTCGCTTCAACGCGATTAAGGATGGCATTAACACAGTCTTCAGAAAGAAACTTAAGAATGGGTGATTGTAGGCCTTCAATTCCTTTGCTGCGATCATTGACTTTGATATAAGCCAGGCCTTTAGCGCCGTAAATACCAACAAACAGGCCATAATCATCTAGCTCTTTGCGGCTTAAGCGACAACCATTGGGCAGCTTTAACGCAACCACCCTCCCTTCTTTGTTTTCAGCAGCAGAAGCAAAGACATTAAAATCGCAATTTTTGACCAAATCAGCAACATCAACCAGTTCTAAGGGGATTCGAAGATCAGGTTTATCACTGCCAAATCGTCGCATTGCTTCTCTATATGTCATTCTGGGGAGAGGATTAGCTATCTCAACGTCCAAAATCTCCTTGAATACTTTCTGTAGCATGCCTTCAATCAATTGTTGAATCACCTTTTCATCGATAAAAGACATTTCAATATCGAGCTGGGTGAATTCAGGTTGTCTGTCCGCACGTAAGTCTTCATCACGGAAACAGCGCACAATTTGATAATACTTATCAAAACCAGACATCATCAATAGCTGTTTAAACAATTGCGGTGATTGTGGCAACGCATAAAATTGGCCTGGATGAACGCGCGAAGGAACGAGGTAATCTCTTGCTCCTTCAGGGGTGGCCTTAGTCAACATGGGCGTTTCAATATCAAGGAAATCTTGTGCATTCAAATAATCGCGTATTAAACGATTCAAATTATGACGAAGCGTTAAATTATTTTGCATGTCACTTCGCCTTAAATCAAGATAACGGTAGCGATAGCGAAGATCTTCACTGACCGTTTGATGTTCATCAGGAAGAAATGGGGGCGTTTGGGCCTGGTTTAATATTTCCAGCTCGGTTCCTAAGATTTCAATACGGCCTGTTGCCATTTTTTCGTTGATCATGCCTTCGGGTCTTGGGCGGACAGTACCATGCACCCGCACAACGTATTCATGGCGTAATCTTTCAGCAATGGCAAAAACACTTGCAAGTTCTGGCTCGTAGACCACTTGGACTAACCCTGAACGGTCACGTATATCTAAAAAAATCACACCACCATGATCCCGGCGATTATGTACCCAACCGCATACACTTACCGGCTTTCCAGTCATTGTTTCATTAACATTTGCACAATAATGTGATCTCATACGCCACCTGTTTTAATGTTTCGTTTATTTCTCAAGCTGCAGTTGCAATCCTGGTTGCATCACGCCCAAAGAAATAATCAGTTTTAATGCTTCGTCAATAGTCATCGACAGCTCAATAGCATCCTGCTTAGGAATCATCATGAAAAAACCGGAAGTCGGATTGGGCGTTGTCGGCACAAAAATGGATACCATGTCTTCGCCAGCAAGCGAATTCATTTCTGGATGTGGTGCTCCAGTCAGAAAAGCGATTGTCCATAATCCTTTTCGCGGGTATTCAACCAGCAACACTTTACGAAAAGCTTGGCTATTGGTTGCAAACACGGCTTGAATAATCTGCTTTGCTGCATTGTAAATGGAACGAACCAGAGGAATTCTAGCTAATATCGCTTCGCCCCAAGCCATAATGCGTAAGCCGAAAAAATTGGTCGCAAAAATACCTGTTATAAGAAGCAAAAGCAGTGAAATAATTACACCGAGCCCAGGAATATGAAATCCAAAGAGTTGTTCAGGCTGGTACGCTTTAGGCAACAAGGCCATTGTATTGTCTAAAATATCAATAATAAAGCGCAATACTACGAAGGTGACTACAATAGGTAACCACACGACTAAGCCTGTAAGAAGATAACTTCGCAAGGATTTCGATTTCACTCAGAATCACCTTTTGTTCCAGTAGTCGTTTTGGCGTCTGCAGTTTTCTTATCTTCAGTCTTTTTATCGGGGTTCGTAGTGGTTTCTTTTTTTGCTTCTGATTTTTTATTATTTTTAAAATCAGTAACATACCAACCACTTCCTTTTAATTGAAACCCAGCTGCTGAAACCAATCGTACTGCTGTGTTTTCAAAACATTGCGGACACTGTTTTACAGGTGCATCGCTAATTTTTTGCATTAAATCGAAATGATGATGGCAACTTGTGCATTCATACTCATAAATTGGCATCAACGACTCTCCAATCAGCTGTTTTTATAATGGGTCTACTGAAAATTTAAACGCCTCTTTTTGCACCCCGTGAGATCAATCAGCCCAACAACGGTTCTGAGCTCCGAAGATAAAACACAGGCGCATCACGCTTTTCATGTGTAAACCTGAAAACCAACTATTATAGCTTAATAAACAAGAGATGGACAATGTATAGCTGAGTAAATTAACAGCAGTTTCACTGGAATTTCTGCAAAATATGTTCATCGGTCAGACTTCCCTCATACGAAATAGTTGCCAATTGAGGCATATGCATTTTTAACGAGAGCGTTTTTATATTTTCATCTTTCGCTAACATCGCTTTGTCTAAGCAATTTGCTATCCATCCAGCACAAGAAATTCGATTGTGTTTTAATACAGTATCGGTAAGCAATGCATGATTTAAACATCCAAGCTGCATGCCAACCACTAGAATCGCAGGAATCTGTGTCCATTTTAAAAAATCCAGCCACGTTTCTTCGTCATTTAAAGGAGCCATTAAGCCGCCTGCTCCTTCGATGAACAAATAATCAAAATGAGAAAATCGCTCATCGAAGCAAAAATCAGCAATCTTTTGAATTGACAGGTGTAAATTCACTTTCTTCGCAGCAATATGCGGTGAAATGGGTGGCGCAAATTTCCAGCCATTAATTTCCAAAGAGGAATTACAATTGTATTTTTGCAACGCTAAGACATCGGCACTGAGCAATTGGCCATTGATTTCATCGCATCCGGAAGCGACCGGTTTAAGGGCTAGCGCGGATTGTTGGCGTTGATTTAAGAAATTCAATAATTGGCAAGTCACATAAGTCTTACCACTATCAGTATCCGTGCCAGTGATAAAAAAAATTTTCATAACAATATGTCCTTTAAGACGGTTATAAATTCATTTTGATGAGATAAAAAAGGCATATGTGCTGCCTTTCCAAACAGGTAATAATCAAATTGCGGATAGTTTTTTTGCATGGCAGCCAGGGTGGTTCTTGGTATGATGGTATCAAGACGCCCGAAAAGGAAATGGGCAGGCCTAGTCAATGCATGAAGTGCTTCTCTCAAATCCCAATTCGCCAATAGATGTAAACCCTCTTTTAAGCTCGCTGCCTCGGGCATTGCTACACTAACGTATTGATAAGTTTTATCTTTCAATTGTAAACCAATAAATTCTGAAAGGGTAAGCTGAGGATCGGTGATTAAATTCATACAAAATTGCTCAAAAACAGCTTGTTCAACACCGGGCCATGTTTGCTCTTTAATAAAACGAGGAGAAGAAGCGATGTTCACCAATCGCATCACATGTTGTGGTTCTTCAATAGCCAGCCTTGTTGCGAAAAGTCCCCCCATAGACCAGCCCGCAAGATGAAAGTGTGCAGGTAAACGCTGAAGTAAATTCTGTTTAAAGGTTTCCCAATCCATTGGTGAACTTAAACCAAACCCTGGTAAATCAACTAAAAAGAGGTGATAGTCTTTTTCAAGTTGCTGAGCAAGATTTAGCCATATTTTATGATCAAACCCCCAGCCGTGGAAAAGCACTAGTGGATAACCCTGACCTTTAATTGTGATATGTAAATTCATAAATTACCGTTTCAGTTTCAAATTCTGACAAAGCGCGCTGTGCTAGCAATAGACTTGTCCCTTTGCTTTAAGAATTAACAATGGCTGGCTTTTTATGCGCCATCCACCTAATTCGCTCAAGCTCAATGAGCAATTTATCGACATCCTCCGGCTCATGATGATAATTTAAAATCACTCTTAACCCGGTGTCTTTCTTACTCACCGTCGGCTCACGCATTGCCTGACAAAAAAGGCCTCGAGCTCGCAATTCGTTCGCATAAGCCAATGCTTTGTGTGGACAACCGAGCTGCAATTGTTGAATGGGGGTTGAGGAATTGCGCCATTTTAGAGGAGACTCCTTAATGGCCCTCTGGAAATAGGCAATTAAATCTCGGAGCTTTTGTCGTCTATCCTCTGCTTTGAGCATGAACGCTAAAGTTTCCCGTATGCCATAAGCAAGTGCTGGGCTTACTGCAGTGGAATAGATATGAGAACGAGCCAATTGCAATAGAGCATCGATCCATTCGCTTTGTCCCGCAACCACTGCACCCTGAAAAGCAAATGCTTTGCCAAGAGGAATGATCCGTAGGGGAATCTCTTGTTGACTTAAGCCATATTGTTTCACTGCACCTAAGCCTTGCTCACCTAAAATGCCAAAAGCATGCGCTTCGTCAACCACACAATCCGTGCCATAGTGAACACACAAGTTAGACAGTTTACGAAGATCAGTTTCTTGTCCACTCATACTGAAAACACTTTCCGCAATCACAACGGGATTTGAATGACTTGATTGTAATTTACTGGCTAAATTTTGAAGATCGTTGTGTGGATAGCGTGTATAAAGGCTATTGGTTAGCCGCAAACCATCATAGAATGAGGCATGGGCGCCTTTATCAATGAAAAAATGAGCATTAAAATGAGCAAATAAGGATACAACGCCTAAATTGGCCGCATAACCCGAGCTGAATAAAAGCGCATCATCAACACCTAAAGCTTGTGAAAAAGCACACTCTAACTCGCGGTGGCTTTGATGATAACCGCAGATAACCATTGACCCTCCACTCCCTGAGGCATGGTGAGCAAACCCTTTTTGGAAAGCGTTGCGAATACACCATTCTTCAGATAATGAAAGATAATCGTTGGAACTAAAATTAATTATTTCTTTATCAACTCCACTTAAGAGTCGCTTACGATGAAGACCGCGTTGCTTAAGTTGAGATAAATGCTCAATGAGTGCTTGGTTTATCATGCTTCAGCAAAAGCTCTTAGTCCTAATTTTTTAAATAAAACACGGTCAGCATCACACTCAGGATTTGCTTCGGTGAGTAGTTTCCCTCCAATAAACACGGAATTCGCCCCGGCAAAGTAGCAAAGAGCTTGCAACTCGTCGCTCATTTCCGTTCGCCCTGCCGTCAAACGTATCGCACTGGTGGGCATGAGTATTCGTGCTGTGGCAATTGTGCGTACTAACTCTATTCCTTCGACCTGCTTTGCGCTGGCAAGAGGTGTTCCCTCGACAGGAATGAGTCGGTTAATAGGCACACTTTCAGGAGGAGTCTCCATGTTCGCCAAGGTGAAGAGAAACTCAATACGATCGTCCCGGGTTTCACCTAAACCTAAAATACCTCCACAACACACTTTAATGCCGGCTTGCCGCACGTTTTCCAACGTCTCTAATCTTTCGCTAAAACGCCGGGTGGTGACCACTTTATCGTAATAAGACGGTGAGGTATCGATATTGTGGTTGTAAAAATCCAAACCTGCGTCTTTTAATGCTTCAGCTTGATCTTTCTCCAACATACCCAAAGTCATGCAGGCTTCGAGTCCCATTGCTTTTACCCCTTCGATCATTGCCTTCAATTCAGGCATAGCCTTATTAGGTGGGCAACGCCACGCAGCACCCATGCAAAAACGTTTGGCGCCATTGGCTTTCGCTTCAGTGGCTTTGGCCAGTACTTGCTCCACCGTCATTAATTTTTCTTTTTCTATATGAGTCGTATAATGCCCGCTTTGTGAACAGTATCCACAATCTTCGGGACAAGCTCCTGTTTTAATGCTGAGTAATTTTGCCAACTGCAATGCATTTGCATCATGGTTTTCTTTGTGAATACTGTGCGCAGTGTACAATAGCGTATTAAACGGCTGCTCATAAATTCGGGCTACTTCTGCTAATGTCCAACGGTGACTGTTTTTACTCACTGATTACCCCTTTTTTTTATCATGCCGGACATGATAGAGTCGTGCCATTTCTTGTCAACCAAAATTTTAAATAAGGTTAACATAATGCAATTCATTGAACGAGATTTAAAACATATTTGGCATCCCTGCACTCAAATGAAAGATTTTGAACAATGTCCTCCTTTAATCGTCACCCATGCGAAAGGAAGTTACCTTTATACTGATAAAGGTCCGGTGATTGACGCTATTTCCAGTTGGTGGTGTAAATCATTAGGCCATGGTCATCCCGCAGTGATTGCAGCAATTAAAGAACAACTTGATTCATTTGAACATGTTATTTCAGCGCATACCACTCATCCCTTGTTAGTTGAGTTTGGCGAGAAAATGGCAGAAATGAGTCATCTTCAACATGTTTTTTTTGCCAGTGATGGTTCTTGTGTGGTTGAAATTGCCATGAAACTTGCGCTTCATGCCAACCAATTGAAAGGCATGTCTCACCGTAATGAATTCTTTTCTCTACCAAATAGCTACCACGGTGAAACCTTAGGAGCACTCAGTATTAGCGATCTAGGTTCTTTTAAAAAACCCTATGAAAACTATGGCGTTCAATGCCATTTCCTTGAGACATTGCCCTATGTTTCTGATCCAAGCGATCCTTTATGGGGAAATTGTGAGGCGTATTGGCCCTCTACTTTAGAACAATTAGAAAGAGTGAAAGAGAATTTATGTGCAATTGTTGTTGAACCCATCGTTCAGGGAGCAAATGGCATGCGTTGCTACAGTGCAGATTTCTTAAGGAAGTTGGCCCTCTGGGCAAAGCAAAATGACGTTTATTTTATTGCCGATGAAATCATGACAGGCCTAGGCAGAACAGGAGAATGGCTTGCTTGTCAACATGCCAATATCACTCCCGATTTAATTTGCTTATCAAAAGGATTGACGTCTGGTTCGATTCCCTTTAGCTGTGTTCTCATTGACCATGCCATTTATGCGCTTTTTTATGACGATTATGACAAGGGTAAAACCTTCCTGCACTCGCACACCTTCAGCGGACATGCTTTAGGAGTGAGCGCAGCACTGGCAACAATTAAAGCCATGGAAGATGAAAAAACAATTGAGCATGTTCAGAAACTTAACCCAATAATGCAACATCAATTACACGAAATCGCCTCCATTACCGGCAAATTAACAAATATCAGATCAGTAGGCGCTATTGTAGCAGCCGATTTAGTCGATTACGGTACCCAACGGATTGGTTATCGAGTTTATCAAGAAGCACTGCAACTGGGTGCTCTTTTAAGACCTTTAGGGAATACCTTGTATTGGTTTCCTCCCTTGAATATTGATAACCAAACCATTGAGAAATTAGCAGAAATCACCCTAAACTCTATAAGAATGGCTTATAGTAAAAATTAAATGAAAAGTAATAGCTATCGGAAGCATGATAAAGCTCGAAGAACATTAAACCTAATCTGGTTCTTCTCAACAATTTTATTGCTAATCATTGTGCTTTTCCTTCAATGGCACCACTATCGGCTGCAACGCCAACAGCAATTACAGCTTATTACTAATGAATTGAATGTTAAATTCGATCATTTACTCGACCCCGTGTTTCGTTCAATTTATTCATTACCCTTATACGGGCGTGAAATTAAAAACTGCCAGAATGGCTTACTGCCCATTTTATCTACTCTTAGCTTTAACAATCCCTTCATTTCTGCAGCAGTGATTAGTGACGAGAATAATAAAGTGATTTGCTCAACTTTCAATTTTCAGCCTAGTCTTCCACAGGCGCCAGAACGAACTCCTTTCCTTTATGGTCCCTTACTTATTGATTCCAATAGAGCACCTGCTTTTTTACTACAACAGCATTTAGGGAAATACTACCTGGGCGTTTATATTGTGCAGAGTGTTTTTGCAGATCTATTAAAGTCCGTTTCTTCGAATGATCAATTAATCATACTGTTTGATCACGATCAAAAGAGAAGTCTCCTTGCAATTGGCAATAAATCATTATCCAACAATCCCCCCTCTTCGGATTCACCTAACATAGCGAGTGCGCGATTACAAAGCTTAGCAAATATAGAAATTATTACTATAGGAGCTCCTATTAAGCCAAATGCACATTTTCTCTATGAAGAGTCACCTTTGCTCCTTATAATCACCTTGGTTTCGTTGCTTATTTATTTCAAATTTCGCTCTGCACTCAACAACCGCTATTCATTGCATTATGCACTCTCAAATGCACTTAAACAAAACCATTTTCAACCTGCTTATCAGCCCATTAAAGATCATTTAGAAAATCGATTTTGTGGCGCAGAGGTTCTACTTCGTTGGCAAACCGATTCAAACGAAATTATTATGCCTGATTCATTTATTGGTGATGCGGAACGGTCTGGATTAATTGTTCCTATTACTTTGCAGCTCATTGCCAAAACTTTCCGGCAAATGCATTATTTCCTTAAGCGACACCCTCACTTTTATTTATCGTTTAATTTATCGGCCAACCATTTTTCTGATCAAGATTTTTTTATTCAATTTTATGAACTGTGTTCGGATTTCAAAATTCCGCCTCCGCAATTAATGTTCGAATTAACCGAAAGAGAACTGTTGGATCAAAATGATCCTCAAATTGCAGCCAAAATGCATGATTTAAGGATAAGAGGGTATTCTTTAGCAATCGACGATTTTGGTACAGGACATGCAAGCATACAGTACCTGCAACATTTTCCCTTTAATTACCTTAAAATTGACAAAATTTTTATCCAAGCAATAGGCACAGGCGCTATTACTGAGACACTTAACCAAGCCATTATTCATTTGGCCCACCATATGGAGCTTAACATCATTGCCGAAGGGGTTGAAACCGAGGAGCAACTTCAGTTTCTACTTAAAAATAGAATTAATTTTATGCAGGGATGGTATTTTGCAAAAGCCTTATCTTACGAATATTTAGTTCGGATGATTGAAGGAGGTTTAGGATGAACAAAATTTTAACAATAACACTTTTCATCGCTCACTGGGTTATCTCTTCACCCTTAGCAGCTGAAACGCTAGAAGGAAATTTTTGGCGCTGCACCGCCTTTGATGCAGAAAATAAAGAGTGGACTGTTGAGAGCAGTTATGAAATTTCTGCAGTCAACAAAGCATTTGATGAATGCAAAAAACAAAGTAAGATTCCCAGAAGTTGCAAAACAGCGAAGGAATCATGTGAAGCGTTTGTGAACGGAAAATCCACTAGACCCATGTGGCGATGCACCGCTCTTGACCAAATGGCAAAATCATGGCCTAGTAATGTATATACTCATCGGGATGATGCGGCAATAGCGGCAAAAGCCTATTGCGAGCAAAACAGTGCTTTCCCAGATACTTGCTACATCAATTTAATGACCTGTAAAAATTTAAATTCAAAAGAGTGAATAAGAGGACTGTTTATGTATTGTGTGGGGTTAACAGGAAATATTGCCAGCGGTAAGTCGACTGTTAGCCGCTTTTTTAAAGAATTTGGTATTGCCGTAATTAGTGCAGATGAAGCTGCTCGTGAACTTACAGCATTTAACCAACCCGCTCTAACTTCAATAGCAGAACATTTTGGTCAGTCGGTTATTACGGGTGGAGGGGAACTTGACCGCTTTGCTTTGCGAAAAATGATCTTTAAAGATCCTAAACAACGAATCTGGTTAGAGCGACTGCTTCACCCACTAATTAGGCAACATATTCAAGATAAAATCAGAAAATCCATTGGACCTTATGTGCTGATTGAAATTCCACTTTTGAATAAGCGAGCCGACTACCCCTACTTAGATCGCGTTTTACTTATTGTAGCTGGATACGAACAAAAAATTGCACGCGTAAGAACACGAGACCAAATGACTCGGGAACAAGCCGAAGCGATATTGGCAACACAAGCCAACGAGGCAATTCATCGTGAAATTGCCGATGATATCATCACAAACGATGGTTCTCTTGATGACTTGGCAAAAAAAGTTGAAATTTTACATCAGCAGTATTTACAATTTGCAAGTCAAAAGTCATGATAGCAGAAATTCAGTGAAAATAGGCAAGCTGTGCTTTTCGCTTAAACATAAATTTGGGTCGTTTCGAAAAATAATCATTCTATGGCGAAATTAAGCATGCCTTTTCATCGAGAAGCGCTTACATTAGTGAAACCATGAATACAATAAACTGGGCAAAAGCCGGCTAAGGACAGCAATTTTTTATGCAAGAAGAGATAATTACCTTTGAATTAGCCACGCATTTTTTGCCAAAAATTGCTCTGCGACTAGAATATTTATATCGTACTATAAACCAAGCCTGCGAAGAAGTGCATCCGGTTATTCACCATTATGCATTGAAAAATGTCATTGAAATTACTAATTTAATCGAGAAGCCTGAACTTAAAAGTCGATTTCTTAAAGAGCTAATGCGGATAGAGCACGCCCTCAACAAATCAGGGCTGGGGCTTTCAGAAGAATTATACCGGAATTTATATAATCAAATTCAACTCTTGTCGCATACCGTGGGGCGTTTTGGTGAAAATATACACAACAACCCCTTCTTACAATCAATAAAGCTCACTCAACCTTCGCAATCAAATGATTTTGAAATGTATTCACCACAGCTTCTATTATGGTTAGAATCTAATCCTGTCATCAGGCAACGCGATTTTGCCATTTGGTTGAATAATTTGCGTGCCTTAAGTACGACAGTTAGCCTTTATTTATCGTTGATAAGAAATACCGCACAATTTGATAAAATCGATATGCTTAATGGGTATTATCAGCGCCCTTTACCACCCAAAACGTTTTGTCATCTCATTATATTAAAAATGGACAAATCTTTTGGCATAGTTCCCCGTATGCAACTAGGACATCATGGTCTTAGTCTTCGACTATGCGAAGTAAGCACCATGCGCGAAGTACGCGAAACCGAGGCTAAGCTTTATTTAGCACTTTGTCAGTTATAGTTCTTTGCCTAGTAGCTCATCTGCGAGCACTTGGTTTTAAATTTCAAACGCGACGGCGTTTTCCTCTCAAATTAATTTGACTAAAAATAAATCAGAAACTAAGCTTAGATTTATTTCCAGCATAGGGAGAGTGCCATGCAACATGACATGTTAAAAGCCGCAAAAAATAGTTTAAATCGATTACAAAATCCGGTACCGGAGTTAATGGAATTGAACATGAGAACGCTTAAAAGTTTATCCTATATCAGGCCCGGTGAATGGTCTAATTTAAAGCATCCACAAGATATTCTTGATAAGAGCATGAAAATGTTTGTCAATAATGGACACAAAATGCTTGACTACTTTGAACAAGCTGCTGAGATATTTGAACGAAATTTGTTTTTCACCTCTGATGAGGCAATGAAAAATTTAAATGAAGGAATGAACAGAGCTCAAGGGATTATGGATGGAATGACTAAAAAAACAAGAGAAACAACATCAACTTTAACAAGAAAGCAGAATGTTAAAAAAACGCGGAAATAAAATTTCTGTGTTGTAGTCAGTGTCGTCCTCAGCAAAAGCGAGCGGCCTCCCGACTCTTGGCAGTAGCTCCACCAAGGAGATCCCTCACTACGTTCGGGACGACGACAACACCACCGTCATCCTGAGCAACGCGAAGGACCTCCCGACTCTTGGCAGTAACTTCCACCAAGGAGATCCCTCACTACGTTCAGGACGACAACACCGTCATCCTGAGCAACGCGAAAGACCTCCCGACTCTTGACAGTAGCTCCACCAAGGAGATCCTTCGCTTCGCTAAGGACGACAACACCACCGTCATCCTGAGCAACGCGAAGGACCTCCCGACTCTTGGCAGTAACCTCTTTCAGCCAAAGTCTGATAAAATAGAAGCAAACTCAGCTTAATGAAGGCATTTTTCTTGTCTGCAAAGAATTATGGGGCATTTTATGCGGCATTATCAGGCCTTCTGTTTGGCCTAATAGGCTATTTTGGGATCAGTGTTGTCAATGCCAACATTTCTGTTTCTACGATGCTCTTTTGGCGCTTTTTAGTGTCAAGCTTATTTATTTTTGTCTTGTTAATACCTCAGCCTAATGCTTTAAAAGTACCTTTATATGAACTCATCAAAGTCTTTTTTTATGGTATCGCTTTTTATGGTGGTACTTCTATTTTTTATTTTATAGCCGCTAAATACATTGGCTCAGGTTTAGCTATGGTTTTATTTTTTACTTACCCAGCCATGGTTATGTTCATTAATTTCGTGCTTTATAGGCAAAAAGTCAGTCGAATTTATTACCTTGCGTTGTTGATTATTTTAATTGGCATGCTTTGTTTAATGAGAGGTAGTCAATTTAATTTTAATCTTATTGGTCTTAGCATGGCACTGCTATCTGCACTTTTTTATGCTTTGTACATTATTGCCAGCAAAACAAGTCCAGTACCTCCGCTTGTGTCTACTTTATGGGTTTCATTGGGCTCCGCATTCACCTGTTTAATCGCTGCAATACTTGAAAAAACATTTGTAGTACCCTTTGCTGTGTCTGTTTGGATAAACATCTGTGGGATAGGCATTATTTGTACTGCCTTACCCATTGTTTTGCTATTGAAAGGATTAAAACAAATTAGCTCGCTTCAAGCATCGATATTGTCCGTGTTAGAGCCTGTCTTCGTTGTCATTTTTGGCATCCTCCTTTTGAATGAGAAAGTTAATTTTATGCAGGCTATCGGAGTGTTCGTTCTTCTCTTTGGCGCCTTACTTAGTTTGTTGAATAATCGCTTTGAGGGCAAAAGTAAGCTAAAGGGAACCCATGAAATCCCTAATAAAATTTCGCCCCTCGCACACGATTAATTTGTCATTTTATCCAATAAGCTCACCGAATTTTTACTGAGTGACTGGATTGTTGTCTTAATTTCCACTCAAAACCAACGCTCGGTTATCATTTATGGCAATCAATGCGAGTCCTTTTTAAATAGAAATGCGCTTAACTCGGTTTTAGGCTCACGTTGTGGGCTCCATCTGTACGCAGATTGCTATAATGCATGACTAAATAAAAAGAGGAGCCCTCTTTATTTTTGGGTGGCCAGTGGTATTTGTCTTTTAAGTAGACTGGTAATATTTCAAAATTATTTTCTTTTTTAAACCCAAAACGCTCATAAAAGCTAATCATGCTTGAATCGGGGACACAGTAAACCGTTTTCCACGCCCGACCTAGATCGATCATGTATTCGATTAATTTGACAGCAATATGAAGATGTCGGTATTCAGGCATGACATAGATACCACCAAGTTCTACTTGCTCTCTGTCAATAGGAACCAGTCGTGCTATCCCTATGGGGGTTTTATCGCATTCAGCAATAATATTGTTTTCCTTTTCATGGATAGAAGGAACAAATCCGATTTCGTGATAAATCGCATTGATCCAACTCATTTCATGTTTCAAGGCAGGCCTAAAAATAAGAGGATCAAGATAGGCATCTGCTTCAATTTCGACAAGGATTTCGGGAGTAATCAATGCCTTCACTTCAACCATGCTCGTCGCAGGACGAATACTTTTAAAAAACTCGCCATGCGCTTTCGCCACTGCTTCCCACTGACGAATATCTGTCACATAAATTCGCGTACGAACAATATCCTCTAAATGGGCACCGATAGTTTGAATTGCAGGTTCAATATTTTTAAGGGTTTGAATGGTTTGTTGATAGATATCACCATGACCTACAATTTTTCCTTCTTTATTCGTGGCGGTCGTACCGGATATCGTAATACAGTTGCCCACGCGTACAGCTCTGGAGTAACCCACAATAGATTCCCAGGGCGCATGTGAACTTACATTGATCCGATTCATGACTCGAGCTCCATTCCCTGCTTAGTGTTTAATATTCCATTTAACTATAGTCAAAACTGACACTTTTATTTTTGTCTTGCTTATGAAGGAGCGGATTCAGATTGATTTTCACTTTCTAGGATAGCATGTATTCTTCTACAAATTTTTACAGTTTCTTTTAGAAAAGCTTCGCCTTTGGTTTTGAATAATTTGGACTTTAGCGATTGCGAGTAAGGCTCTTTTAAAATTTTCTTCTTTTCTTCGGATAATAACCCATTTACCCCTTGGAGCTTATGTTCAGGTGAGATCTGAGGGTTATTTAACTCCATTAACAGGGCGGACACAAGGTTATGTTTTTTTATCGCTAAATAGAGCTCTGGACATAGGGTGATTGAGTGTTCACTGGTACACCCAACACTCCACGTGAGGGAAAGACCGGAATTTGCCTTACTAATAATTACATCACATCCCCAGTCCTCTTGTAGACCACTTTTTGCCTTCAATACTTTAAAATAACGCCCTATATCTTGTTCTAAGTGAGCAATATATCTATTACAAGCGTCTATCAAATCATTAAACTGATCTTGCCCGGGAAAATCGGACACATTGCTAAGCGACCAATTTGACTTCAAATTTTGCTGGTGTTTGATAACCCAACATGGAATGGAGT
>NZ_FUXJ01000025.1 GCF_900167045.1 Legionella maceachernii | reverse complement strand
TAAAATGTCTGACGTGATTTCTGTTTGTGATAGAGAAGCCGATATTTTTGAATACATTCAGTATAAGTTAGACCATGCTCAACGTTTTATTGTTCGAGCGAGTCATAATCAAAAACTAGAGGAAGCAACGGTTATTTATTTCAGGTTTTATCGTCAGCAGTAACCTTGTGTACTTACACTATTGAAGTGGCTCAAAAAGCAAATAGAAAGAAACGCCAAGCGACCCTTGAGTTAAAAACAACAGCCGTTACTTTCTCGCCTTCTGAGCGAAGAGCCAAAGGACGTGTATTAAAACCAATCACTTTAAATGTAGTAATCGCTAAAGAAAAAAAGCATCTGAAAGCGATTGTCTTGAATGGATTCTATTAACAACAGAAGCTACCACAACATTAGAGTGCACCCGCAAAATAACGCGATATTATGAAATGAGATGGCGCATTGAGGATTTCACAATGCATGGAAATCTGGGGTTGGTGCTGAAGAGCAGCGCATGCAATCGATTGAAAATTTAGAGAAAATGATGGTCATTCTCTCCTTTGTAGCCATTCGATTACTCCAATTAAAAGAGTATTTGGAATACCCAACTACTCTAGACATCAATGATAGCAGTACTTATTGTGATGAATTGCTCTCTGATGCTGAATGGAAAGTCTTATGGAATAGTGTTGAAAGAACATCATTACCTGAAAAAATACCTACCGTTGCTTAGGCTTATAAAGCAATAGCCAAGTTAGGTGGTTGGACTGACTCTAAAAGGACTGGAAAAGCAGCTTGGTCTCCTATATGGAAAGAATAGTTCCGCTTACAGGAACGAGTAGAAGGGCTTAGAATACCTACCGAGTTGATGGAGATGTGATCAAGAGACAGCTTAAATGGGAAGGACCCCGGAAATGGATAAACCTTGATTACGACTGCGTCTCCATCAAGGCTACGCGGCTTTAATATCAAGGGTTATAAGATTGGTGGAGGCGGCGGGAATTGACCCCGCTACTATAGGTTTTTGTACTTTTTGTGAAATACAATCAAAGACCATGAAATACCACGTCAGTTCTGGGTTATCCTCTCTTTTCTAAAATATGCTCAGTTGTCTTTTACAGTCTTTAGTTCTCTGCAAATGGTGCCGTTTTGGTGCCGCTATGCTGCTTCTAATTCAATATGAACACGTTGTCCAATAGCTGCTGCAATATTTACCAAAGCATCTAATGAAAATCGGGAAATACGGCCTCGTAACATATCATTCAAACGCGGTTGTGTAATTCCGCAATGTTGAGCCGCTTCAACTTGTTTCCAACCATTCTTTTTAACAATCGCTACAATTTGTCGCATCAATTCGGCTTTTGCTTGCAGATTAGCTGATTCACCGGCTGTATCAGCAATTGCATCCCAAACATTATCGAAGTTTTCTGCTTTACTCATCTCTATTTGCTCCTCATCAATTCAGCAAAACGTGCTTTTGCAAGATCAATATCACGTTTTGCTGTGGCTTGAGTTTTCTTTTGGAATGCATGTAAAACATATACTGCATCCGCTAGTCTTGCTGTATAAATTACACGATACGTTCCTGATTCATCCCATATTCTAATTTCTTCAACTCCCTTGCCAATTGAAGGCATGGGTTTAAAATCATCGGGCTGTTCGCCATGTTGTACTTTATCAAGCTGGTAACCCGCATCTTGTTTTGTATCAGTATCAAACTCTCGCAAACGAGTTAACGAATCACCTAAAAATCGTAGCGGTTTCATTTATTATTTTATATCCGTTTTGATATAATTATATCTGTTTCAATAGGTTTTGCAAGGACTCAAAGTAGTGCCCGCTTAAATGGGAAAGACCCAGATTTATTATATATAAATCAAGGACTTAATTGGTGGAGGAGGCGGGAATTGAACCCGCGACAATTTTTTTAATCTATTGATATTACTGCGTTTTATTTTTAGCTCAACTTTTTTGGGCAGATATTGGGTAGTTTTTTGTTAACAATTGCGTTTTTGTTCAGTTTGATTCCGTATACGGGAATTGAATTTGTTTCCTTACAACCGCTATATTTTTTAATTAACCTTTGGTGTTGCTTGATAACCCAATTTATGGTTGGTTTAGTGGTCATAAAAAAATTGTTCTACCGTCATTTACTTTAATCTCCAGTAATAGGTAAGTATTAGTATTTTAATGGAGATTAAAGTAAATATCATGTGGTGTTACTCGCCATCAATTCTTTAAAAATTCAAATAACAACCCTCTGTTTTCCATGGCTATTAATTAAAACATGGCGCTGTTTTATTGGATTAATAATCAAAACAACAATCTGTTTTGTTGACTTAAATATATTATTGCTTATAATTTAGTATATTACTAATGATAAGTATATTAAATGAAACGAACTCTATTAAATTATATGGATAACTGGCTGGTTTCACCTGACCGGAAACCATTAGTCATTCGTGGGGCAAGACAAGTTGGTAAAACATGGCTAGTAAGGCACTTAGCTGAAAAGACAGGAATGCAATTAATTGAACTCAACTTCGAGAAGCGACCTTCCTATGCCAGTCTTTTTGCTTCTAATGATGTAAATCAAATTTTATTAAATTTAAGTACGGTATTAAATCAGAAAATAGATCCCCCAAAGTGCTTATTATTCCTAGATGAAATACAGGCAGCACCTCAACTGCTTAGCAAACTCCGTTGGTTTGCAGAAGATTTACCCCAACTAGCAGTAATCTCCGCTGGCTCTCTATTAGAATTTATTCTAGCGGAGCACTCATTTAGTATGCCGGTTGGGCGAGTTAGCTATATGCATTTGGAACCATTGTCATTTGATGAATTTTTATTAGCAAATGACAAAGAATCACTTTATGACTATTTAAATCAATATGACCTAAGTGTCGAGCTCCCCTCTGCGATTCACGAGCAATTAACTACTTTATTTAAAGAATATCTGATTATCGGCGGTATGCCCGCTGTAGTCTCTAATTGGGCTGCTGAACGCTCTCTGAATAGAGTTAGTCAAATACAAAATGACTTATTGGCCACCTATCGCGATGACTTTTCAAAATATAAAGGTCGTTTAGCGACAGAAAGATTAGACGAAGTACTTAATTCTATTCCAAAAATGCTTGGACAAAAATTTGTATTTAGTAGAGTTAATAAAACGATTCAAGCATCGACAATAAAGCATGTATTAGATCTGTTAGAAAAAGCCCGAATTAGCCACCGAGTACAAAGTAGCTCAGCAAATGGTGTTCCCCTCGCATCTGAAATTAAAGAAAAATTTTTTAAAGAAATTTTCCTTGATATAGGCTTATGTAGTACAGCACTAGGACTGAGTTTAAACCAAATTAATTCAACAAATGAAATTCTTTTGATTAATAATGGCGGCATCGCTGAACAGGTAGTTGGCCAATTGCTAAGAACAATTGAACCACCCTATATTGAACCAGTTTTGTATTATTGGCATAGAGAAGAGGCTGGTTCAAGTGCTGAAATTGATTATGTAATCCAACATGGTAATAAAATTATACCTATTGAAGTAAAAGCTGGTGCCACAGGAAGCCTAAAGTCACTACATGTTTTCATGGGATTAAAAAAATTACCTCTCGCCATGCGAATTAATTCTGATTATCCAAGTAAAACTAATGTAGATGTAAAAGATAATTTAGGGAAATCCGTAAACTATACTTTTATATCCATTCCCTTTTATCTTGTGGGGCAGATACATAGATTACTTAAAGATGCCCCCGGAAATGGGAAAGACCCAGATTAAAGTATAAACCCTTTAATATCAAGGGTTATAAGATGTTATTGGATGTTCTTAGATTTGAATTTGGTGGAGGCGGCGGGGATTGAACCCGCGTCCGCAAATCCTCTGCCATCAGTTCTACATGCTTAGCCTTGTCTATTGTATTAACCGTAACCCCTCCGACAGGCAGGATGGTTTACGGCGATTCCCTGGATTTAACAACTTGATGCGGGACTAACCAAGTTGCGAGCTTATCTTTTATGACCGTTGATTCGATACCGATAAGCGAGCTCGGTCAACGGGGCGCTGGTTTTTTGGCAGCGCACGATTGGGGAAAATTTTCTATCAATGCTTACGCAGCGATAGAGCCTTCTCCACCAGCAAAGTTTTCATCGTTTGCATTTATATTTAGTGAGTCTTATTTACGAGAGATCTCATTCTCGGCATGCACCTCAGGTTTCGCAACCCACGTCGAAGCCAGGTCGCCCCCTTTGTACACTTTAATTATAACACATCTTTATACTGAACAAAATTTCATGTTGGGCGTGGGCACAGATGCAACTCTCACATAAGTAAATTTGAAGTTGGTGGACTGAGTCCCTAAGTAATTTTTTGTATTGCAAAAATCGACCAATCTATCCAAATTATATTATAAGTTAATAATAGGACGTTTATTAACGTAACCAATCTTTACCCATAATCACGAGCTGCATAACTCAGGAAGGAAGTTATTTATGCCTACCCTTTATACGATTGGACATTCTACCCATACTCTTGAAGAGTTTTTTGATTTACTACACACTCACCAAATTACCCATATTGTCGATGTTCGGTCCATACCAAAATCTCGTCATGTTCCTTGGTTTAACGAAAATTCGCTCAAGGCTTCTTTGCATAAAGAAAAAATTGCTTATACGCACATGGCGAAATTAGGAGGCTTACGGCGAGTTTCTAAAGACTCTATGAATAAGGGCTGGCGCAATGCCAGTTTCCGTGGGTTTGCTGATTATATGCAAACACCTGAATTTTTGAGGGCCTAAAGGAATTAAATCATCTCATAAAAAATGAGCGGCGAGTTGCACTGATGTGTGCCGAAGCATTACCGTGGCGATGCCATCGATCGCTTATTGCTGATGCAGAAATTGCTCGACATTATGTGGTTTGGGAAATTATAAGCAAAACGTCCGTGAAGCGTCATCAATTGACGGATTTTGCTGTGATAAATAGAAAAAAAAGACCAATCCAAATTTATTATCCCTGACTTTTAACCCGACAAAGCACTCTTAAAATTCTGTGAAAATGGGCAAGTTTTTATTCCAGAAACAAACGGTTGGGCTAAGGCCCAACCGATAAAGAAGGCTTGCGGTCACTGCATGAATTATTCGATACCATTATGCCTTAATAAGGCATCCACTGTTGCAGGTCGTCCTCTGAATTGCAAATAAGCCTCCGCCGCTTTTTTTGACCCGCCTACTTCAAGAATGGAATGTAAAAAATCCCGCCCTGTGCTGGAATTAAAAATTCCCTCTTCCTCAAAACGGGAAAAAGCATCGCTGGAAAGTACTTCTGCCCATTTATAGCTGTAATAACCTGCTGCATAGCCACCTGAAAAAATATGCGTAAAACTATGTTGGAAACGATTGTAAGCGGCTACAGGAACGACAGTGGTTTCCTTTCTCACTTCATTGAGAATTTTCGCCACAAGGCCTGAGCCTCCCGACTTAAATTCTTGGTGAATACGAAAATCAAATAAAGCA
Source organism: Legionella maceachernii (assembly GCF_900167045.1). Taxonomy (GTDB): domain Bacteria; phylum Pseudomonadota; class Gammaproteobacteria; order Legionellales; family Legionellaceae; genus Tatlockia; species Tatlockia maceachernii. The sequence continues at coordinate 31,978 of NZ_FUXJ01000025.1, read as the reverse complement.
AATTCCAATTGGCGCATCATGGCCATCGCTGACTGAAAATTTTTAGCTGCAAGCAATTTGCTGAATAATTCATCGGGTAACTTTTCACGGCTATCCACATGCTGGGTTAGTAATTGAATGGCACTGTGTTCCCAACACCAATTTTCAAAAAATTGGCTTGGAAGCTCTACTGCATCCCATTCCACGCCATTTATTCCTGAAGCATTTAAGTAGTCAACTTGCGTCAAAACATGATGTAAACAGTGACCAAACTCGTGGAATAACGTTAACACTTCATCATGGGATAAAGCAGCCGCTTTTTTTGCTGAAGGTTTCGCAAAATTACACGTCAATGTTGCAATCGGGAGTTGTACGTCGCCATTAGCTAACTTGCGACGACTTTGTAAAGAGTCCATCCAAGCACCGCCGCGCTTGTGTTGGCGCGCAAATAAATCGGCGTAGATATATCCTCTTAACTGCATGTCCTCATCGAGAACACGGTAGCATTTTACATCAGGATGCCAAGTATCAACCCCGGTAATTTCCTCCATATTCATACCATAGAGTTTATTCACTATAGTAAAAAAACCTTCCATGACTTGGTTAAGCGAAAAATAAGGGCGGAGTTCTTCTTGGGATATCGCGTACTCCTTCTGGCTTTTTTTCTCAGAAAGAAAAGCCAAATCCCATGGGGCAATCTCCTCGATGCCATATTCTTCTTTTGCGAATTCTTGTAGGGATTTGAATTCGGTTTTTGCCTGATGATGGCTTCGCGTTGATAAATCATGCAAAAATTCGAGAACTTGCTTTGTTGAGTCTGCCATTTTTGTGGCCAATGATAATTCGGCATAATTGGCAAACCCCAATAAGGCTGCTTTTTCTTGTCGCAAAGCCAACATTTCATCAATCAAGGTAGTATTATCAAAGTTACCTGCGCTTGGACCTTGATCGGATGCGCGAGTCGCAAAAGCGTAATAAATTTCTTCCCGTAAAGCCCTCTCTTCTGCGTAAGTCACCACAGCAAGATAGCAAGGAAATTCTAAATTTAGCATCCAACCGGTTAGCTCTTTTTCCGCAGCTAGCTCATGGGCAGTATTGATCGCATGCTCGGGTAACCCGGCTAGGCGCTTTTCATCCGTGATGTGTAAACTAAATGCTTGAGAAGCATCCAGCACATTATTCTCAAATTGATTGGCTAACTGCGACAGGCGCGTTTGCATTTCCTCAAAGCGTTGTTTCTTTTCTTTGGGCAAAGCAACGCCTGATAATTCAAAATCACGCAGACAGTCTTCCACTATCTTCGTTTGAGCTTTATCTAAGGTACTAGTGTCTAACGATTTAATTGCACTATAGAGCTCATGATTATGTCCTATAGCAGCTTCATAGGCGGATAATTTGGGTAAGCATGCCTGATAACAATCGCGTAGCTTTTTTGAGTTAACCACCGCATGCAAATGGGATAAAGGCGCCCAAAAACGCTCAAGCGCATCATCCATTTCCTCTAAAGGATGCATCAGATTATGCCAAGTAAACTGAGTATTTTCCTTTAGAATGATTTCAATTTGTTCCAAATTATGTTGTAGGAGCTTATCCAAATGTTCAACAAAATGTTCTATATTAAACGAAGTGAACTGGGGTAGGCTAACTGCTGACATAGAACCTCGCAAAATTCCAAAATGATTTAGGGCTGGTGACAATTGGTTTTGCAAAGCGAAATTAAGATAAATCACTGCGGTACAACCAGTTGCCAACAAACCCTAAGAATAGCATTGAATTCGAAGTTGCTCTATGACGAATAACTATTGGTGCCTTCGGTTACTTTTTAAATGAGTCAACGCCTATTGAACACTATACGAACATTCATCATCAATAAAGCCATCATTAGAGTTATGCGATGATGGCGCTATCAGTCGGCTTTCCGTTGGATTTAGCGGCGGAAACATCACATTACGATTTTTGAAAAAAGATTCTGGTTCTTTCATTTTTGCTTCCTGGCTCTTAAACCATCGCTCAGCGAGAAAACCTGCTAATGTGACGGTCAACACTAGAATAGCTCCCACAAGAGGAATGACCGGGTTAACGGCAAAGATGGGTAAAGCGCAGCACATCCCTAAAAACAAAGTACTCGTACTTATTATACCCCATATCACTTGCTGTCGTTTGCAACTGAAACGTTCTTCTAAATGCTTTTGGTATTCCTCTATCTCTTTAAGCTCTTCTGGACTTGCACCACTACTACGTTTATTTTCGGCAATACCCCTATACTCTTCGCGTAGTTTTTGCATTCGGCTCAACTCAACAACTGCACGGATACTTGCCAGAATGACATCGAAAAAAAAGATGGAGACGGTGACATACCAGCCTATTGGTGCTAAACCACCAATGAACAAGAAACAACCTAAGATTCCGCCAATAAACCAGGCCATATCGTTACCTAACTCCAACCCACGGCGCTGTAACTGACTTTCCAAGCGTACAAGCCAACCTAACTCTTCCTCCTTCTCTGCCATTCCCGTCCATTGATTAGGGAAAAGATGTTTAAACAATAAAATCAAATTAACGGTTAGCCTTGGAACATAAAATACCCAGGCCACATAGTTCAAGGTCGGACCAAGAAATCGATCTACTCCATTGATGATGTTAGGAAAGGCTTGTGAATTTTGCAGAAATGGCAGTAGCGTGATAAAAACACGCCTTATGCGAATAGTAAACAGACGACGCCAATTATATTTGCTTTGGGGGTCTTTGATGAGTTTTGAAAGGGAATTAGTTGGCTCATTTTCGAGATTGGTTGGAGCAGGAATGGGATGCCCCATCATCGAGAGCACCTGGCGATAGTATTTTTGCTCGTCTTGTAAAGAGCCTAATTTTTGGCAATGCACATTCAAGTAGTAATAATAGAGATGTGCCAGCAGCTCGGCCATTGCCAAAGCCGCTTTGAGCTGCTCTACAAGCACGGCCCGTTCATCTAGAGTCAGTTTCCGCTTTTGCGATTCCTTTGCTTTGCTCGCAAAACTATGAAACAGGTGCCCGCGATGAATGTCGTATTCAAACTCGAGTAGGGGATGAATTCGAACAAGTGGTTGAAAAAAGTCAACGCCCTTTTTTTCCAACTCATCACGAAATACCCAGCGATTACCTGTCTCTTGTTGTTGGGTGATGGGTGTATCACTTGTAAGATTCTTCAATCGTTGCAAAAGTGCTGTCATACAACCCCAAGTTATGTTGAAGCTGGTCCGATCATCCCAAAAAATGGACAAGAAGTAAATTTTACAGGATAATTAAAATAGATTTTTTTTATATGCCTTTTTATTTGCTCATTATTGCTACAATTATTGAAAACCCAACTTGCTGATTAGAGGCTTCTGAGCGACAATAGTGCCCCTTATGACAGCAGAAGAGAACCCATGAGCCTTTCCAATGATTTAGCCAACGCTATTCGCTTTTTAAGTGTTGACGCCGTAGAGCTTGCACAATCCGGACATCCAGGTATGCCGTTAGGTATGGCAGATATTGCGACCGTCCTTTGGAAAAAATTTTTAAAGCATAGTCCGAAGAATCCTAACTGGTTTGACCGTGATCGCTTTGTTCTATCAAATGGCCATGGATCAATGCTTCTTTACTCGTTGTTGCATTTGACAGGTTATAATTTAAGCCTTAATGAGTTAAAACATTTTCGTCAACTCCACTCAAAAACACCGGGTCATCCAGAATATGGCGATACACCGGGCGTTGAAACCACAACAGGCCCTCTGGGGCAAGGGTTGGCTAATGCGGTCGGTATGGCTATCGCAGAAAAGTTGTTAGCAACACAATTCAATCGCTCTGACTTAGAGTTAGTTAATCACTACACTTATGTTTTCGCCGGTGATGGCTGTCTCATGGAAGGAATTTCGCATGAGGTAAGCTCTTTAGCCGGTACACTAGGCCTTGGAAAACTCATTGTCTTTTATGACGATAATGGGATTTCAATCGATGGCAAAGTAGAGTCTTGGTTTACCGATGACACTGCCTTACGTTTTAAAGCATACCATTGGCAAGTCATTGGGCCTATTGATGGACACAATCAGCAAGCCATCGAAGAGGCCATCTTGCAAGCGCGTCAAGAAACCTCCAAACCCAGCCTCATCATCTGCAAAACAGTCATTGGTTTTGGCTCTCCCGTTGCAGGCAGTGAAAAAGCCCATGGTGCGCCATTAGGTGCTGAAGGGGTGGTTAAAGTTCGCGAAACGTTTGATTGGCCCTATGAAGCTTTTGTCATACCTGAAGCAATTTATGCGGAATGGAACCATGTGGAACAAGGCCAACAGGATGAAAATCGCTGGCTTAACCGCTGCCACGACTATCAACAGCGATATCGAAGCGATTATCATGAATTTTTACGCCGTATTAACGGCGATCTACCCGATAACTGGAACGCTTATGCCAGTGATTTCATTGAGCAATGTCGGCGTAACGATAAAGCCTTAGCGACTCGAAAAAGTTCCCAGCTTTGTATCGAGCAATTCGCCAAACTTTTGCCAGAAATGCTAGGCGGTTCAGCTGATTTGACTGGCTCGAACAACACCGATTGGTCCGGTTCGCAGGCCATTAAAGCCGACGGATTTTCAGGCAACTACCTATACTACGGTGTGCGTGAATTTGGCATGGCAGCAATCATGAATGGTTTAGCGCTGCATGGCGGATTTATTCCCTACGGAGGAACCTTCTTAGTTTTCGCCGATTATGCTAGAAATGCAATACGCCTGAGTGCTCTCATGAAGAAGAGGGTCATTTATGTCTTTACACATGACTCCATTGGTTTAGGCGAAGATGGCCCCACTCATCAACCCATCGAACATGCGGCAATGCTACGCATGACACCTAACATGCAAGTGTGGCGGCCAGCCGACTTATTCGAAACGGCCGTTGCATGGCAACAAGCGCTTGAACATCATACAGGACCTTCTTCCTTATTATTATCAAGGCAAAATTTACCCGCACTAGACAATAGTGCTGATACCGCAGAGCAGGTTAGAAAAGGGGGCTATATCTTGAGCGATTGCCAAGGAGAACCCGATGCTATCCTCTTAGCGACGGGTTCTGAGGTGCATTTAGTTTTAGATGCGGCAGCTAAGTTGCAAGCTTCAGGAAAAAAGATCCGAGTGGTGTCCATGCCGTGTTGTGAACGTTTTCTTGCTCAGGACAGCGCTTATCAAGAACATGTCCTACCTAAAGCCGTACGCAAGCGCTTAGCTGTTGAGGCTGCAGCTACCGCTTATTGGTATCGCTTTGTTGGCTTAGACGGCGCAGTGATTGGACTTGATCGCTTCGGAGTCTCTGCACCAGCTGCGCAGGTTTATAATTATTTAGGTATTAGTGTAGAAAATATAGTCATGACGCTCGAGCGCATCTTGAATTAAAGTAAGTATTCATTCGTATGAATGCCTTTTAAAAACTGACTCATAAGAGTCCCCTGAATTCGGAGAAGTATATGACGATACGAGTCGCAATAAACGGTTATGGTCGTATTGGCCGTTGCATTTTACGATCCATTTTTGAATATAAGCGCCAAAATCAATTTAATGTAGTGGCTATCAATGATGTGTCTGGCATAGAAACGACAGCGCATTTAACACGTTATGATTCAACGCATGGTCGCTTTGGTAGTGAAGTCCATATTGACGGCAATAATCTGGTTGTCGACGGGCATTCCATTCGCGTTATTTCCGAACGTGATCCAACCCTTCTGCCTTGGAGTAGCTTGGATGTGGATATCGTATTTGAATGCACAGGGCGTTTCACGAACCGCGAAGGAGCCCTGAAACATATCCATGCGGGTGCTAAAAAAGTACTCATTTCAGCACCAGGTAAAGAGGCGGACGCGACGATTGTTTATGGTGTTAATCACCATACTTTGCAAGCAACGGACATTATCGTGTCTAATGCGTCTTGTACGACCAACTGCTTAGCTCCAGTGGTAAAACCACTTCATGAGGCGTTAGGAATTTCTTATGGTTTATTAAATACTGTGCATGCTTACACGAAGGATCAAATGCTGTTAGATGCGAGTCACAGCGATCTTCGCCGTGCACGCTCAGCAACCCAATCGATTATTCCCACTAAAACAGGCGCTGCTCAAGCAGTTGGTTTAGTCCTACCTGAATTGGCAGGCAAGCTTGATGGTTTTGCTATGCGGGTCCCTACTTTGAATGTCTCTGTAATCGACTTAACCTTTACTGCTCAACGTGAAACCACTGCTGCAGAGGTCAATGACATCATGCGTCAAGCAAAAAGTGAAATTTTGCACATCAATGAAGAACCGCTAGTCTCTTGTGATTTTAATCATTACCCGGCTTCAGCTGTTTTTGATACAGCTCAAACTAAAGTGTTGGGTAATCTAGTTAAAGTCGTTGCCTGGTATGACAATGAGTGGGGGTTCTCGAATCGTATGCTGGATACTGCAAATTGCATGATGAATCGTTAAGGATGGCATGATGAATCTGATTAAAATGAGCGAGCTTAGTCTTCGTGATAAACGAGTATTGATTCGCGAAGATTTAAATGTCCCTATAAAAGACGGGATTATTACCAGCGATCAACGTTTACAAGCTGCGTTGCCAACCATTAAAACGGCCTTGGATGAGGGAGCAGCCGTGATGGTGTTATCTCATTTAGGAAGACCGGAAGAAGGTAAATTTGAAAAACGCTTTTCTCTGAAACCCATCGCAGATTATTTAGCAACCCATCTTGAGTACCCAGTTCGGTTTGTAACCCACTACTTAGAGGGTATTGATGTTAACCCCGGTGAATTAGTCGTTTGTGAAAATGTGCGATTTAACCCGGGAGAGAAAGCTGACGATGATGTTTTAGCAAAAAAACTTGCGAATTTATGCGATATTTTTGTCATGGATGCGTTTGGCACTGCGCACCGAGCTCAAGCCTCAACGCATGGTGTGGCCAAATATGCCCCTATCGCTGCTGCAGGCCCACTACTGATACGGGAATTAGAAGCCTTACAACATGTGCTTAAAGAACCAGCGAAGCCCATCGTCGCTATTGTTGGCGGAGCAAAAGTATCCTCTAAATTGACCTTGCTTACTCAATTAATTAGCCGGGTTGATTACTTAATTCCTGGTGGCGGTATTGCCAATACTTTTCTTAAAGCCCAGGGTTTTGAGATTGGTGTATCGCTTTGTGAAGACGATTTGTTGGATGCGGCTCGAGAGATCTTGGAGTCGGCTAAAAAAAGTGGTTGTCAAATCCCCCTTCCTTCTGATGTCGTTGTTGGGAAAACATTCTCAGACAGTTGTCCGGCTTTCAACAAAAGCTTAGCCAATATTGCCAGCGATGACATGATCATGGATATAGGACCAGAAACAGTAGGTCGCTATGTCGATATCATCGACAAAGCAAATACGATTATTTGGAATGGTCCGGTCGGTGTCTTTGAATTCCCACAATTTGCCTACGGCACGAGAGCGTTAGCCATAGCCATTGCTGACAGTGAGGCCTTTTCTATTGCGGGTGGAGGCGATACCCTGGCAGCCGTAGATCAGTATGATCTCACTCAACAAATCTCTTATATATCCACAGGCGGCGGAGCTTTTCTTGAATTTCTGGAGGGCAAAACTTTACCCGCTGTTGCGATTTTAGAAGAACGCGCTAATGCTGCAGCGTCACACTAAACTGGATACCGCGCATTAGCGCGGTACCTAGGAATTTTATGTGACACAGAACTCTCGGGGCAGGCCGGTGAACACAAGCAAGGAAGTAGGGGGGCTATTCTACCAAGCGATCAGATTGGGCGATAAAATCCACGAGTTTGTCAATTTCTTGAATACCTAAGAGAATTAGCTCACGATCGCCCCATCAGGAATGCCTGGGTTTTCAAGGCTTAAGATACCGGTGTTGAAATCATAAGCGAAAATTTCAGCATAACGCCCCCAATCAATCATGGTTCGTAAAACGCGTTCCGCTTCTTTCTCACTGAGGTAGTCCTCAAGTTTAGATAAAAACCGCTCCTCTGAAACACGATGACCAATTTTTTCGTCTAACACACGGCGTATATAACGTGCTAGAGGCACTTTTTCTAAGAGGCGTTTCGCAAACAATTGCTTGCGCGCTTGTAAATCGGCTTCAGAAAATTGTTTGCCCAATTCACTTAACTGAATATCACCATCGGATACTTTGGCAAAGCCTAGAATTTCTAAGGTTTCCAATATGGGGAATAAATCATCGATATTCATCATTAATTCATCGGCTAACTCGGGCAAATCGATCTGATCTTTAAATGATTTCATAGTCTCAATTAAACCCGACAATTCCGAAGGTTCTACATCAGGTAAGCGATAACCTAAACCAATTTGTCGCTCACGTTGCGCTCCTCGTGCTTTTTCTTTAGGTCCAGTGGTCATTAACGTATAGATTTTATCGACTAGATCCCTAAACTCTTCGGTTTCCGCATCGCGAGGCTGATCTAAACTGACTTGTAATTCCGCACGAATGTAGCCGGGATCGCTGCCAAAAATAATAATGCGATCAGCTAATGTCGCTGCTTCTTCGATGTTATGAGTCACTAGTAATATGCCATTCGTATTGGTTTTCTTTTCCTGCCAAAGTTTAAGCAAATCGGATTTTAAGTTTTCGGCCGTTAGCACATCCAGTGCAGAGAAAGGTTCATCCATTAACAACACATCAGGATTAATCACCAAAGCACGAGCAAAACCAACGCGTTGACGCATTCCACCTGAGAGTTCTTTGGGAAACGCAGATTCAAAGCCATCAAGGCCTATAGTATCAATCGCTTCAATAGCACGATGACGCCTTTCTTCTCGATTTACCCCTTGCGCCTCTAGGCCTAGCTCCACATTCTCAAGCACGGTTAACCAAGGCATCAGCGCAAACGATTGAAATACCATGGCTATACCCGGAACTGGCCCAGTCACAGGTTTACCACGGTATGTGACTGTACCCGAAGAAGGAGGGACTAATCCCGCAATGATGCGTAAAAGAGTTGATTTCCCTGATCCGGATTTGCCAAGTAAAGCCACAATCTCCCCTTCATGCAGTTTAAAATTCACATCTTCGAGGACTAACAGCTCTTGCGTGGATGCTTTTTTAAAGGATTTGTGGCAATTTTCAATTGCAATAATGGTTTCTGACATAGCATCCTCAGTTAAAATTGAAGCGTTCTTCGGCTAATCGATAAAGCGGGCGCCAAATTAAATGATTAAATGCCAGCACATAAGTGCACATCATTGCTGTACCTAATGCTATTTTTGGAAAATCCCCTGCTATGGTACTTGCATGAATGTATTCACCTAACCCTGTCGCTTCCAACGTGGTGTTACCCCAGCTTACCCATTCTGCCACGATACTGGCGTTCCATGCGCCTCCTGCGGCAGTGATCGCGCCGGTAATGTAAAAAGGAAAAATCCCAGGCAAAGCCAAGCGTTTCCACCATTGCCATCCCTTGACACCAAAATTATCAGCCGCCAAATACAGATCGCGCGGGATGGTTGAGGCTCCAGCAATTACATTAAATAAAATATACCATTGTGTTCCTAAAATCATCAGTGGAGTGACCCAAATTTCCACACTAAGATGAAACTGTACGATGGCTATGACAAACAAAGGATAGAACAGATTAGCTGGAAAAGCGGCCACAAATTGGATAATCGGCTGAATTTTTTGTGCCAATCGTGGTCTTAAACCAATCCAAACTCCTACAGGAATCCAAATTAACGAACTGAAAAGAATTAATACGATAACTCGCGTGCCCGTTGCTGCTCCAAGGAGAAACACATGCAACACTTCACTTAATTTCAGTTCAGTTAAAATAAAATTCATCATTAACCAACCACCGCAAAAAATAGCGATCAGGACTAGGGTATTCCACATCCAATCAAGATGCTTTTGCCGACGGATATCAATTTCCCTAACCACTTTTATTTTCCTGCGCGATAGCCAATTCGTATTGACTAAATTATCTTTAACAACCCTCATTATATTGGCAAAACCCTTCATTAATCGGCTGCCACGAATTAAATCAATTAACCAAGATTGGTACTCTTCTTCTTCAGGTGAGAGTTCCAATTTAAATTTTTCTGACCAAGCAATAAGAGGTCTAAACAAGATTTGATCATAAAGAAAAATAACAATGACCATGGTCAAAATCGCATAACCCACCGCATGTAAATCACGCTGTTCGATCGCCAAAGCGATATAAGAACCCACTCCAGGTAAGCGAATATCCTGATGGGCCACCGCAATGGATTCGGATAACACCACAAAAAACCAGCTGGCTGACATGGACATCATCAGGTTCCACAATAAGCTAGACATTGAAAAAGGAACTTCAACCTTCCAAAATCGTTGCCAAGCCGACAATTGGAACATGGCTGCAGCTTCTTTTAAATCGTGCGGCAGAGTCTTTAACGATTGATAAAAACCAAACGTGATATTCCATACTTGTGCAGTAAAAATAGCAAAAATCGAAGCACACTCAGGCCCTAATAAGCTTCCAGGAAATAAATGAATAAAACCAGTGACAGTAATGGATAAAAAACTTAATACAGGCACTGATTGGAGAATATCAATCGCCGGGATAATAATCTGTTCGGCGCGTCGATTTTTTGCAGCCAATGCTCCTACTATAAAAGTAAAGAATACCGATAACGCTAAAGCAATAAACATGCGTAGAACAGTTCGAGAAGCATAAAAAGGCAGCTTGACTGGATCTAAGGAAATAGGTAATGGCTCTCCTAATTGATAAGGGCTTGCCATCTGTTTTCCCGCCCAACCAAGAAAAAACAGCACAGAAAAAACGAGAATAAGTAATAAAATATCCCAACGATTAATGAAACGACTCACGTTTTCCCGGTTGGCAAAGTAAAAACGGCTGTTGCGCACGATGCCCCCTATTTAATTGGTTACGCCGATGGAATATTTGAACGTGCCTGATTTTAGATTTGCAAAATCCAAGACCGCATAAAATAACATAAATCTGCTGATGTGTCGCCAATCCAGCCAATGATTTAAGGATAACTGCCTCTAATTTTTGAGCCTTAGAAATCTTCGGTGAGATGTGGTTACCCTGGCAGTGATTTCACTATTGATCGAAGCCTATTGAAACAAACTACAATTAGAAATATATTTTGCTGTCATCATCTTGAGGATATATCAATGCGCAAAATCAACGTCTGGGCTGTTTTCGCCCTATTTGTTTTTTCCCTATCAGCTAAGGCTGCCCTTCCTCCGGATAATGTTCAGCTTGCGGTTTGGGCCAACGAAGCCATTGTTGCGACTTATACTTATGACTATAAAAATTTTTTACCGCGCCAGAAAGAAATTGCCAAGTATTTCACCGCAGAGGGATGGACAGCTTATAGCACAGCAGTTGCCGCTTCTAAACTCCCTGAAACGATACAAGCGAATTCTTATTATGTCAGTGCTGTGGCCACTCTCCCACCTACCATTACCACGGTCGGATCCAATCAATGGGAAGCGAAGATGCCTTTACTTGTTGTCTATAAGAATCCGCAATACCAGCAGAAACAAACCTTGGACGTCACTATTCGTTTCATCCAAGCACCTGCTGGTCAAGGCGTACGTGGTTTTGCTATCACCAGCTTGCAATCTAAAGTAAGCGAGCCCCCTTGCCAGTGTCAGCCCAATGAGAATAGCAATTCAACTACAACAGACGCACAGTCACCACCACTAAATGCAAAATAATTAACATTATTAATAATAAGATGATGAGGTTTAATTTTTTGGGCATCGCAATATCAAGTACCGCTTGCTCAGGATTATTTGGGTTATAAAATACATCAATTTCAGCGTTTCTTTCGTAAGCCATTGCTGCCTTATAAGCCACTTTGCGAGCATACTTACTATTAGGAGTGTTATGCGCTGTATCAAGAAATAGGTATTCACCCTCAAAATCTTGATCAAACACCTGATAATGGTATTTTATTCTTGGCCATAGTCGGGGACCTTCTCGTGTCCATTCAAATGAAGTAATACGTCCTTTAGTGATTAACCAAGAACGTGTTTGAGCAAGTGCTCTTCTGTCGCGCCAAAAGTATCTCAGCATGAATACGAGGAATAAGAGCCACACCAGATCGAGCAAACTTTGCCAAGATAATAACCGACTTAGCACTCGCTATCCTTTTTTAAAGTTAATAAGTTACGCCCTTAACTTCATGGCTATTCAGTTAAGTCATAACTCTTTCCTACGTTCCGCGGAGATTCTCCGCAGGAACATTTACTAATGTGTCAATGCCTTTACCAACAGCAAGGACGATAATAGTAAGTACGATAGTAATAAGGACGGTAGTAAGGACGATAGTAGTAAGTTCGATAGTACACTGGTCTTACATAGGCTGGTCCTATATAAATTCCACCCCCCCGATACCAACCTCCATATCCCCAGCCTGGGCCCCATCCCCAATGAGCTTCACTAGGAACAGAAACGAATAAACACAGGCCAAAGAGTAATGCGCCGAGGAGCGTATGGCCTTTGACATGAATATTCATAGGAGTCTCCTTTCCTGACTATTTGACCTACTATAAGTATAGACCTTCAAATAGTCAGACCAGGATTTAGGGCACATTGATCAAATTCTCCTAACTTGGAGAATGGGTCAATATCCATTCAATGTTCAATAGCCTATTAAAATGGATTAATCACTTCTTTTTGGATTCCCAGAATGCAATGTGAGCGCCCGTTGGATCCATAATCACAATAAAACGACCCATTTCACCTACTTCGGTGACCGGCATTTTTACCGTAGCGCCCAGACTTTTTGCTTTTTCGAGCGTTTGTTCAATATCGTCCACTAAAATATATCCCATCCAATGAGGGGGAATTTGATCTTTTTGTTCGGTAGGAATTTGCCATATACCCCCAAACGTATGGTTACTATTAGTAATCATTGTGTAGGTCATGTCACCGCTAGTGTTTTCCTCGGTGAATTTCCAGCCCAGTAATTTGCCATAAAAATCTTTGGCAGCTTGAACATTCGAGGTAGCTAACTCATTCCAACAAAAATCCCCAGCTTTTACATTATGCATGATTTCATCCCTTTAAATACGATCTGGTCTTTAAGAAGAAAAGTTTTGCGCTCTTCCTCCACGTGAAGCATAAAGACTACAGTAATTCAAAATGATCTGGAAGGCCGCTGGTTCAAAAAGACCTTGCATGTCTCTGTCACCTGCTTATTTTATGCGTAAGCCATTTTAGAGAGAACTAACCGAAGTAAAAGATATGTTTTATCTCTTGTCGTAATGCTTCTTCTCGGTATAATCATCTGCACCAACGCGCGAAAAAAGGGAGTCGCAATGATCGCAAAAACACCACTCCATGCTAACCACTTGGCATTGGGTGCCAAAATGGTAGATTTTCATGGCTGGGAAATGCCTCTGCACTATGGCTCACAGTTAGAAGAGCATCACAGTGTTCGCCAGCATGCCGGAATGTTTGATGTCTCGCATATGACTATTGTTGATATACTTGGCGCAGGCGGCAGACAATTTTTACGTAAGCTATTAACGAATGATGTTGATTTACTCGAACATACAGGCCGTGCGCTTTACAGCTGCATGTGCAACGAGCATGGCGGAATCATTGACGATTTAATTACTTACCAGCGTGCTTCAGACAATTATCGCGTTGTTTTGAATTCGGCGACACGCACACGTGACCTAGCTTGGATTCGGAGCAAAAGTGAGGGGTTTGCAGTTGGGCTACAGGAGCGCAATGAGCTTGCCATGCTGGCTGTCCAAGGACCTGAAGCGGTAGCCAAAACAATGAGTGTCCTTACCCCGGCTCAAAATGACGCAGTATCAACACTGACCAACTTTGAATGTGTGGATGTCGACAATTGGTTTTTTGCTCGAACAGGATACACAGGTGAAGACGGGTTAGAAATTATTGTTCCCAAAGAAGAAATTACTCCTTTATGGACTTCCCTTTTGCGCGCTGGAGTGAAACCTTGTGGGTTAGCTGCGCGAGATACCTTACGTTTGGAAGCAGGGATGTTACTCTATGGGCAAGACATGGATGAATCGACTACTCCTTTGGAATCCGGATTGGAGTGGACTGTGAAATGGCAGCCTGAAGAAAGAGATTTTATAGGCATGGGCGCTCTCCTTTCGCAAAAACAGCAAGGTGTAAAACGTAAATTCGTAGGCCTAATTTTGCAAGATAAAGGGGTCATGCGCAACGGGCAACGTGTGATTGTTGAAGGGCATGCAGATGGAATAATCACCAGTGGGACCTATTCACCCACTTTAGCTAAGTCAATTGCTTTAGCGCGTGTACCTGCTAAAACAGGCGAACAAGTGATGGTGGATATTCGAGGGAAGCTTATTCCGGCTAAAGTAGTTAAACCAAGGTTTGTCAAGCACGGACAGATTTTATAGAACCTCCCTGATGAGAGGTACTGATTATAATTATAAAGAGGACAGAGCAATGGCAGATTTAAAATTCACCCGGACACATGAATGGTTGGAAAGCAATTCTGAAGGGATAATGACTATTGGCATTACTGAGCATGCACAGCAATTATTAGGAGACATGGTATTCGTTGAATTACCCGAAGAAGGCGATGAGGTCGCTGCTGGGGAAGAGTTTGGTGTCGTTGAATCGGTGAAAGCGGCTTCCGATGTTTATGCACCTATCAGTGGTGTGGTCGTTGCTGTTAACCAACTTGTCAGTGAAAATCCTGCTCTTGTTAACAGCGATCCTTATGGTGCAGGTTGGCTAGTCAAAATTAAAGCGAACGATCCCTCTGAATTAGATCATTTATTGAATGCGGATGAATATCAAAACGAGATAGCTGAGGATCATTAATATGCCTTATATTCCACATACTGTTGAAGACATTGAGGCCATGCTGGCTGATATCGGTGCTAGCAAAATCCAAGATTTGTTTGACGAGATTCCCCCATCGCTTTATAGCGAGCTTAAGAACATACCCGCAGGTATGAATGAGATGTCTATGCTCAAAGAAGCTCGGCATTTAGCAGCGAAGAATCAAAATGGACTTTGCTTCGTTGGTGCAGGCTGTTATGAACACCACATTCCGGCTGCAGTATGGGATATTGCATCTCGAGGTGAATTTCTAACCGCTTACACGCCTTATCAAGCTGAGGCAAGTCAAGGCACTTTACAGCTGCTCTATGAATACCAAACCATGATTGCAGAATTAACAGGTATGGATGTCGCTAATGCCTCTATGTATGATGGTGCCACTGCATTAGCTGAAGCAGTACTCATGGCAGTGCGAATTAATAAGCGCAGTAAGACGAATCGTGTGCTGGTTGCTGGAACTGTTCATCCCTTTTATCGAGAGACATTAGAAACTATCGTTCGTAATCAACACATCGAAGTCATCACTTTGCCTTTTGATGAAAAACAGGGCATTACTTCAGTTTCAGCATTAGAGAAATATCAGGGTGAAGATATTACTGCTCTCGTTATTGCTCAGCCGAATTTTTTTGGTTGTCTTGAGCTTGTTGATGAGCTGACTAATTGGGCTCGGGCTAATCACGCCATTAGCATTGCCTGTGTTAACCCCATTTCACTTGCTCTTTTAAAACCACCAGGCCAATGGGGTGAACACGGTGCTGATATCGTATGCGGCGAGGGACAGCCTTTAGGTTCGCCAATGGCCTCTGGGGGACCTTATTTTGGCTTTTTCAGTTCACGGATGGAGTACGTACGCCAAATGCCGGGTCGTTTAATCGGACGCACATTGGATAAGGATGGTAAAACAGGCTATAGCTTAACTTTGCAAGCTAGAGAACAACACATTAGACGTGGTAAAGCGACCTCGAATATCTGTACAAACCAAGGATTGTTAGTTACCGCTGCAACAATCCACATGAGTTTACTCGGTGCCCAGGGTCTGCAGCAGGTCGCTCATCAATGTCACCGCAATACTCAAGCGCTCGTCGATGCATTGACGCAAATCAATGGTGTGGAAACGGTTTTTTCAGCACCGTGTTTTCATGAAACCCTTTTACGACTCAATCAACCTGTCGACGAAATACTCACACGCTTACGTGATTATGGCATCATTGGTGGTTATTCAGTGGAATCCCATTATCCACAATTAACCAATACCTTACTGGTTTGTGCCACAGAGATGCGGACGAATGAAGACATCGCACACTATGCTCATTCACTTAAGCAAATTTTGGCTAAACGAGGTGACTGATGTTTATTATATTGCTGACTTACAAAACACCGATTAGTGAAGTCGATAAGTATTTACAAGCTCATCGCGAATTTCTTGATTATCATTACAAACAAGGATTATTACTAGCATCAGGACCTATGAAACCTCGAACCGGTGGTATTATTATTGCGGCTACTAAGGACAAAGCCTATTTAGAAGAAGTAATTAAACAAGATCCCTATTACTTAGCAGAAATCGCTGATTATCAGTTGATTGAATTTACACCCGTCAATCATTGCAATGAACTTAAAGATCTTATTCAAAAAACGGAGGGCAAATTATGCTAATCTTCGAACGCTCTAAAGCCAACCGTCAAGCAACAGCCCAAGCGCCGCATCTTACTGCAGAGCCCTTAGCAATACCCAAGCAATTTTTGCGCACCACTCCTCCACGGTTACCGGCTTGCTCCGAATTGCAAGTGGTCCGACATTATACAAAACTTTCGCAAAAGAACTTCGGAATTGATACCAATTTCTACCCCTTAGGCTCCTGCACAATGAAATATAATCCGCGAGGTGTGCATAAAGCGGCGATGATGTCACAGTTCAGTAGTCGCCATCCGTTGGCTCCCGAAAAAGCAAGCCAAGGATTTTTGCAAATTCTTTATGAACTGCAAAATTACATCGCTGAAGTGACTGGCATGCAAGGCGTTTCTCTGACACCTATGGCTGGTTCTCAGGGCGAATTTGCCGGAGTGGCAATGATTAAGGCTTATCATCAGTCCCGTGGCGACACCATGCGTGATGAAATTCTTATTCCCGACGCGGCACATGGAACAAACCCTGCTTCTGCGGTGATGTGTGGATTTAAAGTCATTGAACTTGCGACAGGCGAAGATGGTGATATTGATTTAAACGAACTTCGCAGTAAAGTGGGCCCAAAAACAGCTGGAATCATGCTGACCAACCCTTCTACCTTAGGGTTGTTTATGCGTCAAATTAAAGAAATAGCCCAAATCGTACACCAAGCAGGTGGCTTGCTCTATTATGACGGTGCTAACTTAAATGCCATTTTAGGTAAAGTGAGACCCGGTGATATGGGTTTTGATGTGATGCATTTAAATCTCCATAAAACTTTTGCCACACCTCATGGCGGTGGTGGACCCGGAGCAGGTCCTGTAGCTGTAGGGAAACGTTTATTACCCTATTTGCCGCTGCCCACTGTCATTAAAGAGAATGATCTCTACCGTTGGGCCACTACTAGCGACATTCAGCAAAGTATTGGCCGTTTGTCATGCTTTATGGGTAACGCTGGCATTCTACTTCGTGCCTATTTCTACATTCGTGTTTTAGGTAAAGAAGGTCTGCTTCGCGTTTCCGAATTTGCCACACTTAATGCGAATTACTTGCTTGCTCAATTGGAGAAAGCTGGCTTTAAGCCTGCCTACCCTGGTCGACGCGCTACTCATGAGTTCATTTTAACCTTAAGCCAAGAGAAAAAAGCATATGGCATAACCGCAATGGATTTAGCGAAACGTTTGCTTGATTATGGTTTCCATGCGCCAACGACTTATTTTCCACTACTGGTGCCTGAATGTCTCCTTATCGAGCCCACAGAAACTGAAAGTAAAGAAGAGTTAGATGGCTTTGTTAGCGCAATGCAAGCAATACGACATGAAAGTGAAACAAACCCCAATCTACTAAGAGATGCACCTCATACCCTACCAGTGAAGCGGTTGGATGATGTCAAAGCAGCAAGAGAACTGGATTTGAATTACTTTCATCATCAGGATGATTTCCATAGCTCAACTTAGAATTTATGGGTTGGGCTTTTGCCCAACTCTTTTGCGGATTGCAATCTTTATGGTTCGTCTTATTTTCATGTTGGGCCAAGGCCGAGCGCACTTTGCATTGTCAAAACATCACTATCTAATTTTATAAGCTCAATTATACTTAAAGCATGCCTTATAAGAGGGCAAATCATGTCTACGCTAATCGCAAGACAAGCCATCTATGATGCGCAAGGCGCTGTTTGCGCTTATGAACTTCTCTATCGTACTGGGGAGCTTTGTTGCTCGAATATTGATATTTCTGATGAAAAAGCAGGGGATGATGCGACTGCCTCTGTGCTCTCTCATCTTTTTACTCATTCACCTATTAATACAATTATCGGCTCACACACTGCTTATATTAACTTTACTCGTAATCATTTACTGCAGCAAATACCTGCCAAACTACCCAAGGAACGAATTGTTATTGAGCTATTAGAAAACATTTTTGTCGATGCCCATTTATTAAAAACGATTGCCCTACTCGCGGAACAGGGCTATAAATTTGCCCTCGATGATTTTGTTTTTCGGGACGAGTTGATTCCGCTCGTTCATATTGCGGAGACGATAAAAATTGACGTCTTGGGCTTAAGTAAACAAGACATTAAAAAGCAACTGAGATCGCTGAAAGAAATAGGGTTTAAAGGCAAACTATTGGCTGAAAAAATTGAAAATCGTGATCAGTTGATTCTATGTCAAAACCTAGGCTTTGATTTGTTTCAGGGTTTTTTTCTTAATTACCCTAATCTAGTTAAGCATGAACCTCTTTCAGAAAGTGAGCTCTTTCTATTGGAATTGTTTGCTGAACTTTACAATCCAGGAATTGAAATTCATAACATTGAGGAAATCCTATTAAAAGTACCGCAACTTAACGATCGGATACTTAAACTTGCTAACTCCATTTCAATGCCTCAGGGCAAAAAAATTCACTCTTTAACGAATGCAATCCAACAGTTGGGTTTTGTAGAAATTCGTAACTGGGTGAGTTTTATTTTAGTGTCGGCATTAAACCACGTGGCTTATGATTTGCTAGAAAGAACACTGATTCGTGCCAAAATGTGTCAATGTATAGCAATTCGTTCTAATTTAGCCAATCCTGACGATGCCTACGCTGTAGGAATGTTTTCCACATTGGACGCCATACTCAATGAGCCAATGTCTTTCCTACTGCATAAAATTCCGTTAAGCGATGAAGTAAGCGCAGCTTTATTAAGGCGCGGTGGTACGCTCGGTTATTTATTAGATATGGTCCAAGCTTATGAGCAAGGCAATTTTAGTAAGTTAGAACATTCAAAATTCAGTTCAGAGGAATACTCCAGTGCTTATTTAGAAGCCATTACCTATAGCAACAAGCTATTGTCAATCATTCACTAAAATCGCTTGAGGCTTTCTCAGTAACCATTTGTTTTTGAAAATAATAGAAAAATACTTTGCTCCAGAAAAAAAATAAGTTATAACAGATAGACCCAGATACTCGGGTATACACCTGTATCAAGGATAGACAGGTATAGGTTCAAGTTCTCATTCTAGTCAGGTTAAGACCAGGTATTCAGCTATTGCAAAAGCATAGTTTTATGCCGTTGCAATTTCACTTGTGTCTTAATTCTACAGAAACGTCAGATGATTGGACCAAAAATGGTAATAGATTCAGTCCTAAATCTGTGGCCTAAAATCCCTGTAGTATTAAAAATTAGGGCTTCCCAGCTATTACCCAATGAGGTGTCGGCATGACTGACAATTTTTTTCATGGAGTGAAAAATGAACAGTAAAGTGTTTTCACAACGATTTAATCGGGAATTGTCTTTATTAGGTTTTCCTGAGGATCTGTCAGAGAAGATTAAAGCGGTTGCCAAAGTCTTTGGTGTCACTCGCCATTTAGCCAATGCGATGATCTTTGGCCACATGCTGCCATCCGCAGAGCAACTGGATAAAATAGCGAAAGTGTTGGAAGTTTGTCCTCAGTGGCTCAGTGGCGCTACTGACAGAAAAAAAGCTTATCCAGGTCACGAAACCGCTGATAGCGTGTAGGTAAAAGGGGCACTCCCTATTTTGGGAATGCCTTTCGCACCTCTTGCAAGTAAAGAACGTCATCCTGAGCAAAGCGAAGGTCCTGATTTGGCAATAACCTGTTCAAATGATTTTATGCTTTGCTCAGGTAAAAAGTGATTGTTTTTGCTACTGCTTTTACTCGAAAACACCTGGTCTCTTACCGCGTGTAGTTAAACGTCAATTAGGTTATAATCTTCCTAATTGAATAGCTCGTAATGCCAATTCATTACGAAAGATAATATATGCAAGGATTATTTACATCATGGAATGCTTAAGTTACTGCATTGCCAACTCAATCGATTTATCACGCCTTGACACTTATTTTAAAACCAGTTTACCGGGTTATAGTTCACTTCGATCTCGGGATGTATTAAAAATAAATCGAGCTGATGTCAGTAATACACTTCTCTTTGTATTTAAAAATGGTACCGTTGTTTCTTGGGGAGTCAAACGTCACCAGGTTAAACACTACCTTGATATCATTAAACAATTTGCTGATAAGCCAGTATCTTTTTTAGTAAGAGATGAATTCAGTTTTAAAATTGGCGAAAAAACAGCCATAGAGCCTCATGGCTTTTTCGACGTTGACTGCTTAACAATGGACGATGAGAGCGATGAATTAAAACTAAGTTTCTCTTATGGGTTCTCACAATCGGTAAAATTACAATACTTTGAGACTATCATTGAAGCACTCATTGAGAAGTACAATCCAATGATGCAAAACCTTTCTAGTAAAGGCCACATGCCCATTAGCCGTAATCAAATTCGACAAATTATAGGTGAAATTCTGGGTGCGAAAAGCGAGATGAATCTTATCAGTAACTTCCTCTACCATCCCAAATATTTCTGGCAACACCCAACGCTTGAAGAATATTACACCATGCTTGAGCGCTACTTACATATTCAACGTCGAGTTAATGCTATCAATCATCGATTAGATACTTTAAGTGAAATCTTTGATATGTTTAACGGCTACCTTGAAACACGTCACTCCCATAGCTTAGAAATAATTATTATTGTGCTCATTGCAATAGAAATTGTTTTTGATGTGCTTAACTTTATTTTTTAGTTATCCATAATGAGCAATTTTAGATCATCATTCTTTGGCTATTCTTCAATTAAGACAGAAATTGTCGCTGGGATCACTTCTTTTTTGACAATGGCCTATATTGCCTTTGTCAATCCAGCGATTTTGCATGAAGCAGGTATGGATCATGGAGCAGTCTTTACCGCAACCTGCTTGGTGACGGCTTTTGCCTGTGCATTAACAGGACTTTTAGCCAATACCCCTATTGGGGTCGCCCCAGGAATGGCACTTAATATTTATTTCTCTTACTCCGTTGTGCAAAGCATGGGAATTGATTGGCATCATGCACTCGCAATCGTCTTTATTTCTGGTTTGCTCTTTTTCTTCATTAGTCTTACAACGTTAAGAAGGTTACTCATTGAGACCATCCCTCATAATCTACAAATCGCTATCCTAATAGGGATCAGTTTACTCATTGCTCTAATTGCTTTGCAGTCCAATCAATTAATTATTAGCAATGATCACACCCTGATGAGTTTAGGCGATCTTAGACGTCCGCAAACGGGCTTATTTCTTTTAGGATTTTTATTGATTTTAGTGCTTGATTATTATCTTGTGCCCGCAGCCATTATTTTAGGCATTCTTACTATTACCTTGTTAAGTCTATTATTGGGTTTAACCACTTGGAAAGGTTTAGTTGCTTTGCCACCTTCTATACAGCCTACTTTTTTGAAACTCGATTTTTCTGGCCTCTCTAGCATTCCTTCACTTAAAGCAATTTTTACCTTTTTCCTCATTGCTGTTTTCGACGCAACTGGTACGCTTGTAGGGTTACTTAATCCATCGCTCTTTCGACAGCAAGCGAACTACAAACAGCGCTTAGGGAGAAGTTTAACAGCCGATGCAGCGGCCTCGACATTAGCAGGGCTTTTAGGTTCGGCAAGCACCTCTCCTTATATTGAAGCAGCGGCAGGGATTCAAGCAGGAGGACGTACTGGCCTAACTGCGCTGGTTATCGCCGCAGGCTTCATCTTGATGCTATTTTTCTTTCCTCTGGTTCAAATGATACCTACCTATGCTGTCGGTCCCGCTTTACTTTATGTTGCGTGTTGTATGATGAAACACTTAGGTGAGTTACACCTAGAAGACATCAGCGAAACAGCGCCTTGTATGATAACCATTATGCTAATCCCTTTTACTTTTTCTATTGCAGACGGAATTGGCGGCGGAATCCTCCTTTATACCTTGCTGAAGCTATTAACTCGTCAACGCATCAATTTTTTTCTCATTGTACTAAGCCTTTTATTCATAGTATTTTTCCTTGTTCATTAGAATTTTTTTTTTGAAAAACGAATAAAATTTTATTTAATTAAAAATAAAATTACGAGAAATTATAATTGTAAATGGAACTAATTTTCGCAAAATTAATTAAAATAATTTGTCAATGTAATTGTTGCTATTGCTCTCCGTATTAAACAACTATTTTCCTCTAATTCTTACTATAATAATGATGATGTATAGGGAATTTTGGAGTAAATTTTATGCACGGTAGAAATGATGAAAATGAAAGCATTGGCATCATTGCGATTATTGTGATTGTCGTTTTAGCTGCTGTTGGCCTTTATTTCTTCTTCTCATCTCATCGTCCCCCTACAGCTTTCAACGCGGACAATAATACAAATGTGCCTTTAGAAGCACCAGCACCAGTACATGAAACCACAGGGAGTTGAATGATTGAACAAATTTAAGAAAAACTACAAAATGGACTATTACAAATTTTACTTAATCACTCAACGGGTAATGTGCGATAATGCTTTTATTTTGCCAAGAAGATTATGTTTATTTATAACAATCAATTAAATCCAGTACAATTGGATGCTGTTAATCAACTCGCTTCTTTGTGTAGAGAAGTTGATGGCAGCACGCCCCCTTTATACCCCCACATTCTTGAACAAAAAAGATTGCACGACAGCAACGTCCTTTATTTTCAAGACAATACCTTGGTAGGGTTTTTAAGTGTTTATTTTTTCTATGCCGATGCTTGTGAGGTGAGTGTGATAGTAGCGCCCTCGCATCGTCGGCAGGGCATTGCAAAGCAATTATTACGGACAATTATGCCGCTTCTAGTAGCAAAACAAATGAACAATCTGATTTTTTCTACTCCTGAGGCGGTCAATGATGAATGGCTATCGCGATTTGGCTTTATTTACCATCACAGTGAGTATCAAATGCAGCGTCAGAGTTTTGAACCTATTCTGATAACCAAACAAATACTTACTGTTCGTAAAGCGACTGAAAAAGATATTCCTCTTCTTTGCCACATTGATGAACTTTGTTTTCCTGAAGAAGAAGACAACATGCCAGTACGATTTAATACTCTCCTTGAGGAAAATAACTATACTATTCTTCTTGCCTTTCGCCAGGGGAGAGCCGTCGCTAAAGCGCACATACGTTGGCAAGAAGATAGCGCTATCTTGTCAGACATCGCCGTACTTCCAAAGTATCAACGGCAAGGCTTAGGGAGTGAGCTATTATCTTATTGCATCAATCATGCGTTATCACGAGGAACCACAACGCTGGTCCTTGATGTGGAAACGTCAAACCAAAACGCGCTTAATCTTTATACTCGTCATGGATTTAAGACTATCAATGCGACTGATTTTTGGACTATTGCGACTCAGGCATTACATTCTTTTTTAGGAACCTCAACAGTTGGCTAAGAGGATTCCGAAATACTCTATAATCAGGTTATCATTAGCCCTTGTTTTATAAGGCCACATAATGAGATGATGAGTTTCTTAATTCCTATGCGCTTTAGTACAATCATAAGCAAAAACAGGATAAGATGCTCATTTGTAAGTAAATTAATTTTCGACAATTAAGAATTCGGCTTGACAGCGTTTCTACCGCACATTTAGTATTGCGTTTTATTGCGGAAGGAAAGCGCGCTAAGAGGATAAGGAATGAAAAAACGGGTTGTAATAACTGGGATGGAGATTGTTTCCTCCATCGGTAACGGGCTTGAGGCTTTCTGGCAGGCAGCTGTAAAGGGGCAATGCGGTGTAAAACGTGTTGAAAGTTATGACCCGACACCCTATCCTACTCAAATTGGTGGTGAGATTACTCATCTATCACTCGCCCATTTACCGGAGTTTGATAAAAGTAAACGTTATCCTCGAGTCGCACAATATGCCCTCTACTGCGCACACCATGCCATCGAGCGTGCGGGATTAACCGCTGCAGAATTGGCTAAAACAGCAACTTACATAGGGACCAGCTTAGGAGGAACGCCTGAACTTGAGTCCGCCTACGAATCCTTCTTTAAAGAAAGTTGGAAAAAAATTCCCGCTCTAAGCGTTATACGCGGCATGCCTAATTCTGTCGCGAATCATATTGCAATCGCTTTTGGTTTAGGAGGTCCCAACTCAACCATTTCGAATGCCTGTGTCTCTTCGGCCGAAGCGATAGGCAATGCCTATCATCAAATCGCTTATGGCAAATTAACCACTGCTTTATGCGGTGGTACTGAATCACTCCTTTGGGAAACTTTAATGGCCGCTTGGTGCAAACTTCGTGTCATGTCTACCCAAAATGAGAATCCTCAATTGGCTTGTCGCCCTTTCGATAAAAATCGCGATGGGATGGTCATGGCAGATGGCGCGGGTATTTTGATTCTTGAAGAACTGCAGCAGGCCAAAGCGAGAGGCGCTAAAATTTATGCTGAAATTATTGGCTATGGCGCGAGCTGCGATGCTTATCATGTTACGGCACCTACCGTCCAAGGTCAGGTCCGTGCTATCCATGCTGCCTTAGATGATGCGAGGCTAGCCATTGGCGACGTCCAGTACATTAACGCACATGGCACAGGTACTCAATTAAATGACATCACTGAAACCGAAACCATCAAAACTATTTTTGGTAAGCGGGCCTATGAGATACCTATTACAGCCCAAAAAGCCATGACCGGTCATGCAATTGGAGCCGCTGGCGCTATGGAAATTATTGCAACCACCTTAAGCTTGCAACACGATATTTTGTTGCCCACCATTAATTTGCATGATCCCGATCCCGCTTGTGACTTAGATTATGTCGCCAATCATGCTCGACCAAAACAGATCGATATTGCTTTATCAAATCATTTTGCTTTTGGCGGTGCAAATGCTGCGTTACTATTGCGGCGAATGTAAGTCCTCAGTAAAAAGAGACAGGCCCTCATTCGCCTTTGTTCGGGATAACAAGTCGATTGTAATAAGCTCGCAACTAAGCCTACATCGCGCTATAATTGCCCTATTTTGCATGATTTTATAAGGTTAATGATGAATGCTTCGTTGTATGAAATAGCTAATTTAGTGCAAGGGCTGGTTGTAGGCAATGAAAAGGTCATTATTTCAGCGCTTTCACCCATTGATAATATTATGGCTAACGCGTTGGTTTTTGCTGACGGAACAGAGAATCTGCAATTAGCTGAGCGTTCTCAAGCAGCTGCCATTTTAGTGTGCACCAGTGTACGCAGTGATATCAAGCCAGTCATTCAGGTTGCAAACCCTTTTAAAGCATTCATTCAACTCCTCCATCATTTTTATCCTGGTAAAAAACCAATACCTGGTATCCATCCCACCGCTTCCATTGCTGATGATGTGGTATTAGGCAACCATGTTTCTATAGGTCCTTATGTCGTGATCGAATCAGGAGCTCGGATTGGTGATAACTGTGTAATTAAAAGCCATGTCAGCATTGGCTCTGAGGTCAGTATTGGTCCCAATACCACCTTACACCCTCATGTGACTATTTATGAACGAACGCAAATTGGGGCAAGAGTTTCCATTCATGCTTCATCCGTTATTGGCTCAGATGGATTCGGCTATACTTTAGTTGATAACCAACATATGAAAGTTCCTCATGTGGGAAATGTGATCATTGAAGACGACGTGGAAATTGGTGCAAATACAACCGTTGATCGAGCTACACTTGGAGCAACAATTATTGGTGCAGGAACCAAAATTGATAATTTAGTGCAAATTGCTCATTCAGTAAAACTAGGGAAACACAATATTCTCTGTGCTTTTACAGGCATAGCAGGCAGTACTTCCAGTGGTGATCATGTCATTTTTGCAGCCAATGTGGGAGTGAGTGATCATGTGCGCATTGATGATGGTGTTATCTTAGGTGCGCGAGCAGGCGTACCGCCGAAAAAGCATCTTAAACAGGGTAACATTTATCTAGGTAGTCCAGCTCGTCCTAAAGAAAAGGCGATTGAACAAGAATTATCCGTTACACGAATTCCTATCATGCGTAAAAACTTAAAAGCATTGAGTGAAAAGGTCGATGAATTAAGCAATCGCTTAGCGCAATGCGAGGCTGAAGAATAATGTCTCGCCCCTTGATTCTGATTGATGGTTCTTCTTATTTTTTTCGAGCTTTTCATGCGCTACCCCCATTAACCAGCTCTAAAGGTCAGCCCACTGGGGCTGTTTACGGGGTGGCTAACATGGTAAAAAAATTAATTAAGGATTTTCAACCAGAGCAAATCGCTGTCATTTTTGACAGTAAAGGCAAAACGTTCAGAGACGAATGGTATCCCGAATACAAAGCTCACCGCCCCCCTATGCCAAACGATCTTCATAGCCAATTTAAGCCGTTATTGGATTTGTTGGAAGCAATGGGGTTGCCCATCCTGATCGTTGAAGGGGTGGAAGCGGATGATGTCATCGGCACTTTGGCACATAGAGCCACAGAACAAGGGCAAACAGTCTTAATTTCTACTGGTGATAAAGACATGGCTCAACTTGTGAATGAGCATGTCACTCTCATCAATACAATGACCAATCAAACGCTGAATATCGCTGGTGTGACTGAAAAATTCGGTGTTCACCCTTCGCAAATGATTGATTATTTAACGTTAATCGGTGACAGCATTGATAATGTACCTGGGGTACCCAAATGTGGCCCCAAAACAGCGGTGAAATGGTTACAAGAGCATCAATCCTTGGACAATTTAATTGCAAATGCTCAGCGCATAACAGGTAAAATCGGTGAATATCTACGGGCAAGCATCCCTCACTTACCTTTGTCAAAAAAATTGGTCACAATTAAAACGGATGTTGAATTACCTATGGCCCTTGCGGAGCTGAAACCCAAAGAACCTAACCGGGAAAAGTTAATTGCTTTAATTCGCGAATTGGAATTTAAAAACTGGCTCAAAGAATTACTCGAGCAGCCCTCAGCACAGGAAAAAACAATCTCCTCCGATGTGATTGAAAAAATCGATATCACGGTAATTAATACTGAAGCTCAGCTTCAGGATTGGTTAGAACGACTCAAATTATCCCCTAAATTTTGTATTAATATAGAAACCACCAGTAATAATGTCATGGACGCTGAAATCGTTGGCATTGCCTTCGCGATTGAAGAAGGCAATCCAGCCTATATCCCTCTGGCCCATCAAGATGGTAGTAACCAATTATCGCGGGATAAAGTTTTAGCTTGCTTAAAACCCATCCTTGAAAATGAAAAAATAGGCAAGATTGGTCAAAATATAAAATACGATTACAATGCATTGAGGCGCTATGGCATTCATGTTAAAGGCCCTTTGTGCGATCCTATGCTTGAATCCTATGTCTTAAATTCCAATGCAAGTCGACATGACATGGACTCTTTAGCATTAAAGTACCTTGGCCATAATCCTTTAAGCAACGAAGACATTCTTGGAAAAGGGACAAAGCAATTGTCTTTTGATGCAGTTTCTGTCATGAAAGCAGCGTTGTATGCTGCTGAATTTGCGGATCTCTCTTTAAAATTACACCACAAGCTCTATTCGATGCTTGATGACCAATTAAAAACGGTTCTAAATACAATTGAAATCCCCTTACTTACCGTGTTGGCTGATATGGAATATTGCGGTGTACTCATTGATCAAGCGACATTAGCAAAGCACGGAAAACGATTAAAAGAGCGCATGGTAGCCCTCGAAGAAGAGGCCTTGAGCTTGGCTGGCAAACCTTTTAACCTTAATTCGCCAAAACAACTCCAGGAAATTTTATTTGACACGCTAAAAATTCCGGTTCTGACTAAAACACCCACAGGGCAACCTTCAACCGCAGAAGCGGTATTACAAGAACTTGCTTTCGATTTCCGCTTGCCTGCTGTGATTCTGGAATATCGAAGCCTGAGTAAGTTGATATCAACCTACATTGATGCTTTACCGAAGAGCATTAATCCGCAAACGCAACGTGTACATACCTCCTATAATCAGGCCGTTGCTGCAACCGGACGACTATCTTCCAGTGAACCTAATCTGCAAAACATTCCTATTCGTAGTGAAGAAGGCCGCCTTATTCGTAAAGCGTTTATTGCTCCTGCAAATTACTTTTTATTAGCTGCCGATTATTCACAGATTGAATTGCGCATTATGGCGCACCTATCGCAAGATGAAAATCTACTGAAGGCTTTCATTAATAACTGGGATATTCATGCAGCCACTGCCAGTGAAATTTTTCAAATTCCATTAGCAGAGGTAAATCATGAACATCGACGACGCGCGAAAGCAGTCAATTTCGGTTTGATTTATGGTATGTCTTCTTTTGGTTTAGCCAAGCGACTTGGTATTGAACGACAAGATGCTCAATACTATATGGATCGTTATTTCGAGCGATATCCGGGTGTACTTCATTACATGGAACGCACACGCAGACAAGCCCATCAGCAAGGCTATGTGGAAACCCTTTTTGGCCGCCGGCTTTATCTGCCTGAAATCAATGCGCAAAATTTAGTGCGACAAAAAGCTGCTGAACGTGCGGCAATCAATGCGCCTATGCAAGGTACTGCTGCTGACATTATCAAAAAAGCGATGATCGCCTTAGCACAGTGGCAATCCACCCAAGAAAAACCACTTGTAAGAATGATCATGCAGGTTCATGATGAACTTATTTTCGAGGTTCATGAAACAGCAATAGACACCGCCAAAGAAATAATACGCGATTTAATGGAAAACACCGTACAATTATCGGTACCCTTATCCGTATCAATCGGCATTGGACAAGATTGGGACGAAGCACATTAGTAATAGATAGCTAAGTAGGCCTGGGTGGAGCGTAGCGTAACCCGGGATTTACATCACGCATTCCCGGGTTACGCTGCGCTCCACCCAGGCTACCGCCACCTTAAGTTAAGTGAGGTTCATGTTATGCGATTTATTATTGCTATTTTTTCAGTGAGTATGAGCTTTTTTTCTTGGGCAGTGAATGTACCAATTCCCCATGACGGGAATAAAAATAACCCAGTAGAAGCCCTGCATTTAGACTGGCTTGATACCTCTGCCTCACCAAAAACGGATTTCTTTGCTTACGCTAACGGGACCTGGCAAAAGAAAAATCCAATCCCACCTGAATACGCAAGCTGGGGTAGTTTTAATATTTTGCAGGAAAAAGTGCAAGATACCATCCATCAAATGCTTATAGCGGCAGCTAATGATAAAAATGCAGCTCCGGGTAGTATCGAACAAAAGGTAGGGGATTTTTATTTTAGTGGCATGGACGAAGAATCCATTAACAAGCTCGGCATTACCCCCTTGCAACCCGAATTCCAACGCATTGAGGCAATCAACAATTTAGCTGATTTACAGCAGGTGATTACTCATCTACAGCTCATTGGTGTCGATGCCCTTTTTAGCTTTGGCAGCATGCAGGATTTTAAAAACAGCCAAGACATGATCGGCGCTGCAGAGCAGGGCGGCCTTGGCTTACCTGATCGTGATTATTACCTTAAAGAAGATAAAAAATTCCAGCAAATTCGTGCGGCTTATGTTCAACATATGACTAAAATGTTTGAGTTGCTTGGCGATAGTCCAGAACAAGCAGCACAAGAAGCGGTGACAGTGATGAGAATTGAAACCGTTTTGGCTAAAGCATCCATGTCACAAATTGAGCAACGTGACCCTAATGCCGTTTACCATATGATGGATTTGCAGCAACTTGACAAAGTGACACCCAACTTTTCTTGGCCGCAATACTTCAGCGCACTGGATCAACCCTCAATACAACGCATTAATTTAGCAACACCTGAATTTTTTAAAGTACTGAATGCTCAGTTACAAACCATTCCTCTGCCAGACTGGAAAATGTATCTGCGCTGGCATTTAATTGATGCATTTGCTCCCTATTTATCCAAGCCTTTTGTGGATCAAAACTTCAAAATGGTTTCTGCTTTAACTGGCACAAAGAAATTATTGCCTCGATGGAAGCGAGTAGTAAGCACTGAAAACGGTGCTCTTGGCTTTGCTATCGGCAAACTGTATGTTGAAAAATATTTTCCTCCTGCATCCAAACAAGCCGCTCTTGAGATATTGCATGACATTCGGCAAGCACTCAAACAAGATTTACAAACCTTAAGTTGGATGACCCCAGAAACAAGACAAGCTGCCTTAAAAAAATTGGCTCTCATGGAAGATCGGGTTGGTTATCCCGACAAGTGGTGGGATTACTCAACACTAAAGGTTGACCGCGGCCCTTACGTGCTTAATGTTATTCGTGCTAGTGAATTTTTAAACAAACGCGACCTCAATAAAATTGGCAAGCCCGTTGATCGCAGTGAGTGGGCAATGCCTCCGCAAACCATTAATGCTTATTACGATCCGTCCATGAATAATCTCAATATCCCAGCAGGTATCCTGCAGCCTCCTTTTTTCGATCCTAATGCACCTGCTGCAGTCAATTACGGCGCCATCGGTTTTGTGATGGGGCATGAAATGACGCATGGCTTTGATGATCAGGGCGCGAAATTTGATGGTCATGGGAACTTAAAAAACTGGTGGACTGAAGCGGATTTGAAGAAATTTCAAGCGGCAACGAATTGCATCGTGGAACAATTTTCTAAATACAAAGTGAACGGCGATTTGCCTGTACAAGGGCAGTTAGTTGTCGGAGAGGCCACAGCCGATTTAGGCGGCTTAACATTGGCTTATCATGCGTTTCACAATTCGAAATACTACAAAGAGGCCAAGACCATTAACTCCCTTACTCCTGACCAGCAATTTTTCCTGGGCACCGCACACGTGTGGGCTGCCAATATTCGTCCAGAGCAGTTGCGCAATTTAGTCACTACGGATCCTCATCCACCCATGATCTATCGCGTGAACGGTACGCTTGCCAATATGCCCCAATTTCAAGCCGCATTCGCCGTTCCGGATAAGAGCTCGATGGTTAACACAACCCGTTGTGTGATCTGGTAACGACCGATAACGCCCCCCACTGCCATCCACCCGGATAACTCGCAGTGGGGCCATTCGTCTACACACCTGCCTTTTTCCCAATGTGTCTGATAGTTAGATAATCAATCAAGTCGAACCGTTTAGAGTCCAATAGCAATTTTTTATTACAATGATTTATCAATCTGTTATAATGGTTAATTTTTTTACACAAGAGACCCTTATGCCTAGTCAAATGAGTTTAATTAATGCCGTTGAGAAAAATCAAATCTCAATAATTCAAGAGATATGTCAGGCAACTAATACGGAGAATCAACCCTCTTCAGAAGAAGTCCATCAGGCTTTAACACTAGCGGCTAAGCAAAAAAAATTGCAATTTGTGATAATTATTTGCGCAATGAAGGGTGACAATAAGCCCAGTCAAAATGCCATTTCAGACGCAGTAGACGCTTCAGCCACATGGGAAATTGCTGAGTGGCTTTTTAGCAGATTTCCACTCAATCAGGGAGCCATAGACAATTTATTACTTGTAGCAGCCAGTAAAGGAAATGCGGATTTAGTCAAAAAAATCTGCGCATCAGCATTGAATAAACCAAGCATTTCTGGCGTAGCCAAAGCCTTAGTCGCAGCAGCCGAACAGCAAAAATTTCTAACTGTCCAAACGATATGTGCCATGACCGGTGACAATAAGCCCAGTCAAAATGCCATTTCAGACGCAGTAGACGCTT
>NZ_FUXJ01000027.1 GCF_900167045.1 Legionella maceachernii | reverse complement strand
AAGATATCGGGAGGAATGCCGCAGCCATTATCTTCAATAATAATTTCGACATGCGTAGTATTGCATGTTAGAGAGATAATAATAGAGCCATTAGAATTAACTGCCTCAATACCATTATTAATGAGATTGGATAGAACGCGCTTAAAAGAATCAGGGTGTATCTTAGAAAAACAATTATATGAGTGGTCGGACCCAAGTAAGTTGATTTGGATTTTGGTTGCGTAATATTCATATCTTTTTTCTGCAACGATATTATCTAAAACTACAAATATTAATTCTGGAGAATTATTCATATATATTTCGCTACTTTTACAGTCAAGCAAATTATTTTTTGATTGTAAGAGTAGGTTATTAGCAATATCATTGATTCTTTTAGCTGCATTTCTGATCATAATGCGTTTATTTTCAGGAATCGATGTTACATCAGATACCGCGGTGTTTATTGCCGCTAATGGTGATCGGATATCGTGAGCAACAAGCTCAGCAATATTTTTTCTTACCTCGTAATAGGCTTTTTCTTTCTGTAAATTGATTATTTCTCGATGTTCATCAATAAATTTATTAGCAATTTGTCTATATTCATTAATTTCAACTTTTGCAAAATCAACAGCATTATTAGTTTGATGTGATGAAATAAAATCAAGCAAGTATTCGGTATTGTTTGCTATTTTTTTTCTCATAGAAAGGAATAGAAATAAGAAATTAAAAAGAAATATTCCAAGTACGATCAATAAAATTAACAAAAGACCATAGGACACTGGCAAAGTATAGATAGAATTATATTGCTTACTTGCAACCACCGAGCCCAATATCTTTTCATCATTTTTAATTAATGTTATACCAGAAATTTGCCCATTATCTTTTTTGCATAGAAGGTAATTGCTTTTGCTGTTTTCTTCGCAAGTACCTACATCTTCTATTTTATTTTTTAAAGGAACAAATTTTATTGAGTCTAGTTTGCGTTCATTACCTAAATTGTATAGTACTAAATCAAGAGCATCCTTATTATTAAGCAGCTGATACCTACCAATTTCATCAGTGGTAAATGAGTCGTTAATAATTAAATTTCTGGAAAAAACACTCATCTGATTATGAAAATAATCTTTTGCAAGCATGAGTATAAATCCAAAAATAATAAATTGGATTAGAGCAGAATATGCCATTTTCTTGATAAAAATTGCTTTGATTGAAGAGCTTTTATTTTTCATAAGCATATCCATTGCTATTAACTGATAAAATAACGTAATTGGTCGATCGATGAAATTGACCATTATTTAAATAAGCCCCGGTAATGCCAATATAATCAGTACTTAATATGCTGTTTGTATTGACGATACCGGTTCTATTCAATGCTTTCAAAATAATCTTCATCGAATCATAAGTGTATGCTGCCAATACAGTGGGTTTTTCATGGAATTTTTGAATATAAATATTTTCAAATTTAGTTAAAGCATCATAGGGCTGTATAAAATCCAAATTGCGGATAAAATGAGAGTGAATTACTTTATCATTTAGTCGCATAAAAAATGTTTGACTAACTGAAGAACCAAAGTTTTCTGTGCCAATAAAAACAGTGCTATGGTTATTCATAATATTGGCAATTTTTGCTGATGCTATTGCACCTGACAATAAAAAAACATATTGATATTTTCGTTCCTTCAAAAAAATCCTCAATTTTCCCTCTATATCGCTGTCATTTTCTAGAAAATCGAATGTAGAATATTGTACGTGTTCATTTTTTAGAATGCTGGAATACACTTCCTTATACTTTAGCATCTCATCACGGTTAATTTCCGTTATAAGCAACACGTTGTTTATATTTTTATAGCGCCCATGTAAGTAGCTCATCATTTTGTCAGCTTGGTAATTATAGCTTGGCATAAAGATGAAAATATTCTTAGGTAATTGATCAGAGTTGGTAGTGCTAGCGTAGGAAGTAAAAATAGGTATGGTGTCATTTTTCTGTTCTTTTACAGCTAATAACAAGTCTGATAGATATTCAAACCCAATAATTGCAGAGCAAGAGTCATTTACCATTTGATTATAAATATGCATTGGCTCTAATGGTCTGTTATTATAAAAATAGCTCTTAATCACAACTTTGTTAGAGGGATCATTTTCTTCTTTAGCAAGATATGCTGCATTTAAAAAAGACTGACCATATGATTTTAAATTTTCAACAATCCTACCGGTTAAACATATTTTAATTTTAGATTGTGCGTGAACAACAGTAGATATTAATATAGAAAACAATAAGATGATTGCCTTAGAGCTATTTAATAAATTCATTTAAAAGCTCACTAAAACGATCATTCTCTTCTAGATGTGGGTAGTGAGAAGATTTATTGAAAGTTATAATTTCATGATTGTTCGCCAATGCTATTTGGTGTCCGTTCATGACAAAATCGTGAAAACCATTTATCCATAATTTACGGATTTTAAGCTCATTAATATTAACAGAAAAATTCGCTTCTTTTGAATAAAGATCTTTTCTTACACTGATAAATGTGTTCATTTCTAATGGTAAATTGATGCTTTTTTGGACATTTTGGACCAAATCATAATATTCTAAATTGGCCCAATATAAATAAGGTCTCTCTATATTTTCTTGGAAAACTGGAGTTAATTGTTCTGATAGTTCCCAGATTTTATTAAGGTCAAGATTATTAATTTCATTTAATATTTTGTTATATAGCTCTAAATTACTTTTTTTCAGATAGGATAGGTCTAGCATTAAATTATTCAAACGAGGTGTTAGTATTGATTGAGCGGTAGAAACAAAAACACCAGGGATGGTAGACTCATAACTTTTGTAGTAATCAAAAAGAAGTTTTGCACCATAGCTATGTCCAATCAAAGCATTGATGTTAAGATTAAAATGGTCATCAAGGTATAGAATTATTTTTTGCAAATCATTTATATTATCTTGCTGTAATACTAGCTTTTCAATTTTATTAGATTTACCGCAATTTCGTTGATCATATAGAATAATATTGCACTGCAGAGAATTAAATAAATTATGATGATCAATAAGATACTCTATGGTTCCACAATTGAGACCTGGGCCACCATGAATGAAAAGAGCATAAGGTAGATTGGAGCTTTTAGTAAATCTGACTATATAAAATTCTTGATGTGGCAAAATATCTTTTTTGTAAGCTTTCATTAGTAATTATTTTCTCGAAATATTCTGCGGATCCATACAATTGGGGCAGCAAATTTAATGGCGGTATTTTTTATTTCTTTTTTCACTAATGTAGTTTTTTCATTTAAACAAACTAAGTCATAGCGAGCTGGTTCTTGTCCATGTCTTAAGATCCTGACAAATACTTCATCATTGTCTGCAATAATAATACAATCTTTGCCAATGGCACTCTCAATATTGTTGACTATTATACCGCCAACATAATTCCCAGGGTATAAGAAAGGGATCATGCCATCATCTTTTATAACGGTGTCAATAGAGTGTTGTAGTTCTCTGAATAGTAGTAATTCTTTAGCTATGTGGTTTTCGTCAGCCTCTTGGATATCTAGATCTTTTGTGATTATTGTGGCATTTTTACCAATGCCATGCATTAACCATGATTCTGTACAATAAATATTTAACTCTTTAGCTCGTTTAACGATTTTTACAGCCCCCTGCTGGGATAAACCTCCTCCCCAGGCCAATTCCCATCCCTTTAATGATTGAGCAGTAAAATTAGAATCGCGACAAAAATCTTCTCGTGTAAAAGACAGGAGATGCTCGCGTATGAATCTTATTCTCTTGCCCCGAGACTCGGGGGATGAAACATTGTCTATTACAGGATTGCTCATATTTAAATAATTCAGTCAGGTGCATGTTTATTCTATGATATACCAAAATGGTTAATAAATCTTCGTAAGAATTTACCAAAAAAATAGTATAAAAAACATCAAAATACAATGCGTTATAGCATATAAGGTGTAACAAATCATTAAAAACTTACCTTCATGGTAAAAATATCGTTGTAATTTTTACCATGAAGTGATAGTCTTATCTAAATAAATTAGATAAATAAAAGGATTTGTTGATGAAGTTTGATGTTGAGTTATACATTAATGCTAGGAAACAAATAGAAAAAAAGTTTCAATTATTGCCCTATGGTCCTAGATTAATTATTTATGAGCTATTAAATCTTGCAAATCCTTTTACAGGAATTGTATCTGACATTAGTTATCGTGATCTATCAAGATCCTTAGAGATTAAAACCGCTCCAGGTCGAATCAACAGTGGTGTTCCATCTAAGCAAACCATCAGAAATTTCATAAAGTCTATAGAACATGAGTGTGGCGAATACTTTCAAGTTATAACTGAAGGGCAAAATTTAAAATTTATATTCCCAGAGGTTCCTAAGATCTATGATCAATTGATTAGAAGGAAAGAATTTAACACAGATCTTAATTCACCTAAATCCCTTATAGATTCTGATAGAGAAGGAGATTTAGAGGCAAAATCTAACGTAGAAGTTAACAGAGAAGCTAACACACTAAAGAACTCTGCAAAGAATATTAATATATTTAATATAACTAACTCAAACAAACAAACTGAAATTGCGAGCAATGATTTTTGTCGCAGCAAAAAACCAATTTGCGATGACTTTTACCCAAACACAAAAACCATCGAAATGGCATTTTCCATGGGACTAACCAAAGTCACTGACAAAGAAGAAATTCAGGCGTTTATCAAGCACAACAAGAAACAAAACACTCTATGGGCTGACTTTAATCCAGTATTCATTAACTGGCTGGAGCGAGATGCCCAATACATCCAAAAACAACTACAAAAGGCACAAGGACAATTAAGGAGTCATCACAATGAGCGTGGTATCAATCAAAGCACTCTTAACCAAACAGCACTCGAACAAGTCAGCGAACATCATGGCATTTCAATCGACTCACTCTGGGACACCTCAGGCAGTGAACTCAACTCCGGTGCATTTATCGAAGGAACACTTGTCCAGCCTCTGGATGAAGCTGACCGCAATATACGGGCAACTTTTTATCAGTAAGCATGGAGTGAAAGATACTGGAGTTTGGTTTGCTGCACTTAAGGATTTAACTCCAAAAGCATTAGACAGTGGTGTGGAACGATTAATGGCCTTGAGTAAAGGCGACAAGTTTTGTGAATTTCCACCCAACTGCCTGCAGTTTCGAGCTTTATGTCTTGGCTTTTATAGTGATTTGCGCCTGCCTTCTGCTGCCCAGGCGCATAGGGAGGTTTTAAACAGCGCTTATTCAACGAACCCAAACTGGAGTCATGCAGTGGTTAAATTTACTGCTAAAAGACTGGGGCTTAAATTTCTGGAAATTGATAATGAAGGCCATTCTTTTGCAGTATTTAAAGAAGCATATGAACAGGTATGTCATTTAATGAGACAAGGACACCAGATCCCGGAAATTAAAGAGAAGGTCTTGTGCACTTTGCCTCAATCAAAAGACATTGCAACAACACACCTTGCGAAAATTCGCCAGTTATTGGGAGTTGCATGATGAAACAAATTCCATGTTTAAAACTGTTTACAAAGGAAGAACTGTACTGTCTTTTAAACGCCTGCTCCGAGTCATTGGCTCTGGCCTATCAGGAAATACCTGAATGCGATTTCTGGCACATTGCGATGGAGGCACGATTGGCATGCGAAGCGCTTCGATTCGAGATTGATTCACAAAAAAAAGAATATTCAATTCACTAACCAATAAAAGGAACACAGCATGTTAATACTTACACGTAGAATAGGCGAAACCGTACTAATCAATGATGACATTTATATCACCGTGCTCGGTGTTAAGGGTAATCAAGTCCGCTTAGGGTTCGATGCACCACAAGATGTAATCATTCATCGTCAGGAAATACATCAAAAAATTAAAAAAGAACAATCTCTGTTTTTAAATAAGCCTGGTAAGTGGAAGGAAGCACGGGGCGCACTGACTCATTAACCAATCAAATCACTATACTAACGAGTTAAGGGAATAAAATGAAACCATGCATTAGCCAGATACAAAAGGCAATTACCACTTTAGCTTTAACTGGATCTTTTGCCCTGTTGGTGAGCTGTGCTGCAACATCAACAGTGATCGAACATCGTAACTTAGAAACAGATACAAAACTCAGCCAAACGATTTTTCTTGATCCTGTGGCTCAAAGTCAAAAAACGATTTACATCACAATTAAGAATACTTCTCAAGAGTCATTATCCATTGATAAGTCACTAAAGCAGGCATTAGAAGAACATGGCTATAAAGTGGTTGGAAATCCATCCAAAGCCCATTACCTGCTACAAGCCAATATTTTAAAGGTTGGAAAAATGAGCGTGTCTGCAAGTCAGTCTGCGCTAGGTGGCGGGTATGGCAGTGCATTGGCGGGGGCTGCAACAGGAACTGCACTGGGTGCATTAAGCGGTCATTCAAGCACCATGATTGGTGCAGGTATTGGTGGAGGAATTATTGGTTTGGCTGCAGATTCTCTAGTCAAGGCAGTGAATTACACGATGATTACCGATGTACAAATTTCTGAGCGCGTTGGAAAGGGTGCCGTTCATGAACAGTTTAATTCCAACCTTCAAAATGGCACTGCATCTGGAACCACCCAGACATTGAGCAAACACAGTGATTACCAACGCTATAGAACGCGGGTGGTATCCAATGCCGATAAAGTCAATCTGAGTTTTGCAGAGGCAAGACCCGCATTGGAACAAGGTCTGATAAAAACATTAGCGGGCATCTTTTGATGCAGCCTGATTAAAGATTCATGAAAAAAAGTGCATGGGATTTAAAAAAAACACTAATTAGTTAAAGAGGGAATAGTAATGAGAAGCAATGTAATAGCAGGACTTATCATCACCGCACTGGGTTCTCCCTGTGCGGTTGCAACCAGTTCGAATCACTACGATTTAGAAAGACGAATTTTTGATACGTCTTATCAACTCAACCAGATTGCCAAAGAAAACGACACCGATTTATGTTCTGGAGATGTCGCAATTGCAGCAGCCTACCTGGAGTCAGCAGGAGCGCAATTGCAGCATCATAAAAAAGACAGAGCAGTTGTTTCTATGGCTTATGGATACAATGAATTAAAAGAAATCAGCAATGTAAGAAGCTACTGTACACATTTATCACCGAAGGTAAAACCCTATCTTGCACGAGTCATTGTGATGAAAAGTGAACTTGAGAACATCAACATGCCAGAAACAGACCAAACATCGGACTAAGTTTAAAGGTTTAAGTTCATAACAAAAATAAAAGGAGCACTTAATGAACCCAATTAAAACACTCATGCTGTCGATGACCCTCATCGTTGTGAGTGGAGTTATTCACGCAGAACCCACAACACTGCCTGAAAACAACTTTAAAATTAATCACAATCTGACTGCCGTTTCAACTGAAAATGATGAACAGGATGTCGAATATTTTAAACACATTCTTTCCGGTGGAGCGCTTTTTACGCTTTTGTTATCAATGGATAAGGAGGTTCCTGACGTAGCCAAATCAGTTGAGTATGTGGCTTTGTTCAAAAAGCTGGATTCTGCAAATCACTTACTGACACAAATTTTAGTTGAACTTAAAAAAAACAGCCACCTATTAAGTCAAAGCATGCTCGATAAAGGAGTAACCATGGATGGATAAGCGCTCTTTATAAAACCACAAAAAAAACGATTCAATAAATAAAAAGAATAAAAAATGAGCACAAATTGGGGGCTCAGTGGATTTTTTTAACCAAAAAAGGAGAATGTGATGAATTATAGAACAGCAATGAACGAGTTGAGCATTAAAGGTTATCTGTATGCCAGGCAACTGCTCCCTTTTCTAATGATTGGTTTGGCACTGTTGTGTTTGATGCCTGACTCTTGTTTTGCCGCTGAGAATCGGCTTTCTGGATTAAAAGAGGAAGTAAAGGCAACCTTTGGAGCTGATTCAGATCTCCCTTACTTTCTTTTGTTAGCAGAAGGGCTTGCAGGGGCTTATGCCTACATCAAAACCAAAAATATCGCAGTCCTTGCGGGTGTTCCTGTATTGATGGTGTTTACTCACTGGGCATTGAAATAATGGCTCGCAATTACCAAACCTTTATGCTCTCTGATGAGCCCAAAATTGCGGGTATTCCTGTTACCACAGGCCTGCCCATTTTTTTACTCACGGGAATTGGGCTTTTAACAGGACTTGCCTATCAGCTTTTTATGATAGGCGCAGCCCTAAGCGTTGCGATGCATGTCAAGTATGGCGGACTGCCTCTGCGGAGTCTGTTTGCCATCGTGTACTGGTCGCTGCCTCACCGGTTAACGTCCCTTTTATTTCGAGCTTTGCCCGATTCTGCCAACCGAATTTATATCAGGTGATTTAATGGATACTTCTTTTCGTGATAATGCGATTGCAAAAAACAGACTGTTATTCAAGCTGACGCTGATTTGGGCGCTATCGAGTACGTTTGCAGTTATTGTTCTTTGTGCCTTAAATTTTTATACCTTACTGCATAAGCAGGTTCACTGGCTTCCAGTGTGCACTGGTTCTGAGTTTAGCATTGGTGATAAAGGCTATTCACCCGAGTACCTGAAAGAAATGACGCAGAAAGCAGCTGACTTACGCCTGACCTACAACCCAGAAACCATTGATGCACGCTACACCATGCTGTCTCATCTGATTCCAGCGAAATACCAGGAATCGTTTTCCAAACTATTGGATGCCGAGCGAAAAACAGTACATGAAAAAAACGTAAGCTCAGTTTTTTATGCTGAAAAAGTATCGGTGGATGTCACTAAAAATCAAGGTCAAATCGAAGGGCAATTGTATCGCACAAGCCATGGGCTTCAATTAAAGCCACAACACAAAATGTATCGAGTTCAGTTTTCACATCAATCAGGCCTTTTAAATCTTGTGTCCATTCAGGAGATACACCGTGACTAACTCAATTTATGAAAAAGCTAAAAAAACAATTCTTCTCATAAGTCTTTTGTACTCAGGAGCTGTTTGTGCAAGCACTCCTCCTTCGGTCATCGCCTTTGAAGAGGGAGAGCAGTTTAATCTGACTTTATCGAGTATTAACTTTAATCGTGTGTTTGTTGAAGGGGAATCGATTACTAAATTAAGTTACCCAGAGCATGCTATTACAGTAGATAAAAGTGAGATGGATAATCCCGAAAGCACGGATTCTTCGGTGTATATAAAGCCTAATTTTCAAGTTCCCATTACCCTGTTTCTAACTACAGATAAAGGACATCACGTATCACTTACCTTGACACCTGATGAATCGGTTGGAAAAACCTTAAGACTTGTGCCTCGCGCTCAAACAAAATTGAAATTTGTGAAACTGGATACCCCTGATGCCAGCGAAGTAGATGAGGCAATCGCTGCCATGAAAGCAGGGGAGACTCCCAAAGAATTTAATGAGAAAAGGGTTATTCCAAGTCCTTTTTACATTAAAAAAAACATTAAGGTAACTCTTGAAAAGCAATATCAGGGTAAGCGTTTCACGGGCTATGTCTATCGGTTAGAAAATACATCAAATCATGAACTAGCGCTTACAACAGCCTTATTTGCCCATAAGGATGCCCAATCTCTGTCATTAAGTGATGAGGCACTCCCACCTAAAAAAATCGCTTATTTATACGGGTTATACAGCAATCAGGGATAAACCAGGAGCTGCTTAAAATGAGTTGGAAGGAGAGTAGGTAATGTTTAAAAAAATAAAACAATGGTTGACGCTAAAGCCTCAAAACGCCAATAAGCTCGCTAAAAAGGAACAATTGAAGCATGCAGCCATTCTATTACTGGTGGGTGGCGCGTCCTATGGATTTTATTGTTACTCATCGGCTGAGAAAAAAAAGCCAATCCACCAGGAAGAAGCTTCGTTCGAGAGTATTTTTGAAAGTACTTTTAACCAGGGCAGTGACGAAGCACTCCTTCTGCAACAGCAGCAACAAATTGATTCTTTAAAAGAGTTAGTGGCAGAACATCATAAAAAACAGCAGGAAGCAGCACCTGTGAACACAGAAAATTCGGAAACAAAAGCCTTGATGCAGGCTATGAAAGAGCAGCTTGCACACCTTGAAGAAGAAAATAAAAAAATGAACGAACAATTACAGGTTGCACTGGTTTCTAGCCGCCAGGCAAGCCTGGTCACCGTTAGGCCGCCAACTCGTGAAGAGATGGAAGCACAGCAAAAGAAAAAGCATCAGGCAGAGCGCGAACTGCTGGCAAAATCAGGACTGGAAACAGTGCAATTTAACAACCGGAAGAAAAGAAACAAGGAAGTACGAACCGCTAAAAATTACGTTTGGGCGGGAACCTTTGTTGAAGGGGTGTTGCTGACTGGGGTTTTAGGTGATGCAGGAATAAACGGCTCAAAAAATATGGGAACTGCTTTAATCCGCCTTACCAGCGGAGGAATCATGCCCAACAACCAGCATTCTCATTTGGAAGACTGTGTCGCACTGGTATCCACTTATGGTGATTTATCAGGAAGTTCCGTGGTGATGCATTTAGAAACACTGTCTTGCGCAGGAAACAACATCAATTTTGAACAAAAGGCCTACGGCTCTGTATTTGATTTGGATGCCATGCAGGATTTACGCGGAACTTCCATTTTAAAAACAAAACCTCTGTTAACCTATTCGGCAGCGGCAGGCATGCTGGCAGGATTTGGTGATGGTTTAAAGAATTTAAATACCGCTCAAACAATCAATCCAGGGGCTGGCACCATTACGACCTATGGGCAGGCATCAACCCTTGCTCAATCGGCTGCTGGTGGTGCGCTTAGTAATCCTGCCAATCGTATTTCAGATTATGTAATGCGCATTGCCGATATTTACCATCCATTGGTTGTGGCACGTGCGGGTCGTCGTGTTTCAGTTTTATTTACTAAAGGCTTTTGGATAGACAAAGAACATCAGGTGTATGAGTCAGGACGAGCCATCAATGAAGGACGTGCCCAAAACGAGTCTGGGGTTACAACCACTATAAGCCGTGCCTATGAATTAAATACACACCCAGTGAATGACGCTTCATTGATGCAGTCCAATAATCAAGAGCCCATGGTTCAAACCGTTAATCCTGTTGAGAATCCACTATTAAATCAACCAGGACAACCCACTACCCCATTATTTTCAACCGTACAAAATGAGGAGCCACTTCATGATTAAACCTCTATTTTTATTGAGTACCCTTTTCTTAGTGTCGCAGTTATCTGCCTGCTCCAAATCCATCCTGGACAACGAGGATGCCAGATGCCCCTTTGCTGACAGGGGTGGTTGTCAAAGCATGGAGATGGTGAATCGCATGGTACAGGAAAAACGCTATACACCCGATGGTCAATTCGTGCAGCAGGCAAAAAGCCAGGTTCTTTATTCAGGTTATAAGTAGGCGCTGACCAGTTCACAGGAGAGAAGCCATGTTTACAAACGCTATAGAATGGGTCCAAGATACTTATGAGTTGCTAAAGGAGACCTGGAATGACAAAGGGCTAACGGGCAATGAATCCGATTTTGACCTCAAGACACATCAATATCCTTCGTTTACTGAAAAAATACTGCCTTATCAATATTTTGATGAGGAATCGAAGCTATTTTTTAACGAATACAACGCAGGATTAATTTATCGCATTATTCCTTTAACAGGTGCGAATGAACACATAGCGGAACAACTGGATACGCTGCTTCAATCTAAAGTGTCGCATGAGTTCACCTTGCAGTTGATTTGTGTCAAACACAATCAAGTTGGGAATGATATTGAAGCGTTTACTTCCCAGTTTGCAAAAAGCGAATTTGAAAATTTAAGCCTGTTAGGAGATAACCTTAAGGCCTTTTATCAAAAAGCCGCCATCCATGGTTTTAAAACCAACACGATGCTTTCACCGCGATTAACGCATACAGATTGCTATATCGTTATTGATAAAATCAAAAAAGAATCCGAGAGTGATTTAAAAGCCTGTTTTGGCCAGTTTCGCGTTTCGTTTGAAGCATCCTTAAGTGCTGCAAAAATTGGATTCAAGCAAGCGGATGCAACTGATTTTTTGCATTTGCTTCACTTTTATCTGGATAATTGCCCTGATGTCATTACTCCACGCCCTGTGATTTATGATAAAACCAAATTACTCAAAGAGCAGGCACTGTCTCATGACTTTGATATTGAATTTAAAAATAATGAAGTAGTGATTCAAGGAGTTAATGAATCTGGGCGTATTTATGAAACAGCAGTCACTGTTCTGACCATTGATCGCCTGCCTCGCCAGTATTGTTTATGGGAGAACATTAATAATACCAGCAATATTTTTCATCCTGATAAAAGAATATCCTGCAATCACATCATCTCGGTCATCTATCTGGTCGAAGAGCAAGGACGCGCTCAGGGTAGGGCGAATCGTAAAACCCGTGATTTGGATAAAAAATCTAAAAGTGATTACGCATTAAATGTGGCGGGAA
This sequence comes from Legionella maceachernii, assembly GCF_900167045.1. GTDB lineage: Bacteria > Pseudomonadota > Gammaproteobacteria > Legionellales > Legionellaceae > Tatlockia > Tatlockia maceachernii. The sequence goes on along the minus strand of NZ_FUXJ01000027.1, from coordinate 22,625 downwards.
CGGAGGAGCAGGCACGGGTATGGCGTACCTTTCGTGATGATTTATCCTCACAAAAGACTCGCTCTGTAAAGATGCTTTATAACGTGGTTCTTTTTTCAAGACCTCATGAGAAAGAGCGTGATGTAGAAGCTGCTCGCACCGTATTTGCGTTTAATGACATTAAACTGGCATTGTGTAAACGCATGCAATGTCCCTATTTTTTAGTCTCGATGCCGTTTTTTTTCACAGGAAATCTGGTTAAGGATTTTTCTCTTCCCACAATGATGTGGCCAATTTCTTCATGGAATGCAACTCAATACATGCCCATTCTTTCTGACTGGCGCGGAGTAGGTAAGGGTATCTTGTTGCCTACCATGCGCGATCAATTTGCCTGCATCGATCCTTTCTCTGGTGTATTTGGCAGCAATTACAACATGGCTGTCACCGGAACCTCGGGCGGCGGAAAAAGCTTTTTTATTCAGATGCTGATGCTCAATATCCTGTTTAATGGCGGAGATATTTTCATTATTGATGTAGGTGGGAGCTATAGAAAACTGTGTGAGGCGCTCGGTGGGACTTATCTTGAGTACAGCAATTTGGCGATGAATCCCTTTACCCATGTAACGGACATTTTACGGGAGATTGATGACATTATTGCCTTGTTTGAATTATTAACCTGCCCAACCAGCGGTGCTACAGATGACGACCGAGGCACTTTAAGAGAAGCCATTTTAACCGCTTTTGGGACAACTCAGAATCAAACGCGCATTGATGAGGTTGCAGGAGTCTTATTGTCGTTGTACGAGCACGACCGCGAAACCTATCCTACAGCGCGCATTTTGTCTAAGAACCTCCAGCGTTACTGTTCTGCCTCAGAGCATGGCAAAGCGTTTAATGAACCCTCTCAGCTATCACCGGATGCCCGTATGATTGTAGTTGACTTGAAGGAAATTGAGGACAATCAAAGTATTCGCGCCCCGGTTCTTCTGTCCGTTATTTCCCAGTTTCAAAGACGTATGTTCAACTCAGACAGAAATAAACAAAAGATGTGCATCATTGATGAAGCCTGGTCATTTTTTACAGGAGATTCAATTGCGGTGAACTTTATTACCAAAGGCTTTCGTACTGGTCGGCGACATAAAGCATCATTTGTCACGATTACTCAGGGGATTGAGGATTATTTCGAATTTTCAGAAGCGCGAGCTGCCTGGGAAAATTCCGCATTAAAGCTTGTTTTTTTACAAGAGGAATCACCGCTTTTAGAACATCAAAAAAAGCATGAGACTTTTTCAGACTACGAGATGACTATTCTCAAATCATTCCCAATAGCGAAAGAAGCGGGTTTTTCTCAAGTCTTGCTGCGTGCTAATGGTATTTCCTCCTTTCATCGCTTGTTTGTTGATCCGTTTACTCGCGTGCTTTTATCTTCCGATGGTGATGATTATCAGGCAGTCATTAATTATGTGGCACAGGGTCTGTTATTTCTGGATGCGGTATCGCAAGTGGCAAAGGAGCATTATGGGAGGGCTTATGCAGCTTAACCGATTCAAAACCATACACTGGGTCTTTGCAGGAATTGGCGGATTAATTGGAATTCTGGCGGGTATTTTAGTGATGTGGCCTAAGCCTTTTCCTCTTTTGGTGGTTGACATGAATCGAGCCATTGAAGCGCCTTCGGTAATGCTTGCTCGTTCCAAACTGACTCATGAAGAACAATTAAAAATAATGGAGCGCTTTTCGCGCACCCTCCCAGAAGTCATCAAGGATTATGGGGCGTCACATCGGGTAACCCTTGTGAGTGCGTCAGTATTAGCGGGTTTCAAACCGTCCCATGTGGATGTGACGGATGAGCTTATTGCCTTGACCATAACAAGGATAAAACATGAAGCGCGCTAGTAAACGATTGTTTCTCCTTATTCTAGGTTTTTTCTGTCTATTAGAACCTGTGGGTCATGCAAAAAATATAGGTCATTATGGTCAGACATTCCCTGTCAAGGAAGAGGATATAAGGAAAGTCATTATGAACAAACTCTATGCATTGCAGCAAAGCGGTGATTTAGAGCATGTTCAGCGCGATTTAGAGCAAAAAGCCGCACGTCAGGCGATGAGGCCAACCCCTTTGGCATTGAGCACGACTCGCAAGCCTAAGACGTTTTGCATTTCACCGGCAGTGACTATATCTCATGATGTCTGGACACCTGATGGGCACTTAATTGCAAAGGCAGGAACTCGGATAAATCCATTTGAGCGCGTTCACTTCCTTAAAACCCTGATTTTTTTTAATGCAGATGACGCGGGGCAGGTTGCCTGGGTTAAAAAACATTACACCGACTTTAAGCACGTTAAATTTATTTTGACTGGCGGAGATGTTCGAGTTGCTGCAGAGCTTTTTGGTCGAATTTATTTTGATGTAAATGGCAACATTTCATCCAAACTTCACCTGCAACACGTTCCAAGCGTAGTCAGTCAGGAAGGTCTTTATTGGCAGGTCAAAGAAATAGGAGTGAACGATGAATAAACGATTCTTCTATTCGATTGTTGTGGGCTTATTCTTCATAGGTTCACTACATGCATCACAATGTAAGGGGCATTTTGTCAATCCTATAACCGACATTTGCTGGGATTGTTTGTTCCCTTTAACCATTGGTTCCTCCGAAGTAGTAAAGAGCCAATATCCTGATACGAAAAACCCTGGCAGCCCTGTCTGTTCCTGCCCAAACAAATTACAGCTTTTAGGAGTGACCATAGGTTATTGGGAACCCTTTGCGTTAGTGGATGTGACACGAAAGCCTTATTGCATGGTGAATCTTGGGGTGCAATTACACATTAAAGATCAGGGGCTGGGTGGTTCACAAATGCCTGATACCGATGGGCGGGGCGCATTTTATTACGTGCATTGGTACAAATACCCACTCATGTATTGGCTGCAGGTACTCACTTCCATCGGCTGTATGGAGACAGAAGATTTTGATGTGATGTATTTGAGTGAACTTGATCCGACATGGAATGACTCTGAGTTTGCCTTTGTTCTTAATCCTGAAGCCACCTTATTTACCACACCGCCAGTGCGTGCGTCTTGCGCTGCAGATGCAACCAAAGCATTGGCAGGGACGGCCATGGATTCTTTATTCTGGTGCATGGGCGCTCAAGGTTCCACCTATCCTCTCAATGGTTTTGTTGCCAATCAGGCAAGTCCCATTAGTGCCGCAACGCTTCTGACAGAACGCACCGACTTTAAGCTTCATCGCCTTGGAGCAATTAAAGATTCCGTTGGTAAAGATTGGCCTGCACTTTGTAGCACCTATCGCTCTTCCATTTTACCTAAAAGCCGGTATCGCTACCAATTAGTCAATACATTGCCTGATGCAAAACGCTGCCAGCCCTTTGGCCGTTCAGTCATTACCTGGGAAGCCGGACATACCTATCCTGGGGATGGGGATAATTTTGGTTTCATGATTTGGCGCAAGAGAAATTGTTGCTTTTTATAAGGAGGCCTTTCATGGCGCACTACATTAAAATCATTATTCTGTTTCTAACTGGGATTGGCGGATGCTTTGCAAACACTAATGATGAGTTAAGGCATTATCAAGAGGAGGGGGCTCACCAGGTATCAACCATTTCGAATAAGACAATTGAAACGTTAAAGCGCACATCCTCACGGAATCAATCAGAGCACCAATTATTAATTGATACACTCATGCAACGCAGCACAGACGGTTTACAAAGCAATCAAAAACCGCAGGGAGCTGAAGGTGCCATTTTATTTGTATCCTTTTCCATGCCCGACTCACTTTTATTTGCATTGAGCGATGAAGCAGCACGGTTTCATATTCCCGTGGTCATTAATGGGTTAGTGGATGGTGATTTTAAACAGACCATAGAAACATTTAAACGTCTTAATAGCGAAGCCAAAAAGCAGCATTTGAACTTTAAGGGAATTTCTATTGATCCAGTCTGGTTTAATCAATTCCACATTACAACGGTTCCAGCGCTTGTAGTAACAGAGCCCTCCAGATCTTGCGGTTCAGGGCAGCCCTGCACCAATCAACCGTTTGATGTAGTGTATGGCAATGCAAGCATTAAAAAAGGACTCGAGCTCATCGCCCAGAAAGGAGGCGCAGGAGCGACATTAGCGGCCACCATTTTGGAGAAAGGCCATGTTTAGAAGTTTGTTGACCATCGCCTGTATTTTTGGTTTTTGCACTTTCTCGGCTGCCAATACAACAGCCCAAGACTTTCAGAAATTAAAAGAATACGCAAAATCTTTGGGGAATCAACCACTGAGCGCCATGAATGAATTTAAGCCCCAGAATACCTTCAAAGACTATACGGAAACTCCCTCGCAATCGCTTCATTATCAGGGTGTTGAAACTGAAAAAACCGATTTAAGTACCTTTGCTGCCAATGCCTTACACAATGATGCCGGTGGACGTACTGTGACTGAGCATTTTGGTCAGCGCCAATTTGAAATCAATACCAAAAATGAAGCGATTAAAAACGCTAAATTAATTGAAGAAGAAAGTTATGCCATTACTCATGGACAATCCAATGAGCGAGTCAAATGTGATGAAAAGCCACAGGCTTGTGAGATTAAATCACATGAGGAAATCTGCCATACATCAAGGCAATTACCCGAGCAGCAGTGTTTTAAAAAACGTAAAGTAACCGTGAACACCGAGCGCTTAAGTCAAAGAGCTGATTTTGAGGTATGGGTTCATAAAAAATGGACGGGGCTTATTGCGGTTAATCTTATAACGGGTGCCATGACCAATAGCGCAGGCGGGCACTTAACCAATCCTGTGAAGTTAAATCATCCCTGTGAAGAAATGAAAGCCACGGTTCACTCCATTTTAAATAATGGTGGTTCTGCTCATTGGGTGCATGTTGTGGGACTTCCAACCTGCCAGAATGGAGGCGTAATCACCTTGTATATTTCAGATAAGTTCAGTCGCTATTACCCAATTCAGGTGGCATTGACGATTAATGCTCATTCCAAATCCTATGTGGAAGAAGAGCACTGGGATAATGAATGCGCCACTCTTGAGACAAACAACCTATGTCAAAAAACACAAGAGCAGTGTACTGATTCCAATCCAACCCGTGTCATTAATGGTCTGCCCGTCACCCGTGATTGCTGGGAGCTTAATGCACGATACCAGTGTGCATCCGCTGCAGCCGATGAATGTAAAACGCAACGGGAAAAAGGATGCTTACAGGCAAGCTCGCGCTGCACATTAATGAACAATAATACCTGCTCGCTCTATGAGCAGGTATATCGTTGCAATGAGACAGTCTGCCCACAGCCTGTGGCCTGTGTGCGTGATCTCTTTTGTGCCGATGGAGACTGCACGGAACATGCAGCAACTCAGAATGATGGTTTTGGAGAGGCCATGGCACCCATGGCCGTTGCAGGGGCTGCTGGCGCTGAGTTTGGTAAAACGCAGGCTACCTTATTTTCAGGCCATCCTGTGCAGTGCAAAATCTGGGTTTGGGACATTATTGATTGTTGTTCGAATGAAGGCTGGGCTGACAAACTCCATATCGATTTGTGTCGTGAAGAAGATAAGGCTTTAGGCAAAGCCAAATTGAATTACCTGGCTCATTATGTAGGCGAGTTTTGCAGCCAGAAAGATCCCATTTTTGGCACCTGTCTGGAGCACAAACGCACCTATTGTGTCTTTGACAGCAAAATGGCGCGCATTATCCAGGCCGAAGGACGTTTAAGACAATTAAATCCCAACGCTTTAGGAGATGCAGAGCATACACGCTGTGCGGGGCTCAGTGTGAATGAATTACAAAGCCTTGATATGGGACGCATCGATTTTTTAAACCCTGTGTATCCATTTCCCCAGGGACAGCCAACAAAAGAAGCAGGAATTGTAGGCGATGTCGTTTTAAATAGCCCCGACGCTTCAAAAACCATGGATGAAATCAAACGGCGAGTCCAGAAAAAGGCGGAACAAAAATGAGATTATTCACTATTATTTTAATGTTACTTTCCATGCCGGTCATGGCTGATTTAGTAAGTCCACCCGCTCATGGGTTTCATTGGTACAGTACAGAAAACAAAGAGCCTCAGGTGAAACCTGTTCAAAATCCAAAGGTATCAAAGCCTTTGCTGACTCCTTATGAGCAGCTCATGGAAGTCCGCAAAGCCACAATGAATAAGCTCGCAACGGCATTAATTGCCCCATCATTTGATGCAACCTATGAGTACATGAAAGCCCAGCAGGTGTATGCCAAAAACAATCAGAAATTTGTCCAGTACTGGCAACAGGTTCTGTTGTCTCATCCTGAGCTGGATCATTCCTTAAATTTTCCAACTGACAATACGGCTGTGGCCATTCGCAATGATTCAATGAATCTTTTAATGGAGAGGGTAGTCCAAGAAGGGGCTAAACGTTATGGATTAATCCTTTTTTACAAAGGGAACAGTTCCATTTCGCAAAAATTCATCACTCATCTTGTGCCATTCGTCAATTTGACCCATTTTTCCATGATTTCAGTCACGACAGATGGGCAACCTATTGAAGGTCTGCCTAATCCTAAAAACATACCTCTTCATGAAATACAAAAAACAATGAATTTGCAGTCACGCTACATGCCAGCACTGTTTCTTGTTGATTTAAAAACACAACACATGTCGCCCTTGTCCTACGGTTTTGTCTCCACAACCGAGCTAAAGGAACGTCTGCTGGATGTGGCGACTCATTACAAACGATACAGCTATGAGGGGTTTGAAGCATGATTGTCCGCATCATTTTTTTACTGCTTTTTTCTGTAATTAGTCCTTTGCACGCCAATGTGGCAGTTGAAGAACTCAATGCACTGTTATTGAAAAAGCAAGCCCCTAAAGCTTTTGCACAGAAGGAATCAGCTGAAGCTAAAGATTTATCCCAAAATTATTATTTTGCATTTATTTATCGAAGCACCTGCCCACATTGTAAAAAATTCTCCCCTGTTTTAAAGGATTTTTCAGAAACATTCCATATTAAGGTTCGTGCTTTTAGCCTGGATGGAGAATCCCTGGATGGACTCGATACCACACCATTAACACCTGAACTTTTTCAAACGTTCTATGTATCAGGAGAGTATAAGCCTACGGTTCCCGCCTTGTTTTTAGTCAATCGACATACCCTGGAAGCCTACGCTGTCTTGTTTGGAGAAGCAACTCCTTATCAGCTGGCACAAAGAGTTCATGAATTAAAGCAACACATTGAGGAGAAATTTAATGATTAGAGCTCTTGTGCTAGCCGTTGTTGCGTCTTTTACTTGTGTGGCAGGAAATGGTGTTCATGCATCAGCCAGTGCCGATTTAAATCATTTTTTTAATAATCTTGGTTATTCTGCGAATGTCACAGGTAGCCATTCCTATGAATCACAGGCAGCAGGATTTGCATCATTAGGCTCAGTCTATGCCAGAAATCAGGTGCGCTCCATTCAGATAGCTCACGTTGATGTACCTGGTTTTCGCTCAGGATGTGGCGGAATTGATATTTTTGCAGGTGGTTTTTCCTTTATTAAATCAGAGCAGATTGTTTCATTTATGCAGAACATTTTAAGTAACGGGGCAGGCTATGCAATGAACCTGGCACTCGAGACCGAGCTGCCTGAAATTGCTCATGCCATGCAGTACATGCAAAAGCTGGCAAATGACATTAATGGAACTAATTTTAATTCGTGCGAGATGGGAGAAAATCTGACTGCAGCGCTTTATCCCAAAAATAGAGCGGCACATCAGCGTTTGTGTGAGGACATCGGGCGTAACCGTAATGTATACACCGATTGGGCAGAAGCCCGACATAAATGTTCGACAGGAGGGGAGATTGAAAAACGATTGGAACAGGCAAAAAACGATTCAGAATATAAAGACAGGGCTCTTTTGAATACCAACGTAGTTTGGGATGCATTACAACTGAATGAATTCATCAAATCAGATACAGAAATTTCAGAAGTCTATATGTCGATTTCAGGAACGCTGGTATTTGATGCCAAAGGAGGGATGCAAACGTATCCCTCTTTAGCGACTAATCAGGATTTTGTAAAAGCCTTGCTTTATGGAGGCAAATTGCCCAGCTATAAATGTACTGATTCGAATAAGCCGATGAAATGTGTTGCCATCAATGTGAAAGGAAGCCAGGAGATTAGCAGTAAAGACGCTCTGGTATCTCAAGTACAGGCCATCCTGCAGGGAGTTTATGAGAATATCAAATCAGGGACAGCCTTAACGCCCCAACAAAAAGGGTTAATTGAACTCACCCAGCCGTCCGTATTTCAGCTTATTTCAGCCAGCGCACAGCAGAATATTGGCATACAAAGCAGTTATGAGCTTGCCCAGAGTGTAGCAACGGATTTGCTTGCCCAATATCTTGCAAACTCACTTGAAGTGATTCGAGCATCCCTTGCAGGGCGTGATATAGGAAATGCCCATGAAGAAAAACTATTTAAAAATCTGCAGGTGGCACAACAATTTGTAGATAATTTTAATAGCGAATCAAGAGCACGTTTTAATGCGGCACTGACCACCAATCAATTGGTTCAAAACAACGTGAAGCAGGCACTGAATGCCCTTAATCCCATCTTAAGACAATCCTATACCGGAGGCGCACAATGAGCCCATTATTAATCTATACCCCACAAAATGGGATTTATTTAAAAGAGCTGCTTGATGGTATGGCCACTTTGCTTACTGAATCTACCTTTAGTACGGCGTGTGACATTATCATGATTCTATCCGTTGGTATGGTCGGTTATCAGTTCGTGATGGGGAAAAAGCTCGAATCATTAACTCGCTTTATGCTGACCACCTTTTTAGTCATGTATTGCGTGCTGGGCATTAAAGTGCCTGTGGCTATTATTGACATGCAGACAGCCGAAGGAGCAGGGGAAGCCTTAACGGTTGATCATGTACCTCTAGGCGTTGCTTTACCTGCCTCATTGATTAGTGGCATGGGGTATGGAATTACGACCGCCTTTAGTGATGTATTTCACATGCCAGATAGCCTGGAATACAACAAAACCGGAATGATTTTTGGTGCAAGAACCTGGCTGGCCGCAACTCAGACAAGACTCTCCATGTCGCCTGATTTGGCACAAGACCTATCGTCCTTTATCCGCCAATGCGTGTTTACGGCAAAACTTTTGGCAAGCCATCAATTAAGCCCTCAAGAGCTGACCCAAAGTGCTCATCTTTCTAAAACCTATTTTGAGGAGCCATCACCCATTTATCGGGTGATTCTGCATAATGGAGTCAATTTAAGTTGTGGTGACGCGGCAGCCAATTTGAAGACTCGACTGCCCATTGCAGCGAAATTGGAGTTGGAGCGTCTTAATCATCTGGTTACCACAGGCGCATTAACATCACGCAACACAGACAGCAGTTCTTTGCCTGGCGAAAAGACTTTTGGTGACAGACTGCAGGCCGCTCACAAATATTACATGAATATTACCGAAGATGCTGCCGAAACACTCACCCAAAACATCTTAATTAATGCGACCCGAGATGCCGCAGCCGATGCTTTTGCTTTTTCAGGAGCTGATGCTGCACTCATGAATTACACCAATACGGACAGCACCCAAAAAATGCACATCGCTGAAGCCAATAGCTTTTGGCTTGCAGGATTTCGCCTGCCTTACTATATGACCGTGATGTGGATGTTGACGCTGTGTATCTTTCCATTAGTCGTTTTGATTTCATTTTTTCCGACCCTGAGTAACGCTTATTTCCTGTGGGTGCAATCTCAAATCTACCTTTGGTCATGGCCGCCGATGTTTATTATTTTTCATTGGTTTGTTTCCATGGCCTCAAGTACCACCATTACTTTGTTTGGTCAAAAAACAGGAGGTGTGACCTTCTCTAATATCGATTCATTAGCCAGCATGCACAGTAATTTTGCCTATACGGCAGGTGCATTGGCGGCAAGTGTTCCTGTTATTGCCCTGTACATCACGAAAGGATTGGGACAGATTTTGAGTACATCCTCCCAGCATTTTGGTGGTATGGCACAATCTTTGTCAGTCAGTGAAGCGCAATCTGCAGCTGCAGGTAACATCTCAATGGCAAGTTACAGCGGTTGGAATATGAACTATGAAAATACCAGCGCCAATAACGTTTCGGCTAACAAGCACGATACCAATTGGACGAACATGCATGGGATGCACACGGAACAATTGGGAAGTGGTGTGCTTAAGACTACCACAAGCCATGGGGATGCTGTTTTTGACGTAAATCCTGGGATGTCACGAGGACCCATACACATTTCAGATACAAAGGCCTTAAGCGGCTCTTTAAATCAGGCTTTTGAAGAATCCAGACAGGCTGCAGCCAATGAAAGTCAGCATTATCAAACATCCTTGTCCAGTTTTGCGCACAGTGCCGTGCAGTTATCTAAAATGCAGGGTCATGATATGCGTTTGGGCGATGGAGTGTCTGAAAGTGAATCCGGTCAATACAGCCAGGCATTATCGACCATGACGCATATTGCCTCGGATGTAGCTAAACGCGAAGGGATAAGCCAAGAGGATGCGCTGGCTCATATGACCGCTGCTGGATTAAACGTCCACGCCGGAGTTGCAAGTGAAAAAAGCATACTGGGAAGCATTGGGCGGTTTGCTTTTGGAGCAACAGGAGGTGCTGATAGCCATGCTAAGTTCGATCGGTCATCAACAAGTAGTGATCGTTACCATGAAGGGACGGACAGCAGCATGTCAGCGAAGGAAGCAGAAGACTTTAATCAGGCGCTTAATTACGTGAGCCAGTTTGCACAAAACCATCATTTTGATAACAGCCATTCGGAAGGGGCAAGCCTTTCGAATCAAATGGGTACCGATTTAAGGGAGGCGCAAACGGCAAGCCAAAACTATGATGCCTCGATGTCTAAAGCCGCTCGCATTAGCACGGCCAGGAGTTATGTGGAATCAAACTCCGATCAGATTACCACCGATCTTAATCAGGCATTTCCTGGCTTTGTGGCACACCGCATTGGAGAGAAGGCACGAGATGAATTGTATTCCAATCCTTCAGATCTGGCCTCATTAAAACAATTACAAACGCTAGCTAATGAGTTTATCAGTGAACAACGAGAAGGTTTAATCGCACAATACGGCAATGCTTCTAAAAATGCTCGGATTGACTCCTTTTATCAGGATGCAGCAAATCCATTAAGTTCAAAAGAATCACAAATGAGAGCTGACTACCACAAAAACAGTAATGCATTGGAGGATTCTGGAAGGACTATGGGAGTTGGCATGGATGCATCAAGAGCCAAAAGTATGCAGCAAAAAATTAATAATCAGGTAGATGCGGCGGTAAATAAAACAAGCAGTGGAGGAGGGCGTTTAAAGAGTCAATACCAGCAAGCGGTTGAAACAACAAACAACGATGTAGGCGAAGGTAAAAAACTGGGGCAAACCAACGTGGCCATACCCGCCTATTTTACTAAATGGGTTGATCATCATGATAAATCAGCCCCAAAGAAGGAGCTTATCCATGAGTAATGAAGAAATGAATTCACAAGAATTAAAAGAGGCCATCGCCTTGGATATAGAAACATTAAAAACATTGGACGTGGATATTATGCCGGCCAAGGAGTATTACCAGGCGAACAGGCGTTTGTTTTTGCATGTTTTTTTTAAACTATATGGAACAATACTTCTAGGATTTTTACTTCCACTTCCTTTTTATTGGAAGGTGTTGATGGTGGAGACTTCAACACACGAGCTCATCTACATTTTTTTCTGGCTGCCATTAATGGCTCTAGGACTATGCCTTTTTGTTTTTCTATTCATTTACAGCTCATTAAATCAATACATTTTGATTGACTATCAATTGAAACACAAACTAAGAACAGGCTCATTGATTGTAAAACAAATAAGGCGGGCTGGAACTATAGCCTATCGAATATTTGCGGGTATTGTTTTGATTCCTTCACTGTTCTTGTTTCCCAGTGCTGCCTTCTTCATATCCTTTGGCGCTTTTTTCATCAGCGGGATTTTAACAAGCATCCTTGTTGAAATGGAGCTCAATAGGATAGGAATCAGCGCTCTGTTTACTCTCATTAAGAATTATTTTGATAAGGACAAAAATGCCAGTGCGGCAATACCCTTAAAATAAACAAAACACATCAAAAAGAATAATTTTTAACCACAAATACAAGCAGTGGAAGCCGCTGCTTTGCCCAAAATAAGCAGGAGGAAGATAAAATGAGCAATGAATCCAATTACAAACATTACACCCGGGGAGGTCAGATCTCATTCCATAATCTGCGGATGTGGTTTCAGATTAACAAAGCACTCTTTCATGTTTACTTATTCATTTGGGCAGGGTTAAGCATTGTATTGACCTGTATCTTTGCGCCACATGGAATGATAAGACAGACGGTGTCCTATCACGCGGCTCATTTTTATCACCTGGCAGGAGTGCCTCATGTATTTTCTATCCCTGTTAAAGGGGGGTATGCATCACAAACTGTCGAACAGATTCTCCACAATCACTATTTTTCTGCAACCTCAGATCGTTTACTGACCCTGCTGTTACAGTCAACTCTATGGAGTTTTCCCTTATCGTTGATTGTGGCACTTTTGGTGAGCCGATATTTTATTTATCGAGGAAAGGTTCAAACGCAAAATCAATTTATACGAGGGGCGAGTTTAGTCCCATCAGAAACACTTAAAAAACAGATAATAAAACAAAGAAAAGCATCTGATTTACATCTTGATGGATTTCCTCTTTTGCAAGGATCAGAGGTACAGCATTTATTGGTACATGGTACGGTCGGTATGGGGAAAAGTCAGTTCATCATGAAATTGATGGATTGTTTACGTGCGCGTGGCGACCGAGTCATTGTTTATGACAAGGGGTGCACGTTTACTCAGGCGTATTTTCAGGAAGGTCATGATGTCTTGCTCAATCCTTTTGATGCACGCTGCGCTAATTGGGATTTATGGCTGGAAGCCCCAAAAGATGAATTACTGGAAAATATGGCAGAAAGTCTCATCCCTATGCATGGAGAAAACGATCCGTTTTGGGTTAATGCAGCACGTACCGTGTTTGCCTGTCTTGCAAGTCAAATGCGTGAGGATAAAGAACGTTCCTTATCCAAGCTGTTAGGGTTACTTGTAACTGGCGAGTTTAGCGAGTTGGAACCTTATCTCAACGGTACAGCCGCAGCGACTTTGGTCAGTAATAAAATAGAAAAAACAGCCATCTCCATTCGCTCTGTCATTACAACCTACCTTAAATCAATGCAGTCGTTAAGTGGGCTTGATGAGTCTGGGAAGCCTTCATTTTCCATTCGTGATTATCTGTTAAATAAAGATTTGGAGGGCTGGCTTTTTATATCAAGCAATGGAGAACAACATAAATCTTTAAAGCCGTTAATTTCGATGTGGATTGCCATGGCATCACTGACACTTTTAAGTCTGCCAGAAGACGCGAACAGGCGAATTTGGTTTATTTGCGATGAATTACCAAGCCTGCACAAATTACCCTTATTGGGTGAAACCATTGCTGAAGTCAGGAAATTTGGCGGCTGTTTTCTTCTGGGAATGCAGAGCTTTAGTCAATTGGAGAAGGTATATGGGCGTAGTGGGGCAGCTGAAATTTTTGATTTGCTTAATACCCGAGCCTTTTTTGCAAGTCCAAGCCATGAAATGGCGCAACTTGTCAGTAAAGAGCTAGGGGATGAAGAAATTGATGATACCCGAGAAAATTACTCTTATGGAGCCAACTCCATTCGTGACGGCATTTCATTAGGAAAAAACCGTATAACACGCCCCTTAGTAACCTATCCTGAAATTATGGGACTTGATCCGCTTACCTGTTATCTGCGCTTACCTGGTCAATACCCAATTACAAAACTGGAACTTCATTATCAAAAAAGAAGTATAAAGGCCTCAGGTTTTTTACCTCGTGCCATACCGTCTCTTCCTCCCTGTCATGCAAATCTTAAAAATGGTTCTGCTGTTAATGAGTCCACCGGCAGTCGTTTTGAGGTGCAAACGCCAACCAACATCAAACGTATCGAACGTGAGTCCGATAGGGAATTCATTTTTTGATAGGGGAATAAATCATGTTAAGTCTACGAGTCAAGCCAATTAAAAAGCCTGGTTATTATTTTGATCAGGAAAATTATTATTTTACGAACCAATTGGTTACCCAATGGGTTGGATTAAGTGCTGCGCGTCAAAATCTTTCTGGAGAAGTTAACGTAAATACCCTTGAGTCTCTTGTAGGTGGGGAATTACCAAGCGGTGATGTGATTAAAGGCTTGAAATCAGCCACTGGTGAAATGAACAGGCGAGGCGGTTATGATTTAACTTTTTCTGCCCCAAAATCCGTGTCCTATCTTGGGCTGGTTTGTGAACACAAAGAATTTATTGATTTGCACCTCAATGCGGTAAAGACAGTCTTAAAACTGATTGAAAAGGAGGCGGCACAAGCGCGCAAATCAGGAAAAGAAGGCATGGAATATGAAAAAACGGGGAATCTTTGTTTTGCTGCCATTCTCCATGATACCTCCAGAGAGCTTGATCCTCAGCTTCATGTGCATGCATTGTTGATGAATTTCACCGAGCGGCTGGATGGCAAATGGCGTGCTTTGGCTTCTGATATCAGTCGAAATAATGGCACCATGGAGTGGATTATGGATAATCAAATCTTTTTGGGTCTTGTGTACCGCTCTGAAATGGCTCTTGGTTTAAAAGAAATGGGGCTCGAAATAGAGCATACGGGTGATGCTCATGGTCTATTTGAAATCAAGCATTTTGATAAGGCATTGTTGGAACAAATCTCTAAGCGCCGTGCCCAGGTTGAAGAACATATTAAAGGGATGCACTCTAATTCATTAAAAGCGTATGACAGGGCGACTCTGGATTCAAGGAAATCAAAGGAAATGGTTTCTCCAGAGGAATTACGCACACGATGGAGCGCTGAAAGTGAAGCGTTGGGCGTTAATCCAGCCACCTATCTTGCCACCTTAAAAGAAAAAACTAAAGTATCGCATACACCAAAAGAAACCATGTCCAATAATCAAGAACTCGATAGAAGTGTTCTTGACGCAATTGCGCATTTAGAAGAAAAAAAACTAACCTTTACCTATCAGGAAGTATTACAGACGAGCCTTTATTTTTCCTTAGGTGAACAGGGCTTTGAAGCACTGATGGCAAGGATTGATAAAGAAATTGATGCACAAAATCTGATTGCTCTTAATACAGAAAACTCCTCTTTTACAACGAGTACGCTCATTAACAAGGAACAAGAACTCATTAAAAAAATCGTGAACTTCACACCGCAAAAAAAAGGCTTAGAACGCAATACGGATAAGGTTTGCAAACTCACTGATAATGAGTCCATTCAAAAAGCAGTAACTCAAGCCTTATTTAATAAAGAAGGGGTTGTGCGCATCAAACAGCAAAGTGCTACCTCACGTGAGCTCTTAAGTACTTTAATTGATTATTCACAGGATTCAAAAAAAATTCGTATTCTTTGTCCTTCTGCTTATTCTGCGCGGACGATGAATAAGGACATGACCCAATCAGCGCCTACCCTGTGGCAATGGATTTTATCTATTGGAAAACAGGATTTGTGTGAAACAGTTGCGGGCTTTAATTATCGCCATCGTTCAGAGCATAAATTACCTTTTTTTAACAGTAAAAAGGAGCGCGAGGTGCTGATTGTGGATGAATCACAGCGTCTTACTCCTGACGAGATGAATACTTTATTATCTATTGCCGATAAGCGTAGTGCCAAAGTCATTTTGCTGGAAAAATCACAATCCCTTTCAGGTTTTAAATCCGATATTCCCGACTTGCTGAATAAAGCCTGCATAAAAACATTTGAGATTGATGACAGGAAAGCGCCTACCACCAACATCAATCTCATAGAAGAAAAAACGATTGAAGGGCGTATTCTAAAAACAGCACAAATGTACAGTAACTTGCCGTTGAACCAGAGGCAGAATACAAAAGTATTAACTGTCTCAAAGCTCGAAGCGAAAGAGGTCAATGAAGCAATCCGTAAGCAGTTAAAAGAGCACGGGGAGATTTCAGTAGATGAAAAGAGCATAAATACGTTAACCCCTATGTCCTTGACCTTAAGTGAAAAAAAATTGGCCAAAAGTTATCAGCCCGATTGGGTATTAATCCAGAACACCCGTACAGAATCAAAAAAATTCACGGTAATCGGTGTCAATGAAAAAGACAATCAATTGATTGTTCGGAATCATAACGGGGTAAGATCACAACTTGCTGCTAAAAATATTACAGATTCCACGCAGGTTTATGAACAAACACCATTATCAGTAGGTATAGGAGATCAATTAATTGCTACGGGCAGTTTATCCTTTGAAGGATTAAAAATCGGTAACCAATATGAGGTCACTGCATTTACCCGCCATGGAATAAAAATAAAAGATGGAAAAAGAACTATTCATCTTATCACGAGTAACGAAAAGCATTTCCCATTGAGCCATGCCTATGCCAAAACCATTTATTCTGATGATTTTAAACCCGTGAAACAAACCATTATGACACTACCGGCCTATGCGCTCAAACAAAATACCATGTCGGTATTATGCGAATCGAGTAAAGAAGAATTAATGATTATTACGGATGATGTGGACAAGGCTAATCGGTTTGCAATGAAGACTGCAGCAAAATCCTCGGCGATATCGCTGACTTTGAATGCTGCCAAAACCAATCATGGTGCACAAATTATTGACCATAGAACCACGACTGATCTGCTCACTTCACTGGAACAGGCCTTAACTATTTTAACCTCGGAAAAACCTCAAAAAAGTGATGCAGAAAAAGCGCTGAACTTTGCAATAGCCCATCTTTCAGAACGAGAAGCAGCCTTTACTCGGTCAGATTTGCTTAAGGTTGCGCTCACTCAGGCTATAGGAAAAGCAGGACTTAACGAATTAAATAACGTCCTGGATAAGGTCATGACTAATGGGGATTTAATATCAGGGGGGAACGAGATTTTGACCACCAAAGAAGCGGTGGCATTTGAAGAGTCGATTATCAAGAATGTTAAAGCAGGTATTAACACCATAAAGCCGCTAATGAGTGGTGATGAAGCACGAAAACAATTAGAGCCCACACACCTTACCAAAGGCCAAAAAGAAGCATGTGAGTTAATCACGACTACAACTGATCAGTTTATTATGATTCAGGGTTATGCAGGAACAGGAAAAACAACCATGACTCGAAGTGCGATTGACACCATCAGGCATGTCCAATCTATGACTCATGAAGAGGTTAAACTGATTGCGGTCGCGCCCACGCACCAGGCTGTAAAAGAAATGAGGGCGCTGGGAATTGAAGCGCAAACATTAAAGAGTTTTCTTATTGAACAAGAACAGGAAGCGACATTAAGCAAAGAAACACTTGTGCTGCTTGATGAATCTTCTATGGTCTCTAATCGAGATTGCGCAAGCCTCATCCAAAAAATCCATGATTCGGGCGCTCGTTGCACAATGCTTGGCGATATTAGCCAGCATCAAAGCATTGAAAGCGGTAAGCCAAGCAAGATATTGATTCAGGAAGGAAGCATCAAGGTGGCCTGTATGGATGATTTGGTACGACAACAAGTCATCGAATACAAAAAGGCAATCGAAACATTAATCACGGGGGATATTGATAAGGCGTTAGCTCAGTTAGCGAATCAACCCTTAGACTCAATCACCCGAACTAAAGCCGATAGTCCTTACCACAACATGACCTCTTCAATTATTGAAACAGGCCATTCGACCCAAGCGTACCTGCAACAAGAACACACTCAACAAGAATCGAGAGAACCCTTCCAGGAAGAATTAAAGGAAAAAAGCCCGATAGAAATGGCTGTAGGAGATTATTTATCACGGACACCAGCATGCCGTGATAACACCATTGTTATCATTCATGAAAATAAAAAAAGGGAAGTTGCAAATGGTCTGATTAGAAATGCACTGATGAAAGAGTCTACCATAGGCCTTGAAAACAAAGAGTTCCCGCGGCTACTAAGCACGAATTACACCACTGCAGAGCTTTATTATTGTGAAACGTATCGGGATTGCTTAAAAAAGAAAGAAGAGTATTTTTTAAAGAAAGGAGAGCACTATTTCAAAGTAGTTTCGGTAGATGAGGCAGCGAAAGTAGTGGTATTAAATGATACGAAAGGAAATAAATGCCTCTTTGTTCCTGAAAAAGAAAATAAAGACTGGAAGATTGAATTGTTTCAATCCATGCCAGGAAGAGTTTCGGTGGGTGAAAAAATTCATTTTAAAAAATCTGATAAGACTTTGGGACGTTTCGCTAATGAAAGGGTGCAGGTGACGGAAGTAAACAATGAGTCATTTACCGTAAAAGACAGTAGTGGTGTGGCGCACGTACTGGAAAAAAAACAGATGAAGGATTCCCATTGGGATTATAGTTATACTGCTACCAGTTATTCAATTCAAGGGGCTTCATCCCCATTTGTTATTGGAGTTGCTGAAACTAAAAATGCTCAAGTAAACCATCTGCGTTCATTTTATATCATGGTAACGCGAGGTTCCTTGCATGCCATGATTTATACGGACGATCATAAAAAACTACGAAAACAACTTCGTGTTACTCCTGAAAAAACTTCTGCATTGGAATCGCTTGGCCTCCTGCATACTCCAATAAAGTCCAAAACTCCCAATGAGCAACCAAAATCACTCAAGCCAATGCATGGTATGCCCAAAATAAAGAACCAGGAACCTCGCTATGATGCGAATATGCTGTCACAAAACTTATCCGACCAGGCTGAGCTCGTGATTGAATCACTACTTGGAGAGCCCAATAGAGCGCTTTCGTCAAAAACAGAATATCGATATGGTACTAAAGGCAGCTTAAGCATCTGTTTAAGTGGAGAAAAAAGAGGAGTTTGGCATAACTTTGAAACAAAGGAAAAAGGAAACATGCTTCATTTGATTCAAAAAACATTAAATCTAAACTTTAAAGAAAGTCTTGAATATGCTGCCAAATTAACAGGTGATGACTTAAAAGAACGTATTAAATTAGCAAGCAAAAACCCTAATAAAATTCAGGCCATCGATTCTGATAAGAAAAGAAAAACATTAGATTATGGGCTGCAGTTAGCGCGAGAATCTAAACCCATATCAGGTACTATAGCAGAGCGGTATTTAAAAGAAATCAGGAAAATTCATAATGTGTCTGGAGAAAATATTCGCTTTCATCCTCATGTCTATACTAAAGATACCGAAGAAGTTCGCTACAGGCCAGCACTATTGAATATTGCGCGGGACAAAGACAATAAAGTGGCCTGTGTTGAAGCAGTATACCTGGATAATGACACAGCGAATCAAGCAATAATGAAGATAAAACCTAAGAAATCTTATGGATTAAAAGCAGGCGCTGGAGTCATATTAAATGAGGGGAAAGGACATGAAAGTGTCACCTATATCGCAGAAGGTGTAGAAACAGGACTAAGCATCAGGGATGCAGTTCAAAATGAACGTGTTATAGCGACACTTGGAAAAGAAAATTTTGTAAATATCGATATGGCATTGCTCACTGATAAAATAGTCATTTGCATGGATAATGATGGTAAACCCATTAAAGAGGACAGGGTAATTATTCAAACCATTGAACGATTGAAACAGCATGGAAAAACTGTAGAAATTGCCATTCCGCTGCATCAAAAAGACTTTAATGATGTGAATAAAAGCGGGGGTATACAAGGAGTTGTTGATACATTAAATAAAGCAGTTAGTGTCGATAAATTGATTGGAATCCCCAATAAAACAGATTTGAACCAAGATCAAATTAAGAAGTGTCTTGATATCATTTCACGACAAATGAACCTTGAAATTCCTGAAATTAAAAACAATTCAATTGATAAATTGAAAACCCTTCAGCGAGAAGAAATGGAAATATATTAAAATATCTTTAATTGATTGAGCATAGGAATTTTTATATGAAAAAAATGTGTGGAATAATCTCTCTAATATTGATAAATGGATCATCATTCTACCTTATTTATGTCTATGTATTAGTAGCTTGTTCCACCAAAATGAACAACCTATTACAGGTTGCTTATGAGCCATCTGGAATGCAAATGTTTTTTTATTTTATATCGCTCCCGTTTTTTATAATTTTAGCAATATTAAGTCGTATTCATTGTTTTTATTATGATGTAAAAAATGGGTTAGCGTTTTGGTTGTTTTTGATTTGGTTATTGTATTTTTTATTTATCGAATATATTGACCAAATAGTTCATTTTTCCAATGGAAATGAACTATTTTATTATGGTAGTTTAGCTATTTCATTAGGGGCATTTACTTTAATTGGATTAACTACCTATTTCCAATTAAAACAATTAATGTCCGATTCTAGATAAAATTTTTAGAGTAAAAATTATATTTATTACTTTCAATTTAACGGCAAGTACTATTTTTTATAACTTAATTATTGATAAATCCTTCAATGAAATTATCTACCTTTTTCTTAAGTTCTGCGATATGTTCTTCGGCATTATTCGAATCACTTTGAAGTTTGTTTTTATCATAAACACAACGAAAAATATCAGCACTGATTCCCAGCAATCTTAAAAGATGGGTCGTGTGTTGACGATTTAATTCTTCTTCTTTTTCTAAGCGTCTTTTTTCATCCTCGCTTATCACTGGATTATCTTTATTATGGAGATAAACCTTTATCCCTAATTCAATCATTTCTTTCATTGTTTGAGACGATGAATCATGCCCTTCATCTTTTTTAATGGATTCGAGCTGATCAATAATTTTTTGATTTAAATAACAATAGGCCTTGGGCATAAAATCCTCTTTTAAATTTAGAATGCAGGCTCAGTGCACTGATTTTGGCTAATTGAGAATAACTATATCATTTAATTATAGGGGTTGAATAGGTGTGTATCTTTATTTAATAGAGGTTTTTTATTCATTTAATAGGTGTGGATTAGGTGTTGATATTTTATAAGTTATTGATTATTATTAAAGAGTGGATGAACACCCATATAAAACAGAGGTGTTGGCAGATTTAAAAATGCTCATCTTCACGTAAGTTATTGAATAATAATAAAATGTTTTAAGCAATAAACATTGCGAGGGGTGTGTTCTTTTTTATTTAATCATTCTTTTTATATGTGTATTTAACTGGGTATTTTAGTATTATTTATTTAAAATTAACATTTTGAAAAGCGCATAATAATTGCGTGCTTGTGATTCACAGTATTCTCTTAACCATTTACTCAGTAGGGATATTATCATGAATATATTAAAAAGATTTCTGAAAAAAATTGCTAAAATCATTCATTTTCGACCCTATAGTGAATGGACTGAAGAAGAGAAGGCTGTGTATGCTAAACGGCATTCTTTTCATTCTTACACTAAATCAAATGATACAAAAACTAATCCTGCAAGCGGCCTGCCAATGATTGGTTGTCTGGATGTAAATGGCAATACATTTGGATCTAGCAGTTCATTTGATGATTATTATAGAAATCATGACAACAATTATCGTAGTTATTCATCTACAAATTATTGCAATAGTTATGATCCGTTTGCCAATCGCTATTAATTGTTTCGATTTTTATTTTTATGTTCTATTTTTACTGATATAGTAAACTAAATTTTTTATAAAATTTATGTTAATTTTGGAGAATGCCATGGCTTTAATTAGTGCAAAAAAAGCACCTGAAAAAGAAAAAATTAAAATCGAAATAAGCAAAGAGATCTATTCTGAAATTAAAGAATATTGCTCATGGGTTGGCATTGATAATATTAGCTATTTTTTTGAAGAGTCATCCATCATGATCTTTTCTAAAGATAAAGAATGGAAGCAACATCGAAAAGAGAAGAAACAGGCTATTGAATCCGTTTAGTATTGTTCGGCATAATTTAGTAAATATACAATTTAAAAAAACAGGATATCCGAGTGAAAAACCGTATTAGGACTACATGTAAATACATCATACCACTAACTATTATTGGTCTATTTGGTTATCACTCTTATTCAGTTCAATCAAAACTAGATCAAAAAGAAAAGCAAACCTATATATCTCTAAAAGAGTTGTCCGAGATTGCCGCGAAAATTCATGGTGTTGAACCTCCTTTTCTGGATAAGGTCATGATAACCATTGTGGATTGGTTTATCCCTATCCCGTTTATTAATAAAAATGAGTCTCTAAAATTGCTGGCCGAACATAAAAATGAACTCACATCAGAATCAAAAAGAATTTATGTGTCAGAAAGCAAGATGGGGGAAGTTGTGGTTACAAAGAATTTTAATTTCACCTCATCTGATATTAAGGAATCAAAATCGATACCCATGGGTACAATTTTCAGCGCATTCGTCATGGCTCCTTTTCATGATTCTGATAACCCAAATCAATTACGATTTAAAATAAACATTAATTTCATGTCTTGCACGGCAATTGCGGATTCCATTTTAAAAGCAGATTATCAATCAGGGACTATAGTTGCCAAAATTAACGGCATAAACTGCGCTAATGAGAACTCAAAATCGATACCCTTAGAAGCGGTGGGATTGGTATCAGGAAGGGTACTTTTAGATAGGTCCGGTGATCTGGAACAAAATTCAGGGAAAATAAGAGCTATTCCCAGCTTGTTAGTTTAATCACGTTACTCTCAGAATGGCTTATC
>NZ_FUXJ01000032.1 GCF_900167045.1 Legionella maceachernii | reverse complement strand
TTCCCATTTAAGCTGTCTCTTGATCACATCTCCATCAACTCGGTAGGTATTCTAAGCCCTTCTACTCGTTCCTGTAAGCGGAACTATTCTTTCCATATAGGAGACCAAGCTGCTTTTCCAGTCCTTTTAGAGTCAGTCCAACCACCTAACTTGGCTATTGCTTTATAAGCCTAAGCAACGGTAGGTATTTTTTCAGGTAATGATGTTCTTTCAACACTATTCCATAAGACTTTCCATTCAGCATCAGAGAGCAATTCATCACAATAAGTACTGCTATCATTGATGTCTAGAGTAGTTGGGTATTCCAAATACTCTTTTAATTGGAGTAATCGAATGGCTACAAAGGAGAGAATGACCATCATTTTCTCTAAATTTTCAATCGATTGCATGCGCTGCTCTTCAGCACCAACCCCAGATTTCCATGCATTGTGAAATCCTCAATGCGCCATCTCATTTCATAATATCGCGTTATTTTGCGGGTGCACTCTAATGTTGTGGTAGCTTCTGTTGTTAATAGAATCCA
This sequence comes from Legionella maceachernii, assembly GCF_900167045.1. GTDB lineage: Bacteria > Pseudomonadota > Gammaproteobacteria > Legionellales > Legionellaceae > Tatlockia > Tatlockia maceachernii. The sequence goes on along the minus strand of NZ_FUXJ01000032.1, from coordinate 11,014 downwards.
TTCAAGACAATCGCTTTCAGATGCTTTTTTTCTTTAGCGATTACTACATTTAAAGTGATTGGTTTTAATACACGTCCTTTGGCTCTTCGCTCAGAAGGCGAGAAAGTAACGGCTGTTGTTTTTAACTCAAGGGTCGCTTGGCGTTTCTTTCTATTTGCTTTTTGAGCCACTTCAATAGTGTAAGTACACAAGGTTACTGCTGACGATAAAACCTGAAATAAATAACCGTTGCTTCCTCTAGTTTTTGATTATGACTCGCTCGAACAATAAAACGTTGAGCATGGTCTAACTTATACTGAATGTATTCAAAAATATCGGCTTCTCTATCACAAACAGAAATCACGTCAGACATTTTATAACCCAATCGGTTCTCTAACTCCCGAGTATTCTTTTCCCATTTATAGCTTTCTTTCTCTGTATATAACCTTACTCGTCGATGATTCTTTTTCCCTCTTTCTTTGCTATCTCGACACCAACGTTCTTGCGCTATTAATCCTATTGTCTTTTCTTGCTCTGCATCCATGAGCGTAGTGGTGTGAGCATGAAAACCTCGATTACTTTTTTCTTTGGGACCACCTAAATCACCTAATGATTCTTTTACGTGATGGGTATAGGAGAGCGTGGTTGTATCTTCAATGGCTAAAAGCGTTGGGATTGACTGAGATAACAAGCTTGTTACTTGATAACCACCCTCTGCAATCTGATTCGCTGTGACCCGTTTGTTTCTTAAAAAACGATAACTACCTTCTATAAGCGCATCCTGTCCTTCACAGCTTTCAGAAAGAGAACCACAGGTATGGATGACAGTTGTTTCCCTATCTGAATTAATCGACGAGTAAGTCGTTTATCTCCTAATGAAACAGAACCAAAAATAGCTTCCGACCATGCTGTAGTATCTGCAATTGCCAAGTCCATACCTACCTCAAAAAGTGGTAATTTGATCATGTTTCGTTGGTATAAACAAGATGTGTAGAAGATTCAGCTTTTTTGAGAAAGAGCTGATTTTTGATGCTCAAAGGATGGTTTGTATTGTTTATTATCTAAAAATTTTTAATAAGCTCTGCTAAACGATTGAAATAAGCTAGCTGCGTAGCCCGGATGCAGGTGCAGTCGTAATTCGGGATATTGGGCTTCGAACATCCCAGATTTCGTTTCACTTCATCCGGGGCTAAGCTTGCTTCTCTGTTAAAAGCAATAATTTGCAATTTAGTTACAATCTTTACTAATCATTGACACTAAGACATCATTTCAGTAAATTTGCTGCACTTCGCGGTGACAAGGAGATGAGTTGTGCCCTTACCTTTACAGGATAGAGAAAATCCTCTGTATAACTTAACGCTCGAAGCACAGTGCGAAGTGGTTATCAAATGGCATGAAAAGAAGATAACTCCCAAAAAGCTATTCTCTTTAACCTCTCCTTATACCGAAGAAGCACTTAAAAAAGCCTACCGTCAGTTAGCACTTCATTTTCATCCGGATAAAATGCAGAATTAAAATCAGCAGAAAGTGCTTTTAAAATCGTAACTGCTGCCTATGATTATTTAAAATACGATATAACACCAGAAGCTGAAAAGAAAAGTGCTTTTATCGCTCTGCAGGGAAATGATTTTTACAAGCGATATGGTCTTTTAAATTCTAAAACCCATTCCACTTACTCTAATTTTTATTCTCACGGATTTAGCTCAACTTCTAAAAAACAAGCTCAGCCCCCTAAAAAGAAAGCTTACAGGGAGATGAGTTTTTTAGAGCTTCTCGCCGAAGCTAAGCAAGACCCCATTCCTGATGGTGTAATCGAGGGATTGAAGCAGTACATTCGACGGGATAAGAATTATTTAACAGTCCAAATTCGAGAAGATTTTCTTGGTGTAGTTAGATTTAAAACTCTATTAAAAATCGTTGCCTTTTATGGTGACCTCAATTTTTTTCAATGGCTGATTGAGGAAGGCGCAACACTTTGTATCACTCAAGAGAGCTCTCACGAGGACATCATCAATTCCGTCTGCTGTAACAGAGAGCACAATAAAACGATCCTGCCTTATTTGCTGAAGCGTTTTGGTAAAGACATTTTTTATACCAAACAACAGAAGGACGCTTGCAACCCCAATGGTGGCGTTTGCAAATAGCCATTGAAGAAGTATGCAGCAGAATTCTTATTGGAAAAAGTAGGCTATGCGCAGCATCTCAAGGGCCATTTTTTTGACAAAGCTTGGCATGAGTCCGTAAAGGATGATGCATGGATTAAATCTCAAGATTACAAAGCGAATAGAGAACCCATGCTGGCCTTGTGCTTAAGATATGGATTATTAAAGGATTTAAAACAATCCTTTTATGATTTGATAAAATGTGATTTTCGCTCCGAAGCCCTATTAATTTTACCCCAATTACCGAATGAAGAGTTAGAAAAATCCATTTATTTTGCACTAAAGCTTAATCGTATTAACATGGCTAAGGAGATATTACGCCGTTATAAGGGAACTGTTTACTACACTATAATGTTGGAAGCCTTAATAGAAGGCACCCAATACTGCTCTATTGAAACTCACGCCGAAACACTCGCATGGTTGCGTGCTCTTCTTTCCGATTATTCCTTCTCCCCGCTAATACTGCGTGATATCTTAAAGGACCTCATTTCAGTGGATGGCACCGGTAATCCTAACCACTTGGCTATAAGCTTTCAGATACTCCCCGATGTGGCGCGACAACTCATTTCCATCACTTGCAAATACCCAGAAGAACAGGAAATGGTAAGTGATCTCTTAAATCAGACCTATTTTGCGGTAATGCGAGAGGCAAATGCTAGAGCTTTAAATGATGGCAATGTCGGCTGCGAGAACCTAGCCCTTAAGACGCTACAAAAATTACACGCTATTTACCCTCCCCCGATTGGCTTATAAAGAGCAGCCCTTTGGGATGCGAAATATTTGTATAATAGCGAGCACAAGAAAAAGGGCGGGCTCTACCACACCATTTGCTGGTTAATCAGCTTAGGCGGGAGTCCGCTAGTGATGCCCCAAGGATTATTACGAGTTTAAAAACATCACGCCGCTTCATTTTACTATCGAATATAATCTTAACGCTTTCGCACAGCAAATCTTTGAAAAAATGTGCGCAGAAAAATACTCATTGAATGCGATAGTCAGTAGAAAAGAAAAGCATCGACACTATGCAGCCCACTATGTTTTATGCAATTACACCTACTTGCATTTAGCCATCGAAAAAGGCCAAGAGCAACTAGCAGTCAATCTAATCCACGCAGGTGCTGATATTCATCTTAACGCCACGATTGAAAAAACCCAAGAGGGCTTCATGAGCTTATTTTCCCCCATAAGCTATCAAGAAAAAACAGCGCTTGAAATGGCTGTTGATTATAAGCGCCCACAAGTCATTCGTGTTTTGCAGCTCGCTTTGCTTGATGAATACATTGAGCAGCGGGAACAAGAGGAGGAATACCTAAGTCAGTTTAGGCTTTTTGGCTGCCTTATCCTAGCCTTAGGCTGTATTTCCTTATTTGGGATTATCTTAGGGCTTGGCTACAGTAGGACGACTAATTAGAAAAGGCCCGTGAATTTCGTGAGATGCTCCTGAACAATGAAGTCGATGAAGCGTCTTTTAAGAGAATTCACCAGGACGCTCTTGCAGAGGGTCGATTAGGCGAAATAGTGAAGCTATCTACGCATTACCTTAATGATAATGTCCCAATACCACAGTCTCATTTTTCACCTTCGACATTTTAATTGTTTTAATCAGGTTTGTTAGATTACAAGGGGTTAGAAAAATGTTTTGAAAAACTTCCCACTGATTTACAACATTTACTGAAAAAATCTGAGGGTAAAACAGAAGTTGATTTATCCAATTATAGCTTACAGTGGTTATCGAATGATGCTTTTCAAATACTTAGTGAAGGGTTACATCAAAACAAGAGGTTAAGAAAACTCCTTTTAAGAAATTGTGATTTATCTTTCTGTTTTAACCAGAAAAGCGAACAAATTAAAAATTTATTGAGAGGATTAAATAATTTAGAAACGATTGATTTAAGTAATAGCCAATTATGCCTTGATGACATAAGCAGTTCGGTATTAACAGAACTTGCCCATTTGCCGAGATTAAATAAACTGATCCTTCTAGATGAGCATCATTCCGCTTGGGTACCGGAGCTTTTTGAGGGCTTAAGAAATTTACCGATATTTCGAGTATATGAACAAGAAGGTGGTCTTTGCTTTTTAAATTACCACGAGGCCAATGCCCTCATGGAAGCGCTAAGAACAGAGGAGAAAACGGCTCAATATTTTCTCGGTGAGCCTAAACAAGTTGAATCTAAAAAAAATGAACCAGGCGACTCCCAGGATTTGCTTAAATCTTTACAAGCCGCACTAGAAGCTCATTCTAACATTAAAACCTGGTTCACTTATTACAAAGCAATGAGTTTTTCTCCACCGAAACACTCCTGGCTCTTTCCTCCAGAAAGGGTTTCTTTCACCCAGCAAATGGTCGCTGCTCTCCGTTTTATTGACCGATTACGGGTTCCTGGCCTTTCATTGCGCTACTTCTCTGCAATAAAAATTTTTATGCTCGACATTGACCAAGGGTATGCCGCCTCATTTGAACAGTTAATGGTAGCCTTATTAGACGCTTATCCTTTCTTCCAAAAGATTGACGAGGCCTATTTTTCAAGTTTAACAACAAAGAAGAAACCTGCTGTTGCAACTTGGCAAATCATGTTCCCTCCGTTTGCGATTAGTCAGGTAGGGTGGGATTTACTGCAAGATGTGCGGGCTAAATACGGCAATCGTATCACTGTCATGATGCGAGAACCAAAACCCTCAAAAAATCTCGAAGAAGAAAAAAACAAGTATACTACTCGACCAACAATTGACCTTAGAATAACGAAAGCGCTTACCTTGCGTTTTGCTCAAGAGAACTTATTCCATCAATTGACCCAGAATAGGCTGAAAGCAACCCTGAACGAGTGGCTTTCTGGCTTAAACCAACTCTTCAATGATCCGACTACAAAACCGCTTGTGTATGAATTTTTTATTGTCCATCACCTTTGCACAATAGCAGAGATTAGGAATTTGGAGGAATTACACGCTGTTTTGGCGCAATTAAAAGACCGAGATAAATCAGCAGAAGCGAAAACAAAGCTTGCTCCTCTCGACCAAGAAATCCTAGGGCTGTTAAAGCCTGATAGCACAACATTGGGTAAATGGTTAGCGGTAACCCTGCCGACAGAAAACACATTAAAACGAGCCTCAGAACAAAGCACTCTCCCCACTTTACCGCAAACATCAAGCTGGGCCTCTCAAAGAACCTCCGAGCCCGAAATAAAAGAAAAAACCCGCAGTGCATTTGCTGAAGAGCAAATTCTCTTACAAGCACGCGCATGGTTAGGGGCTATCGCTTTTCATCACCTAACGGGTAAGACGGCTGCCGCGGGCATGTATTGGTATGGCCGCTACTTAGAAACATTACCCCTTACCGAAAAAAAGCCCCCTCTAGAGTCATCCCAAAACTTTGTCCTTGAACAAGCGAGAAAAAGTGGCTTGTATTGGCTTCGTTTAGCCGCATTGCGCTATGAGCATAGGGCGTCGACACATTATTTACAGGAACGCGCTAACTCTTTAAGAGAAAGAGCTGAAAAGCAAAAAACAACAATACAAGCTCTTCTTCGTCCTGCCGATTGTTATCAACTGATGCTCACCTGCGAAGCCTTAGCCCCAATCCTGCAACATCGACAATTAGCCCCGCCTAACCATTTACTCTCGCTTTTCGCAGAGGTGGGCAATTTGAGAGATATGGCTTTGGAGTTAGATATTCTCTATGGGAATCGCTACAGCGATAATATGTTCGCTCTTTTACTCGTTATTGCTTCCGTTAGCAAAGACTTAATAACTTGGTTCATGCAAGCGGGGATGAGTAGGGAGTTTTTTAAAGATAGAACCTATAAGAACAATTATTTAAGAACGATGCAATTTTATTTAATTTCGCTCGTTGCGGATAATCTCATTAGCGAATCGGTGAGGGGCTATTATCTGCAAGAATTAGCAGCCCATCACCCTAAAAGCGTTTTAGCGGCACAATTAATTTCACCTCCCCTTAAAGAAGAAAGCAACGCGGTGGTTCGTTATCATGCTGTTCCTCTTGCAAGAGTAATTACAGATAAGCTCCTTCCCCTTTTTCAAATGCACAGCAACCTTAAAGTAAAAAAGAACTTAGATGAGGAAGAAGCTAAACTTAAAGATTTTTGTGAATTTTTTGATAAACACATACCCCAATACTTGGCCCATGGACGTCTATTTAATGTTCTCATCAATGAGCGTGAGGATCCTTATTTTATCGCCGCTATGTTACATAATATACTCAATGAAGCGCTGGTTTATTTTGGTCTAGACAACAGTTCCTTTGCCGAAAAAATACACGAGACGATGCAAGACATTAAATCCACTTTAGACTATCTCGGTGGAAAGCATCTAACCGCACTTCAACCGACTTCAATGGGTTTTACAGCGACCTTATCACAACAGCTAGAGAGTTATGCCGCCACTGCTAACGTTGCCAATGTGGTCAAGTTAAAACTATTGCCTAAATTTGCCGCCTCACCCTCTGAATACCATCTTCCACACCAGAAAGAAACAAGTTTAGCTACAAAAGCCCTGTATGGGGGTGCTGCTTTAGTCGAGGTGGCCCACTTTAGTCTGCCTCTTATCGTTCTTGCAACTGGAGTTGGGCTCCCGGCACTTTTAGGGGGCGGGGCTTTGGTTCAAGGGGTGCGTATGGCCTTAGAAAATGTTCATCCTTATGCGGAGGCAGCTGAGCATTTCTTTGAGCAAAATATTTTCATTAATATGATTCCACAATTAGCCCATATCCATCATTCCGTTCATGAAGCCGGCATATTCTCTCACGAGCATCAGGAAGAACGTCATCAATTAATTGAGGCAAGCGTGCTTTCTGAACTTAATCATCTAGTTAGCAACGCCTCACCTATTCATCGAGACGCGTTCTCAATGCTGGTTCGCCATTGGGATATGGTTTACTGCGTAATACCACTGACATTAAAAACACCAATAATGTTGTTATTGCTATCCCAGACGATAAAGTATTTTTCACTGTCCTTTTTGCTTTTTTCTAAATAGGTTTGAAACTCATCTGATGTCTTAGGCGCAGCAATAAAAGGAAAATGAAAATCTTGATTTTTTTGCATTGTTTCAATGAATATTTTCTCATCTTGGCATGATGGTACTTTTAAGGTAATCATATTCGACTGCTAATAAAGAATTAAAAAATTTATTTTAACATGGAATGGAATGGCGCTCCTCCAATGCTTCTGCGAAACATTTCATATCATTAATATTCTGCCTTGAGGCAGACTCCCCTTCAATCCAGCGATTAACACTCCAATGCCACGGATAGGTTGAGGATGGTTTCCCAAGTGCAATAGGCTGTGTGATTTCAAATCCAAGTTGTCTCGAAAGCCAAGGCAACCATTGATATTCTTTTTGAATCTGTGGCTCATACTCCTCAGCGCTAGGTAACCGAATCACCATTTCTTCACCTAAGTGAAATGTTCGATTATCCCAACCACTTTGAGTAACGGGGTAAATTGGCAATGATTTCCATTGTGAGAATTGCTCAGCAATCAGTTTTTGAACTAAATTTGTGTCGATTTTCATAGGCTACTTTAATATTAAGCGCTAACTATTGTTGGAGAGCACCTGTTTTTTCAACTGTATAACCTTCTATTTTTAAGAATCTTACAGTGATTTTAAGTAACATTGAATGCTTTGGGGAGGTGTTATTTATTTCTTTTGCAATATTGATTAAATCTACTCACCCGCCATCAGCGTTGCTGGTTTCACAAGATGGGCAATGTGCTGGTCAAAATTACCCACATTACTACTTACTAAAGCGAAACACCAGCTTCAATCAATTTGGATGGCGCCAACCCGTGAGCAAGCCTATATGGTTTTCAAGCGATGTGACAATGCCAAACATCATTGGCACAAGCTGCGCGGCTTCAAGAAATTTGCCGTCGTGATTCGCGGCGTAAAATTCGTCAATGGCTTGAGAGATACCGACAATTCAGTCGATGAAGTTCATGCCGCCTAATCTTTTTTGACCATACACAAATTTAGAACATAGCTCTATCATAAAAACAGCCTAATGTAGACCTCTACTCCGAAATTCTAGTTCATTCGTTTCTGTCTCTCTGGACGTTGGTTCATTTTGTGGGGTGGTAAATTTTAATGCGTTAGTGTTTCTTTTTTTAGCTTCGTCGAGCTCTTTTGTGTGGCTTTTAAGGTGACTTTTCAGCTCCTTTATATCGCTTTCAACCCCATCAATGTTCTTAGTGTTTTCAGTGTATGCTGAATACGCCTCTTTAACTTGTCTGCCAAGTATCAGGCTTCTATCTTGAATAGTCTGCGAAGGAAAAAGATTGTAAACCCACAAAACGAATCGCTTAAATGCATTCGCACTTCCATTAAGATCTTCGAATGCCCATCGTTCAAGCCAAGTAAACGATTTTTCGAGAGTGCGCTTTTCGTCGTTTAACTTTGTTGCATTTTCTTTCAAAAGACTTAACTTTCGCTCCTTTTTTTCGATTTTGTCAACAAGCGCCTCGCATGTCTGAGTCAAGAAGTTAATACAATCTTGAGACTCTCGTAGAGAAACGGATAGATTCCCTCTTTTAACTTCAGCAAAGAGTTTTAGAAAATCACTGATTGAACTCTTCCCAGATAAATCTTGATAAATCTCCTCTTTTTCGTTAGCCTCTAGGCCCGTCTTTTGAATATAGGCTTCCAGTTTTCTAATTTCTGATTGCAAGGTATCTTCACTCTCTCCTCCCAGAATCGTCTCTGCTTCATGACAAAGTGTCTTTTCTAAATCTGCGTAATCCTCCTCCAATTCTCGCCATTTTTTTAAGCTATTTCTAGTTACTTCTGATGGCATTTTTTCGCAATATAACTCATGTAAAAGAATTAAACGGATCCGATATTTAAGCGTTATATCTGCATCATATTTGGATGGATCCGTTGACTCGCCTCTGTCCTCTTTTTCATTAAAAATAGCCCTTTCTAATACTTGCAAAGAAGCACCAGCATATTTTTTATCGAACTCTTTTTTCATATTTCTTAAATAATGGTACAATTCATTAAACATTACGAGCCTTAATCTATTTTGTATAATGATAGTTTAGCTACAATTTGTTAACATATAATTAACAATAAATTTTATACCTAACGCGTGTTTATTACTGATAAACTCGATCCCTACGTTTGATGTTATTCTTTTCTTTAGCATCAATGATTAAAGACCATTCCTCATGCCACGAAAGAATCGAAGTAAATTCAAACAACTGCAACAAAATTAAGATGCATCATTTTTAAAAACCTTCAAGGACCTTACTTACAAGAATCCATTCCTTACAGGAATGAACTATAGCCAAATCTTCGTTGTACAAAAATAGAATTAATTAATTATTATTTGTACTTTCACGTCGGAGCTACAACCAATGACTAATATTCTTACAGAACTTAAAGAATTATTTTTTGCAATTGCACAGAACGATTTAGAAAAAATAAAAAAGTTTAAAGAGCAGAAAGTTACCATCATTAATGCAGCCTTTAATCAAATCACCCCATTAGGATTGGCGCTCTCTTTGAATCGAGAAGAAGCAGTCAAATTATTGCTCGAATTTGAAGGAATCAATGTAAATCAACCGACTCGATTTAAAACTAAAAATGCAGCGACAATGTGTGGTACCCCCCTATCTCTCTGTGTACATCATAATAAACCATCGCTATTGCAAGCCTTACTAGAAAAAAATGCTGATCCAAATTTAGCAAATGAGGATAAATCGATCCCCTTAATGTGGGCACTTTTCTTTGGCCATGCTGAATGTGCTAGCCTCTTATTTGGGAAAAGCAACTGGGAGTCTAAGAACAAGAATGGACTTACAGTCTATGATTTTCATAAAGCCAGCGTGATGGTAGGAAAAGACGGTTATTCAAGTTTATACCAATACCAACAACAGCATCAATGCTCTCATCCTGCTTTGATAGCTCAGTTTCAGGCCTCACAACCTCAAGTGGGTTCACCCCGATCACTAGTAACACACGCTGTAGAAGTTCGTTCAGCCTCAGAACCAGCCGTGTCTGAAGCAAAGAAAAAGCCCAATCAAAAATCTCGTGTTACTCGTCAGATCACTAAAAATGCCCCCTCAGATAGTCTAAACGGGTTTGTGGCTAAAATAAAAAACCTAGAAGCTCAAATAGCATCAAAAGATGAATTTATTCAAATACTTAGAAAGGAAATAGGAGAACTCAAATCGCTCCTAGCCAAACAAGAAGTACCAACATCCTCAACGACAACAAGTGGTGGATCTGTATGTATTATAGATGAAAACAAAGGTGCTCCATCTGGAGCTGTTGGAGAAGCACAAAATGAAAAACGAGAAGATCAAGAAAATAGACAAAATCAACTGAGTGAGCATGCATTCTTTAATGCCCGTAAAGCAAGAATCGATTTCTTATTGAATAAAGACGATGAAACAATACTCATACCTAATTAACATAGGCTATTGAATCAATCGCGATCAGATTCGATTGATTCGTTAATCAACTACGCTATGAGCTGCTTGTGCAGCGATTCCTGCTGGAGGGATCATTTTGATCCTGCCCTGATTTGTCGGACACTCTGCTAAGAGAGTAAAATCAAAAGCAGAGGTGAGAAAATGAACAAGAATAAAGCAGAGCTAAAAAGAGTTAAAAAGAAATACAGCCCTCAATTTAAAGATCAAGTGATGGAGCGGGCAGATAAAGAGGGCATACCTCAGGTTGCCAAAGATCTTGGTTTAGCCGAATCGTTATTGTATTCATGGAAAGCACAGAGGAAACGAGGTGGCGACACACTTGAAAATCAAAAACTTCAACAGGCAGAGCTTTCGCGTTTAAAGCGCGAAAATGCAAGACTTGCGGAAGAGAATGCATTCTTAAAAAAGGCGGCCGCGTACTTT
>NZ_FUXJ01000028.1 GCF_900167045.1 Legionella maceachernii | reverse complement strand
AGGTCACGCCAAGGGCACCCAACCCGCATGCGATATAACATTGCCTCCACTATCCTACGGAGATTGGGGTAGTCATAAATCCTGTGCTGTAGCATGATCTCCCTCAGCTTTGACCAACGCTCGTCATTGAGCATAAGTCTTAGCATTGCAAACTCGTTTTATACTTGGTATCTGAGCCGTTATATTATGAGTTTGCTTTCATTAATCAATGAATTAGGTAGTTCAGCTTTTAATTTGACCATCTATTGATGCCGCGGACAAGCCGCGGCACGTAGGCAGCAGGTGAATTGTCAACAGACCCTAATGAATTGGATGCTTCTCGAATTATTTCATCAGCCTGTTTATTTTTAAAAGTAACATGGTGATGCAGTCCAACAGTGACAATAGCAGGGGCTAACTCCTTCATCATTTGCAATGCGTTGTTTTTATCCTCCGATGAGGAGTGGGGATTTTCCAAGATGTCAATATTGGCAATAAATGCTGCAACACTTCCTTTTCTCACTTTAATGCCATGGATGAGGGTGTAATCTGCACCATCTGCAATAATATCTTCTGGGAGAACCGCTGAATTAGTCATATTAAGGCTCCTTCTTGTTTTATTGCTATGATAACGCTAAAAGAGATTCATTCTCAATTACAATGGGCGGGAATCTAGATGTTTAATCAGACTATTTTGAGTGTATACGGTGAAAAGGGCAAAAATTGGCTCACAAAGCTTCCTAAACTTGTCCAAGAGTTAAGCACCTTGTGGCATTTAAGGGATCTCAAGCCGATACCTAATCTTTCCTTTAATTATGTGCTTTCTGGCTTTCAGCAGGAAAAACCAATTATCTTAAAATTAGGTCTGGATGATATGGCATTGACTCGAGAGGCGAATGCCTTAAACGCCTTTTGCTCGTGTGCTGTTGTCAAACTTTTAGCCGCAAGAAAAGGTGCATTACTGCTTCAGCGGGCTATTCCTGGGTATTCTTTAAAGAATCAATGGCTTGAGCACGCGGAATCCCTGACAATTGCGTGCCAGCTGATTAGCCAATTGACGCAAGCCCAGCTACCTAAAGAGAATAAGTTCCCTCATATTAGGGATTGGCTTGCCATACTGGATAAAAATTGGGAAATACCCACACACTATTTGGAAAAAAGCCGAGAGTATAGGGATTACCTTCTTAAAACCAGCCAACAAGACCACTTATTACACGGTGATCTTCATCATGACAATATTTTAAAAAATGACAATGATTGGCTCGCGATTGATCCAAAAGGCGTAATAGGCGAGTTGACTTATGAAGTGGCTGCTTTTATACGAAATCCAATACCAGAATTGCTTGAATCAAAGGCCGCATGGCGTATCATAGATAGACGAATGACTGGGTTTGCTTCTCTGCTTAATTTGGATCTAAGCCGAATCGCCCAATGGTGTTTTGTGCAAGCCGTTTTGGCTTGGTGCTGGAGTCTGGAAGACCGTCTGGATGATGGTTATTTTAGAGAGCTAACAGAAATTTTTGCTAAATCGTGTGCTTAGTTAAATGATGGCTTTGGTTTTGTTAATAAACAGGGATGGATTCATCGATGAAAATTTTGGATGTTAAAAAGGCGCTTGAGCAATATTCGCTTCATTCCGGCTATTTCCGTTGGGGACCGACGAAAGAGTCTCACATTAAAGAGCTAGAAATTTTTTACATCGAGATAAATGGTAAAGAGGGCGAGGTGGTTAAGGATAGAGAGCTCACTGATGAAGAGTATCTTAAATTAACTAAGATTATTTTAGACAAAAAAACGTGGGACCATAGGGCGGCGAGTATAAGTTTAGGTACACTCGCGAACAAGCTGGGTGGGCGCAAAGCTTTAAGTCATCTGAAAGAAAAAGAAAAACTCAGTCCTGCTAATTTAAAACGAATAGAGCAATACACTCTTACTGAAGAGCGAATAGAGACGTTAGATACCTCATTACCACTTGGTAAAGATGAAGAACATGGGCTTATGCTGTCTCAGCTTCTTGAGGTATTAGACCCAGTAATCCCTTTCTTATCCTCTCACGCTTTAGCAGAAATTTGTGAACGAGCGAATAAGGAAGCTTTGGCGAATAAGTTAACCTTTATTCAACAATTAGTGGATGCAAAAGTAACGGAAAAAGCCGCTTTCTTATTGATTTTAAACAGGAAAAATCCCAAACTGTTAAGTGATATTTTAGTTTTATTAAACAAAAATGGCTTGTGTGATGAGAGTAACATTCAAAAACTTGATGGTTTAGACATCCAAGATGTCACCGTGTCCTCAGCAGCTAAAATAGCCCTATTCAACGATATATTATCTCTTTTTGCAGCAGCTGATCCGCTTTTGATGATACAGTCGTACCTATCGGCTCTTTTTAACTTTCATGAGCTTTGGTGGGGCATTAAAGCAATTGCTGAAGGATTAAGTTTGTGTGGACAACTAAATTCAACGAATATCACTACACTGTTTCATCATGTCGATGCGATAGAAAAAGGCGAAACGATTAAAGCCCTGTTAAGGCATTTCAAGCATGCTGGTTGGCCAGTGGAAGAGTATTGGGAACTGATTTTAAAGACGGTAGACAGGAGTGGGGACATTTTATCGGCTGTGAGTCAATTAGCCCAGTTGGATTTAATTTCTTCACAGGTACAACTGACATTAAGTCAGTTATTTACTACACCATCACAAGGTCAAAAAATAGCAAAAGCTGTCGCACTATTAGCCCAAGAGGCTGCGCCCATTGATGATGAAGAATTGAAAACAGTGCTTAGTGGTCAAGAGCACATGCTATCGCTTGCTAGAGGAATAGCGATAGCCAAAAAATCACCTGATTATCATGCTGACGCTAAGACCTTTCTATCGCAACATCCTGAGCATGCTGAAGGATTAGCCTTAGCTTACAATCAGTTAGCGGCAGCAGGACAAAATACCATCAAAAATAGAAAACTGCTCTGTTCTATTCCTGAAAAAGCCATTTATTTAGGTTTCATCCTTCAATACATTAGCCAAGCAGGGCTTTTACAAAAAGAGAGTTCGAATTGTCAGGAAAATATCGAAATAATCATGGAATGTGCATCACACTGGCAAGGACTACATAAAGCGTGCGTTCGTTTGAGCAAAAAAGAAAAATTAAATCAACCTAACTTAACATTGCTCTTAGAAACACCTGATGATGCCGAAGCCATTGCTGAAATACTTTGCGAAGGTGCTTTAGAGGAATCACAAGGAAAACCAAAACCAATGCCACATGATGAGAAAAAAGCGCAGAAATCAGGGTGGGGTTTATTCCGATTTCTTGGTGTTTATAACTCGGAAGAATCTCCTAAGCCTAGCTATAGGAATGGAAGTGAAAAAAGTGAGGAAAACGATGCTAGTGACGAAAGTTATGAAAGTTACAATAGTACCGAGGAGCTAAGCACCGAAATGGTAAGTACTCAGCCTCATTGATAAGAAGGGATGCACTCTAACAATTTTACCTCAACAAGGCATAGCCAGTGAAGCGCTACATGTAGATTGGTCAAAGCCTAACCTACCTGTGGCGCTTAAGTTAATAAACAGATGAGCAGGTTGAATCAAATCATAATTTGCAAAGCCCCATTACTGATCAACCGTACTCATATCATAATACCGTGTTCCTACTGCAAATCCTTTGGGAGCTATGCTGCTTATTGTCTCTAAATCGTCTTGGGAAAGTATTATATCAATGGCTTCAATGTTTTCTCTAAGCCGGCGTCGCAACTTTGTTCCTGGAATAGGAACGATGTCTTCTCCTTGTGCCAAGATCCAAGCCAAAGCAAGTTGGGCTGGCGTGATTTCTTTTTTTAGCGCAAAACGTTCAAGCTCGTCGACTACCGCAAGATTTTTATAGAAGTTCGTTCCTTGAAAACGCGGATTGTACAGACGAAGATCACCCTCGGCAAAATCTTCGGGTTGCTTGAATCGACCAGTGAGAAATCCTCGTCCCAAAGGGCTGTAGGCAACGAAACCAATGCCTAGTTCCCTCACAGTTTGTAAAACACCGTCCTCGGGATCTCGACTCCACAACGAATACTCGGTTTGTACTGCGGTCAGTGGATAGACTTCATGTGCCCTCCGAATGGTAGTGGGATTAGCTTCAGATAGGCCAATATAGCGAACTTTTCCTAATGCGACTAAATCAGCCATGGCACCGATTGTCTCTTCAATGGGTACTTTGGGATCCACTCGATGTTGATAATATAAATCAATTTCGCTAATCCCAAGTCGTCGTAAAGAGTTATTACAGCATTGATGAACGTAGTCAGGGCGGCCGTTAATACCAATAAATTCCCCATTCGCATTACGCTCGTTGCCGAATTTAGTAGCAATGATGACCTGATTACGGCAAGTTTGAATGACGCTACCGATTAACTGCTCATTGGTGAACGGACCATACATATCGGCAGTATCAAAAAAATTCACTCCCTTCTCAATAGCAAGGTGAATGGTTGCCAGTGACTCTTTTTCAGTCCCCCCTTTATAGAATTCAGACATGCCCATGCAACCTAAGCCAATACGAGAAACAACAAGTCCCTGGCTTCCTAATCTTACCCGTTTCATTCTGACCTCCGTATCGGCAAACTACTCTAACGATGTTAATAATGGTAGGATAAATTTGAATAAAAGGGACGCTTTTATGACATCATTACAGGATAAAACGACTTGGATTACGGGTGCATCTTCAGGTATCGGCGAGGCGCTCGTTTACGAAATCACTCGAGCAGGGGCGAAAGTGATCTTGTCTGCACGCAATGAAGAAGCGCTTCAGCGCGTGCGAAAAAATTGTGTCTCACCTGAAAAACATTCTATTATTCCGCTTGATCTTGAAAACTATCGCGAACTCAAGAAGAAGGCTGAAGAGGTTTGGGATCAACATGGGCCTATTGACGTACTTATTCACAACGGAGGAATCTCTCAGCGATATTTAGCCGCTGATGCCGAGCTTGAAATGGACGAAAAAATCATGAAAATTAATTTTTTTGGAGCCATCGCACTGACCCATCCGATACTAAAAAAAATGTTAGAGCGCAATAGCGGGCATTTAGTCGTTACCTCGAGTATATTAGGCCTCTATGGCGTACAAACGCGCTCTGCTTATAGTGCGAGTAAACATGCTCTAAAAGGTTATTTTGAATCCCTACGTAATGAATTAGTGAAGACTGGGGTTAAAGTGACGCTTGTCTATCCAGGTTACATCAATACTCAAATTTCAATGCACGCGTTGGTAGCCAATGGTACTGTTTATGGGAAGGCGGATAAGGCACACATGAATGCGATTCCACGTGAAAATTGTGCACGACAAATGAGAGAGGCAATTGAACAGGATAAACCCGAGGTAATTATTGCTGGGTTTAAAGAAAAGCTGGGATTACTAGCAAGTCGCTTACTCCCTTCTTTATTTCGCCGTTTGACACCTAAGCTTGAAATTTAGGTGATTGGCGGAGAGAGAGGGATTCGAACCCTCGATACGTTTCCGTATACACACTTTCCAGGCGTGCGCCTTCAACCGCTCGGCCATCTCTCCTTCAAGCGCGAAGGATATACCTATACTTCAAGGAAATCAATCATAGAGGTATTCATCTTAATGGCCTCACGTGCAAAATTCAAATCTCAGCGTATAATTAAATTATCTATAATCCGGGATTTATGGATTTGCTATGATGATTAAAGCATTTCTGTCACTTTTTCTTAGCTGCGCATCGATGCCCCTTTTCGCATTTCCTTGTGTTTTTACTTTAGCGAAAGACAGCTGCTGGACGAATTATGATGTTAAAGTGAACGTTTTGGATTCAGTAAGCAATAAAATATTACTCACCATTGAAGTTCCAAAAGGACAATCGTGGGCAAGAGGAAATTTTGATTGTCACACTGCGCAAAGCTTGATGTATCAGGCAACTTTCGAACCGGTGTTTTGGCAGTCTGAAGTGGGAAAAAGCTATAATGCGCTTCGCTACTGGTTTTTGCCTGGTTCAATCGCTCAAGGCGTAACAGCCTGGGAAATTCCGGTTTGTTTTCCTGCTGATTTTTCATCAGTTCCCTTTCCGCCTGACGCAAGTGGTGATTGCAAATGTGATTTTAACAGCATTCCAGCTGTTAAACCACAGCCAGCAAGTCCGCAACCGGCAAATTCGACACCGCCAGCAAGTCCACAACCGGGTGGTTCATAATGAGCCTAACGGCTATTGCCAATTCATGATAAGGCAGTTTTCGAACTGGCACGACAGGGTAACCGCCTTGTGGCGCACGATGCGGTTACCTGACTAGCACACGCCTTAAGCTTTGTGTATGATGCAAAACAAAGAAAAAAGAGATAGAGGCCTCAATTGACTAGCTTAAGACATCAAATTGGACAAATGCTCATTATGGGTTTTGCTGGAACTGCAGTTGATGAGGAGAGTCCCATAGCCCATTGGTTAAGCGCTGATAGCCTAGGAGGGGTACTGCTATTTGATTACGATCTAATCGATAAACGCCAAGGGAAAAATTTAGTTAACCAAGCCCAGATTAAACAACTTACCCACCAGCTTAATTGCTATGCAAAAAAATTTTCTCCTAGCAAGGATGCTCCAGGTCTTTTTATTGCTCTTGATTATGAAGGAGGAGCTGTTGATAGACTTCGCCACATTGACGGATGCATGGTAACTCAAAATCCTTCTGAGTTGGCTAAGCTTTCAGACGACGCCTTTCGAGTGGAAATTGAAAAAATGGCTAAAACGCTCAAATCCTTGGGATTTAACTTGAATTTTGCCCCCGTAGTTGATCTCAACTTAACTGAAGAGCATGGAATCATTGGTAGTCTTGGAAGAAGTTTTTCTGCAGATCCCTTAAAAGTAGCCCGAACTGCACAGAAATTTGTGGAAATTTTTGCTGAGCAGGGATTAACGTGTTGCTTTAAGCATTTTCCTGGTCATGGAAGTGCTATAGGTGATACTCATCATGGTTTTGTTGATGTGACTGAAACCTTTAAGCCGAGCGAGCTTGAACCGTATTCGCTTCTGCTCAAGCAAAATGAATTCCCTGTTATGATCATGACAGCTCATGTGATTAATCGTCAGTTAGATGGAAACGGTTTGCCTGCTACGTTGTCTTATCCGATTCTCACTGGCTTGTTACGCGAAAAATTAGGATTTAATGGGGTTATTATCAGCGATGATTTACAAATGCAAGCCATTGCTAACCACTATTCCCTCGATGATGCATTGTGCTTAACTATTAATGCAGGTGCAGACATGCTGATTTTTGCCAATCAATTAGGGCAAATAACGGCCCCTGATTTAATTGATAGAATTGAAAATTTAGTGCATAAAAACGCCATTTCACGCAGCCGAATTGAGCAGGCCTATGAGCGCATTATCCATTTAAAGCAGGCTCATTGGGCTTTGGTATAACAATTTCTTCGCCTGAAAGATATTTCAGTTTCGGAACGACCTATGGTATTGTGGATGCCATGCCTATCTTTTCTCTATGTCCTGAGATAAGCCACAGGACGTAGGAAAACGTGGACCATGCGTATTAATAGAGGATTGACGTGGGCGCAAAATGTGTTAAAATATGCTCTCAATGTATAAAAATTGAACTAACGGCGATTATGAAAGACTTAGACTTGCTTCACACTGACATACCTTCTCGCGTAGCGCACTTTTCTTCTTCTCTGTGTTGTTGCTAATTATCCCTTGCATTTTCTGAATAAGTCTAACTCATTTTACAAGGTATTCTTGCTATGTGCGCTCAACATACCCCTCTTAAAAAACGCTGGTTCAGTACTCCTGCTTTATATGCGGCAATGATTTTTCTTGGGGTGATCAGTGGTTACTCTGATATCGCTTTCTTAAAAAGTTTCGGTTTGTTGATATCGGATATTTTCATCAAGATTTTTAAATGCATCAGTTTACCCATCATTGCATTGTCTATCATCGTCACCCTGTCTAATTATCGTGCCGATGGTGTTATGCGCACAGTTTGGCGGCGCGCGATGAGTTACACCTTAGGGACTACCTTAGTGGCGGCAGCAATTAGTTGTTTATTATATCTTCTCATTCACCCAGGGATGATGGGGGTTATTAAACAGGGAGCCATTGGGCCGCAAACAGCACAGTTAAGTTACTTGCAGCACATTGCCAATCTCATTCCGTCTACCATTTTGGAGCCCTTTATCCAACATCAAGTTATGGGCGTTTTGCTCATTGGTATCGTCGTGGGGGTCGCAATTCGTTTTATTCCCGAAGCAGAAGCAAGACAAACCATCACTCAATTTTTTCGCGGTGCACATGGCCTATTTATGGTGGTAACGAATTGGGTCATTGCGGTCATCCCGCTAGGGCTTTATGGCTTTATCACCTCCACCGTTGTGCAATTACGTGAAGGCATGGCGATTAAGGGGATTGGTGAATATTTGCTAATTATCGTTCTTGCAAATCTGATTCAAGGCTTAGTCATTTTACCTTTATGGTTGAAATCACAAGGGATAAAGCCCTTTGTTGCTTTCAAAGGGATGTTACCTGCTTTATCTGTTGCTTTCTTTTCAAAATCTTCGGTAGGTACTTTGCCAGTGACAATGGAAACGGCAGAGAAAAACCTGAAAGTCAAACCGGAGATAAGCCGTTTTGTGTTGCCGCTGTGCACAAGTCTAAATATGAATGGTTGTGCCGCTTTTATTTTTACCACAGTCATCTACCTCATGCAAAATCATGGTATCGAAATTTCTTTACCGATGATGGGATTGTGGGTAATCATTGCAACCATTGCAGCAATTGGTAACGCTGGTGTGCCAATGGGCTGTTTCTTCTTAAGTGCCAGTTTATTGGCAAGCATGAATGTTCCTATTACATTGATGGGAATTATTTTACCGTTCTATAGTTTGATCGATATGCTTGAGACTGCTTTGAACGTGTGGTCTGATTCTTGTGTGGCCAAAGTAGTTAATGAAAAAGTCAATCAAGAAGGCGAAGCGGGCTTGCCAGTACAAGGACAGTTACAGGCTGAGGGAATGGCAAATTAGAAACGCTAGTCACAGGCAATAACCACGACATAATCATCCCTAATGTAGTAGGGACAGCCTGGTGCTGTAGGACCTATGACTTTTTAGTGCAATAAACGCTTAAATTCTATGAGTGAAATTGAAATAAAATTAAAGCATCATCCCATTGAATGCAATGCTGAAGAAATAACGGATTTATGTAGGCCGTTAGCGAGACTAAATATCACAACATTTTCTCACATTCGAACGTATGAGGATAACCACTTTGCTCTTGTCTGTAACAAGGCTAGTTTTGTTGGTAATTATTTTAAGAAAAATTACCATCAAGCAGACCCCTGTGTGCAGCTTAAGTTTGAAAAGTCGGACTTAGGGCAATATGTCGTTTGGGATTTTATCGATTGCCGGGGTAAAACGGCAATGATGATGAAAGATGCTGCTGATTTTAATTTTAGGCATGTCTTTACCATTCTGAGGCAGGGAATTGGTTTTAGCGAATTTTACCATTTTGGTACACACTTGATTGCCCCAGAAATGAATCAGTTTTATGTGAATAATTTAGATCTACTCGACCGATTTATCCTTTTTTTTCAGAATAAGGTAAGTCAATCTAAGTCTTTGACTAAAATTTACACCCCGAATCAGCGGTTTCAATCAAAGATCTCAAAAAGCATGGAAGTAAAAAACTGGCCTTCACTTAATACCCAGTTTAATGAACAGCGGCAACTCTTTATGAATGAAGTTTCACAAACTAGATCTAAATTAACTGCCCGAGAAATGGAGTATGCCCAATTACTTTTACAAGGGAAAACGGCTAAAGAAATAGCAGCTTATCTTGGTCAATCCTATCGCACAGTGGAGTCTCGAGTTGAATTACTCAAATCAAAATTACATGCAACAAATAAAATCGATTTAGTGCTTAAAATAAAAGAATTAGTTTAAAAAGTACCGTATTAATACGGTACTTTATTTTACCTTATTGGGCTATTATTCGTTCAGAGCAAACGTATTGGAGTAATGGTGAATTTGGAAATTTGTCCTATTCAAAAGGAAGAATTGGGCCTTTTGATGCAGGAGGAAGCATGCAAGGAAGGGTGGTCATACAGTGCTGAAGATGTTGAGTTTTATTTTAATTGTCCTCAAAATCAAATCTGTGTTGTGAAAATTAACCATCGATTAGCCGGTTGCGTCATTCTTCATGCCAGTTCAAGTTTAATACGAAATAAGCCCCTTTATTCGGCAGGGTTTTTCTTGGTCAGAGAGCAATATCGCGGTCAAAAAGTGGGTTCATTTTTATGGCAGAAGGCAATCACAGAAAAGTTACCTGAACATGCGTTTGTTTGTTTCCATTCCGTTCCTCGAGCAGTCGACTATTATGCAAAGCAAGGATTTAAGCAAACACCATTAACTAATCGTTGTCTGATTTTAGAGTCTAAAAAAATGGATCAATTGGCTGTGGGCTCAACCCAGCCTTTATGGACAGAAGGTACTTTAAGAATACTACATGGTTCAGCAAAAGAGGACATTAATGCTTATACTAATCGGCAATTTGTTGGGACTGCTGGAAAAGGCTTTCGAGAATTTATTCAGCAATGGATAAAGCGGCCGGACGCCATTGCTATCGGTTATTATTCTCAAGACAGATTGCAAGGTTATGGCATAGCCACATGCTGTGGCTATCAATCAAACCAGCAAAGCTATCGAATTTCCCCACTTTATGCAATGGATACGAATATTGCTCAGGCCATTTTAAAAGGTCTAGTCAACACCTTGGCAGAAAACGGTTTTCAACACATTGAACTGAATACATTGGTAACAATAGAAACTAGTTTTGCAAAGCTGCTGTATGAAATGGGTTTTCGTGAGGCAGGCAAAAATTTTGTGGTTTGCAATTATCCTGATTGGGTCACCACGACCATTCCTCTTTTAAATCAAATTTTCTGCAGCATCCCCTTAGAATATCCCCATGAGGCAACATCTGGATAAAAAATTAACCAAATGCACTATAATTAACCTATGCTCGACGGCTAGTATAGGTTGTAATCATGAGACGAGGCGGATTTTTTATTAAAGAGCAAGTTCCTCGAGTTGTATCAATGATTATGGCAAAAATAAAAGTGCCTGAAGGGATCAAACAAGCCCCTATATACCTAACGTCCCGTCCCACCGCAAGAGAATACTCGACTATAGGTTATAAACCAGAAACCTTTCTGGGCCGAAGGCGATTTGCAGGTACGCTTAATATAGGAATGCGGACAATTGTTACCGCGGCACACGAAGACGACAGGGTCATTACCCGAGTCAAACCCGAAAAGCCGCCTGCTAAGGCAATGGTTGTACATCAAGCGCAATTAAGTGAAAAGGCGCTAGAACTTAATGGATTTTTAGTTATTCCTGAGCAGGAGAAGCCCGAAGTAGTCAGTACAACCAATCCTAATCTGGAAAAACTAATTCGCGAATCGCGAAAGCTGACCAGCGCGCAAAAATCCTCCCGAGAAGAAGTGATTGCAGAAACCGATCATATTGTTGGAGGCATAACCATAGACAATTTCTCTCCGTATTTTGGAGGCAATCCTACTAATGTATTACTCTCTCGCACCCTTGAGGAAGCAATTCATCCCGATGCGACTAAATTCACCACTACAGTTGAGGGTTATAGAGGAATGCGCGAAGAAACAGAAAAGCATGGACCAAGAGTGTCGGCGCACAAAGATCTACTCCTCGTTGTTAATGCGGATGGGCAATACAGAACGGCCTCACTGGCATCAAGAGCTTTTGTGAATTCGACAGTTCATCGTGGTATGCAAAAAGGTCCAGATGGATTATATCATCCGACCACTTGCTATACCCCTGGATCAGCCCTCCTCAGTCATGCTAAATCCAGTGTTGCAGAACGACAGGATGGTTCAACTCTTCAAACCATTTCTACCGCAACCAATGCTTCTGCTGATGTCTTGTGCCACTGGATGCTTCGTGGCGTTAATCATCTCTTCGGAATGGGCGGCACTGAAACATTATCTGGTTTACAAAGGCTATATTCAGAGAAAGGGGTCATTGAATCCCTTATTGTTCATCAAGGCCTAGGTCAGCGTTTAGTCCACTATGGTCTATTGGCGACAGGGACGCCCTTTGACATGACTACAATGACTATTCATCGGGATAAGGAAGGAAATCCATTGCACCTAATGCTGCATAAACGTACAAAACCCTGGCCAGCTAATGAATCCTTAATTGAAATAACAGGGCCTGATGGAAAAAGACAGTGTGTTATTTACGATAGCCTTATTCCTAAAGTTGGGTTTTGGCGAAGTTTAAGTGTTGGAAAGTTAGCTACCCCAATTATGAGTGAAAGCCTTATTCAAGGAGCAATTCAGGAAGGGCATTTAGGGGAAATTACTGATTTGGAATTGCTAGCCGATATGACTGCTCAAAATGAAAAAGGCAGGTTTAAATACGCCGAACTAGCAGAAGAAGATGTGCCAATTAGCATGTTAATGTCTGCAGCCGGACTTAACCGTACCGATCCAAGGCCTCGAGTAACCCTTATCTCTGAAACCGGTGAATTTGATAACGAAAAAATAATTAGACAGTTTATCGATCAAGATTCTCATTCGCTCGAATATTATTTTTGTGGCCGAGCAGCACGGGTATTAGCTGAAAATTTGGCCGCGGCTTTTCAAGATAATTACACGATTTGGGAAGAGAATGCGAGTGTGCGTAATTTATGGTCAATAGTGACCTCGGCAACACCCACTTATGAAAATTTGAAAAAATATGCTGAAGAATATTCGACAGTTATTAAAGAGGTGATGAAAGATCCTGCTGAAGTAGAAAGAATGAACGAATGCCTAAAATGGGCTAAAGAAGCGCATGAGGCAACGTTAGGATCTAGCAAAAAATTGGCTCACTAATAGCTACAGTTTCTTTCTTTAAAATCTCTTGGGAAGTTTCTTGAATAAATAAATGCGGGTTTAATGTATACTACTCTATTTTTTGTTCTATGGAGTTGTTAAAACATGGGCATAATTGACATTATTCAAGATCCGACAAAAACGGATGAAGAAAAAATTGCATTGATTCAACAGGAGTTAGCAGGAAGAAAACTAGAGGAGATGGAGCCGCCGTTAGATATGGCTTTATTAATGAAAAGCGCCATGCGTGGTGGTGATTTAGCATTATTTAAGTTCTTGCTCTCCCAAGCACCCAATTTAATCGAAGTAAAACTTGTGAAAGAATTAAATTTATTGCAAGCAGCACTTGTTTACGCAAAAGAAAAAATTATTCACCACCTTCTTGAAAATAAGGAATATGAATTCTTAAGGAAAGAAAAAAATGCTGAAGGGAATTTACTTAGCCATTACTATGCCATGGGCAAGAGGAATTCTGCGGCTACCCTGCAACAATTAATTGAGCTAGAGGGAAAAGAAATCTTTAGGCAACCCAATGAGCAAGGATTTTATCCTGTACATCTAGCGATAATCCATGGTTGCAAAGAGGTGCTTGCTTTGTTGTTAGAAATTGAAGGAGTATCCCTTTCCCCTCCCCCCTGTGGTTCATTGCAATTCACTGCAGCGCATTGTGCTGCCCACGTGGGGGATACTGAATTACTTGAGAGGATTAAAGAAAAATACCCGCAAATGTTAACGATGTATTCAAAGAGTGGCTTTCTACCAATCCATATGGCTGTTCTTCACAATATAGACGCTTTAAGATGGCATGCTGAGAACGATGATATTACAGGCCTTTCCCGAGATGGAAGAACCGCACTTTATTTAGCAAGTGAGTTAGGAAAAACAGAAGAAGTAAGTCTTTTATTAGCAAAAAAAGCGCATGTTTTTAATTGGAAGAGAGGGCCAAACGACACGCCTTACACGAATGCTGTGCTAAACGGTCGAACTGCTGTAGCGGAGTTATTTCACAACTGTGAAACGGAGATGATAGAGCAAGCTAAAACCATGGGGCTAAATTTTCTCCCTTTCCGCCAGCAGACACCTGGGCTAATTTATCATTATTTTTTCCTCGAGATAGTTGCCGATTTACCCGAAAAGAATACACCTAATTATGGGGATAAAAGTATCCAAGGTTTGCAGGAATTTAGGGTGATATATAATCGTGATTTACAGAGTCAAACAACAAAAAATGAGCTTAGTCTACAGGCTCTAGTTTTTATATTACCTAAGTTTAAAAATAATGAGGGCAAGCTGGTTTTCTTCTTGGCTCTATTTTTAACATTAATTAGTAAAGACCCTAGCTTATTATCCGTAACAAATAATCCTCAATACCAATCAATGCTCAGCATATTACGGATATTGATTCTAAACTTAAGTCAATTATCAGTTACCCACCTGGTGAAAGTGCTTAATGAGTATTTAAAAAACAAGCCAACGGATCTTCTTATTTTATTTAAGGATACATTAGCAGATTGTAATTTTACTTCTTTAACGCATTATTTTTCTACAGTATTCAACGATACGGGTGAGCATTTAGAAAAAGACGGTACGGAAAGATTAACACGGTTATATGATTATAGTGCTGCCGTGTCCCCATTCATAAAAGACTTCGTATTGCTCCAAATGATCGATCACGCATTGATCGATTGTAAGGACGCTCAAAAAATTGATTTTTTACACCAAATAGCGCTTAAGTTGCTTGACCAGGAGCATTGTGAACTCTTATTAAGTTTTAGTGGAGTGGTGGCAATTAATATTTTAGCAAACCTCACAACCCATCAAAACTATAAGAGTTGGTTTGCTCTCATTAATCAACGGTGTAAGAATGAAAAATTAGTGGCTCTGATTATTGAGCACACGGTCGAAAAATCTATCGACCTGGCTAATCAGCATAAGCAGTATGCTTTAAAGTTTCTTATTCAATTGTTGTCGGACATGCCAATAGAAATGAGGCAATTAATAGGGCCTTGGAAATTTTCATGCATAGTAGCGCACAATATGATGTATTCCAGGCTTCCCTCACTCCTATTTGAAAGTTCAGTAACACATGTACAAAAAATGGAAGACATAATGCAGCTTCAGCGTTTAATGCCACGATTATATTTTTCTTATCCCGCGTTAGAAAAATTTATCCAGCAATTCGCAGAGGAAATTCCCCGGAGCACTTCCAATTCTCAAAGTATCAACATTTTTATGGTGCTTTGGCCCAATTTATTTGGTGAATTATTAAAGCTGATGAGAGGAAAGGCAGAGGCCTTACTGATTGATTACGGCATTCTAATGGATATGAAAATCACCCCTTTGCTTACTATAAAAAATCACCCAGCATTTCCGATTTTAGCGTTTAATTCGGATTGGAGCCAGTGTAGTAAAAGATCGGCAATTTGGAAAATGTATCAACGTGATGGTATCAGAGATAAGGATGATTTAGATAAAGTGACCGATCCTGAGCATCTTATTCACTTATTTTATTTGATGCGTGCTTTTATTTTGAGCCATATTTACCGTCCCTGTTTGCGAGAGGCCACCTTTATTAAGCTTTGCGATGCGTTTGTAAGGTTGGTTGAAATTCTGTATGAAAAAAACCGATTAATGGGGGCGACTTTAGAAGAACCGGCGCAAAATTTACCCCCTCTAAGATTATGGCCGGCCAAAATCGAAATAGGAATGATTAGCCATCTACTTCATGTTGGCGCGAATTATTTTACGGCTTTACAGTATGAGACTTTAGCGCGAATAAAACGCAGTGCATGCAATACCACTGACCAAGGGAGAAAGACACCTCCTTCGTTAACGTTTTTAGCAAGCGAACGAGTATCTCATTTATGGTCAAGTGGGAAAAAGAAATGGGAGGAAGGGGATAGAAGCGATATCGAAAAGAAATTCGTAGACATGAGTTCTTCAGGATCTAATACAGCGTTATCCCCCTTTGAAAAAAGAGGCTTACTCTATTTAGCCAGTTTATTTCGGCATTTTAAGCCCGTTACCCAAGATAAGAACAATAGTCGCCATAGGCAGGTGGATGAAGAAAGCCGTACTAATAACCTCTCAGATTCTCAAGAGGCCACTACGTCAACAACCTTGGATGAGCCACCAACAAAAATAAGGAAGATGGGCTGATATAAGGAATCAGAAACGAGCCCTTTAGACTTAAGTGAGCTCGTTTCTAAAGAAGGAGAAAAAATTGTCAACACGATTGAATAATGCGTATAATACTTGCGCGATTAGTTTATTTAAGGAAATCAATTATGCGTAGTCGTATCAACGGAATATCCCTCGTGCTAAGAAGCGCAAGGCCATTAGCAAGCAACTCCCGGCTTTTTACTACCCCCGCACGTTACCTATCAACGAAACCATCCTCTGAACCCATCAACAATCCTGCATCCCTTCCAGGAAACTGTATTGTTTATGATGGCAGCTGCCCGGTATGCACTTTGGCGGTAAAAAAATTAAAGCGCCCGGATGTAGAGGCAATTAATGCCCGTGAGAATCCAGAGCTTGTGAAAAAATTGAAAGATAAAGGTTATGATTTAGACAAAGGAATGGTGGTAAGTGGGCCTCAAGGCGAAGTTCATTTTGGTGCTGAAGCAATTAAAGAAATGGGAAAACAAACAGGCGGTTTGTCTGGCTGGTTGCTCAATTCCTCGTGGATGAAACAGGTATACCCATTAATGAGAGCAATTAGAAACAGTTTAATTGATGAAAGCTTGGCGCAAAAACAAGCAAGGGAAGAAACCGAATCCATTGATAAATCAAATAAAATTTAAATTTTTTACCGCAACCTCTTGGATCCCGCACACAAGCTGCGGGACCTTGGCGATGGGAAAAGCCGAAGAAAATAGGGTGGGTTATTGCGCAAACACTTCATCGACTAATAGGCCTTCAGTTATTGAATAGTAAATTTGCTTAAGTTTCTCTAAATCCGCTAAAGAAACGCACTCATTCACTTGATGTATCGTCGAATTCACCGGACCTAGTTCGATCACTTCCACACCATAAGGTGCAATAAATCGTCCGTCTGAAGTACCGCCGCTGGTTGATAGTTCGGGGGATTGGTTGGTAACCTTGCTTATCGCTTTAATACAACTTTCCAGTAACCGTCCCTGCGTTGTCAAAAAAGGTTCCCCATTCAGACGCCATTCGATTTCTGGGAATAAGCCGTGTTGTTTAAAGCAATGGTTCACTGCGTCTTTTAACTTATCAGCGGTTTGTTCTGTGGAAAAACGAAAATTAAAATGCATGACGAGCGTACCAGGAATAATGTTTCCTGCTTGCCCCCCTGCGTGGATATGCGTGATTTGTAATGAAGTGGGAGGGAAGTAGGCGTTACCCTCATCCCAATGCTTTGCTGTAAGCTCCGCTAATGCGGGACTGATCAAATGAATAGGATTTTGAGCTAAGTGCGGGTAAGCCACATGACCTTGTTTACCGTGCAAAATGAGCTTTCCAGTTAAAGAGCCCCGGCGTCCGACTTTAATGACATCGCCCACCCGTTGGGTACTTGATGGCTCTCCTACAATGCAAAAATCAGGATGAATGCCCTGTTGGTGCAGTTTCGCCATTACATGTGGGGTACCTAAATGAAAGTCATCCCCTTCTTCACCACTGGTGATTAAAAAACCCAGACTACCCGAAAAATGGGGATGCGCTTGCGTGAAATCAGCAGCCATAGCAAGCATTGCAGCCAAACTACCTTTCATATCCGCACTGCCACGCCCATAAAGCATCCCATCTTTCTCTACCAGCGTAAATGGAGGTGTTTGCCATTGACTTTCATCACCCACCGGGACAACGTCAGTGTGCCCCGCAAAGACTAACAGTGGGGGCTGTGTGCCTGTGTGTGCAAAAAAATTGGCAACAGGGAAATGATCAAAACGTTGGCAGTCAAACCCGTGTTGTTTTAAAAAATCCATCATGAAGTTCTGGCAGCCTGAATCGTTGGGAGTAATTGATTCAAAGCGTATTAGCTTTTCCAGTAAGGATTTAACGTCATTCATTGCCTAACATCTCGTAATAATTCGTTAATGCTTACCTTGGCACGGGTTTGGGCATCCACTTGTTTAACAATAACGGCGCAATATAGGCTATGAGAGCCGTCTTCGCTGGGCATATTTCCTGAAACCACTACGGAACCCGCGGGTATACGTCCATAACTCACTTCCCCGGTCAAACGGTTGTAAATCTTTGTGCTTTGGCCAAGATAGACTCCCATGGATAAAACGGAATCACGCTCAACAATAACGCCCTCAACCACTTCTGAGCGTGCACCAATAAAACAGTTATCTTCAATAATCGTAGGATTTGCTTGCAAAGGCTCAAGAACACCACCGATTCCCGCGCCACCTGATAAATGGACGTTTTTACCAATTTGTGCACACGAACCGACGGTGGCCCAAGTATCCACTAATACGCCTTCGTCGATATAAGCGCCGATGTTGACATAAGAAGGCATGAGCACTGTATTTTTAGCAATAAATGCACCGCGGCGAACCATGGCATGGGGAACAACCCGAACGCCTGTTTTGCTGAATTCTGTGGCACTGTAACCTGTAAATTTGAGCGGAACTTTATCAAAAAATTGACAGAAATTAGCATCAACAATTTGATTGGGATAAAGTCTGAATGAAAGTAAAACTGCTTTTTTAAGCCATTGGTGGACAATCCATTCTTCATTCACCTTTTCAGCAACACGGTAGGTGCCTTGATCCAATCCAGAAAGGACTTCATCGACTGCTGTAAGGAGCTCTTTTGGGGCTGTTTCAGGAGATAAATGTTGACGTTGTTCAAAGCCACTTTCGATAATTGCTTGTAATGAGTTCATAATTTTGCACTGAATGTTTGAATGCATCTAGTATACTGAAACTGACGGGAAAGAACAGGGACAGTTCGTTCACGGATGTCTAGTTTTTTGAACTATCTTGGGTATACTCCATCCATCTTAAATAGTGGATAGCGCGATGCGGTTATTAATTACTGGTGCAGCCGGTTTTATCGGTTTTCATTTAGCAAAAACTCGCCTAGAGTGCGGTGATTCGGTAATAGGTATTGATAATCTTAACGATTATTATGATGTGAGTTTAAAACTAGCACGTCTTGAGCAATTACAAGCCTATCCCAATTTTCAGTTTTATCAGGCTGATATCAGTGATTTACACAAGGTCAACGAAATTTTTTCCCTGCATAAACCCCAGCGGGTAGTTAATTTGGCTGCTCAAGCGGGCGTGCGCTATTCTCTTAGTCATCCTCATACCTATGCACAATCCAACGTGGTCGGCTTTACCCATATCGTTGAAGCCTGTAGACATCACCAAGTCGAACACTTGGTTTATGCCTCGACCAGTTCAGTGTATGGGGCAAATGGTTCACAACCGTACCAGGAAAAGGATGGGGCGAACCATCCGTTAACCATTTATGCAGCAACGAAAAAAGCCAATGAACTGATCGCGCATGCTTATTCTAATTTGTATCAATTACCCACCACTGGATTACGTTTCTTTACGGTGTATGGGCCTTGGGGTAGGCCTGACATGGCATTTTTTTCTTTCACGCGCGATATCCTTGCCAATAAACCGATTCACATTTATAACCATGGCCAAATGCAACGAGATTTCACCTACATTGATGATATTGTGGTCGGTATTTCTTTAGCAATTGATAAAGTAGCAACGGCCAATCCCGAATGGTCAGCACTTAACCCGGATGCAGGCAGTAGTTATGCTCCCTATCGAATCTATAACCTCGGTTGTGGTAATCCAATTCATTTATTGGATTATATTGAGGCGCTTGAAGAAGCGATTGGCAAAAAAGCAATTAAAGAATTTCTTCCCATGCAAGCTGGTGATGTCCTATCCACTCACGCGTCCACGCAACGCCTCCAAGACGATTTAGGGTATTGTCCTCGAATTGATTTTAAAGAGGGGATAGCACGTTTTGTCAGATGGTACCTTGATTTTTATTCTTAAGTGCGTTATTCGAATCAATCATTTGGTGATTATTAAATATACATAGTGTACAATATTGTCTTTTTTAATTCGTTGACTTTATTGAGTTGTACAGGAGAAATTGTTTATGCCGGGGCAAAGTAAAATTATTAGTTCGGTTAATATCATCCTAAGCCAGAAAGGAATTTCATTAAAATTAAATAATAATGGTGTTTGCTCCGGCTTAGTTGCCCTTTTTGTGAAATATTTTTTAAAGGGGGACTTGCCCGAATTTTTTCGCCAGAGTCAATCATTAGCGAATCCACCAAAACATTATCAAATTGGACAAGATGAAAAATTTGATCAATTTATTTTAGAGACTGAAATTGCATTTAACCCTCAAGAATACAACAAAAATAGTAGTCAGGGTGATTTAGATAAAATAATCACAATCGACGGCGTCCCCGTTAAAAACGAATATAACATCGGCCTTGTAGAAAACGAAATCAACTGGACAAAAGTTCTTGAGGAAATCCGTAATAATGGCCGAGCCTGTTATGTGGCTGCAAATAAACATGCAGTTGGCTTAGCGTTTGAAAATGATCAATACATCGTTTTTGACCCCAATTATCAAGAAGACGAAGATGAGCGTGACAAAAAAGAATTAAAATTCAATATTAAAACGTTTAATACGGCCACTGATGCAATTGCCGAACTCAAAGAGTGCCTTTTTCTCAAAAGCAGCGACGATGTTGGGTTAGAAATGCGGGTGTTTGCAAGACCTAATGCCCATACTGAGCATCAATATCCAGATAAAAGAAAAATTTTATTGGCAAGCTTAAATGATGAGAATTCCCGTGCAAGAAAAGCTGGACAGGATGCTCGCCATACCTCGCTTTTTTTCGCTCTCGGCGCCAATGATGAAGAGACGATTGAGCATTATTTAAAACACAAGCAAGTGAATTCAGATGATGCTACTTTCGCCATTTGTTATAAGCGCGATGCGTTTGCTTGGAATTATTTTTCTACTTTAGCCGATTTGCCATCCCAGCTAAATTTATTATGCATTACTGCGCAATACGGAAGCACCGCTTTACTCAATCGAATGCTGCAAAAAATTGAGTTAGAGATTCAGAAAAATGAGGTAAAGAAGCAAGAACTTAAGGAAGGGATTAGTGATACTGAACCCTCGTTGCTTGAACATGCTGCTTTATCGAATAATTTGACTAATCTTGTGCAGGTTGTTGAATTATATAAAAGATACGGTATTAAAATTACTTCTTTAGGTTTAGCTGAAAGATTATTTGAAGCGATTACAGCGTCCGGTAATTCAAAGAGTTTAGGTTATCTTATCGATGCAAAGTTTCTGCATTATTCTTCAGAGCGCATCGTTTCCCTAGTGAAGCTCGCTGCAAAAAACGATAATCGCAGCACTCTGCAATTTTGGCTAGAAAAACTAGCTAAAGAAGGTAATCCTTTGAATAATTTAGAAATCGATGCTGAAATAATTTCCAAAATTTCACCGCTTAATTTCAAGTTGTTAATGGAACATGGTTTTACGGTTAAGCCCAGTTTACTTCGTGACGCACTTCAACATCCAAGTAACGAGATCTTTAAAATTGCATTGAAAGGTCAACCAGAGACGGAATGGATACGATTCTTGCGTGCTGTTGCCGAGAACCAACCCCTTGAGCCATTTGGTCCACAGCTTGCGGCACTTTTTGATGATCATGACGGTTTAAATGCGTTCGAAGTTTTGGCTCGTTTTGAAAGAAACCGACCCATTAAGCAAAGCGAAGAAATCAGGACTCTTTCAACGCAAGGCAGAGAAAAAGCGCTGGAGTTTGCATGCCAGTATGGGAATGCAGAGTTGGTGCATTTTTTAGTGGATATGGATTGCAAGGCTTCCGATGAATTCAAACTCAAGCAATTAAAATCGGCCGCTAACCGTGGTGATTTGCCAAGGATAAACACAATTCTTGCTGCTCGAATTGACGGGAATATTATTCTTCCTAAAGGGAGCACAGACTATGAGTTGGCTGATCAACTGATCGAAGCAGGGAAGTATCGTTTTGTTACGGATTCCTGGGGTCAATACAGTTATTCCCAGCGAAGAAGATGCTTGTTAGCGGCGCTGACGTATAACAATAAGGCATTTATTTTACAAATAATCAAAGACTTGCCTTTTTGTTATCAGTTTATTTTTGATAACATCAAGGACGCGTACACTAAAAATCAACCCTCCCATTTAACTAAAATTTCCCCTCTTTTTGCTTACCTTGGCGAAAGCGATTTGTCACGCTTTTGGCAGGTAGCATTAGAAAAAGACGTCGGCAAGGAAAGTTGTCAATTTACCCTAAAATACGCCATTTTAAATCACCATTTTGTTTTAGCCCGGAAGATGGTAGGGGTGGTTCCCTTTTCAAATGAAGAAGCGTATCAACTCTTTATTGAAGCCTCGACCAATAAAAATCATGCTGCACTAGCCTTTTTAGGGGAGAATTACGCTCATTTGCTTGCTAATACGCAAACCTATCGGCGCTTGCTTCACGAAAAGCATTTTGAGTTAATTGCGCTTATTCTTGAAAAAAATCAACTTCCTGAAAAATCAGTCTCCGCAGAACTGCTACAGCATGCTGTCACTGTCCTTAATCAAAAAATGGTTTCGCGATTATCTGCGGTTATTAATGATTATTTTAGAGTAGAAGGATCGCCTTTGTATTGGGCCATACACCAAGAGAATGCTCCTGGTGCCCACTTATTGGTGAGGCATGGGGCTAAGTTAGATGATGAGCTTTTAGCTTCAGGCGTTTTTACCCTTACTTTAAAGGATAATAACTCTGGTTTGCTCTCTAGTGCGTTAAAGGATAAAAACTTTGCTGCATTTTTTGCACGAAATGAAGCAGAGCATGTTGGGAACGTCCTTAGCAGTGGCAGCCCTGATTTAGTTTATGTTCTTACTGCCCATGTGGATGTGAATCGCTATTATGAGCAATTTATCACGTATGCAATTGAACATAATGATCTACGGTTATTTCAAATGCTTCGGCAAATGGAAAGGTATGCTCAACAAGATAAAGAAAAACTCTTCCTTAAAGCTTGCATGCATCAAAGTATCAACATCGCTAATGAACTCTTAAGGGATCCTATCGATTTGGGAAACGAAGAAAAGAAAGGGGAGTTTTTCGGGATTCTCCTGGGAGAAAATGCTCAAGAATTATTAACAAGGCCTCCCCATAAAAATAAGACAATACAGCATGTTGCCCTTAAAATGCTGTTTGGTGAAAAATCAGCGAGCGATATTTATGAACTCGTCTACAAAAAAGCGTTAAACCGTCTTTATGTCTATATAAAAGATCATAAATTCCCCAGTGCACTCGCCTCACTTCACCGCTCTGTGGAAGAGCTAGTTTTTGATTCTGGCTTTATCAAAAATGCTTCGTCTGGGTTAAGAAACACGCTCATAGCCCGTGCATTAAATGAAGGGGATGCCGAGACATTCGGTGAATTATTGAAACAGCTTGATAAAAAACCCCCTTTATCTAAGGTTGGACTAAGCTTTTTCACCAAATACTTTAATAACCCGCTGCTTAGGAAAGTATTACTTGAGCATTATCCATTAGGCGATGTCGTAGACGCAGCCGTTGCCGCAGGGGCATGGCCAACAGTTATTACTTTATTGATGGACAGGAAAGAAAAAGAATTTGAGCAGCACTTAATACGCAAATTGGGTGAACATCGTACTGAGTTGATGGAGGCCCTAGTTAATTATGCGAAAAAAGAAATTCATTCTGATCCCCGCCATAAACTAAATGCCTTACTATTGTCCACAAGTACCGAAATACTCAGTGTAATCTTAAAAGGGAAAGAAGAAGAAATTAGTGCATTAATCATGGCTATTCAGCAGCAAATGATTAAAGAAAAAATGGATTTGAAGCACCATTTTTACGAGTTTGATTTATATGCCCAAATCATGAAAGGGCAAAAGGTTTATGAGGAAATCCAATCAAAAATCCAAGAGTTCTTTGCCGCTAATCCAATCACGTCGGAAGTAGATAGTCAACAGATTGTCGATAATGAACAATTGCGTACTGAAATAATTGCGATCAGAACTGTTCTTGCCAAACATGATTTTGTACCGGGTTATTTTGAAGAAAGTGATAGCCTCGTCGCAGTATTTGATGCCCTCGACAGAAGTACTAAAGAACAAGAGCGCCGGCGTTTAGAAGAACAGAAACGTTTGGAAGAGCAAGAGCGTCTGCGTTTAGAAGAGCAAAAGCGTCGAGAGGAGCAAGAGCGTCTGCGTTTAGAAGAGCAGAAACGTTTGGAAGAGCAAGAGCGTCTGCGTTTAGAAGATCAAAAGCGTCTGGAGGAGCAAGAGCGTCTGCGTTTAGAAGATCAAAAGCGTCTGGAGGAGCAAGAGCGTCTGCGTTTAGAAGATCAAAAGCGTCTGGAGGAGCAAGAGCGTCTGCGTTTAGAAGATCAAAAGCGTCTGGAGGAGCAAGAGCGTCTGCGTTTAGAAGATCAAAAGCGTCTGGAGGAGCAAGAGCGTTTGCGTTTAGAAGAGCAAAAGCGTCGAGAGGAGCAAGAGCGTTTGCGTTTAGAAGAGCAAAAGCGTCGAGAGGAGCAAGAGCGTCAACGTTTAGAAGAGCAAGTGTGCCAGCGTATAGAAAAGCACACACATAAGGAAGATCATCACCCTGCTGCGGAAAGGCATGAAGGGATGCATCAACGTGGGACACAGCAATTAATAGATAGAGTAGCAAAGAGTTCTCAACCTGATACAATTCAATTGCTCATTAAGGATGTGCTAAGTTATAGAGCAGACCGGGCTAGTAAAGGTGAAGTTTTTTTCACCTTTCTTCAATATTCCCGTCAGGACAAATTAGATGCATCCCAGCATTTTATTGAAGCGTTGCAGCATTCTAATCGTTTTATCTCTGCCAAGGATCGTGGCGCTCTTAACAATGGTCAATTGTTCGATACCATTGATCAATTCTTAGATGAAAACAAACCTGCGCTTAAAAGGGCATTGCACTGCAACTGGGAATTAGATTCAGTTGATGAGCTGATTGATTTTCTTAATAGCCGTAATCCCGTTAATACACTGATCTGGATGCTTCACCAGTATGCCGATGAGAGAACGCAGGGAGATGATGTCTATTGGCCTTTCTTCGCGAATTATCAATACACTAAAAAGAATAAGATAGACGCCGTCAATCACTTAATTCGTTTACTCAAAGGCGAAGGCGATAATGTCACTGAGAATGATCTTGGTGCCTTAAAACAAGGCTCTCTTGGTCGTTTAATTCAATCCTATATCGAAGAATGTGGGTTTGCGCTTGAACACCAATTAGGATTTGAAATTAATGATATAGACGATTTAGTTGCTAATAAGCAGCAGGCCCTAGAGGTTGCATTTTAGTTAGGTGAAATCAAGTGTGGGTATAACTCGGGATGCTACCTTTCGCTTCCGGGTTAAAGCCTGCACCGACTGTGTCCCTAACTTTTCAAACTAGCAATTAAATTGTCTTTCTCAAGCCAGTTATCATTTAGCCAGTTTCTAAATTTGGTTTGTATTTCCTGATCATCTGCCAAATTAGGATGAGTAAATTGGGCAGGAATAGGCAGTTGACGGATATGCACTGTAATTGCTTCCACTCTTCGACAGAGAAAATCCCAGAGAGAATACTGTTTCCCTGAATAAATAATGGTCACATCCAGTAAGCTGTTAAATTGCTGTCCCATTGCGCTAATTACAAAGCTAATACCGCCAGCTTTAGGTTTTAATAAATGCTGGTAAGGTGAATTTTGTAGTTGATTTTTTTGTGGAGTATAGCGCGTACCTTCAATGAAATTCGTGATGGTTGCTGGAGCATACTTAAATAAGTCGATGGCCTTGCGCGTTGCTTGCAAATCCTTTCCTTTTTTATGAGGTTTCTTGGCAAGATAATCTTTGGAATAACGTTTCATAAAAGGACAACCCATAGCCCACCAAGAAAATCCCAACAATGGAACCCATTTAAGTTGTGATTTAATAAAGAATTTTAGCGTAGGGATTTTACGGTTAAAAAGGCGCTGCAACACCACAATGTCTAGCCAACTTTGATGATTGGCAATAATTAAGTACCAATGTTTACGATTCAGATTCTCCAGGCCGCTGATTTGCCATTTGACCTGTTGGGTACGTCCAATGTAAGCATTGTTGGTATCGCACCAAAAAGTGGCAATGGCATCGGCAAACCGCGTGCACATCGATTGCCAACGTCGATTAGGGATTAACTTGAGTAATCCGATAAAAAGAATTGGGATAAACCATAAAAAAGTGCTTGTTACAAGGACGATTAATGCCGCAATGCCATGCAGTTGCCCTCCTGTTTTTCTTTTTTCGGACATTAACTACTCCAATTTACTCGAAAGCATAATTTAAATCAGCAATGAGATCGTCAATGTATTCAATACCCACCGACAATCGGATAAATCCATCTTCTATACCCAGCTCTTTGCGTATTGGTGCGGGTACGGAAGCATGAGTCATGATTGCGGGATGCTCGATTAAGCTTTCCACACCACCTAAACTTTCTGCTAAAGTAAATAATTCACAGCGAGAGAGAAAACGTTTGGTATCCTCAAGATTGCCTTTAATAACCATTGAAATCATACCGCCATAATCCTGCATTTGTTCTTTGGCAAGTGGGTGCTGTGGATGACTAGTCAAGCCAGGATAAATCACTTTTGCGACTTTAGGATGTTTTTCTAGCCACTGGGCTAAATTTCTTGCATTTTCACAATGCCGCTGCATGCGCAATGGAAGCGTTTTAATGCTGCGCAGCACTAAGAAACTGTCAAAAGGGCCTGAGACACCACCGCAGGAATTTTGTAGAAAGGCTAATTTTTCTGCTAATTCAGGGTGATCGCCCACCACAACAACACCACTAATGACGTCAGAGTGACCATTTAAATATTTGGTGGCAGAATGTAAAACGAGATCAAAACCTAATTCCAAAGGGCGTTGAATCCATGGCGTTGCAAATGTATTATCGGCGACGGTAATTAATTTATGGCGTTTTGCTATCGCTGCAATTTCTCGTAAATTAGCAAGTTTCAACATGGGATTTGAAGGGGTTTCTACCCAAATCATGCGTGTTTTGGAGGAAATTGCAGTTTCAATATTACGAACATCAGTCATGTCCACAAAGGAAAAAGATAGATTGGACGTTCGCGTTTTGACTTTGTCAAATAAGCGAAAACTGCCACCATATAAATCATTGGTGGCAATGACGTGATCACCGACATCCAGAAGATCAATGACTGTATTGATTGCGGCCATTCCTGAAGCAAAAGCAAATCCACGCTGACCTGATTCAAGGCTTGCCACACACCCTTCGTAGGCATCCCGCGTGGGATTGCGGGTACGAGAATACTCAAAACCCTGATGAATGCCTGGAGCGGACTGGCGATAGGTTGAGGTAGTATAAATGGGCGTCATAACCGCACCGGTACTGGGATCGGGTTGTTGGCCTG
The DNA here is from genome assembly GCF_900167045.1 of Legionella maceachernii. Lineage (GTDB taxonomy): Bacteria > Pseudomonadota > Gammaproteobacteria > Legionellales > Legionellaceae > Tatlockia > Tatlockia maceachernii. Next base: position 7,037 of record NZ_FUXJ01000028.1, on the reverse strand, counting down.
CGTGAATAGCTCGAGTATCAAAATGAGTCTTGTCCATTACCTATTCCTTATTTTACCAGGCAAAAATTGTGAGAGCAGTATATAATAATTTAATGAAACTTTAGATTTATTAAGTTTTTGGCAAAAAATAAATTGCTTCATCGTGAAGTCAATTTTAGTGAGGGATCAATGAGTAGGCAAGAAATTGATTATGAAAAAGTTGCCTCTGCCGCTGAATCCATAAAAAAACGTGGCAAGGAGCCTTCAATAACGAACGTCTGCGAAGAGCTTGGAATCTTATCATTTACACCCGAATTATCCTCCTTGCTTGAAAAATGGTATCACAATCAACCTGAATTTCAGCGCGCGAACAAGGCTCCGCTTTCTGAAAATATCAGGATCGAAACGAGTGAAATACGAGAAAAAAACATTGAACTCGAAAAATCATTATCGTTGTTGCGAGCCACTTTAGAGTCGACAGCCGACGGTATTATGATGGTTAATGGTAAAGGGCAAGTGGTGGATTGGAATCAAAAATTTGTGGAGATGTGGCGTATTCCTTCGCATATGCTTGAGTCCGGTAAGGAAAGCATTGGTTTTGAGTACATTTTAGAGCAGCTAAGTAATCCTGCTGCAGTGATTGCCGATGTGCAATACCTTTATGAGAACCCCGACTGGGAAGGTGAATTACCCTTGTTGCATTTCAAGGATGGTCGAATTTTTGAACGGTACACTCAGCCACAGCGGGTTGGTAACGAAATTGTTGGCCGAGTGTATAGTTTCCGTGATGTCACACGCCGTTTGATGTCAGAAGATGAGTTACGCATTCGTGAGCGGGCAATCGAAGCGAGCACACATGGGGTGGCAATCATTGATATTTCTAAACCCAATCAACCGATCATTTATGTCAATAAAGCCTTTGAACGCATTACTGGATACACCGAGAGGCAGGCAATTGGGCAAAATTTAGCGCATTTACAAGGTTCTCAAGCCGATCAGGTCAACCAAAAACGAGTTGCTTTAGCGATTAGAGAGCAACGCGAAGAAACCGTTGAACTTGAAAGCTTTCGTCGGAATGGTGAAGTGTATTGGTGTGAGCTAAGTGTTGCGCCAGTCAGTGATTCCTTTAAACAAGTCAGGCATTATGTCTGCATCCTCAATGACATCACGCAGCGCCGGGAGATGGAGAAACAACTCATCCGCCAAGCAACGCATGATTCGCTCACAGAACTTCCTAATCGAGTGTTGCTCGTCGATAGGGTGGAGCAAGCCATTCTACAAGCAAAGAAAAAAAATTCATTACTTGCCTTCCTTTTCTTAGATTTAGATCGCTTTAAATTGACCAATGACACCTTGGGCCACAGCGTTGGTGATAAATTATTGCAAGCTGTTTCTAATCGATTGCTGATTGCAACAAACGATTTTGACACGGTAGCAAGGCTTGGTGGTGATGAGTTTGTTATTCTTCTGCCCGAATTGAGTAGTGAGCAGCAAGCGCAACAAATGGCACAAGAAATTTTGCATCTGATTGAGAAACCGTTTCAGATTGATCAACACAGCTTAAAAATCACTGGCAGTATAGGAATTAGTTTTTATCCTAAAGATGGTCTGGATTACGAATCATTGATGAAGAGTGCTGATTTATCCATGTATCATGCTAAAGACAGTGGACGCAATAATTATCGCATTTTTGATCAAGAAATGAATAGGCGTATCATCAATCACATGCAATTGGATAATGCTTTACGTGATGCAATGAAAAATAAGGAGTTTTACCTTGTTTTTCAACCTCTGATTGATTTGAAAAAAAATCATATTGTGGGTTTTGAGGCCTTAATTCGCTGGAACAGTCACCTCTTAGGACAAGTTTCGCCCATGGAATTCATTGGTATGGCCGAGGAGAATGGTTTAATCATTGATATCGGAAAATGGGTTTTAGAAGAAGCGTGTACACAAGCCATCCGTTGGCATAAACAGGGTTATAAAAACTTAAGTATTGCCGTCAATATATCCGGCCGCCAATTTCGCCAAACTAATTTGCCCGAGCTCATTAAGAAAGTCCTTAAGCAAACAGGGTTGGCGGCAAAATTTTTAGAATTAGAGCTCACCGAAAGCTTATTGGTGGATGATATCGATCATGCCGTTGATACGATGTATAAGTTAAAAGATATGGGAATAAAATTGGTCATCGATGATTTTGGAACAGGTTATTCGAGCTTATCTTATTTAAAGCAATTCCCTGTCGATAAGTTGAAAATTGATCGTTCTTTCATTAACGAATTGGTTAATAAAGAGAATGATGCGGCAATAGCGCGCGCCATCATTAATTTGGGTCATAGTTTGAATTTAGAGGTTTTGGCAGAAGGTGTTGAAACCGAGCTGCAAAAAGATTTTATTGTCGCTCATGGATGCGATTATGCTCAAGGGTATTATTTTAAGCCCCCCAATGTTCCCGATGAATTAAAAGACTACTTAAGTCATTTCCCCACTTCGAGTTGAACCAAGCTATAACAAGATGGTCCTGCTATGCGTCACCCGCCTATTTTATATCACCGCGTAAGATCGGTATGATTTATGCTGGAAAATTTTCAAAACAGTTCATTTATTGAATAATTTTGAGGTCAGAGTTCATAAGTGCCTGGAAGTTAGGGATAGCCCCATCTCAGCGAAGAGTCGATGTGCTCATGCACTTTTTTCTAGCTGAGAGGCAAGGCAACGGAGAAGAATGATGAAAACGATGACCATTATTGGTTCTGGTTTAGCAGGTACCTTGTTATCACTATATATGGTCAGGCGTGGTTACGAGGTGGAATTGTTTGAAGCGAGGCCTGATTTACGAGTTAAGGAGGTTGATCAAGGACGTTCCATCAACCTTGCTTTATCCTGCCGGGGTATAACAGGGCTAGCAGGGGTGAACCTTATGCAAAAAGTAAAGAACATTATGGTGCCTATGAGAGCACGAGCAATCCATTTGCTCGATGGGGAAATAAAGTATCAAGCATTTGGACGTCACAAGGATGAATACATTAACGCTATTTTGCGCAATGAGCTTAATGAATTATTGCTTAATAACGCAGAGAGCTATCCTGGAATACGGTTGCATTTTAATACGAAACTAGTGGGTGTGAATGTGCACGACAAAGTATTATATTTCGAAGAGAAGGATGGCAGTCATCTAACAAAACGCTATCAGTTATTGATAGGTGCAGACGGGGCTGCTTCAAATGTCCGCGAGATTCTGGTCAAAGAGCGCCTTATTACTGCAACGCGCGAATTTCTTCCTCATGGCTATAAAGAATTATCGATAGCCCAAAGCCAAACTCAGGATTTTGTTCCAGAGCATTTGCACCTTTGGCCAAGGGAGTCGTTCATGTTACTGGGAAATCCCAATCGTGACCGTTCCATTACCGGTACATTATTTCTCGCGAAAGAAGGTAAAAACAGTTTTGCTCACCTTGAAGATGAGGATTCAATCCGAGTTTTCTTTAAAGAACAATTTTCAGATGCCTACCAGGCCATGCCTAGCTTGATCACTGAATTTATGGAACACCCCATCGGCAATTTGAGCACAATAAAATGCACGCCTTGGTATTACGAAGATCAATGCTTACTTATCGGCGATGCTGCTCACGGGATAGTGCCTTTTTTTGGGCAAGGAATGAATAGCGCTTTTGAAGATTGTCGCATTCTCGATGATCTTTTAAATCAGTATGATGATAATTGGCGGCAAGTTATTCCTGCTTTTTATGCTTCGCGCAAAGTAAATACAGACGCTGTCGCTGCGATGTCCATGGATAATTATCATGAAATTCAAACCGATATCCGGGACGAAAAATTCAATTTAAGAAAACAGATGGAACAGGAGTTAATGCACCGTTATCCAGGCAGGTATGTTTCTAAACATGTATTAGTCATGTTCACCAATACGCCTTATGCTATCGCAAATGCGTATGGGGAGGTGCAAGCCGAGTTGTTAACTCAAATTTGTAAAAAAGTGAGGTGTATTAAAGAGATTGATTGGAATAATGTGGATAAGCTAATGGAACAATACGACAAAAAATTGGCGAATTTAAGGTAATTTTGTTATTTTCGCTAAAATCGAAGGTTTTTTGGTCAATTTTTTGTCAAAACTAGTGAAATCGGAGACATTTTTTTGGCGCTATCCGAGGTTTATTGCTGGGGAAAAGGAAATAATACGCTTCAAATGGTTCAATATATGCTCAAATTGCTTAAAAAATTGGCATGATGGGTGCAATACCTAAATTGTCCAGTTAATTTTTAAGGCCTCGGAGGCTACTACTATGAAAACGATACAAGCATATATTGATTCAAAACAACAAGAATTTATGAATCACCCTTTCTTTGATGTACTAACTCATTTAGATAGTTTAGAAGAGATTAGCTATTTTGTCCCTGAATTAACTTTTTGGGCCATGACCTTTCAAGATATCTTGCGCCTCAATGAGGAACGAGTTCGTGATCCTTATTTGAAAAAAGTTGCGCGTCACCACCGTCTTGAAGACGCAGGTCACGAAAAATGGTTTTTACATGATAAAAAATACATGAGTGGTCTATCTCAAGATAAATCCTGTTCGCGAGATGATGTGGCCTGGCTTTACAGTAAGGAATCCCAGCTCACACGTGATGCCGCTTATTCGATCATGTCAGAGATTTATAAAACCGATGATGAGATATTAAACATTGCTCTGCTATTAACACTCGAGTCTTCGGGTCATGTATTCTTTGAAAAAGTAGTTAACCAAGTGAAGAAAGCGGGCGAAGATGAAAATCTTAAATATTTCTCTTCCAGCCATCTCGATGTGGAGCTTGCTCATGCTTTATTCGAAGGTGAAATGGAGAAAAAACTATTCGAAATGCAAGTGCCTATTCACGTCAGACGTGAAGCATTAAAAATGATAGATCGATGCTATGAAGCATTCAACAAGATGTTCGATGGACTACTTCTTGCATGTAATCGTCGACTGGAATTGGCAAAACAAAGGAATCAACATGCAGCAAATTCCTTGGAGTATGCAACAAATAAAGCAGTGTGAGAAAGAAACCGGACAAGCGATGCTCAGCGATGAGCATACGCTTGTTTTTTATGCGCAAGATTTCGGTAAATTAACGCAGTCGATTCCAGCAGCTGCTTGCATCCCGCCTTCCACTGAAAAAATTCAAGCCATTCTTGCTTATGCCAGTCAACACAAACTTCCTGTGACCATTCGCGGTAATGGATTAAGCCAAGGTGGGCAATCATTATCCGTGAACGGACTCACTTTGCATCTCGAACAATTAAATGCTGTGCTGGATAAGGAATCGGATGCAATTTGGGTTGAAGCGAATACAAGTTGGGCGCAATTGTTGGATGTTTCTCTGAAAAGCGCACAAATACCCTATGTTCTTCCTTACAATTGTCATTTATCCATTGGGGGTGTTTTGTCCGTAGGGGGAGTAGGAGCGTCCTCTTTTAAATGGGGTTCGGTAACTGCTCATGTGAAAGCCCTGGAAGTGGTGCTTGCTCATGGGGAAAAGCAAATTGTCGATTCGCGCTCCCCTTTATTTCACGCTTGCCTTTCAGGACAAGGTCAGTTTGCTGTAATGACCAAGGCTTGTGTGCGATTGCGCTCTTGCCAGAATAAAGTGAGAACCTTTTTTTTAGTATATGCCGATAAAGAACAATGGTTGAATGATCTCATTGAACTTAAAAATAAAGCCGATTATATCGAAGCTTTTTGTTCTCCTTCCGTACAAGGAGCTAAATTAGTTTTCGATAAGAGAGTACCCTTTGCTCAGTGGCTTTTTGCTATTCACGCTTCTGTGGAGTATGACAATAATCCACCCGAGTTTACTGCCTTGTCCAAGAATTTAAGGCCTTGGAAATTGCTTCATAAGCAAGATGAATCGATTCATTCCTACCTTCATCGCCATGATTCGCGATTTGAAGCCATGAAAATCACCGGGCAATGGGATTTACTTCACCCTTGGTATGAATGCTTTGTGCCAAGTAACCTATTAGCCAATAGCCTTGACGAGGTGCTTGCCGAGTTGCCCTTGCATTATGCCACCGTCTTGCAAATAGTGCCTATAGCTAGCCAGCAGCAAACGGGATTCCTCATGCTACCAAAGACTAAGGATATTTTCGCATTGATGATTCTTAATCCGGGAGTTAATCCCGCATTATTAGCGAGCTGTCTACAAGCAATGAATGCATTGGATGCGCGCTTTTTAAAATTGGGGGGAAAGCGCTATCTTTCTGGATATTTAGGGCGTGATTTACCTAAGAGTTATTGGGAAAATCATTTTGGTGTGCTGTATGAAGAATGGCGAAATTGCAAAAAAGAATTCGATTCCAACCAGGTGTTTACCTCTCTTTTACATTCTATTGAGTCGGACAGTCTCTAATTGAGAAAGTTTCCCGTTAATTAGGAGATTTTTTGCTTCACTCAGGACAACATTTCCTAGTGAAACGAAAGATATTCAAAGCCCTAAACTCAATGCTAATATTCATGCCTTCCCTGTGGATTCGGGGAAAAGTCCAATTACACGCTAGGAAAAGTCATGAGGGAATATTACATCTATCTATTAACAAACATAAGAATGTGCTTTATACCGGTATTACTAATAATTTAATACGCCGAGTTTATGAGCATAAGCATAAACTACAGCAAGGTTTTACGCAAAAATACAATGTCGATCGATTGGTATATTACGAAATATACAGCGGCATTGAAGAGGCTATTACAAGAGAAAAACAAATAAAGGGATGGGCTCGACACAAGAAAGAGGCCTTGATTAATACCATTAATCCCCTTTGGGTAGATTTATATGAGTCTTTGTGGTGAAAGGGAGTGTGGAAGCATGTCGTTCTGACAGTGGTATTGTCGTCCTGAGCGAAGCGAAGGATCTCCTTAATAGAGTTACTGTCAAGAGTCGGGAGGTCCTTCGCGTTGCTCAGGATGACGGTGGGTATTGTCGTCCCGACGGTGGTGTTGTCGTCCTGAGCGTAGTGAGGGATCTCCTTGGTGGGGTTATTGCCAAGAGTTGGGAGGTCCTTC
>NZ_FUXJ01000029.1 GCF_900167045.1 Legionella maceachernii | reverse complement strand
AAAAAACAGAGGCCAAAACCCCAATTACGCTGGTTCTGAGCTACTCGCAACAACCAATTTGCTATCAGGGCATTCTCATCATTTAATTTGGCTTGATATCGATAACAGGTTTCACTGATGCCAAACAATGTACAGGACAAGCGAATAGAAATATTCCGTTGGGTCACCGCCTTTTTCGCCAATTCTCTGCGGCGTGACGGTGTTACCACTTTTTTTCAATAGCCTCTTTAAGAATTTCCGCTTTTAAGCGCTCTTCAGCGTACATCTTTTTGAGACGGCTATTTTCAGCTTCCAGTTCTTTGAGACGAGACATCATCGAGGTATCCATACCACCATATTTTGCGCGCCATTTATAAAAAGTAGCTGCACTAATGACATGTTCTCGGCATAGCTCTGAAACGGGAGTGCCATTTTCAGCTTGTTTTAGAATTGAATGGATCTGACTGTCTGTAAATTTTGATCTTTTCATGAAGAATCTCCTTCGTCATAAGGTACGAGAAAATTCTACTTTTGACATCACTTATTTTTTGGGGGGATTACCTTTCAAGCTAACTCAGAAAACCCATTTCTTTTCAACGCATGTTGCAACTCATCACCATAATAAATAGCTAATATTTTTGAAGCATACCGTGGATCAGTTGCATAACCTGCGCGATACAGTTCATCCATATAGCGCTCAGCACTTCTCGTATTCGCTAAAACCTCTCCATAACGGTTATTGTTTTTGATTAAAGACACGTAATCATTAAAGCTGTTTTCAATTGAAGTGTATTTCTTAAAAGCAGCATTCACTTTAATGGGTCTATCCGCCATGTACTCAGTCGTATTGACATGCACAGCATCGGCGCTGCTCTGAGCTGCTTTAATGTTGAAAAGATTATTCGAACTACTGCCATCTGCATCTTTAGCAATGTATTGTCCCCACCCTGTTTCCAAAGCGGCTTGGGCAAGCAGAATTTTGGGATCAAGCCCTAATGCACTGGCTGCTTGTCGAGCATAAGGCCACGCCAAACAAACAAAATCGTCAATGGTTGGATTTAGAGCAGATTCACTCGCCGAGACGGGCTGATTTGGTGCAATTCGCGTTGATAATAGTGACTGCTCGACTTTGATTTCAGGCGCATTAAGTGCATTAGACGCATGAGGCGAATTTGAAGCAGTCATCCCGGTTGAAGGCATTGTCGCTTGAGGATTCGCTTTAGTCAGCTGCTTTGCAAGCATGGTTGCTAAACCAATTTCCTGACCTAGGGTAATATTTGTTGCGTATTGTGCATCAAGCACTTCTTGGAATGTTTCCTCGCTTTTCCATCTGCAGGGACTTGATTCCTCAAGAAAATGTTGGCCCATCCGCATACTTTTAAGCATCGATTGTAGAAAAATAGCTTCGAATTGCTTAGCGACTTCAGGCAGTGCTTTTTCGGGTTCTTTTTGGGTCTTTACTCTAAGCTCTTGCAAACGCTGAAAATCATCTACGGCTATTCCTTCAATTGTCATCTTATTTCATTCATCAAATAATAATGGTTGCGTTTAACGCACCCTGTCCTTGGATTAATGAGGATTTTAGCTTAAGCCTTCCCTGGTGTAAATTCGATGTTTTCCCAAACAGAAATACATTCTACGCGGTTGGACAATGCTTTGGCTTCCTGCATCAAAGGAAGCGGTCTATACCTGAACAAGATTAATTTGTAATTTCTTTGACATCATTCAGTGATACTGTGCCAACCCCTGCAACGTTTAATTTAACCCCCTCACCCTTTTGCCCTAAGCTGACGCTGTCCACATTGGCTACCGTCATTGTTTTTAAAGCCACTTCCTTCCCAGAATAAATGCCATTCACTTTAATAGTGTATTTCGCCATTGGCATGCGTTCCCCTTTTGGATTTAAACCATCCCAATTAAAAGAGAAAAACCCAGCCCCATGTTGTCCTAAGGGAATTTTTCTAATCAATTCGCCTGCGTCTGAGTAAATGCAAGCCACTAAATTATCCACCGCTACCGGGAGTTCAATGACAGCTTTCACCTCTCCTTGCTCAAGATTCACACTATCACTATTCACTAAAACTTTACGACCCACCAGCGAAGAGGCTTGTAAGGCCCGATGCGACTGGAGCGAAGAAGCGAGTTGTTGAATGGATTCTTGCATTTTGGTGATCCCATCGTTCGAGCTGAATTGTGCCAACTGACCTAAATTCTTACTTTGATTTGTTCCCATTTGCCCTAACACTGCATGGGGATTAATTCTGCCTACTGAATCCACCGTCATAATCCACTCCTTACCGAAGCGCGCTTAGTATTAATTACTTTGTCGTTAAGCACACTCCCTGTTAAACGACTGTAGCAATAAAGCAAATCGCATGCCAATTTATAAAAATTTGCATTATAATGGTCAATACGTCCTGATTTTATCAAGTCGGCCTTGGTCGTTTTATCAGGATGTCATTCCACGTAACGAAGCCCTTCTCGGCAAGAGCACCCTATAAAGGGGAATAAAATGAAACATAGTGAAAGTGAAACTGATTTACCCGAAAATGCCATTGAGCAAGTTAAAACTTATCTTCTTACCCTTCAAGATAACCTTTGCAAAACGCTCTCGGCAATTGACGGCCAAGGTCAATTTATAGAAGATCGCTGGACAAGGCCACTTGGTGGCGGCGGTTTGACGCGAATTTTGAATGATGGGAAAGTTTTTGCTAAAGCAGGTGTCAATTTTTCGCATGTCTCAGGAGAGAAGTTGCCGCCTTCTGCGACTGCGCATCGTACCGAGTTAGCAGGATGTCATTTTAGCGCTTTAGGCGTATCCATTGTCATTCACCCTGAAAATCCTTATGTTCCTACGACGCATGCTAATGTCCGATTTTTTGTCGCTGAAAAAGAAGAGAATCCACCTATCTGGTGGTTTGGTGGTGGATTTGACTTAACGCCCTATTATGGTTTTCGCGAAGATTGTAAACATTGGCATCAAATGGCGCTCAAAGCCTGCGAACCTTTCGGGGAAGATCTTTACCCTCGCTTTAAAGCTTGGGCAGATAACTATTTTTACTTAAAACATCGCGAAGAAGCCCGTGGGATTGGTGGCTTATTCTTTGATGATTTTAATGAAGGAGGATTTGCCAATAGCTTTGAATTAATGAAAAGTGTTGGGGATCACTTCAGTAAAGCCTATGAACCAATTGTTCAGAAACGTAAAGCATTACGTTATGGCCCCCATGAAAAAGCGTTTCAGCTTTACAGACGGGGTCGCTATGTTGAATTTAACTTAGTTTACGATCGGGGAACTCTTTTTGGCTTACAGTCCGGCGGACGTACCGAATCCATTCTGATGTCACTACCTCCTGAAGTGCATTGGGAATATGACTGGCATCCCGAAAAAGGTAGTGCAGAAGAAAGCTTATATAAAGATTTCCTTCCTGTGAAAGATTGGTTGAATGATTAAATTGATCGTGCTTGCATTCTGGCTTGTGTTGTTAATAGAAGCCACAATGCAAACGCTGCAACTGCATTTAAGATAGCCAAGATCAAAAAAACCAGCGCGATTCCTATATTTAAACGAAGTAGAATCATAACCATGATTGATCCGAAAACCATAAATAAAGCATTAATAATATTATTGGCTGCAATTGTGCGTGCACGTGTTCCTTCATCGCTACTGACTTGCAAATAAGTGTATAACGGTACAACAAAAAGTCCTGCACAAAACGAAAACAAGAAAAAATCCACTGTGATGCGTAAACAAGCAGGTTTGATAAAAAATTGCGCGAAGGTTTGCAACGGCATTTCCTCCGTTATCTTGGGGGAAGCTAAATACAAATCAATGACGAATAGAGACAGCATTAACATCGCTATAGGAACATAACGCAATGTGATTTTGCCTGCCAAAAAATAGCCAATGGATAAAGCGCCTAAAGCGATTCCTATTGAGAATAAAGACAGAAACACGGCAAACACTGAAGTATCTGCCCATAAAACATAATGAGTATAATCAGGAAGCTTCGTTAACATTACCGCACCGATTAACCAAAACCAGGAAATAGCCAAAATGGCAGGGAGCAATCGGTGATTTTTTAATGTGTCTCTCACCATTTTCAGCGTAGCTCGCCCAATTCGCCAATCGATTTTTAAGCCTTTAGTCATCGAGGGTGCTGCTGGAATATAGCAACTTGCCGTAAGTCCTAAAATAGCAATTAAATTAACGATTAAAATGGCATACCCCACATGCTTTACTGTGGTACCAATGGCCAAAGCCCCTAAAGAGGTTCCTAAAAGTATTGCTAAAAATGTACTTGCTTCAATTAATCCAGTTGCTCTTAACAATTGTTCACGGGGTAAATGGTCAGGAAGAATGGCATATTTTATCGGTCCAAAAAAAGTAGAATGGATTCCCATTCCGGCTAAACAAAACAGCAACGTATAAATGTTTCCCGTATATAAAGCAAAACTACCCAGACACATCAGTAAGACTTCGAAAGCTTTGATTAATTTAGTCATCAATGCCTTATCGTACTTATCTGCAAGCTGTCCTGCTGTAGCCGAAAATAAAAAAAATGGCAGAGTAAATAAAGCACCCGCCAAAGCTTGATAATACTCTGATTGATTTTGCGAAGTACTCAAATGGTAACTTATCAAGGTTAACATTGATAATTTAAATGCATTATCGTTCAAGGCACTAAAAAACTGAGTTAAAAACAGAGGTAGAAACGTTTTTTTGTTTAATAAGTAAGTTGCTAGGTTTCCCATTAAAAAGGGCTCCCCCAAATTTTGTTATCTGCAAAAAGGTATCAGAAAGTGGATTGAAGTCAAATACTTCTCCGATTATTTATCACTAACTAGCTGCTTTAGATTTACGCAAAATTCACGTACACTAATCAATCTTATTACTAAATGAGTAATCACATGGCTCTCATTCGTGGTATTTCATTTGACTTTGATGGCTCTCTCTCAAGAATAAAGGGAGATATCATTCTCCAAAATTTGGATTTTCTCAATTTTATTCGAGCTCAAAATCATAAGTATGCGGAAACTTATGCCTTTATTGGCTCCAATCGTCAATCAATCTACGATGACTCCATGAATGCTCTAAGCAACAAAAATGGTTCATGCTATCCCCAAATTCGTAAGGTGAGTGATTATATTGGTGCTAAATTTGATCCTTTTACCCTCACTGATCTCTATAATAATCTTAAGTCTGGTGAATCCTTCAAACTCGCCCTTTCTTTTTTAAAGAATGATATGCTAAATGACAATGAAGAGAGCTATGCGTATGATCCCTCTCTGATTAAACAAAGGCAAACACCGGATTGGTTACATGATGAAAGCAAACTATCCCTCCTGCTTGCACAAATTCATAAACTCGCATCAGAACATCCAGAGGATGAAATTGAATTTTATTTTTATGATGATCAAAAGAAAATTTTAGATAGGCTGAACGCTTTTTTTTCTATTCCTGAAAATCGACGACTGTTACCTAAAAACCTTAAGGAATTACACCTTATACCCTATCCCGACATTCCTAAGGAGCTTGACGAAAAGGATACTCTGAAAAAAAATAAAAAAAGGGATAGCGACCCATTTCTGCTAGCAAAACTCGATAACCTGAAGATTGAAAATAAAGCTGACGGAAATTTGAGTAAACAACCTGATGACTTCAAAGAAGAAAACGTAGCAACCTCTGCGTACTCAAAAAAAGAATCCCTAGAAACGCAATTCATTTCGTATCCCCCTATTTCAGGAATAGGGGAAATCGATTTCAATTTTCGCCAAACAGTACAAACCATGGCAGCCGTGTGCATTGAATCAGAAAGATACCAAAACACTTTTCCTACGGACTTCAAAGCGAATTTGGTGAGGTCTTATGCGCAAGCCGAAAGAGGAAATTTTGTCCTTTCGACAGTAATGAATTTTGCCCTGGACTATGTCTTTGGTTTAATACCCAAAGTTTTCCCTGCTCCAGTACCCGCCGAACTTAAAACTCTATCGCTTGAATCAACCCTACCCCTCCATGAGCCTTTAGCGTCTAGATTGGAGGTTTCAGAACCGGTATCAAGTCGATTATTCAATTTTTTACCTGGCTTTCTTAAGAGCTCTAAAGCTAAAGAGGAAAAAGACAAGGAGAAAAAAGAACAAGAAGAACACTTAAAAGATAAAAAGAAAAAATCAGCTAAGAAGATTGAACCAAGAATAACCTCCGCTCAACCTGATACTCAACTGCCTTCTTTAGATAATTCATCCCCACGATCACCAGTAACCTCTGAGCGATTTTTTGCTGTGGTTAGTAAACCTCAAAGGGACAGCAGTGCGATATCCTTGAGTGCGTATCGCGAGTCCAACTCAGACAATAGTGAAATTAAGCATAATTAGCGCCCTTCTTGGGCAACCCGCTTGCTTAATGAAGCAATGATTTTTTCCAAGCTATGTTGGTGTGGATCGGTTTGCTCGACAATAGCCTTTGTACGTTGTTCGCAATAATCTTTTACCTCTCGATCAGGTAAAATGTAAAATGTCTTATTCTTTACTTCTCGCACAATATGCTCAGCAACATCAACAGCAGGTCTGCTGCGTGCAATTAGATCCGCAACCCTGTGATGCAATTTGTCCGTATGTAAAGGCGCAGAATGGGTAAGTAATGAGGTGTTTGCAAAAGAAGGACAAGCCACTGAAACGTCAACCGGTTTATCCAAACGTTTAAGATCAAAATAAAGCGATTCAGAAAGAGCAACAAGTGCCTGCTTAGACATTGCATAAGCGGTCATTTGTGACCCACTGCATAAGCCATATACACTGGCTACATTGATGATATGCGAGCGATGGCTTTGCTTAAACATTAAGGGAAGAAAAGCGTGTACCCCATGGATTGCACCATATAAATTAATATCCATCACTTTGCGAATATGTTCATTGGTTAACTCCCATAGGGGAGCAAGCTGACCACTTATACCGGCATTATTAAATAACCAATCCACACGATTAAAATGGTCATAGGTTTGTTTTGCTAAGTGTTTAAAACTTTCAGGTTTAGCCACATCACAAACAACACCCAAAACCTCTGTTTTAGACTGAGCGCTTAATTTCTCAACTTTATCGCAAAGGGTAGTCACGTCATTATCTGCCATAACCACATGCATGCCCTGCTGCAAGCAAATCTCAGATAAAGCCAAACCAATACCACTTGCAGCGCCGGTGATTACTGCAACCCGCTGACTAGACTCCATCCTAACTTCCTCTAAAATGATTGGAATTCGATGTAAAACGAAAATCAGCTATTTATATCGCTAGTGACTGGGTATCTAATAAACAGCCCATGATTGCGAGCGCCAATTGTCGTCTCTTCGAGCAAAGCGAAAATCAAAGAATCGGACATGATTCTCAAAATAAAAAACGAGAGGGATAATAACGACTCTACTGTTATCAGGTCAAGAAAAAATAGAAGACAAAGTGAAGAGATCAGCGCCTATCAAACAGCCCTATTCGTAACCTCTTCCCAACGTGAGCAATCCGACTTGTTACGACAAAGTCAGGCAGGCTGCCTGACTTGCATTTACCCTTATTATTGCTCTTGTTCGGTAATTACAACTACATCCTGTGCTTTATATCCCTTTGGACCTTTATCAAGAATAAAGGTGACCGGATCATTTTCGTGTAATGTCTTAAAACCGACACCCTGAATATCCTTATAATGAACAAATATATCGTCACCTTGTTGATTAACGATAAATCCAAATCCTTTTTTTTCATTGAACCACTTAACGTGGCCCGTTTCTCTTTGCGACATACACTATCCCCTTTCAACTCTTTATCTTCTACCTCAATGGTAGATCAAAACATTTCCAGCATCCATTCCAGTACAAATTAGGTGCATCTAATAAACAAATACCGCAAATACATCTTTTTTGCGCTACAATGGACACTTCGTATGCTGGAATTTACCAAGCATGTGATTAGCATAAACAGTTTTTTGTTGATTGTTAACGATTTTTTTTAAAATCGTAAAGCAATCGTCAAATTTAAGTATTGAGGGAGCTTTGATGGACACTTCTAAAGAAGCATTTATTCGCCTTGCCTTAGATTGTCAGGTATTGAAGTTTGGTGAATTTACTTTGAAATCGGGACGTATAAGCCCCTATTTCTTCAATGCAGGTCTTTTTTATCAAGGTAAGGCGCTACACCAGCTGGGTTATTTTTATGCGAAAACACTCATCGAGCATCAAATGGAGTTTGATCATTTATTTGGTCCAGCTTATAAAGGTTTGCCCTTAGCGACAGCAACAGCCATTGCACTCGCAGAGCTTGGTATTAATGTCACAGTAACGTTTAACCGTAAGGAAGCCAAAGACCATGGTGAAGGCGGAAACCTCATCGGTTCTCCCTTATCTGGCAAAACCATTATTATTGATGACGTCATTACTGCGGGGACAGCTTTTCGTGAATCCCAATCCTTAATTAAACAAAACGGTGGTCAACTTGAAGGAGTGATCATTGCGCTTGATCGCTGTGAACGTGGGCAAAGCAATCAATCGACACTCAAAGAGATTGAGGCTCAAGGCATTCGCGTTGTATCCATTATTACCCTTTTCGATTTAATTGATTATTTAAGAAAGAATAATCAAAGTCGAGAAGTTGGCCACTTGCTTGCTTATCAACAAGAGTATGGTTGCTAATGGTATTGTCATCTTGAGCAACGCGAAGGATCTCCCAACTCTTGGCAATAACCCCACCAAGGAGATCCTTCGCTTCGCTCAGGACGACAATATCACTGTTAGAGATTAGCGCCTCAATAAGCAGCAATATCAATGGTCTTCATTTTATAATTTATTTTCTTATCATCCCTTAATACGGTAATCGTAATTTCTTCACCTACTTTAATATTGGTTAATAAATTGTAAAGTGCGTCATAATTTTTGATGGGGTGACCATTCAAAGCAACGATGATATCTCCTAAATGAATGCGTCCCCAGCTGTCTCGATAAGTCCCATGTAACCCGATTTTAGCAGCGGGTGTGTTAGGTAAGACATCAGCAATTAAGATTCCGTGCGTAATTCCCAATCGCTTAGAAATGGCTGGTCCAACCCATTGAATACCAATACCTGATAAGACCACCCTACCGTTTTTAATGATTTGCGGTACTATCCGTGCAATGTCGTCTGCTGGCACTGCAAATCCTACACCGGCAGAATTACCTGAGCTGGAATAGATTGCTGTGTTTAATCCAATTAGACGTCCTTTACTATCCAACAATGGGCCTCCTGAATTTCCCGGATTGATGGACGTGTCTGTTTGAATCATGTCCCGAATAGTAACACCACCAACACCGGGAACCTGACGGCCAAGCGCTGAAATAACACCGACTGATAAGCTATGGTCAAGCCCAAACGGGTTACCAATTGCAATGGTTTTTTGCCCTACTAACAACTCGTTGGTATGTGCTAATTCAAAAGGGGCAAAGGATTTTAGCATTTCCAATGCCTTTGGTGATTTGATTTTTAAAACAGCGATATCCTTTCGAGGTTCAGAACCAATGACTTTGGCGGGCACTGTTATACTTCCAATACCCACTGCTAAATTGTCAGCGCCTTCAATCACATGGTAATTAGTGACAATATGACCCTGATCATCCCAAATGATTCCAGAACCTGCTCCAGCAGGCACTTGCATTCGCTCAAAAGAATTATTTAGAACGGTAGTCAAACGATGAACGTACACCACTTTGGGAGAAAATTTTTGAAAGATCTCAACCGTATTTCGCTCATCGGGTAACAATTCATCAAGTACCGTGCTGTAAGCGGGTGCAACCAAACTGGCACAACAGAGGAGAAGTGATATTAACCCTTTAGATTTCATTTTAAACTCCATATCACGCGTATCATGAATTGATGCTCACTGTCAGAGATAACCAATTGAAGTATCCCCCCACCTTCGCAGGAACGGCCCATCACTTGGTTTAATGACCTATTAAGCTCACTCAAAATCGAGTAAAATAACTGCAGAAGTGTGATTATATTTTAATCAATCAACTTTGACAAATTTCGTTTTTGTTTCAAAAAGAGTTAAAAAAATAACTGATTCCCAAAAGCACCTGGATTAGCGATGCCAATCCTCAGTGCAAATGGATTAATTGAGTATGGGTCTCTATAGAAAAATAACGTTTGAACACTTGATATGAATCCACCAAAGGCCACTCTTCTGCCCTATCACACATACGGGACATTTCTGCTTCAAAGATCAATGGATAGTAATGGCTTAAAAACGGTTCTATGTCCATTAAATTGCTGAAATTCTTCACAACTACCGTGGCATTTTCAGCAAGGTGAGATAAACTGATGCGATCCAATACCTCCGCAAACTCTGCGTTCTCTTCTACCGCCGATTTTAACCATTTAAGGAGAACAGAGCGGGGCTTCACTCGTAATAATTGCCGTCCTTGGCTTAATGAAGACTCCATCAAGACGATGTGAGAATGTAGTTCAAATTTAAAACAACATAGAAAATCGAGAAAGGTTCCCTCGATAGTGTTATTCGCTTTTTCACCTAACCAACGGCGAATTTCATGCCTGAACATAGTAGGAAAATGGTTTTCTATTTCGTTGAGTGTGTCTTCATCATTGTCATGGCGATGAATGACATATGCAGTGTTATCCACTTGCAATAAGCGTAATTCGGGTAACTCAACGTCGGGCAATTGCGATGCGAGAAAAGACAAAAAAACACGGGTAGGTTTGAGAATAATAATTTCCCATTGACTCGATTGCATGACGCGCGCTCCTTGATTTTATTGACTCATCCTGAGTACAACTAAAAGTAAAATCAACGTCTTTTTCCCCCCTCTTTTTCAAGGGAAGGCTATCAGGTTAACTCCCCGAAAAAGTAATGGCAAGAGACTTTTTTATTTTTTATTTAGATAAATTTCTTGACAAAAAAAACTAACATTCTTTCTTATAGATAGAATTAAGCTCGTACAAAACAGGAGCAACTCACTTGACATAATGCTGGTTATCTATATTCTTGTTCAATTTATCTGCTGTTATTCAAATCATGAAAATCCTTAAGAGACTCCTAGCTGGCATCCTCGTTACTTTGGTCATTACCACGCTCGCGCTTTGGACTCTTGCAAAAACCATCAAACCTGAAATGGTTAAAAATTACGTTAGCTCGCAACTGAGCTTTTTAACGCAGCAGGAAAGTAGAATTGACGGCGAGATTTCTTGGCAACTCTTTCCAAGGCCTGCCGTTAAAATTACGCAAATACAAATCGGTCATGAACAGGCTCTAGAGAATTATTCAGCAAAACTCGAAAACCTGCTATTTAATCTAAAAATCACGCCTCTTTTACGTGGAAAATTGGTATTTAACGAACTTGTTGTTGATGGTTTTAAGATAGTTGTGAACCCTGAAGCAACTTCTTCCCTGGTAAAAACAGTAAAATTAAAAGAAATAAATGAAGAAAAAACCAGTCTTGCTGATCAATTTGCAATTGAACGATTTTTATTGAGTCATGGACAAATTGTTATTCAAGATAATCAAAAGCAAATTATCCTCTCTGGCTTACAAATAGGTGCTGAACAATTCAATTTGCAGCGTATGGCTTTTCCTCTGCAATTTAAGACCACTCTTGAAGTGAATGCAGACCAAGAAAAGGTATTAAAAACACACATTAATTTTAGAGGAAGAACAAGTCTTTCACCCGTTTTATTTAGTAATCCATTAATCGCACTGCAAAACATGCCTTTGGATGGGCAATTATCATTACAAAACACAAAATTAAACCATTTTAGAATAGCTAAAATTAGCGCGCATACTAAAACAAAACCGGGTGTACTGCTTTTAAATCCTTTAACGTTTGACTTATACCATGGGGAATCTGTTGGTGATCTTCATTACGAGTTTGCAAGTAAGAAACTCATTCTAAATCAGACAGGGACAAATTTAGATAGTGCTAAATTAGTTCATGACTTATTTAATAAACTGCTATTTAAAGGCAGCCTCGATTTCTCCATTCATGCTCAAATAAATTTGCAAAACCCAAATTGGCAAGACAGCCTCACTGGGAAAGGCAGTTTAACCATTAAAGAGGGTACGTTAGAAGCAATTAATTTAGATAAAGTGATTGAGGGAACCAGCAGTAAAATTAACGCGCTTCTCTTAACTCAAAAAGTGAATACGGAACAACTTCTCGAATTGGGACAATTTAATAATCCTGAATTTTTTAGAGGGAGCACAAATTTTAAATTACTCTCTTTCCAATACCTCTTGCAAAATGAAAAACTGGAGAGCAATTCGTTAGTTCTTCAAACAGACAAATTGCAATTAAAAGGTGAAGGAATTTTGAATTTAAAAAATAATGAGCTTGAAGGACGGTTGTTTGCAAAAGTGGTTTTGCAAGATCGTCAAATCGATAAAATTCAACAATTGCTTGGTGGAGGCTTCCCTATTCTTGTGAAAGGCACTTTTACCGACCCCACTGTTTTACCTGATCTACAAAAAATTAATCCTCTGATCAGCAAAGGCTGGATTCAAAATACGTTGACCATGCCAGTCAAAACACTTGAGAAAACGGTAAAGACAATTTTAACGACAGTGAAGCCACCTGCTTTATGATACAAGAACAATTTACTATCCCTTTGCTCCATTGGTTTGATCGCCATGGTCGTAGAGATTTGCCCTGGCAACACCCGCGGACTGCTTATCGAGTTTGGATTTCTGAAATCATGTTACAGCAGACGCAAGTTAAAACGGTCATTCCTTATTTTACTCGGTTCATTGATCATTTTCCTGATATTTGGCAACTTGCTCATGCAGATGAAGATCAGATTTTAGCCCTTTGGTCTGGGCTAGGCTATTACAGTCGCGCCAGAAATATTCATAAAACTGCAAAAATCATTTGTGAACAATACAAAGGGGAATTCCCTGCTGATTGGCTTACCCTGCAAACCTTACCAGGAATTGGCCCCTCCACTGCTGCAGCAATTACTTCACAAGCTTTTGCGCAAGCTACACCCATCTTAGATGGTAATGTCAAGCGCGTTCTCTGCCGTTATTTCTTAGTCGATGGCTGGCCTGAGCAAAGCACCGTTAAACAAAAATTATGGCAACTCGCCTCACAGTGCATGCCCACTCAGCGGTGTGCAGATTATACGCAAGCGATAATGGACTTAGGAGCAATTTGCTGTACATCGAGAAACCCTAACTGTACTGATTGCCCCTTACATAAGACCTGCTTAGCTAACATTCAGGATAAGGCTTCACTCTATCCTCACAAAAAAATAAAAAAAGCACTGCCTGTTAAGTGTCAACAATTCTTATTGCTGTACAATGATAAGAAAGAAATTTATCTCGAAAAAAGGCCACCGACAGGCATTTGGGGCGGCCTTTGGTGTATGCCCGCCATCGATTTGGATTGCTGCCCTAGAGAATACATTGAAAGTTCTTATGCAATGACAAGTGTGAGTGTCAAAGAATTGCTCAACATGAGGCATACTTTCAGCCATTTTCACTTGGAAATTAAAGCACTCGCTTTGCAAACGGTGGGTAACTTAATAGCCCCTTCTCCTTCTACGTTCAGCGGCTTGGCCTCAGGTGCCAATGATGTTGAGGGATCCCTCAATTCCGCTGGCAAGCGGCAAGAAGTAGAGGTGAAGGAAGCCGCAGGGAAATGGTTTAAACCCGCTGATGTCTGCAAATTAGGCCTAGCAAAGCCAGTAAGTAGAATTCTTAATTATTTTTTATCAGAAGGGTCATTGTTTTGAATCAGGCAAAGTTGCATCCAAACCACTCTCACATTGCAGCTTCCAACTCATCTTCTTCCCGACGATTTCTGACTCCCATTACAATCAGCAATGCGCCGGCCACGAACAATAGGCAGATTTCACCCAAATATAATTGGGTGACCGGCGCATTTTTCCATTGAGCCAAAACATAATAAAACACAATAATGACGGATCCTGATACCGAATTAAACAAGGATTGGACCCTACCTTGATAATCAAGATCTGTGATTTCCTGTGCCAGTGTGGTCAGCAATGCCCAAGAAGAAAACGCAAAACCAATAAAGAAATGATAAAAAATGGCCCACAATACCTCTTGGGTATGGCTAAACAAATAAAATGCGATTATCCCCATGATTACTTGCGCAAAAATGACCCTTAGCAGAGAAAATTGACTGGCTAGCCAAGGACTTAAAAATCCACCGACGACAATTCCTGCCGATAACATGGCTTCCAACCATCCAAATTGAGCCACCGAGCTATGAAGCACTGATTTCGCAAAAGGCGCAAGTAAGACGGGAGCCGTCATATAACAAATAAAAAATAACCCTTGAATCAAATAAATCAGCAATACAGGCACACGTTGGATAATATAACGCCCTCCTTGCATAAACTGCTGGAAAAAAGGCTCACGAGCTTCTTTTCTTTGCTTGCTGTTTCGATAAGCAATACGCCAAATAAAAACGGTTGCCAGCAAATAGGTCAATGCATTAATGATAAAACAAGTCGCAAAGGAAGTACCCGCAAGAATCAATCCTGCACCTCCCATTCCTAATACCGCCCCTATTTCATAAGCTGTATCAATCATGGCGTTTGCATAGAGTAAATCCTCTTCTGTATCCACAATTTCACGCACAAAAGTCATGGCCACAGGAATGTAAGCGGCTAATAAGGTTCCAAGTAAACTGGCTAAACAATAGATGGCAAAAGGACTAATCTGATTATGATAAGCAATAATCGCAAAACCAAATAAGCAGGCTGCCCGCAAACCATTAGTAAAAAGCAATAAAAATTTGCGATTGCAGCGATCAGCCACTACTCCAAGAAAAGGACCAAACACCACATTGGGAAGCCAAAAACAAGCCATGAGGATAGCGGTGGATACCACAGACGAATCAAAGCGCATCAACGCCCAGACCATGATGACGTACGTAAGCCCATTACCAAACATGGCCAGGGCACAGCTTAAAGTAAAATGCCTAAAGGAAGGCTTTCTGAAAAGATCATATTGTTTGCTAAACATAAGTAAATCACTTAATAGAAGTTTAGCGAGGCAGTTATTTTTAAAGGCACAAGCTAAACTTATTGAGGAGTCGATAATGAGCTATTGTTGTCCTCTTCCACAGACGGCAATAACCCGTATTTACAATTAGCCATACCCAAAAACTCCGAAGACAAAACCGCCTAAATGGTACTACATCAAACGCAAATTGTAAATAATTTGAACATAAAATAAGCCTTAAGGTGTTTTAATGATTCGCCTTAGTTTTTTGTTGTATTAAAAGCTAAATCCAGTATTATCCTACTCTATTCATCATTAAAGATATGGGCATTATGATTATAGTCACTCTCATATTAAGTCTTATTGCCTTGTTATGGTCTGCAAATCATCTGGTTTCAGGTGCATCAGGAGTTGCCTTACATTACAATCTTCCACCTCTTTTAGTGGGCTTGACTTTAGTCGCTTTGGGAACTTCTACTCCCGAAATCATGGTGGCGATCAGTGCTTCCCTAGAGGGGTTCAACGACATTGCTATTGGTAACGCGATAGGGACTAACATTGCTAATATCGGCTTAGTTTTGGGTTTAACAGCCCTGCTAAAGCCACTGAAAATTCAGCCAACTCTTTTTCACCGCGAATTTCCTTTGCTTTTTTTAGTCATGTTGTTCACTTATTCCATCATGCTAAATGGCTATCTCAATGTTTTGGATGGCTCCCTATTTCTATTAGCTTGTGTTGCATTAATTCTTTATTTTATTTTTATGACGCGACAACATCGTTCCCAAAGGCAACTCACCGTCGAATTTAAAAACGCCAACTTGCGTAAACGATCGTTCAAACTCCATCTTGCCAGCCTCATTTTAGGCATTATCGTCTTACCGATTAGTTCACGTTATTTAGTCAATAGCTGCATTACCCTGGGCCATTGGCTGGGCGTGAGCGATTTATTCATGGGATTAACCATTGTGGCCATAGGCACCTGCTTACCTGAGTTAATTACTTCGATTGTTGCTGCAGCGAAAGGTGCTGATGATATTGCTATTGGCAACATCTTGGGTTCAAACATGTTTAACTTGCTGGCTGTCATGATTTTCCCCAGCCTTATCCATCCTGCACCGATTAGCCATGCGGTATTGTGGCGTGATATCCCCGCCATGTTCATCACTACTTTGATCCTTTTATGGATTAATTATTACAATAAGAAAAAACTTTCTCGTTGGCATGGAGGCATTTTAGTACTGGTTTATGTCTGTTACATGATCTCGTTGATTATTAGTGCTTCGAGTTCTTAAAGAAGCCATTCCTTTGGCAATAATCAAAAAGTTATTCTCGCTGGAGAGTCAAACGAACCTATTTGAGGTTAAACAGCTTAAACAAATAATCAGGGTCGAGATTCTCTTCTTCTGCTGGGCTACTCATGCTAGGGCTTTGTTTATTTAAACCATGGATAGCAGTTAATTCACTGTACTTATAGGGAGTTGGCTTCACTCTGGGAATGCCTGGTTGATCTTCAGCCACACCTGCCTCTTCTAGTAATTGCTGCTCCTCAGCGATTACTGCTTCTTCCAACTTGCCTAAGTAAGTTTCAGGATTTATTTCATTACCTTTTTCATCGAAGACACCAAAGTCTTCTCGGCTTTGTTTTGCGAAATAAGCCGCGTCTTTAAATCGCCCTTCGGCTCTTAGAAAATGGAAACATTCGCTCATGGCATCGCGATAATTTGGATCATCGGGTCTAACATTCTGTAAAAATAGAACGGCAAGCTCAATATTTTCCTTTACTAATGCTTTGCCAATCGCATAAATAGACTGCCCATCGTTAAGCTTTGCTAAATTGGCAAGGATTTGGCATTCCATTTCCGAAGGATTGCGACTAAGCCGGATATTACTATAGAGATTCATTTTTTCAAGCTCTTTCTGCGAAAGACCAGGTTTTGTTGTCGCAAATCCATGATTAAATACACTAAGGACTATTTCGAAGAATTCAGAAGCAGTCAGGTCCTCTCCTGCTGCAGTAGCAATAGTTTCTTCATCATAGCCAGGGAGCTCATCAAACTCGCCTTTAAGCCAGCTAAAGACAGCGTTCTCAAGCGAATTAGGCCAAGATGGGTCGCCATAGTGAGGCCAAGGTTGTCTGTATTCATTCAATTGGCGCACAGCTTCTTCAGACAATTCATCCTTACCTGCCATAAGGCCAGTAAGAATATCCAAAGCAACACTAGCCTGTTGAGTGTCATCAAAAGATACTCGCCACGTAAAACTATAATCAAAGACTAATCGGGGGCATTGAGTAGTTAAATATGATTGTTGCTCACTTGTTATCTTGTTTTCTATCTCGGTTCCAAGGAAGCGCTCATTGAATAATTCTTCTATCGTACAATTTTGAGAAGTCTCAATGGATTGAACTTGTGTAACTAATTGTTTCATTTGAGAAATAGAAGTCAATCGGATGACACCTCTTCCGACATCATTGTAGACCTTATCGCTAAAATCTTGAATAATTTTATTCAAGTGTGAAGTCGTTACAAAAGTAAAAATAAACTCGATATTTCCTACGTCATTCCTTATAAATTCAAACAACATAAAGCACCTAAAAAGTACAAATAAAGACCAAATTATCCATTAATCAGCCTAATATTGCAAGCACTCTTTTTTTACGGATAAAATTATCTTTTAAAACAGCTAGTTAATTCTCTACAAACCATCTTGTTCATGCCAATTTGGCTATGCACAAAATATTAAGCCTAGTATTCACCAGGCACATTTTCATAGATTAGTTTGTCTAAAGGATCTTTAGAGGCATTAGGTTTGGGAGGTTGTTTTAGAATTTTAATCGCTTCGATGGCATCAGGTTGACCAGCTGCAGCCGCGCGCTTAATCCAAAGCCAGGCTTGTTCGCGGTTTTCAGTGACACCTTGGCCATAATAATACATGTAGCCTACCGCGTATTGCGCGTCTGGCTGTCCTCGGTCTGCTTCAGGCTTTAAATGAATGAACGCATCGCGATAGTTCTGCACGTGAAAACAGGCTATACCTTCTCTTAAATTGGCATCTCTAATGACACAGGCAACTTCAGGCAACGTTAGAAAAATCAGCAAGGCCAATCGCAACATAAAGTACATGTGTTTTTATTCCCCAATCAACGGCTTCGCCGGACTATCGAAGAGTAATTCATTTTTAGGTAAACTTAAACTCTCAAGCGAACCATTATGCAAAACAACAACATTTTGCGCAGAAATATGCTTAATTACAGCACCTCCGGGTAATGTATCACCGACCACATAATACTTTTCTTCCCCGTTATTGCTGCGGATGATCACTTGCGATTCATTTTCGTTACCTGAATACATAATGCCAACAACTTGTACATCCAACATCGATTGTTTAATTTCTGCCTCGGATAAATTGGCAGGCACGTAATCACCGAATAATGCCGTAACAAAAAGAGCAGAACTGGCATTGAGCTCATTTTTCTGAGGTGTCATTTTTGTAGGTTGAATCGCTATTTGTACGGGCTCAGTGGTACGAAAAGCTGAAATTATTTCCCATAAAAAGGCAAAAAGAGCGAATACAAAAATAAAACTGGCAACCATTTTTTTGGGTTCAGTAAAGTCTAATAGGAAAAATTTCATCTGTTTCATTATTTTAATTTTCAAGTTAGCATGAACTATAAACTATTCATTCAAGGATTCAACATGCAAGCGAATCAAGAACCACCGCACATCCAGTTAGCGATCATGTCACGTTGGTATGTTGTTTCTCGAGCTATTCATACTGTAGCAAAGCTTGGCCTTGCTAACCATATGTCATTCAAGCCGATGAAAGTCAATGACTTAGCGCAAATGACCGATACAAACCCAGAATTATTAAATCGCTTGCTCCGTTTTCTCAGCGCTTACGCTATCTTTAAACATGAAAATGACACGTATTCGTTAACTGAATTATCAGTTCCCCTTCGTGATGATGCACCCAATTCAATTCGCGCTGTGCTGTGCATGGTTGATGAGAGTTGGTGGCAAGCTTTTTCTTGCCTTGATTTAAGCTTAAAAACAGGCGTTTCGTCTTTCACCTTGCAGCATGGCGATGATTTTTTTAGCTACCTCAGTAAGCATCCCGAAAAGCAAGGCAATTTTGATAAAGGCATGGCTAAACTCTCCACTTTTGATGATGACGCGATTGCTCAAGCGTACGATTTTTCCGCGTTTTCAACCATGATTGATCTCGGCGGTGGCCGGGGAGGATTGGTTAAAGCATTAGCAAAAAACTATCCCCATTTGCAAATCAGCTTATTTGATACCCCTGCGGTGATTGAGCAACTTGACACTACCGATTTTCCCTCTCAAGTGCAGCTCGTCTCAGGCGATTTCCTTGCTCATGTACCTAAAGCGGAAGCCTATATTTTTAAAGGGGTACTTCATGATTTCAATGATGACTTGATGCTTCAGATTTTAAACAACTGCTGCAAGCAGATCCCTAAAGAAGCGATTTTGTTTATCGCTGAACAAGTTCTCCCCGAAGATGATCTTCCCCACCCAAATAAAACCATGGATATTGTCATGATGGCTTTGTTGGGTGGGAGGCAACGAACTATCAAAGAATGGCAAAAATCAGTAGAACCTGCGGGTTTTCGCTATTTGGATTGCTATAAAACCAATACACTTTTTACTTTGATGGCTTTTAGGCCGAATAAATAACAACCCCCCATCAAGGAGATCCTCCGCTTCGCTCAGGACGACAACACCACTGTCATCCTGAGCAAAGCGAAGGACCCCCCAGCTCTTGGCAATAACTCCACCAAGGAGATCCCTCACTACGCTCAGGACGACAACACCACCGTCATCCTGAGCAACGCGAAGGACCTCCCAACTCTTGGCAATAACCCACCAAGGAGATCCCTCACTACGTTCGGGACGACAACACCACCGTCATCCTGAGCAACGCGAAGGA
>NZ_FUXJ01000030.1 GCF_900167045.1 Legionella maceachernii | reverse complement strand
GTTTGTGGCATCGGGCCATCCGCAGCTGATACAACTAAAATCGCACCGTCCATTTGCGCCGCTCCTGTGATCATGTTCTTCACATAATCCGCGTGGCCTGGACAATCAACGTGTGCATAGTGACGATTCGCTGATTCGTACTCTACGTGGGCCGTCGATATCGTTATCCCTCGCTCTCTTTCTTCCGGGGCCGCATCAATCTGATCGTATGCTTTCGCTATCCCACCGTACTTCTTCGCCATTATCGTCGTAATCGCTGCCGTTAACGTCGTCTTCCCATGATCCACGTGACCAATCGTACCCACATTAACGTGCGGCTTCTTTCGCTCAAACTTTTCCTTCGCCATTTCTATAACCTCATCAACTTTTATTGTTTCTTAATAATTGCTTCAGCAATGTTTGTTGGTGCTTCTGCATATTTAGCAAACTCCATTGAGTAAGTAGCTCGGCCCTGCGTCGCCGAACGTAAATCGGTTGCATAGCCAAACATTTCCGCGAGAGGAACTTCTGCGCGAACAATTTTACCAGCAGGAGAATCTTCCATGCCTTGAACTAAACCTCTTCTACGATTGAGATCGCCCATTACGTCACCCATATAATCTTCGGGAGTAACAACCTCAACGCTCATAATAGGTTCAAGCAGCACCGGTTTTGCTTTGAGAGCACCTTGCTTGAAGCCCATTGAACCAGCAATCTTGAATGCCATTTCGCTAGAATCGACTTCATGGAAGGATCCATCAAACAACGTTACCTTGACATCAACAACTGGATAACCAGCGATAACACCATTTTGCATCTGCTCTTGTACACCTTTATCAACCGCAGGAATGTATTCTTTGGGGATTACACCGCCAACGATTGCATTAATGAACTCATAACCAGCACCTGGTTCCTGAGGTTCAATTTTTAGCCAAACATGACCATATTGGCCACGTCCGCCAGATTGACGAACAAATTTACCTTCTTGTTCTACAACTTGTTTTAATGTTTCGCGATAAGCTACTTGTGGTTTACCAACATTCGCTTCAACGTTAAACTCACGCTTCATACGGTCAACAATAATTTCTAGGTGTAACTCACCCATGCCTTGGATAATGGTTTGACCGGACTCCTCATCAGTATGAACGCGAAAAGAAGGATCCTCTTGCGCCAACTTACCAAGTGCAATAGACATTTTTTCCTGGTCAGCTTTTGTTTTAGGTTCTACTGCAACTGCAATAACAGGATCAGGAAAATCCATACGCTCAAGCGTAACAACATGGTTCGTGTCACAAAGCGTGTCACCTGTAGTTACTGTTTTTAAACCCACAGCGGCAGCAATATCCCCCGCTTTGACTTCTTTAATTTCTTCTCGGGAATTAGCATGCATTTGTAGCAAACGACCAATTCTCTCCTTCTTTCCTTTGACTGGGTTGTACACCGTATCACCGCTTTTTAAAATCCCAGAATATGCGCGGAAGTACGTCAATGTCCCAACGAATGGGTCTGTAGCAATTTTAAAAGCCAATGCAGAGAAGGGTTCCTCATAAGAGGTCTTACGATGGATTTCGTTTCCATCTTCATCAACACCACGAATGGCAGGAATATCTAGAGGAGAAGGCAAATATTCAATGACTCCATCCAATACTGCCTGTACTCCCTTGTTTTTGAAAGCAGACCCACAAAAAACTGGAACAATCTCATTATTGATTGTGCGTTGGCGTAGGGCTTTCTTAATTTCTGCTTCGGTAAATTCTCCGCCTTCCAGATATTTTTCCATTAGCTCTTCAGAGACTTCTGCTGCAGCTTCGATAATTTTTGCACGAAGCTCTTCGCAATGCGCTTTCATGTCGGCAGGAATTTCGCCATAGCTGAAAGTCATGCCTTTTGAATCCTCATCCCAATGAATAGCTTTCATTTTGATAAGGTCAACTACCCCATTAAAAGTCTCTTCGGCACCAATAGGTAATTGGAGAACAACAGGATTTGACCCAAGCCGTTGTTTAATTTGGCTAACAACGCGCAAAAAATTTGCGCCCATTCTATCCATCTTATTAACAAACACGATACGCGGAACGCCGTATTTATCTGCTTGACGCCATACAGTTTCTGATTGTGGTTCGACACCAGACACCGAATCGAATACTACTATTGCACCGTCTAATACACGCAATGAACGTTCTACTTCAATCATGAAGTCGACGTGGCCAGGTGTATCGATAATATTAATGCGATGCAATGGAAAATTCTTATCCATTCCTGACCAGAAGCATGTCGTTGCTGCAGAAGTAATGGTGATACCGCGTTCCTGCTCCTGGACCATCCAGTCCATCGTAGCAGCACCGTCATGTACTTCACCAATTTTGTGCGATACACCTGTATAGAATAGAACACGTTCGGTAGTAGTAGTTTTCCCTGCGTCGACGTGTGCGGCAATGCCGATATTTCTATATAGTTCTAATGCAGTAGACACGACTAACCTCTCTCCACTAATTCCATCTAAAATGTGCAAACGCTTGGTTAGCTTTAGCCATTTTGTGTGTATCTTCACGCTTTTTAACGGCAGAACCTTTGCTTTCAAACGCATCAGTTAACTCACCCGCCAGACGCAACATCATGCCTTTTTCGCCACGGGATCGAGCCGCCTGAACTATCCAACGCATACCTAATGCAATACTGCGATCAGTTCTAACCTCAACGGGGACTTGGTACGTTGCACCGCCCACTCTTCTTGAGCGTACTTCAACACTTGGACGTACGTTGTCGAGTGCTTCCTCAAAATAGCGCAAAGCTGAACCAGCACCACCGGTTCCTCCATGCTCACCTGAGTCTTCATCGCCTTTTTTAGTTTTTTTGATGCGCTCGTTGAGGAGATCTAACGCACCATAAACAATCTTTTCAGCGGTTGATTTTTTTCCGCTTACCATCAGCACATTAATGAACTTTGCAAGTAATTCGCTATGATGCTTTGGATCAGGCAGAATTTCACGTTTGGGGACTTCTCTTCTTCTTGGCATTTCTATTTCCTACAATCAATTATTTCTTGTCTTTAGGTTTCTTAGTACCATATTTTGAACGGCCTTGTTTACGATCGTTCACTCCAGAAGTATCTAGGCTTCCGCGTACGGTATGGTAACGAACACCCGGTAAATCTTTAACACGACCGCCACGAATCAACACTACAGAGTGCTCCTGTAGATTATGGCCTTCGCCGCCTATATAAGATGTTACCTCGAAGCCATTTGTTAGACGCACACGAGCGACCTTACGCATTGCTGAGTTAGGCTTTTTAGGTGTTGTAGTGTACACGCGTGTACAAACACCTCGTCTTTGTGGGCATGATTCTAATGCTGGGACGTTAGATTTTTTCTTTGCGTCCACACGAGGCTTTCTTACTAACTGATTAATAGTAGCCATTTATTCTTAACTCCGAACTTTCACTAGTATTTATTTTCGAATGCATAAGGAGGCCGGATTCTATATAGGTCCAACAGGTTTGTCAAGTTTAAACCTGTTGGTATTCAGAATCGTATCAATGATCATGGTTATCTTCAGCATTAAGCGCTTCACTTAATGCATGCTCCACATCACTGGCTGTAACCGTATGCGCACTTGGCTCCGTCCCTGTGGCTTTAGCACGTTTTGCCTTTCTGCCTTGATGATAGGCGTACCCTGTTCCCGCAGGAATTAGGCGGCCAACCATCACATTTTCCTTTAGACCTCGCAATTCATCCACTTTGCCACTTACTGCTGCTTCAGTGAGAACACGAGTTGTTTCCTGGAATGATGCAGCAGAAATGAATGACTCCGTTGCCAGAGAGGCTTTAGTGATTCCCAGAAGAATTGGCGTGCCTTGTGCAGGCTGCTTACCTTCTGCAATCAATTTATCATTTTCTTGCAACATCATACTTTCTTCGATTTGTTCCCCAACCAGGAATTTCGAATCACCAGCAAAGGTAATCACACGCTTGCGTAGCATTTGGCGCACAATAACTTCGATGTGCTTATCATTGATTTTCACACCTTGTAAGCGATATACATCTTGTACTTCGTTAACAATGTAATTTGCTAATGCTCCTACACCGAGCAATCGCAAGATATCATGCGGATTCAATGGACCATCTGCAATTACCTCTCCGCGTTCTACGTGCTCTCCCTCGAAGACCGAAATATGGCGCCATTTTGGAATTAATTCCTCATGAGCTTGATTCTCTGAAGCGGTAATAATGAGGCGTCTCTTACCCTTTGTTTCCTTACCGAAGTTCACTAGCCCTGAAATTTCTGCCATCACCGCTGCATCTTTTGGCTTTCTTGCTTCGAATAAGTCAGCTACACGAGGTAGACCCCCTGTAATATCGCGAGTTTTAGAGCGCTCTTGCGGAATACGTGCAATAACATCCCCTACCCCTACAGCGCTTCCGTCTTCAAAATTAATGATTGCGTCCACTGGCAAGTAGTATTGAGCTGGAACATTCGTGCCCGCTAGGAAAATGTCCTCCCCATCATCAGAGACCAGTTTTACCATTGGGCGCATATCTCTGCCTGCAGAGCTGCGTTGTTTAGCATCAATGACAACAATGTTGCTAAGCCCTGTGAGCTCATCCGTTTGCCGATTCATTGTTAAACCTTCAATGAGATCAACAAATTTCAATTTACCGCTTACTTCTGAAATCACTGGGTGAGTATGAGGATCCCAGGTAGCAATAATCTGTCCGGCTTCTACTGATTGATTATCATGCACAGTCAGTACAGCACCATAGGGTAATTTATAACGCTCGCGCTCGCGCCCAAAATCATCAACAATCGATACTTCACCTGAACGCGATACAGCAACGAGATTGTTATTCTCATGTGTCACAGTCTTGATATTATGCAGA
Source organism: Legionella maceachernii (assembly GCF_900167045.1). GTDB lineage: Bacteria > Pseudomonadota > Gammaproteobacteria > Legionellales > Legionellaceae > Tatlockia > Tatlockia maceachernii. The sequence continues at coordinate 10,692 of NZ_FUXJ01000030.1, read as the reverse complement.
CGAATGACACCCTTATTTTTAATTTGGATATTATTCGCTGCAGTGGCTCTCGATGCGGCTCCACCAATATGGAAAGTACGCATTGTTAGCTGAGTACCGGGTTCCCCGATTGACTGAGCTGCAATGATGCCAACAGCTTCTCCAGTATTGGCGATATGTCCTCGAGCTAGATCTCGACCATAACACTTTGCACAAAGACCGAAACGTGTTTCACAGGTAATTGGAGAGCGGACAAGCACTTGGTCAACACCAAATTTCTCTAATTTTTCTACCCAATCCTCATCCAGTAATGTCCCTGCTACTACAATAGGATCATCTTGGTTAGGAATGTAAACGTCTTTTGCAACCACACGGCCAAGAACACGCTCATGCAAAGGTTCGACAATATCTCCACCCTCGATTAAAGGTTGCATCAGTATGCCATATTCCGTACCACAATCATCTTCAGTTATAACAACATCCTGAGCCACATCGACCAAGCGGCGAGTTAAGTATCCGGAGTTTGCTGTTTTTAGTGCTGTATCGGCAAGACCCTTCCGCGCACCGTGAGTTGAAATAAAATACTGGAATACGTTAAGCCCTTCACGGAAGTTTGCCGTAATTGGCGTTTCAATAATAGAACCATCAGGAGCAGCCATCAAACCTCGCATTCCTGCTAGCTGTCTAATCTGAGCTGCAGAACCCCGTGCGCCAGAATCGGCCATCATAAAGATCGGGTTAAATGATTCTTGGCGAGATACATTACCATTGCGATCGATAACTTCTTCTGTCGCTATCTTGCTCATCATCGATTTAGCGACCATCTCATTGGTGCGTGACCAGATATCGATAACTTTATTGTAGCGCTCACCATTCGTTACCAGACCTGAACGGTACTGAGCTTCAATTTCACGCACTTCGTTATCAGCTTGCTCAATAATAGTTGCCTTATCATCCGGTATTTCCATATCTTCAATACCAATTGAAGCGCCAGCGCGAGTTGCGTATTTAAAGCCTGTATACATGAGTTGGTCAGCAAAAATAACAGTTTCTTTTAAACCAAATTTTCGATAACACGTATCAAGAACTTTCGAAATGGCTTTTTTAGTCATTGCTCTATTAATTGACGCAAATGGCATTCCTTTTGGCAGAATATCCGAAAGTATTGCACGTCCAATGGTTGTTTCAACCAATTCGTATCCTTGGCTGTCTTCACCATTTTCCTTGGGCATGCGAATTTTTACTTTCGCATGAATATCAACGTAACCTGCCTCATAAAAATTCTGGGCTTCCTGTGCACTTGCAAATATTTTACCTTCGCCCGGTGCATTAATGCGCTCACGGGTAAGGTAATAAAGACCTAATACCACGTCCTGGCTGGGCACAATAATAGGTTCGCCACTTGCTGGAGACAGTATGTTATTGGTCGACATCATCAGTGAACGCGCTTCTAGCTGGGCTTCCAGAGTTAATGGCACATGCACAGCCATTTGGTCTCCGTCAAAGTCCGCATTGTAAGCAGTACAAACTAAAGGATGCAGTTGAATTGCTTTTCCTTCGATGAGCACAGGTTCGAAAGCCTGAATACCAAGTCTATGAAGCGTTGGTGCACGGTTCAGAAGGATTGGATGTTCGCGAATGACATCATCAAGAATATCCCAAACAACTGGATCTTCCCTTTCTACCATCTTCTTCGCTGCTTTAATTGTTGTAGCAAGACCCCTGAACTCTAATTTGCTGAATATAAAGGGTTTAAACAGTTCAAGTGCCATTTTTTTAGGCAATCCACATTGATGCAAGCGCAGAGTGGGGCCTACCACAATAACCGAACGCCCTGAGTAGTCTACACGCTTACCTAAAAGATTTTGCCTGAATCGACCTTGCTTACCCTTAATCATGTCGGCCAATGACTTAAGAGGACGTTTATTTGTACCCGTTATAGCGCGACCTCGACGGCCGTTATCAAGCAGTGCGTCAACGGATTCTTGCAACATACGCTTTTCGTTACGCACAATAATATCAGGCGCGTTTAGATCCAGCAGCCTCTTTAGACGATTGTTACGATTAATTACCCGGCGATATAAATCATTTAAGTCTGAAGTAGCAAAACGTCCACCATCAAGTGGAACTAATGGGCGCAAATCGGGAGGAAGAACCGGTAAGACATCCATAATCATCCATTCAGGCTTATTTCCGGATTCGTAAAAGGCCTCGAGTAGTTTTAATCGCTTCGTGATTTTTTTAATTTTCGTTTCAGAATTAGTTGTTGGTAACTCTTCACGTAATGATTTAATCTCTTCTTCAAGTTCTATTTGACGCAATAAATCTCGGATTGCTTCTGCGCCCATGCGAGCATCAAATTCATCACCGTATTGTTCCATAGCATCAAGGTAAGCTTCATCATTGAGCAGTTGACCACGCTCAAGTTCAGTCATGCCCGGATCAACCACCACGAAAGCTTCAAAATAGAGAACTCTCTCGATATCGCGCAAAGTCATATCAAGCAGTAGTCCTATACGGGAAGGAAGTGATTTTAAGAACCATATGTGCGCTACAGGACTAGCAAGCTCAATGTGTCCCATACGTTCACGACGCACTTTCGCTAATGCCAGTTCTACACCACATTTCTCACAAATAACGCCTCGATGTTTAAGCCGTTTATATTTACCGCATAAACACTCATAATCCTTAATAGGTCCGAATGTTTTAGCACAAAATAAACCGTCTCGCTCGGGCTTAAATGTACGATAGTTAATCGTTTCAGGTTTTTTAACTTCACCATAAGACCATGAACGAATTAAATCAGGTGAAGCAAGTGCGATTTTAATTGCATCAAACTCTTCACTCTGGCCTTGTTGCTTGAGAATACCTAGCAAATCACTCATTATAGGCGCTTTTCTCATTGGGTCGTTGCTTAGATTAGCCAAGTCTATGCCTCCAAAAAAATTGTCAGAAAATTAATCGCTGAACGTTTAATCGTGTTCCAGTTCGATATCAATACCTAATGCCCTTATCTCCTTCAGCAATACATTGAAAGATTCTGGCATACCCGGATCCATACGATGATCTCCATCAACGATATTTTTATATATCTTTGTTCGTCCTCCGACATCATCTGATTTAACTGTTAACATTTCTTGCAACGTATAGGCAGCACCATAAGCTTCCAGTGCCCACACCTCCATCTCTCCGAAACGTTGGCCCCCAAATTGCGCTTTACCGCCAAGTGGTTGTTGAGTAACCAAGCTATAGGACCCGGTAGACCGAGCATGCATTTTATCATCAACCAAATGGTTAAGTTTGAGCATGTACATATATCCTACGGTTACCGGATTATCGAATGGCTTTCCAGTTCGACCGTCATACAAAATGGTCTTACCATCGGGTCTCATACCCGCTAACTCCAGCATGGATTTAATCTCTGCTTCACTAGCTCCATCAAAAACAGGAGTTGCCATGGGAACACCATTTCGCAGATTATTCGCTAGAACTAAAAGCTCATCGTCATTAAGGCTATCTAGATTTACCCGTTCTTGCCCATCATGGTTGTAGATTTTCTTCAGAAATTCCCTTGTCTCTGACACTGCACGTTGGCTATCTAGAAGCTCTGTTATTCTTTGGCCTAATCCTTTTGCTGCTAAGCCAAGATGTGTTTCTAGCACTTGTCCAATATTCATCCGTGAAGGCACGCCTAAGGGGTTAAGGACAATATCCACTGCAGTACCATCTTCCATATGAGGCATATCTTCAACCGGAACAACGATTGAAATTACCCCTTTGTTACCGTGTCGGCCAGCCATCTTATCACCAGGCTGGATTCTACGTTTAACCGCAAGGTAGACCTTCACTATTTTCAACACACCGGGCGCCAGATCATCACCTTGAATTATTTTCTTGCGGCTATCGTTAAAACGCTTTTCCATTTCTTTACCCAAGAGCTCTAACTGCTTGGACAATTGCTCTGTCTGCTGACTTACTTGCTCATCATCCACACGAATATCAAACCATTTTTCTCTGCCTACCTTTTCTAGGTATTCAGCAGTGATTTTAGATCCTGGTTTAATGCTGTTGGGACCACCAGTAGCAATTTTGTTCAACAGGAGATTATGCAAACGGTGGTAAATATCTTCTTCACGGATACGTCGCTCATCGATTAAATCTTTTCGTACACGTGCAAGATGTTCTTCCTCAATACTCTTAGCTCGCTCGTCTTTCTCTAAACCATCACGAGTAAAGACTTGCACGTCGATTACCGTACCGTTCATTCCGGATGGAACACGTAAAGATGAATCTTTAACATCGGATGCTTTCTCACCAAAAATCGCTCTCAGCAATTTTTCTTCTGGGGTGAGCTGAGTTTCTCCCTTGGGCGTGACTTTTCCAACTAAAATATCGCCAGCGCCAACTTCGGCACCGATATAAACGACACCTGACTCATCCAAATTTGCCAGAGCAGCCTCACCGACATTGGGAATATCTGAAGTGATTTCCTCTGTACCTAATTTTGTGTCTCTAGCGATGCAAGTCAGCTCTTCGATATGAATAGTAGTAAATCGATCTTCTTGGACAATGCGCTCAGAAATAAGTATAGAGTCCTCGAAGTTATAACCATTCCAGGGCATGAAAGCGACAAGCAGGTTTTGACCTAAAGCTAATTCACCCATGTCCGTACACGGACCGTCGGCAAGGATATCACCACGTTGGATACGATCACCTTTAGAAACAATTGGCCTTTGATTAATACAAGTATCTTGGTTGGAGCGGAAATATTTTGTTAGATTATAAATATCAACTCCGGTTTCTCCAGCCGTGGTTTCGTCATCATTCACACGGACAACGATGCGAGAAGCATCAACTAGATCGATTACTCCGCCTCGCTTTGCCACCACCGAAACACCAGAGTCTGATGCTACCGTGCGCTCCATACCGGTTCCAACCAATGGCTTTTCAGATCGCAATGTTGGAACTGCTTGGCGTTGCATGTTTGAACCCATCAATGCACGGTTGGCGTCGTCATGCTCCAGGAAAGGAATAAGTGACGCCGCAACAGATACGATCTGTTTTGGTGAGACATCCATATAGTTAATGTTGTCGGGGGTAGTTAGTGAAAACTCATTCTGATGCCGGCACGGTACCAAGTCAGCTAGGATTTTTCCATTTTCGTCAACGGCCACATTAGATTGAGCAATATATTGATCAACTTCCTCAATGGCTGATAGATATTCGATTTCATCTGTGACTCGCCCATCAACTACTTTTCTACACGGTGTCTCAATAAACCCATATTCATTAGTTCTTGCGTAAACGGATAGGGAGTTGATTAATCCGATGTTCGGACCTTCCGGAGTTTCAATAGGACAGACACGGCCATAGTGTGTCGTATGCACGTCACGCACTTCAAAGCCAGCACGTTCTCGGGTTAAGCCACCTGGGCCAAGTGCAGAAACACGTCGTTTATGAGTGACTCCAGAAAGTGGGTTAACTTGATCCATAAACTGCGATAACTGGCTAGATCCAAAGAACTCTTTCACTGCGGCAGAGACTGGTTTGGCATTAATTAAATCCTGAGGCATTAAATTTTCAGACTCTACAAGACTTAACCGCTCTTTAACGGCGCGCTCAACTCTCACCAATCCAACCCGAAATTGATTTTCAGCCATCTCACCTACAGAGCGTACACGGCGATTACCTAAATGGTCAATATCATCAACCATTCCGATACCGTTTCGAATATCAATGAGCGTTTTAATAACCGAAAGAATATCTTCTTTAGTCAGCGTTCCTGGGCCGGTATCTTCTTTACGACCCACCCGACGATTGAATTTCATTCGCCCTACGGCAGATAAATCATAACGATCTTCTGCAAAAAACAGATTTTTAAATAGCCCTTCCGCCGCTTCTTTAGTTGGCGGCTCACCAGGGCGCATCATGCGATAAATTTCCACCAAGGCTTCAAGCTGGCTTGTGGTCGGATCGATCTTCAACGTATCGGAGATATATGAGCCATGATCTAAATCATTGGTATAAATCATTTCAAAACTAAGAATACCATGCTCAGCCAATTGGTTGAGTAATTCAGCAGTTACTTCGTCGTTTGCTTGTGCAAGCACTTCACCCGTTTCGGTATTAACGATATGCTTTGCCAATATTTTGCCAACGAGATAATCGTGAGGAACAACAAGATCTTGCATGTTGCTCTTTTCCATTAATTTAATATGGCGAGCGGTGATTCGTCGACCTTGCTCGACAATCAGCTCTCCGGTTTCCGGAGCAACAATATCAAAAGAGGCAATTTCACCGCGTAACCGGGATGGGATAAGATTAATATGGAATTCACCATTGCGTAATTGACAAGTCGTTGTTTCAAAAAATTCTGCAAGAATGTTCTCTGTCTCATAGCCGAGCGCGCGTAATAGAATACTGACAGGGAGCTTACGTCTTCGATCGATGCGCACAAACACGCAATCTTTCGGATCAAATTCAAAATCAAGCCATGAACCACGGTAAGGGATTATGCGTGCGGAATAGAGCAACTTACCTGATGAGTGGGTCTTGCCACGATCATGTTCAAATATAACCCCAGGAGAGCGGTGTAATTGGGATACAACAACTCGCTCCGTACCATTAATCACGAAAGTACCGACATCAGTCATCAATGGAATCTCACCCATGAACACGTCCTGTTCACGAATATCTTTAATGGGTTTCGGTTCACCAGCAGCGTCTTTATCAAATACAACTAATCTAATTTTGACGCGCAAAGGCGCAGAATAGGTTAAACCACGGAGTTTACATTCCCGCACATCAAAAGCAGGCTCACCTAATTTATAACTAACGTATTCAAGTCTGGCATTACCAGAGAAGCTTTCTATTGGGAAAACAGATGAAAAAGCAGCATGCAAGCCTGTCTTTTGCTGCTCACTCTCTTTTGAATCAGTTTGTAAAAAATCTCTATATGATTTTAGCTGGATTTCAAGCAGATTTGGAATATCCATTATATCAGCTTGTTTACCAAAGCTTTTGCGAAATCGTTTTTTCTCAGCATGCGAGTATTGATGAGGTTTAGCTTCTGCAATTGCCATGGTGATTCCTCTGTAAATTATTGATGACATCAAACACACAAACCCAGCCATGTAACCATGGGCTGGGTCTTTATACAAACAACAACAGTATTACTTAACTTCGACAGTAGCGCCGGCTTCTTCAAGTTTCTTCTTCATTTCAGCAGCTTCGTCTTTAGATACACCTTCTTTAACACTTGCAGGAGCACCTTCTACTAGATCTTTAGCTTCTTTTAAGCCTAAACCAGTAATCTCGCGAATTGCTTTAATAACGCCAACTTTGTTAGAGCCAAAGCTTGTCATTACAACGTCGAATTCAGTTTTTTCTTCTGCAGCGGCAGCAGCACCACCAGCAGCAGGCGCAGCAACAGCCACTGCGGCAGCAGCAGCTGATACATTGAATTTTTCTTCCATCGCTTCGATAAGCTCTACCACTTCCATCACGGTCATGTTAGCAATCGTCTCGAGGATCTCATTTTTAGATACAGCCATTTCTAGCTCCTAGATTAAAAATTAAAATTAAGATTATGTGGCTTATGTTATTTTTTGTCCTTAATCGCAGCGACCGTTCTAACCAGTTTGGCATGCGGTTCTGCAAGTGTACGAACAAATTTCTCAATTGGCGCTCTCATCACAAACATTAATTTAGCCAATGCTTCGTCGCGGGTTGGCAAGCTGGCGATGGCTTCAAGCTGATTGGCTTCATAAGTCTTTCCGCCAACGGCTAATGCTTTGATTTCAAGCTTATCAAATGTTTTTACGAATTCCTTTAACATTCTTGCTGCATCGCTGGGAGCTTCCATCGACAGAGCAATAAATAAAGGACCGACTAGCTTATCGCTCAAGCAGGAAAATTCAGTGTCTTCGAATGCTCTACGAGTAAGCGTATTAGGTACTACTCGTAAATAAACACCTGATTTGCGTGCAGCATTGCGCAGCTGAGTCATTTGATTCACAGTTAAGCCACGATAATCAGCAACGACTGCCGAAATAGCCTTAGAAGCAACCGCAGTTACCTCTTCAACAACGGCTTTTTTTGCAGCTAAAGTTAACGTCACGTTACTGACCTCCTTAGTTGTGCAAATCCTAGGGATTTGACAGTTATGGTGCCGTCTCTGAGAGATCCCGGAGCCGGTTCACCGTCTGCGCAGGATATTAAGCATTGAGCACCTGCGGTCTTCGACGGCATCGAACCAAGTCTATGCCGTGAAAGCGATTTAAAGGGCGATATATATTACACGGGTATTGTAGCAATATCAATAGGCAATCCAGGTCCCATTGTCGATGAAAGTGAAATTTTCTTGAAATAGACACCCTTCGCAGAAGCAGGTTTTGCTTTTTTCAGATCAAGCATTAGAGCAGTTATATTTTCAACGAGATCTTCTGCAGAAAAATCTATTTTGCCCACGGAACAATGAATAATACCGTTTTTGTCGGTTCTATATCGGACTTGTCCTGACTTAGCATCGGATATCGCTGCTTCAACATTCGTCGTTACAGTACCAACTTTAGGATTAGGCATTAACCCGCGTGGTCCTAAGATCTGGCCTAATTGACCCACAATACGCATTGCATCAGGAGTGGCAATGACAACATCAAAGTTCATCTCACCGGCCTTAATTTGCTCTGCAAGATCTTCAAATCCGACAAGATCTGCACCAGCATTTTTTGCCTTTGTTGCATTTTCGCCTTGAGCAAAAACAGCAACCCGAACCGTTTTTCCCGTACCTTTAGGAAGGTTAGTGGAAGTTCGCACTACCTGATCAGATTTACGTGGATCTACGCCTAAATTAACACTTATATCAATGCTTTCTTTGAACTTGGGACTAGCAAATTCTTTTAAGATAGCAATAGCTTCTGTAGCGCTATATAAGTGATTGGGCTTAATTCTTTCACGAATTTTCTGTTGTTTTTTACTTAACTTAGCCATAGTAACCCCTTACTCCAAACCTTCAACTTCGATACCCATACTCCGTGCAGTTCCAGCGATAGTACGAACTGCTGCTGCCAAGTCGGCGGCGGTGAGATCGGGTTCTTTAATTTTGGCAATTTCTTCAAGCTGAGCACGGTTCAGTTTCGCCACTTTCTTAGTGTTAGGATTACCGCTGCCACTTTGAATACCTGCAGCTTTTTTAAGTAAAACAGAGGCAGGAGGTGTTTTGGTAATGAACGTAAAGCTGCGATCAGAGTACACGGTTATTACAACCGGTGTAGCTAATCCTGCTTCCAAACCTTGTGTTGCAGCGTTAAAAGCTTTACAAAATTCCATAATATTTACACCACGCTGACCCAAAGCAGGTCCAACAGGTGGACTTGGATTGGCTTTTCCAGCTGGAATTTGTAGCTTTATATATGCTTCTACTTTTTTAGCCATAATTACTCCTTACGGGTTATATCGCCCTTTCATTACTTGATGAAGAAACAATCAAGAGAATTACTTAAGCTCCCCTGGGTTACACACAAACAAAATCATTAAGTCTTTTCTACTTGACTAAATTCGAGTTCAACAGGTGTTGAGCGGCCAAATATAAGAACTGCCACTCTAAGCCTGTTCTTTTCATAATTGACCTCTTCTACAACGCCGTTGAAATCGACAAATGGACCATCCTTGACACGAACCACTTCGCCTGGCTCAAACAGGATTTTTGGTTTTGGCTTAGTAACACCATCTTCGACGCGCTGCAAAATAGCCCGCGCTTCTTTGTCCGAAATAGGCGTAGGCGTTTGGCTGGTCCCGCCAATGAATCCTAACACCCGAGGTATTGCACGAATCATATGCCATGTTTCATCATCCATGATCATATTTACAAGCACATAACCTGGGAAAAATTTTCTTGTACTTTTCCTCTTCTGTCCGGCGCGCATTTCGACAACTTCCTCAGATGGAACGACTACTTCACCAATTTTTTGCTCTAAGTGGTGGTGTTCCGCACGCGATTTGATTTCACGCATAACGAAATTTTCATAACCTGAATAGGCATGAACGACGTACCATTGTTTAGTTTTCTGTTCTTCCACCGTAATATCAACCTAAACGTGTTAATTTAGCGATTATCCACATCATCCCAGAATCAATTCCCCAAAGAACAAATCCGGTAATTGTAACCATAGCCATAACGATTGATGTGGTTTGAATGGTTTCCTGACGCGTGGGCCAAACTACCTTTTGCAATTCAATTTTTGCTTCTTTTGCAAACTCAAAAACTTGTTTTCCTTGAGTAGTAAAAAACCCTTGTAATGCAGCTACAACAAACCAACCTATCCAGATAAGGGCTTTTATGGGCCCTGAAAAATTATAATAGTAAGTTCCTAAAAAGGCTAAAATTGTGATTAGCAGAATGCCAATCCACAAAGAAAAATCTTTAAAGTTCATTTTGGAATTATTCGAATTCTTCATAATTATCTAGTAGTTGGCAGGCCAGGAGGGAATCGAACCCCCAACCTGCGGTTTTGGAGACCGCCGCTCTGCCAATTGAGCTACTGGCCTAAACATATAGTTCGGTGTGAAGTTTAAAAAAACCTCACACCAACTGATCCATTATTCAATGATCTTAGCCACAACACCAGCACCAACGGTGCGGCCACCTTCGCGGATTGCAAAACGTAATCCCTCATCCATAGCAATTGGGGAATGCAGATTAACAATCAATTT
>NZ_FUXJ01000031.1 GCF_900167045.1 Legionella maceachernii | reverse complement strand
GTCTCTTCTTGAGCCACTGACTCTGTCACTGTGGAAATAAAATCCTGCGTATCGGCTTCTACTTCCGCCCTTTTAATCATGGAAAACAGGTAGTTGATATTCTCTTTAACGGAGTTGGTTTTAGAGATAATGCTTTCATCCAGCGCTCTTCTCTCGTTGTCCCGAGCATTGACTTGCTCTGAGAGCAATAGCTCAACTTCTTGTCCTAAGAGCGTGATTCGTTGTGCAAGCGAAACGAGTGTTCTTTTTAATTCCATCGTGTCATCGCTTTCATGAGTTGAGGCGATTGCGGAAATCACACATTGCATCTCATAACCCTTTAATTCCTCATAGCTTGCTGTAAAGGCTTTCAGTTTTGAGCTCATGTCAATTAATGCGCAAATGTATTGGTCATGGCATTGCTGTGAGGCAAATAAATCAATTTTCCTATCCGAAGGAAAACTGTACTGGATTAAGGTTTCATTAATTCCCTCAAGGAAGCTTAATAATTGTTTTGCCGTTTCTGCGGTTTGTTCTCCGACATAGCGTTTATGTCTTGCTTGCCTTATTGCCTCAAGTTGTACTTGCACATTGTCTATCGTCTTTCCATTGGAACTCATAAGTCACCTGCTTTTAAAAAGTTAAGCTTGCTTTCAATGGGGATTGAAGGCACCTAAGTAAGGAATAAGCAAGACGACGCCCTTCAATTCTTTTAATAGGGGCAATTGGCTGTTGGGGATATTCGTGAATCAGTTTTAAAACTTAGGGAACTTATAGAGAGGAAAAATGTCCTAAGGCTCGATGGAAACTGATTAACTTAAAAAATATCTAATTCAACAATAGCTTGCTTATTGATTCAGAATTTTCTTAAGTTACCAGCCCTCCACTATCTCGGTCTTCTGTGCGACACAAGATAAATTATTTATTAGATTGATGGTATTTTACACACTGTAATTTTAAAAGCAAGGAAAGTCATGCCTAATGAACTGGAATTTTCTTAACGTATTTGAAATATCTCTTGATGATTATGAAATAATAGGGTATTTTTTGCCTAGTTTGTAATAGGGAGGCAAAAACGATGCTGATTAAGCTCATTCTTGGTGTTCGCAAATTTAATCAGGAAAAGTTTAAAGACATGCAGGGTATTTTTGAGATGTTAAGTCGAGGACAATATCCGGATATTTTATTTATTACTTGTGCAGACTCACGAATTGTACCCAGTTTATTCACCGATACAGCGCCAGGTGAAATGTTTGTTATACGTAATGTGGGCAATATTATTCCACCTCATGAAACAACTGCCATCTCAAGTGAGGCTGGTGCAATTGAATACGCAGTCAACGCTCTTAAGGTAAAAAATATTATTCTTTGTGGGCATTCTGATTGTGGCGCAATGAAAGGATTAATCACACCAGACCTAAAAAAGCAATTGCCTACAGTCGCATCATGGCTCACTCATTCCTCTGCGGTATTAGAGAAATTAGCAGAAAAAAAAGAGATAAAAGTAGAAGAGGTTATTAAGCAGAATATCCTTGTTCAGATTGAGCATTTGAAAACTTATCCTATTGTTGCAGAAAAAATTGCTTCGGGTGATTTAGCCATACACGGATGGTTTTACAAATTTGAGACCGGTGAAATTTTTGTTTATCAAGAAACTCAACGTGATTTTATTCCTATGGAACAAGCTCTGAATGTGGCTATTGAAGGGAGACGGGATCAGATTGTTAAGCAGGTTGCTAATGAATACCTTTCACAATTTACTCAACCAAAAAGCCTCGAGGAATTCCGTAAGTCAGTACGGTTATTTTCGTCTCTGAAATTTGATTTGACTCCCGTATGGAAAGAGTTAAGGGCATCAGTTTCAAAGAAACTTTGGGCGGAAGTGGGAGAGCTTTATGCAAATCCCGATGCTAAAGAATTTCAAGATTTAGTTGATTCAGGAAAAAAAATAAAGCTAAGTGATTTAAAAGATTTTCAAAAAGAACTTAAAAGTTCTCTGGAGCATCCTCACTCTCATAATCACTATATTTTATTCTCACCAACATCAGTGGTTGACTCTGCAGGAGCGAATTTAAATCGTCTTAAGTGTAATCTGTAGTCTTGGAATGTCCAACTGACCTCTTTCATCTCAACCGTCAGGCAGCTTTTGAAAAGTTGCTTGACCCCTTTTTATAAGTCCCTAGCTCAAGGATTTCATCTTTGATGAATCAAGCACGACTATTTTTGTAAACGAAACGAAAATAATCATAAAAAAAAGCCTAATGAAATAAATTCTGCTGCAAATCAGGATAAAATCCTGTACAATATGTGACAATTTTTTATTCATTATTATCCATTAACTTTATAAGAGTGCTATGACTGACTTAAACCTTTACAGAAACATTGGTATCTTCGCTCACGTCGATGCCGGAAAAACCACCACTACTGAGCGTATTCTTAAGCTTACAGGTAGAATCCATAAAATGGGTGAAGTTCATGAAGGTGCATCAACAACCGATTTCATGGAGCAGGAAGCAGAGCGCGGTATTACCATCCAGTCAGCAGCAGTAAGTTGTTTCTGGAAAGGCACGCGTTTCAACATCATCGATACCCCAGGCCACGTAGACTTTACGGTAGAGGTGTATCGTTCACTGAAGGTTCTCGATGGCGGCATTGGTGTATTCTGTGGTTCTGGTGGCGTTGAACCGCAATCAGAAACAAACTGGCGCTATGCAAACAATTCAAAAGTATCTCGTTTGATCTTCGTAAACAAACTTGATCGTGTCGGCGCGAATTTCTTGAAAGTCACCGAGCAAATCAAAAAAGTATTGGGCGCAAATCCATTAATTATGACTTTGCCTATTGGCTTTGAAGACAGTTTTGTCGGTGTGGTCGATTTATTAACCCGCAAAGCCTATGTTTGGGACGAAACGGGCCAGCCAGAAAATTACAATATTACGGATGTACCCGCCGATATGGTTGACGATGTTGAAATGTATCGTGCCCAATTGATTGAAACGGCCCTTGAAATGGACGATGATTTGCTGATGGCTTACTTAGAGGGCGAAGAGCCTTCAATAGAAGACATTAAGCGTTGTATTCGTAAAGGTACCCTTGAATTGGCCTTCTTCCCGACTTATTGCGGTTCAGCCTTTAAAAATAAAGGGATGCAGCTCTTATTGGATGCCGTGGTTGACTATTTGCCTGCTCCTCATGAAGTGAACCCTCAACCTTTGACCAATGCTGAAGGTGAGCCAAACGGTCAATTCGCGATCGTTTCTCCTGATGAGCCATTCCGCGCCTTGGCATTTAAAATCATGGATGATCGTTTTGGCGCTCTAACCTTTATACGTATCTATTCAGGTAAACTAAATAAAGGGGATACTATCCTTAACTCCTTTACGGGTAAAACGGAACGAGTCGGCCGTATGGTTGAGATGCAGGCCAATGAGCGTAATGAATTGCAAAGTGCTGAAGCAGGCGACATTATAGCTATCATCGGCATGAAAAACGTTCGAACCGGACACACGCTTTGTGATCCTAATCACGAGTGTACACTGGAAGCGATGGTTTTCCCTGAGCCAGTGATCTCTATTGCCGTTACGCCAAAAGACAAGGGTGCCACGGAAAAAATGAGCATTGCTATTGGTAAGATGGTTGCGGAAGATCCTACGTTTAGGGTAGAAACGGATGAAGATTCAGGTGAAACCATTCTTCGCGGTATGGGTGAGTTACATCTTGATATTAAAGTGGATATTCTGAAACGTACATATGACGTGGAATTAATAGTAGGTCAACCACAGGTTGCTTATCGCGAAACCATAACCAAGTCAATTCAAGATAGCTACACCCATAAGAAACAATCAGGTGGTGCTGGGCAATACGGGAAAATTGATTACACTATTTCTCCCGGAGAACCCAACAGTGGCTTCACTTTCATTTCCTCTGTTGTGGGTGGAAATGTGCCTAAAGAATTCTTTCCGGCAATTGAGAAAGGGTTCCGCTCAATGATGGGCACAGGTACTTTAGCAGGTTTCCCGGTATTGGATGTTGTTGTTAATCTTACTGACGGTGCTTACCATCCTGTGGATTCCTCAGCAATTGCGTTTGAAATTGCTGCAAAAGGGGCTTTTCGACAATCCATACCCAAAGCCGGCCCTCAATTGCTTGAACCCATTATGAAAGTCGACGTTTACAGTACCGAAGATGATGTGGGGAATGTGATTGGTGACTTAAACCGCCGTCGCGGCATGATCTTGGGGCAAGAACCCAGTGCAGCTGGTGTTCGCATTAAGGCTGACGTTCCTCTTTCAGAAATGTTTGGTTACATCAGTACGCTGCGCACGCTTACCTCAGGTCGGGGACAATTCTCAATGGAATTCTCTCACTATGCTCCTTGTCCAAGCAGTGTCTCTGAAGCTGTAATTGCCAAAGAAAAAGAAAAGAAAGCAGCGGCAGCTAAGTAAAAATAAGGTGTCAATTAAAAGCTCTGTCAGTTGACCTGACGGGGCTTTTAAAAGCCTAAAATCAATTCAAGAGATTGAGGTGCTCAAGAGGACAGGTTCTGTGGAATAAAGCCAGAAGAATCATCCACTTAAACAACCAAGGATACTCTCGGCATTTGTTCCACAGAAACCTTTGTTACTCCTATACTGAAATTATAGTCCTAGGAATATTGTATTCCTTCCGGTTACTGGTGGAGCATAACGCCCGCTAGTATATTGCTGCCAGGTTACAGCTGGTTGGATAACCGCTCCACAGGGAACCATACTCCAGCCCGTTCCTGAGAATGATGCTGGTACTGCCCATGCTCCACATGTCGAGGTTGTACATACCGCCGCTTGGCTTGGTCCTACTGCTAACATAGTAGCAGCAACCACTAACCCGGCTACTGTTGATTTAATCTTCATATAAATCTCCTTATTTCATGATGCATTATTGTGATGCATAATCCATCCATCTAATTATAGCGTAGAAAAAAAATTTTTTTTGGGATTAAAAATTACTTATTTGATGGGCCAAATTTAGAGTTTATTTTTTATCTAACTTATTTATTTTTATAATAAAAATGAAGGTATAATGCATTGTTCCTGAGGAATTTTTTAATGAAATAAATGAATTTTATCGTTAATTTATCTGTAAAATTAGCCTCTCCTTTTCCTTAACTATTTATACACGCCAAAGATGAGGGTATAGGATTGTAAATTTGATTATCTATGCAAAAGGGATACTATTTTATCGAATAAAAAAAGACTTGCTTTATTAAGGAAAAAATATGAATACTAAATTATGCTCTTTTAGCGCAATCCTGTCTTTATCCGGAGGAGTCGTTTTTGCAACTGTTCCGGTTGATCTCATGTACAATAGTAAACCCATTGATGCATTGTGTTTTTTTGATAGAGAAAATGATTCAAAAAGGATTAGTTTAAAAAATTGCGGTTTTACGAAAGAAAAGTATGTCGTGAAAGGACAAAATAATCATCTCATTGCGAAAGGCTACATTGGCTACAACTGGCAAAATTCAGATGCGCAAAATGCAGCAGAGGGCTACAGTTATTATAAAATTTTTAAGGCTGGGAAAGGTCAGTATTGGCTTTACACAATTAATAGTGGGGGAGGTAGTGGAGAATTTTCTACAATCTATTTAGTGAAGAGAAAAAATCCAGATACTCTTGAAATTCAAGATATAGCAGGTGGAGATCGTTGTAATGGCGGTGTACAAGCCGTTTCGGAGATAAATAATAAGCTTCATTTTAGCGTGAATCTCACCGCTTATGATTTGATTGCCCTCTCAAAAACTCCTTTTCCCCATTTAAAAGCTTACGAGGACTTGGCTGCTTGCGCTGTTTGTTGTGTTGCAAAGGCTTTTTATCAAGTGACTTTAGGTACTCAACCCCAGCTAAAATATGTCAATTTTCAGAACTTAAAAGAGAGCTCAGAGATGCCCGAGCAAGGGGCTTATCAGGCTTGTTTTAATCAATTATTCACTTCTTATGCCACTGCAGGAACGTCTCAATTCAAGCAAATCCAGTTGGATGAGTTTGCAGATAAATTTAATGAGACCTGTATAAAAAAATAAGAGTGCTTTTCGTCTGGAGTATCACTTATTTCAATCTCTTTTCTTGCCTTCACGTGCAAGCTATTTAAAGTAGGTTGGTAGACCCAACTTACGACCTTTTGAGATTTCCTTATTACTCTACAAAACCAAGCTCTACTAAAATGCATGGGCCTTGAGCAATGATGTTGACATGGTGTTCAATACAATTTTTGATAGCAGCTTCACTGTCCGCTCCCGGTTGCATCCAAATGTTTTTTATTCCTTTCTTTATAGCTTGCTCTACAATTTTTTCGGTGACAGAGGGTGGGGTAACGATAGAGATACTTTTTACAGTCTTTGGCAAATCATTGATGTTATTCTTGCAGATTAAACCTTCAATAAATCCTGCCCTAGGGTTGACAGGGTAAACGGTTTTATAATGTTGCAAATAACAACGCAGTACTTTATTACCAAATTTTTTTCTGTCTGTTGATGCACCAATAACTGCATAAGCGCTTGAACTAAAGAACTGTTCGATTTGATCCGACATAACTTAACATCCAAGCTGAACGAGTAGAAACATCCTATTAATTTCAGCAATTTTACTTCCCCATTTAAAGTTTAGCTTGTTTTTTTTATCTCGCTTTCAAAAATCATATTGCCAAATTTTTTGTCAATATTAAAAAATAAATCGCATCGAATTAACCGAAATCGAACAGGTTGATCAAGCTTATTGCTAAAAATGGAAGAAAATTGATTAGATAACTTCTTGATAATTCACAGCGAATTTGTAACAATCATTAGGATCAAAATTTGATCATTCAATGGATTATACTATGAATAGGGAGATCATGGATTAAAAAACATAATGAAGTGGTTAAGGCAAGAAGTACTACACTCTGAGAGCTATCAGTTACTGCTAGACAATTCGCTACGCTCGATCCCTTTTAATGTCTTGATTGCGGGATTGCTCTCTTTTGATTTATTTTTTCAGAAAGTTCCAAGGTCTCTTATTTTATTGTGGTTTCTAAGCATCGTCTTAGTGAGTACGCTAAGGTGGATCTACAGCAAGCACGTGCTCAATAGGGAGGATTACCGCAGCAATAACGGTGTATCAGTGCTTATTTTTTTAGTACTCACATTACTTATGGGACTTACTTGGGGCGCAAGTTACGCTCTTTTTCTTCCTTATATCTCGGTTATTCACGAGACAATAATTATCCTGATTTTTGGAGGTATGTCAGCCGGTGCAGCTGCGTCTCTGGCCCCTTACTTACCTGCTTATTATGCTTATTTGCTACCCATGTTTATACCTGTAATTTTGTATAATTACGCTGTATTGAATTTGGACAGAGCAATTTTAGCAACCATGTTTTTATTGTTTGTCATCATGGTTGCTACTGCAGCTAAACTCAATAATAAGTTGATTAATAAAGTTTTCCAGTTAAGTGGCCAAAAAGATTCATTAATCAAGCAGTTATCTTTTTCTAATAAAAAATTAGAAGTTTCTAATGAAGAAATACGAATTCTATCAATTACTGATCCTTTAACTGGTTTGTACAATAGACGTTACTTTGATAATTGTTTACAACGTGAAATCCAAAGGGCAAAACGGAACAAATATCCTCTAAGTCTTATTCTCATCGATATCGATAATTTTAAATTTATTAATGATACTTATGGCCATCCTTACGGTGATGAATACCTCATTTTAATCGCCACAGTATTAAAAAAAATGATACGACGGACAAACGATATATTAGTCCGCTTAGGAGGGGATGAATTCGCTGCAATTTTAGCGAACATGGATATGGACGAAATAAGAGATTTTTGTGAAAAAATACGCTTAGAGTTTTCAAAAGTTAATCCACATAAAAATATAACATTAAGTATTGGCATCATTTGTATAAAACCAAGTAATAAAGATGAAACAAAAAGGATATTAGCCTTATTAGATAAGTTACTTTATCAGGCGAAAGAGCGAGGAAAGAACAATACTATTTCGCAAACTATTTAACAGGAATTGATGTGTTGTTCATCTCATTCAGCACGAAATAAGGTAGAGCAACTATACTTTTAGAGTTAATGATTAAGTTTATCTTAAGAATTAATAGATAAAATTAAAGATAATGAAAAAAGCTGGATTGGAGCTTTCTGGATGGCCTATTGCAAAAAATTTATTGATGGGATTAATCTCATCAATTTCTCAGATAATTCTGCGGAATTAATTCGAAACACTGTACTTTCCTATGCTTACAATGAATTATTGAAAGAGTTAGAGAAAATCCAAGCGGATTTGAAAGCTTTGCCCGATTCAATGTCGGATAATTCAGAGGCCAATGAACTCCTGTCTAATTATAAGAAAGCACAAGAAGCTAAATGCGAATTAATCGCTGGTCAAATTGTTTCTATCCAAGAATTAGTGAGGGTTGAAAGCCTTAGTAAAGAGAAAAAAATAGCGCTTGAAGATGAAGAATTTATTAAGACTTTTGCTAGTAAGTTTCGTAATATTCGTCATCTAGCAGACACCTTATCCGATGCGCCCTTTGAAATTAAAGCATTGCAAACTCGTTTGTATACCGAGGTACTGTTTAAATTAGATCAAGCGGAACAAGAATCGCAACTGCAAACTTTATTTTCTTCTAACATTTTGGATATGATTAAGGAAGCAGTCCTATTTTACAATACAGCGAAGGACGAACAATTACGCGACCAATGCCATAAGTTAGTTCAAATGGGTGTTTATGAGTTGGTCAGGAGTAAAGCTAAGAAAGTCGCTCTATCCTCAGGCCATGAACCCAATTACCCAGAATACCAAAAATTTCTTTCCGCATTAAACGAACTGTTGCCTGATGTTGGCGCCTCATCCATTCTTGATAATCTAAGTGATTATCGCAGTACAGAAGGAAAATCCATTGCTAATTTATTGGCTGAAGTGGAAGAAAAGCTCAATATATCGGACTCAACCGATTGGGACAAAGATGAAAAAATGGATGTTTTGGTCGAGAAAAAATTTCTCTTTAATCGAATGCGATTTGGTCAAGAAGATCGGCGAGAATATGCGCTAAAAATTCAGAAAAATGCGGCAAGAGATTTATTTTGGGCAAGGGGACAAATCAGGGATGTGGAGATTTTTACTGAAAGTAAGGTCGTGAACAATCTCTTCTCCGGATTAGCAGAAAGACGTTATCTTCAACGCGATAGGCAATTTAAACTTTTAAGCGGTGCCCCGTTTTATAAAAGGGTAGAATACTCACGAGCGAAAGCACCTAGGGAAGAGACAGCGGAAAAGACGCAAGTCAAACAGAAATTAGAGGTTACATTAGCAACTGCCATTCATCGACGCGTCGAGTTCGAGCGCAATCTCTATTTGATGTCAGCGTTACCTGATAATCTCATGGACTATCGAAATAGCTACCTGTTTATCAAAAAGAGCGAAGGTCAGAAGAGAAGGAGCGATACCCGTGAGCTGTATTACATTAATAATAATGGAGAACGTGAAGCAGTAAAGGTTAATGATTTCACGCGATTTGAACAAAGAATTAATCATCTCAACCCACTAAAAAAGAAAGAAATATCCCTTAGCTTAACTCAAATTAAAGACGTCATTACCACAAACGGAGGCCATATTCCCGCACCGTTATTTCCGACTGGAAATCGACATAATCCTATTAAAGAAAGGAATGATATTGAAGCAGCCATCGATTTAATAAAAAATTGTTTAGAGGATGAGTTCGATAGACCAATTGTTGAGATTACTGAATCTGGAAAATTACGCGTCCATCTTTTTGCATTAACCGCAGATTCACAAGCAATAGCAGGAGCACTTCTCGATCACATCGTAGAGAAAAAAGGCTTTGGTTCCGGGGCCTACACCATGCTTATTGGCTCGGATGCCATCAGTGAAAAAATGGCTTGTCATACCTTTACTGGAAACACGCTCGAGGAGATTGGTAAGCAAATTATTTCCCTGCATATCCCAGAAGATCAGAGGAAAAAATACCTTGAGGACTTAAATAAAGTTAAAGAAAAAGTAGCACAAAAAGAAGTCACTGCAATTAGTAACATCAGGGTAAGCGACAAAAAATTAAATAACAGTGAACAATTACTCTTATCTAAATTATTAGAATTACAATTTTGTTATCCCTACCTCAAAGCAAAGATAGAATTTCCTGAAAAAATAAGGCAAGCCTTCGATAACATCACTGACGGAAAATACGGCATCGCTCTAAAAATTGTAGGGCTCGAAAACGAAGTCGATCACGTGTTTGACCAATTAACTACGCTTGATGAAAAAGCATTACCAGTGCCCGTTAAACCGATTGTTGAAAAAGCCAAATTACTTGCCTCCTCTTCACAAGAGCGAAAAGAAAAATTGATGCGTTTAGAAGCGGCGTTTGCTTCGGATGAAAAAACAGCGGTCAAGGTAGAAAAAATTACCGAAATATTCTATCAAGAGTACCTGGAAATGGCCGGGACACTGAAGCTGACCGAAGCCGATTACGAGCGTCTACACAATGATATTCAGCTAATGGCTGAAGAAATGGTTTGTCTAAGTGAACGGACAAAACAAGGACTACCTGCTTTAAAAGAGGAAGAGCAAGCCGCTTATTTTTCAGCAATTAAGGAAATTGCCAGAGAAATTAGGCCATGGACCATGGCGGAGGTGCATTTCAAAATACCACACTCCGATACCTCTCCACTCACGGTGAAAATTAGTCACCGTTCTGGCGAAGAGAAAGAGGTGATTCTCCATTTAAAGAATGTGAAGCTTCCTTATTCGTTGATTAAACCGCCGGGAAAAGAAGAATTTGTCTTTTCTTACGGGGGAAGTCGAGGAGTCATTGCTCCTTTTGAAGGTTTAGACACTGCTTATGTTGGAGAAGGAAAGAAAAAACACCGGCTCTTCACTCACTCCAGATTGCTGGGTGTTGGACAATACAGCTCGGTGAAAGAGGTTGAAGATTTATTGACAGGTCTTAATAAGGCATTGAAAAAAGGGTATATTCCTTCCGAAAAACCCACCTTTACCAAGACCAGCCGCCTTGATCCTCGGACAAGAGGTCTTTCCTCTCGAAATGATTCCCATTTTGGGATCGAGTTTGATGTTTTACAGAATTTATTAAAAGCAACGAAAGCAGATTCCTCTGAAGCAACGGAAAGAGCGAGGCTTTGGACTGTTGATGATAAGCTCAGACCAGAAGGCCGCCTCTATCGAGCGACGCATAAGCCTGTTCAATACCGTATTCTAACAACACGAGCAAAAGGTGAAACGTTTGCCGACACGGCGAATAAAAAATTAAATCAATACGCTAAAAATAGTATGGCTTATCATGATCCTACACGGCGATATACAAAAGAGGTTCAGGATCCAAGAGATCTAATGATCTTCGCACAAGAAGAGAATGCGCATGATTTAAGAGAGATGATTGCATTATCGCAAGCGGTTGTGGCCGAATCAGCACGATTAGCTCATTTGAAATTTTCGCATAATGACATTAAGCCAGAAAATTTTCTTTATAAACAAAATGAAGATGGAAGTTACCAAGTTCAATACATTGATTGGGCAACAGGGGGGTTTGTTCGGCAATACCAAGGACAAGAAACGTCTGTGGAAAGCTTATTTGCTGAAATTTTCGGCGCTGGTCTTAAATTTACGTCTGACGATAACCAGTGTGTGGATGCCTCCGGACGTTTCGTCATTAAAGATGAAAAAGGCAATATCACGTTTGGCGTTAACCCAGTACTCGAAATCCTTCATGGCGAACGCAATGGTACGCTCCCTTATATCAGCCCAAAAGTTTTAGGCCCTGAAAGGACACTGCGCTCTGTTGGTGGCAGTAAACCGGTGCCAGCGCTTAATACTAAATTAGTAGCTAATGACCCTTCTTTGGATGATTGGGCTCTGACCGCGATGACGTTTGGTATTTGTAATCGCCAAGCCTATTTTGCGTTAGTCAAAGGGCGAGCAGTTTCTGATTACATTGTTCCTGGAATTTTAGAAGCAGACGGACAAGAACCATTAGGTCTGGCCGTAGTGAATAATAAAAATTTTAATCAGTTTTTTGCCTGCGGCGATGATTTAGCCACTGATGAAAACATGAGAAGTGGCGAATTCTATTCTAAACCCGATGCGGTTATGTACATTCCCTCTAACCAAAGAGAGGGAGAACCGATGCATCTGTATCGTCGACTCTTGCAATTAAAAAAGGATCTCGAGGCACAGGTTAAATCCGCTGAAAGCCCTGAGGTGCAAATTATCGAAGAGGTAGGACGGGTACTAACCACCGTGCATACAGCAGTAGCGAGTGGCGAAGGGCTAACCAAGGAACAATTAACAGAACAACTCCATTTAGCACAGCGGTGCTTGCAAAATTACGAAAAACTACACGATATCACTTATCAACAATCTAAACAAAAATTAGAGATTTTACAATCCATTCTCAAAGAAGATGAGCAGGGAAAAACTTTTTCAGTTTATGATCTGTTACAACAGACAGCGGGACACAGTTTATTAAGTGTATTGTGCACCTACCCAAGCACAATGTCACAAAAAAAACAAGCGGCAGAGATTTTAGATAAAGCATTTGACGAGCATGATTTTAAAGATAATTTTCTCGCAAAACACGTACCTGGACGTACTCTATTAAAAGAATGTATTGCACAAGGACAAGAAGAAATTCTTTTAACTTTATTGAGTAAAGTGACTCAAAAAAATCCTGCATTCATTGAGCTTGTAAAACAAGAGGCATTACTGCATTACGCTGCAGAACAGGGAATGACCTCAGTGTTCAATGCTCTCATTGAAGCAGTACAAAACGCAGGAGCAACTCCCGAAGAGGCATTTGGATTGTTATTAGATGAATATGGGCCTGGCCGTATTGAGGGTGTTCCTCATATTAAATGGGCTACGAATTGCTTTCATATTGCCATACGTAACAACAATGCAGGCCAGCTTGCGGCTATTTTACACATCCTGCCACCAGGTAATAAAAATGACAAGGTGATTCATCAAGCACTTCATCTGTGTGCTATATGGGGAAATAAAGTATTCTTTAATGAAATACTTAGAAAATACAATGAATTAAATCCAAGCTTACCCTTATCCGCTAAAGAAATAATAGGGATGGCTTTTCCGCCGGATGATCTGTCTCCCTATCACTTATTTCTACAGAACGAATCGACTTCTGATATTATTGCGTGGGATACCTTAAAAGAAGAGCCTGAACTCAGTAAAAAATTCCTCATTCCAGAGCAACCTGTTAGTCCAAATCCAGCGGCTATCGCTGCGGCAAATGGCAATTTTTCAGCCGTTTCACGATTGATCCAATTAGGGAAGGAAATAAATTTATCCGATTCCGAGTGGGTCCAGTTTTTTACCCAAAATGACGACAATGGAAAAAATCTATTAAATTACATTATAGAAGAACGCCAGTTTGATTACCTGAACGAATTTATTGTAACCCTTAAAGAAATAATCCCGCAGGAAAGTGCAACGGTCTTAGTTCGTTTATTGAGTAATCCTCATCCAGTTAATCCGTTAAGAAATTTTTTAGATTCGCAAACTAATCCTACACAGCAATTTGCAGTAACAGAGTCATTATTGGATGCAATTTGTAGCGACTATAAAAAGGCCACTGAGGAACAACAGCGTGCACGCATCGTTGCTCTCTTAATGAATCAAGAATGGTTGATTAAACAGGCTGAAAACCCCTTCAATCCTTCACTACGTCGACTATTGCACAATAAGGCATTGTCGTCTGAAGCGAAACAATTCCTTTTTGAAAAATTAAAAGAGGCCGCCCAACCCGAATCGAGAGCAAAAGAGTTTTATACCCAATTATACTCTGAAGTTTTTGCGCAAGAGGAAGAACAAACTAAAACAACGCGTCTTGATCTTTCGCAGGTGATGACAGAGTTGACTCGGCAGACAAGTGATGTAAGTGGGTTGATTAAAGCATTAATTGGTAGTCATACAAAATATAAGGGACAGATCAAGCATTACGAAGAGCAGTTAGCATTATTAGATGAACAATCAAAAAAATTACGTGCTGAACTGGATTCAGCACGGGAAAGCCATGAGCAGGTGCAGCAGGAATTACAACGCCGGATAGAAGATACGCAAAAGGCATTGGATACCGAGAAAGAGGATAAGTCTGGGCTGCAAAAGACGCTTGAGCAATTGCGCGAAGAATCAAGGGTTGCTAAAGAGCAA
>NZ_FUXJ01000034.1 GCF_900167045.1 Legionella maceachernii | reverse complement strand
TACACCCCAGTTAAGAGATAATGTAGTTAACTGGAGAAAGTAATGACGCTAAGAAAGAAATACCCCAAAGAATTTAAATTGGATGCCATAAGCCTAGTATTAGAACAAGGCTATGGAGTCACGGAAGCAGCAAATAATTTAGACATAGCTCAAGCGCTATTAAGCCGTTGGATAAAAGAACACAGAGAGCAAGATAGCCAAGCCTTTCGAGGCAATGGCAAGTTAACTGCAGAGCAATTAGAAATACGCCGCCTACAGGAAGAAAATAAGCGCCTGAAGATGGAAAAGGAGATCTTAAAAAAGGCGGCGGTCTTCTTTGCTCAAGAAACGAAATAAAATATTCGTTTGTCGCCCAAAATAAGAAGACCTGGCCAGTTGGCTTAATGTGCCAACTCCTGGGCATTACACGGCATGGATATTACAGTTACCAGCAACGCCAGAGAAATAAACCAGATAATCCTAAGCATCAAGAGGTTATTGAGTGGGTGAAGAAAATAGCTGAAGCCAGCCAGTATTGTTATGGAAGCCGCAGGATGAAGAATGCTTTAAATGCATTAGGTTATTCAATAGGTAGAAGACGAACTCAAAATTTAATGAAAGAGGCGCAAGTTTTTGTTCGTTATCGCAAGAAATACAAAGTGACAACAAATAGCAACCATAAACAACCAGTTTATGAAAACGTTTTAAATAGACAATTTGATGTTAAAGAAGCAAATAAAGCTTACGTATCCGATATTACTTATGTCTGGACTCAGGAGGGTTGGCTTTATTTAGCGGTTGTTATGGATTTATTTTCAAGAAAAATAGTGGGCTGGAGTATGGGTTCTCGAATGAAAGCAACATTAGTCTGTGATGCTCTGAATATGGCTATTTGGCAGCGAAAGCCATCACCAGGACTCGTTATTCATTCAGATAGAGGAACTCAGTACGCAAGTTACCAATACCGTAATTTATTAACGAGTAAAGGTTATATTGGCAGTATGAGTAAAAGAGGAGATTGCTGGATAATAGTGTTATTGAAAGCTTCTTTGGACGTTTAAAGCAAGAACGAGTTCAATGGCGAAATTATCAAACCCGATGGGAAGCTCAACAGGATATTTTGAATTACATCACTATGTTCTATAACAGCCACAGATTGCATTCATATTTGGGATATTTAAGCCCAAATCAATTTGAAAAACAGAGCCATTTTTTAATGAAAGTTGCTTAACTGGGGTGTAACATTTTGTTTGACCACATCAGTTTCAGCATCTATCATATTTACGTCACTATACTATTTTATAAAATCAAAAACTCAATATTTAAAGTATCAATTTAAAAAATACCGTTAGATCCCGAAGAAAAGAATTTTCTAAGGGCGCAATATACATTGCTTTGCAATGTGAAAATTTGAAACAAAATTTAATTCGTAAAATGGCAATTTCCCTGACGCTAAAGAATCAATTATTTAATTTTATTAATTCTAAAGAAACTAAAGGTGATTAATAAAGCCATATTTTATTAATCATTATTCTGCTATATTGTGATTAATAAAAAGCGAGGTTATTAATCATGAAATGGAATTGGCAGCTTAAAGATTGGCCAAATTTTACTTGGGACTCCGATAAATTAGTTGTGTTTGAACAGTCTTTTACTGAGAACGCGGGTATTATTAATTGGTTCTTCGCAACATATATCTCAAGAAGGTAAGCAAAATTTATTTATCGATTTAATGTGTACAGATGCTTTGGATAGCTCAGAAATAGAAGGAGAGCATTTAAATAGAGATAGCGTGCAATCGTCTATACAAAAAGAGTTAGGATTGTCTACGGAATCTCCTAGAGCTAGCATGGCAGAGCGTGGGATCGCTAAAATGATGGTTAGTTTATATCAAACGATTTCTAGTCCACTAACACATCAGGTTTTATTTGAATGGCATCAATTTTTAATGGGTAATAGCCATCGTTTAGAAAGTATAGGTCAATATCGTAAACATGAAGAAGCAATGCAAATTGTTTCTGGTCCTGATTACAATCGAAAAATCCATTTTGAAGCGCCTCCCTCAATACGTGTTCCGGCCGAAATGGATCAATTTATTGATTGGTTTGAACGGAGTTCTCTCACCGGTTCAGCTCCTTTACCCACATTAACCCGAGCAGGAATAGCCCATTTGTGGTTTGAGAGTATCCATCCTTTTGAAGATGGAAATGGAAGAATAGGGCGAGCTATAGCAGAAAAAGCCTTATCTCAAGGATTTTCAAAACCAGTAATGACGGTATTGGCAAAAATTTTATTAAAAAAGCGAAAGGAATATTATCAACAGTTAGGATTAACAAGCAAAACCTTGGATATCACCTCTTGGTTGACATGGTTTGCTAATATCGCTCTAGAAGCGCAACAAAGTACTTCTTTGTATATTGATTTTATTATTAAGAAATCAATTATTTTAAAGGAAGCGGAAGGTAAAATTAATCCAAGACAAGAAAAGGTTTTATTAAGATTATTTAATGCGGGGCCTGATGGGTTTGTAGGCGGTTTAAGTGCTAAAAATTATATGAATATAACAGCCGCACCTATCGCTACAACAACCAGAGATTTGAATGATTTGGTGAAAAAAAATATTCTTAAACGAACTGGCGAACTTAAAGCGACTCGTTATTTTTTAAATCTCGATAAGACTTAAATGTAATTTTTTGAGATTTGGTACGCAGCAAGTACCAAATTAAAGTGTCTAGCAGTGAGTTCCAAAATGGAACTTACTGAAGTTTATCATTTGACCAACATTGTCCGCGCGATTACTTATTATTAGTTTTTATAACAGGCTTACGAAGAGACGAAGCTGCCATCTTAAAATGAGAAAATGTCGACCTAGCAGCAAAAACCTTTACTGTGGTTAAAACAAAAAATAACGAATCCCACACCCTTAAATAATTTTGGTACCGTTTTTGGTAGCAGTTTTGAAATGTAATTAATTGACATTAATTGGTATCAAAGTATTCTCTAAATCTTATTATGACCTCTGCAGTAATTCATTGAATACTAAACATGAGACTTATGATTAATGTTTATGTTTAGGCAGATTTCATTTAGAGGAATTAAGATAAGTAAATCCTGATAAAGATACTTTTCTTCCGTCAGGGAAGCACGCTACCAGCTCTAGTTTCGCTCCCAAAGCAAATAAATAGTTTCTCAAGGTTGAAATATAAATGTCATCTCTTTTTTCCAGTTGTGCGACACTAGGCTGTGTTATCTGAAGAACCTCTGCAACTTGATTTTGTGTGATATGACATACTTTCCTGAGCTCGTCCAAATCCATTTCCGCTAACATTTCAGCAGCTTTGGCTGTTGCAGCGGTATCAACTTCTTTAGAAATTTTTTCAGTGAGCTTTGATAATGGTTTAGCCATGATAGATACCTCGCTATTCTATTTCTGACAAATGATTTAAAAATTCCTGTTCTGCTATTGGAATCATAATGTCATAAAAGCGTTTATTTCCTGTTTTATCTCCACCACATAGCAAAACTGCCTGACGCTCAGGATCAAACGCAAAAAATACCCTGTAAGATCTTCCTTGATGCTGTATCATTAATTCCTTAAGTTTTTTTACTTTTTTTGTTCCATTAAGGCTGTCGACGTAGGGACGTTCGAGATTTGGTCCTTTTATTTCGAGCAGCTTAATCACAAGCAAGTACGCTTTGGAGTTGCCCCTATTAAACCGGACCGCAAAATTACCTCAAAGCAGCCATTAAAAACTGTCTAGGAGACATCATATTAAGCCCTTTGTGAGGAGC
>NZ_FUXJ01000036.1 GCF_900167045.1 Legionella maceachernii | reverse complement strand
CAGCAATCAGCAATCAGCAATCAGCAATCAGCAATCAGCAATCAGCAATCAGCACTAGATTTTTCCTTATTTTCATTTTACTCCATTATATTTTATTGTGTTTCTTTCCTTTACTTAGGGGCTTGTTTCATCTCGTTGCTCTTCTTAAATCCTATGGGGTACGTTTCTGCCTTCATTCTCTTGTTATTCCAATCGATTGCCGCTGACTGGTTACTATTTTCACTTAATGACTCGTTTTACTTTGCAAGGAGCGCTTATGAAGTATCGTTTATTTCTTTCTATAGCAACAGTCAGTGTGCTGGGAAGCACAGCATTTGCGGGTACCATGGGGCCTGTTATTCCCTCCAAAGACTGGACCTGGGTTGCTTCAATAGCCGCGGGGCCCGTTTGGGCAAGAGGCGGTGAGACACAGACTTTTTATTTGGCGCCAGAGATTGAAAAGACCTATGCGGCTAGAAAATCGACTAATGCCATTGCCTCGGGTGAACTGTTTGTTGGCATACAAAAAGAATTGACTTCTCAATGGCTGGGGCAATTGGGATTGGCAGCTGCCACTACTGGCAATGCCAGACTTCAGGGCGTGATATGGGATGATGCCGACCCTCAATTTGATAATTACAGCTACCTTTACAAAGTCCGAAACTCTCGCGTAGCAGTAAAAGGCAAGCTGTTGCTTGATAAAGGCTATTGGGTCATGCCCTGGGTGAGCGCAAGTCTTGGGGTGGGGTTTAACCGCGCTCATGATTTTACGAATACGCCTTTGATTTTTGAGGCGCTTCCTAATAACAACTTTGAAGACCACACAAAAACCGCTTTCACCTACACGCTGGGTGCTGGGGTGCAAAAATCCATTAGCGAACATTGGCAATTGGGGGTTGGTTATGAGTTTGCCGACTGGGGTAAAAGCGAACTGGGTCGTGCTTTGGGGCAGAGCCTAAACACGGGATTAGCCCTTAATCACCTCTACACCAATGGGGTTTTGTTTAATTTGACTTACATCGCATAAGGACAAAGGTCATGCTACGATACAGCAACAAAATTTTTTTAAAGAGAATACTGGCTTTCTTGTGGTTAGGATTCATGATTACAACGGCTTGTGCAGGGACTCCATTGTGGACCTTTGAGCCACTGATGCCCACCACGATTACCGTGCCTGCCAATGGTACGGCCATGGTGCAATACCGAGTCACCAATCAATCCAGCAGGCCACACACCTTAGCCATGCAGCCCATTCGTGGCGTGACGCAAATCACCGCGGGGCTCAATGTGTGCGGCAATCCTTTTGTTCTCAGAGGCAAAAATTCCTGCATACTGTCTTTACAGATAAACGGTAGCCAGTTAAGCAGTCCGATTACGGATGGCCCCGTGGTTTGTCAACAAGGAAACCTGAATCAGTGTTATCGGCCCAGTAGCGCCAATATTTTGCGCATTACCCGTGGTCCTGCAACAGGGGCTACGATTACGGTGAACCCGTCTTCTTTAAATTTTGTTGCGGGAAATAATGGGTTAGTCACTGTAACCAACAGTATGGGCTCGCCAGAACCGGCAGAGAATGTGGCCGCAACCATTCCAGGGGGCAGCAACATCAGCGTGCAAAGCACGACGTGTGGGGCGAGCCTTGCAATTGGGGCAAGCTGTACGATTACCTTTACTGCCCCCGCAGCGGAAGGCCCAACTAACGTTGGCAT